>CABZDR010000001.1:0-482500 GCA_902524535.1 uncultured Pelagibacteraceae bacterium
AAGTCTTCCGATTTTGATCTGTCAAAAGATAATTTAGCTGTTGGAGCTAAATCGGATCTAGCACTAATCGTATCTTTTTTTGATTGCTCATAATCAAGTTTTGCGATGATTAAATCAGGATTATTTTTTTTTGACATACTAATTGCATCATTCAATTGATTTGGTAAGTTTAAATCAAAAATTGAATTTTTATCTAAACTTTCAATATCATTTAATTCTCCAATTATATTTTCATAATTTAACCTACTAGTTAAGAGTTCATTCTCTGCTTGAATTAATTTAGCTTGAGCTCCTGCCAATGACGACTCTGACTGAGCGACATCAGATAAAGATATATTTCCTCTTTCTAGTCTTATTCTGTCAGTCTCGACTTGTCTTTCTAACAAATTTACATTTGATGAATTGATAACAAATTTTTCTTTAGAGGAAATTAGTCCTGTGTAGGCCTCTACAGCTTTATATAAGATATCTTGTTCTTTTCTCTTAAGTTTTGCTTTAGCTAAATCAATTCCAATTTTACTTTTTGATAATTCAGCACCCCTTCCGAAATCAATAAGAGTTTGTGTTACTTTAATAGATTTTGTTTCAGGGTCGACATCAGTAATAGTAGCATTTGAACCATCTCTATTAGTAAGTTTTTCTGTATCCTCCTCACTTTTACTACCCTCTAAAGTAATTGATGGAAGATAGGAGCTTATCGAAATTTTGTACTCTTCCTCAGAAATATTAATACTTTCTCTTTCTGCATTTAATTCTGGATTATTTTCATAAGCTCTTTTCAAAGCAGAATTAAAAGTTTCTGCGAGAGCAGGACTACAAGAAAAAATAAAGATCAAAATAAATTTAAAAAAAAATTTCATTATTTTTTATATACAGCAGATTTAATTTGATGGTTACTATTTAAATTGAATATTACTGATGCATATTTAGGCATATTTCTAAACATATTTTGAGTAATTCTTTGATAAGTTTGCATAAAATTTAATACATCTCCTCTACTCATTATTTTTGATTTTACTTTGCTTTGAACCCAAAGTTTCCTCTCTTGTTTTAATCTCCATTTTTGTAACAAACTAAAATTTTTTGCTTTTAGATAAACTAAGCAATTTAATTGTGAATATAAATTTTTATATTTTGATTTTAATTGGTTGTTAACATATTTTCTCCAAATCTGTTTTTGGTCTTTTGCCTTTTCCAATGAATTAATTGTTTTCTTTAAAGTATTATTTTTTTCTGATTTTGCACCAACACACCATCCCTCAAAAATAATTACATCTGGTCTCTTTTTTAAATCGTACCATTTCTTTTTATTATACCTGTCGTCAATAGCTTTATTAAATGTTGGTAATTTTAATCTTTTAAATTTCTTACTTTTTGACTTTCTAAAGAAATTCAGCATCATATTAATGTCATGTGTTCCAGGTACACCTCTAGTTAAAAGCATAGGATGCACTTTTTTTGATAAATTTATTCGCTCTTTTCTTGTTTTATAGAAGTCATCTATTGAAATTCTAAAAACATTTAATTTAAAGTATTTTGTTAATATAATTCTGATTAAAGAACTAATTGTGGTTTTACCAGTTCCTTGTCCTCCTGCTAATCCTACAAAATATGGTCTTTTATTTTTAGCTTTTTCACTGATCCAAAAACATAGAGGAATTAAGAAAGATTTAATCATCCTTTCTTTATTTTTGAATTTATCAGCTTTTGTCTCTTGAGATTTAATGAACTTTAAACAGTCTTTTTTTACCCTACCAAAGCATAAGCTGAATTGTTGCATGAGAATTATTTTTTATCTAAAGGATGATTTTGACCATCATTTACTGGAACTTCTTTCATATCAAAAGTATCTATTTCATCAATACACCCAACATTAAATCCTGTCATCGCTGGATTTATTCTTGGGTTGTGATGAGTATAAATTCCACAGTCTGAGCAAAAGTAATGTTTGGCAACTTTTGAATGAAATTGATAAAGTTTTAATTTTTCTTCACCTTTAACAATTTTAAAATCTTCATTTTTTACCATAGACATAATTGCTCCTTTTCTTTTACAAATAGAACAATTGCATTTTATTACTTTAGCTAAATCTCCATCTAAGTTAATTTCTGCTTCAACCGCTCCGCAATGACAAACTAATTTTTTCATAATCTAAATTTTTTTCTTTGTAAGCTTTTTACAAGCTCCTGGATAGGCTCTATTTCCATAGTAATGATTAAATCTTAACGTATATCTATTTATTTCGTAAGATTTTTGATCAAGAATTATAAAATTCTCATTTACCTGCATATCAACGTTAAAATTATCTATTTTTGCTTTACCAGCTTTTATATGAACAAAAAAATGTTCACCTGACTCATACTTGCAATCTAAAATTATATTAATCTTTTTGGCAAAAGCATTTCCACTTACTAGTAAGCTCAGAAGAATTATCCCTAATAATTTTCTCATTGTAATAGCAAATAAACTATCCTTGGTTGAAGTTATCCACAAGCATACAAAATATAGTTTTGATGTTCACGTTTTGATTCACTTTTGATTCAATTACGGACTCAAAATACAACTTCTTGCGTGCATTGTATAAATAGGCTATAAATTAGAACAAAACAAGAACATGAAACTAACTATTCCCTATTATCTGCATAAAGCTGGTGCTGGTTTCCCGTCACCTGCCACTGATTATATCGAAGAAGATATCGATCTGAACATGCATTTAATCAAAAATGTTCCAGCTACTTTCATCATCAGAGTTCAGGGTAAATCCATGGTCGATGTTGGGATTAATGATGGAGATTTATTGGTTGTCGATAAAAGTTTAAAACCAAAAAATTTTTCAACGGTTATTGCAAATGTTCATGATGAGCTTGTAGTTAAAACTTTAGTTCAAGAAAGAGATAAAAAATTTCTATCGTCTGGGTCTAAAGATTTTTCTAATAGAATTTTAATTAATGAAGAAGAAGATGTTTTTATTTGGGGGGTTGTGACTTATGTCATCCATTCTACGTACTAAAAAAATAGGCTTAGTTGATTGTAATTCTTTCTATGTTTCATGTGAAAGATTATTTAATCCAAAAATAAGAAGAAAACCTGTGGTTGTTTTATCCAATAATGATGGTTGTATCATTTCTAGATCCAATGAAGCAAAAGCGCTGGGGATCAAGATGGGTGAGCCTTACTTTAAAGCAAAAGATATTATTGTAAAAAATAAAGTTGAAGTTTTTTCATCAAATTACTCTTTGTATGGAGATTTATCTAGAAGGGTAATGAGAACTCTGAAAAGATTTAATACTGAAATAGAAGTGTATTCAATTGACGAAGCATTCATAGATTTATCTAATTTTCCAGACTCTGAAGTTGAAAAAGTTGGAAGAGAAATTAGAGAGACAGTTTTACAATGGACTGGGATTCCAACTAGTATTGGTATCGCTAAAACCAAAACTTTAAGTAAAGTTGCAAATCACATTGCAAAGAAAAAACAATCAGGAGTAACAAGCTTAATTGGTATTGAGAATTTAGATCCTATCTTAGAAAAAGTTGAAATTAATGATGTTTGGGGCGTTGGTAGACAACTTACGAAGTTTTACCAAAAGAATGGAATTTACAATGCAAAACAACTTAAGAATAAATCTAATACATGGATCAAAAAATGTTCCAATGTTTTAAGTTCAAGAACTGCAATGGAACTTAGAGGAGTTCCATGTATTGATTTAGAGACCACACAAACAAAAAGAAAAAGCTGTGTAGTTTCAAGATCATTTGGTAAAAGAATAGAAAGTTTTCAAGAACTAAAAGAAGCAGTTGCTAATTATTGTTTAAATGCCTCTGAAAAAATTAGATCAGAGTCTTTAGTTGCAAAAGCAATTACAGTTTTTGTTAGGACTAGCCCATTTCAAAGAAATTATGGTTATTATTCAAATGCTAAAACAATTGATTTTCCTATTGCAACAAACAATAGTATTGAAACTGTTAAAACTGCGATTGCGATATTAGAAAATATTTTTAAAAACGGCTGTCGTTATCAAAAAGCAGGTGTCATGCTTACAGGATTACGTAATGACGATGGAAGAAAAAATTTATTTTCGTCCAAAAAAGACGAAAAAATAAAAAGTTTAATGCAATCAATTGATAATACTAATTATAAATATGGTAGATCCACTTTAAGCCTTGCAAGTGCTGGCGTTCACAAAAAATGGAATATGAGAAGACAATATTCATCTAAAATAGATACAGCTGATTTTTATTGTTTACCAACAATTAAGGTTAGATAGTTTGGAATTAAAAGATTTTAAAAATTAACCAGTATTTTTCATTGCAGCAGAAATTCCAGCTATAGAGGTCAATAAAGCATCATTTAAGAAATCTTTATCTTTTTTATTTTTACACCTCTTAAGCTTTTTAATAACTATTGGCTGAATAATATTTAAAACCTCCGAGTAAATACTTCTAATAATAATGGATGTCCTAAATTGTCTTCTAGAAGTAATTATTTCTCTCGGTGTAATTTTCTTATTCAGCTTTTTAATTACATCAAATTGAAACCTTAGTTTTTTTCCAACTCTCTTTAAGCTTGAGTCAGCTAAATACTCCTCATAAATCTTAGATATTTCAGGATCAGCTTTTGAAATTACCATGTCTAAAATATCAAGCATTGAATTGAAAAATGGCCAATTTCTCTCCATATCAAACAATGTTCTTCTAAATTGACTTATGTATGAATATCTTAGAGCCTCAGCACTTCCCAACCATGCTGGGAGCATAAGTCGAATTTGAGTCCATGCAAAAACCCAGGGAATTGCTCTTAAACTTTTGATATTGTCGTTGTTTTTTCTTTTTGAAGGTCGTGAACCAATAGATAGTTTACCAAGTGCTTTGTGAGGAGTAACTGTTCTAAAATATTTAATAAAATCAGAATTTTGATTAATATTTTTTCTGTAAGAATTTTTTGATATATCTGACATTTTTTCGATTAATGATCTCCAATTCTTTTTTGGAATTGGGGGAGGATTTAAAGTAGCCTCTGTAACAGCGCCTATATAGCTACATAGATTATATTTAGCTAAAGGCTCATACCCATATTTTTGCTGAATCACCTCGCCTTGATCTGTGATTCTAATTTTTCCATTAACAGAGCTTGGAGGTTGAGATCTTAATGTTGCTTGAATTGGACCACCCCCTCTTCCAGGAGACCCTCCTCTTCCGTGAAAAAAGGTAACATTAATTTTAAATTTTTTTCCTAAATTAATAATTTGCTCTTGTGCTTTATACTGATGCCAACTTGCACAAATTTTACCAGCATCTTTGCTAGAGTCAGAGTAACCAATCATTACTTCTTGATCATTTTTTATAATTTTTCTATACCATGATTGTGAAAACAACCTCTCCATAACTTTCTTAGCATTAATTAAGTCATCTAGAGTTTCGAACAGTGGAACAACTCTTAGCTTATTCTTAATATTTGCTTCCTTTTGCAAAAATAACACTGATAATAAATCAGAGGCAGATGTTGTCATAGATATTACGTAAGCACCTAAGCATTCACTAGGTTCATTTGCTAAAATTTTAAAAGTCGACCAAACTTCATTATTTTCTTTATTTGTAAATTTAAAATTTCTAATTTCATTTTTTTTTGAAAAAATCATTTTTTTTAAAAAAGTTATCTTTTCGTTTTCACTTAATTTTGAATAATCTTTATTAAATCTTTTTTTTGCAAATTCCTTGATGAGTTGACTATGCCTAGATGACTCTTGTCTAATATCCAATCTAGCTAGATTTATTCCAAAACACTTTGCCCTTCTCATTAAATCTAATAATTCGCCACTTGCAATATTTTCATTTTGATTTTGCTCTAAAGATTCTCTTACCACTCTTAATGGTTTTAATATTTCTTCTCGAGAAGATAATAGTTTTTTATGATTTAATGGTTTTTTATTTACTAAATGTTGTTCGATTGATCTATGAGTTATCCTCATTTTATCTCGTAAAGGTCTTAAAAAAACTCGATATGGTTCAAATGATTTACCAACTTTTTTTTGGATTTTTTTTGAACATTTTTCCATGGAATAAGATCTTATAATTTTAGTAAGAGCCTTCTCATATAATTTTGCTGCTTCCCATCTGGATAATAAAATTACTTGTTTTGTAACATTTGCAGTAACATTTGGATTACCATCTCGATCTCCACCCATCCATGATCCAAATTCAATTGGGTTAAAATTTTTAGGTAATCCTTTTTTCATATTCTGGACAAATATTGAATTTAATCTTCTATAAACCTTTGGAATTGTATCCCACAAACTATCCTCAATAATTGCAAGACCCCACCTTGCTTCATCAAACGGAGAGGGCTTAAATCTTTTCAAATCGTCTGTGTTCCAAATAATGGTCAATTCATCTAAAAGTTTTTTTTCTAAAACTTTTAACTTTGATGGAAAATGTTTTAAAAGGTCTCTTTGTTCAAGAATTTGAATTATATTGTGATATTTTTGAATTAGGGTTCTTCTTTTTACCTCGGTAGGATGTGCTGTTAAAACAATTCCTATTCTTAAATTTTTGGCAGTATTGTAAATTTTTGTTTTTGAAAGTTTTTTGTTTTTGAAAAGATCTTCAAAAATTTGCTCTATAAATAAATTATTATTTGATATTTTCTTTTTGCTATTTTCATACTCGTCCAGTTTTCTAGAAGCATCAATTTGATCAGCTAAATTAATAAAATTCATAAAATGTGTAAATGCTCTGGTTAATTTAAAAGAATTTTTTGGGCTCAAGTTTTTAACCGCATTTATAACTTTTTGATTAGTTTGACGCGAATTTGAATTAATTTTATTGGCTTTTGATAACTTCCTTACTTTTTCAACTATTTCAAAAAATTTTTGACCCTCTTGTTCTTTGATTACTTTTCCTAATATAAATCCCAGATATTTTACATTTTCTCTAAAAAATTTAGTAGGAATACGCTCGTAGTAAAGATCTCTTTTTTTCATTGAATAATATCTATGTTCTTAATTTGTTTTAAACATTTTTTGAATTCATCTAAGTTTTCTCTTAATGACAGATTTGAAACTAAATAAACAGCAACTAGCAAAAATATGATTGGTATTGCAGTTATTATGGAGGCATTACTCTTAATTAATAAGATATAAAGAATAATAAATAATGCTGATCGAATTAAAAAAGTTTTCCGAAAGACACTAATTATTGAAAGAGAATGTTTGATCAAATTGTAAAAACTCATTTTTGATGGACCGAAATATCTTTTTCCTCTTATCGAGGGTATCGTTAATAAATCTTTTTCTATTTTCTTTAATGATCCTGAAAAGCTGTTCCATGTAGCTTTTTCATTTATCATTTTCCCGACAATTAATTTAGGTAAACATGTAAAATTACCAAATTTAATTAATTGACCAGTAAAAGCAAAAGTAAATAACTTGTGTAGGAAGTAACAAACTTTAAATTTCAAGTTTTCTGACCTCTTAATTCTTTCACCAACTATAGGTTTATTATTTGAATTTTTAATTTTGTTTAAAAAATCTTTTATTTCCTCTGGTCTATCTTCACCATCTCCGTCCATAGGTATAATGTAATCAAAATTATTCTTTTCAAATAAATATTTTAAGCCTGTTGCAATACATCTTGCGTGTCCTTGGTTTTTGCTCATATTTAAAATTTTTATTGATTGAATATTTCCAAATTTTTTTTCTTCGGTGGAACGATCATGGTTAGAAGCATCATTAACAATTAAAATTGAAATTTGAAATTTTTCGCTGATTTGAAGTTGATCAATTTCTTCTATCAATTTAAATACGGACTGCCAATCATTATATACAGGTATCAAAATTTTAATTTTCATTTAACTAATCTTATATTCTAATATCTTCCCAAACAAACTTCCTCTAAACAAATAAATTGTGAAGATTTGTTTAATTTTTCATTATCGGTTGGCCCTTCCCATTTCGGTCGTGATTTTAAATGATATGAGAGATTACCAGCTTTCCACTCATCTCCAGTGACAAACTCAATTTCTTTATCAAAATCTTGATCCCATAAAAATTGAACTTTATTAGCAATATCTTTCCCTGGATAATCAGTTCTCTTGTCAGTTTGAGAAACTGAAATATAGTAATAAATAATTGGTGATAAGAAAAATAAAAATAAAAAACTATATATAAATACTTTGATCCTTTTTATATCAATTTGAGATCGCAACATATATACGAACAATACTCCAAAAAATAAATAAAAAGGTGTCATCCACATCGTTCTTATTTTTGATCCTGTTATAAAGGCAGTAATTAAAATTAAAAAAATAGGTAAAATATTTATTGAATATAAAAAAATTAATTTTTTATTTTTCAGGTTTATTCTAAGCTTAATTTTTTTTGTCAAAACCCAGATTAAAAAGAAAAATGGAATGAGTATGCCAATTTGTTTTATCAAAAAAATGATTGGGTTTTTTATATGATCAATCAAATTAGTTTCTTCAATACCCGTTCTCTTTAAACCATACGCAATTGTTGCAAATTCATTGTTATAAAGCCATATTATATGTGGCACTAATAGTACAAGAAATACCTCTATGGTTATCAAATATTTAAAGTCAAACTTTTTTATTTTTTTGATGAAAATTAAATAAATGAATAATAAATCAATAGATATTAATAAATAAATAAATAAGTATTTGGATAAAAAACCAATAGCCGCAAACAATCCAACTAAAAAACAGTCAATAAATTCAATTTCTTTTGATTTGTAAATTTTCCATGAATAGTAAACAACTAAAGACCAAAATGGTAATTGGCAAATATTTACGTTAAATTCTGGTGTAGTAAAATTATAGAAATATATCGACTCTAATAATAATACAGAAATTAAACTTAATTTAATATCTTCTAAAATTTCATAAGCAAATTTAAAAACAAAATAAAAAGCTATTAATACAAATGCTTGACTTAGTAAATAAAACACCCAATCTTGGGCACCAAATATTTGATATAATAATTCTGTAAAAAAAGCACTCATTGGCGGATGCTTATCAAATCCCCAATCTAAATTACTTCCCCAAGCAAGAGCTTCGATTGTATCTAGAGGTAAATTCTTGTTCGTTAAGGAAGGGACTAAAGTCCAAATTATTAAATGAGATAAAGCAAAAATAAAAAAAATATTATTAATATTTCTATTTAAAACATTCATTAATAAATATTTACAATAATTAAGCTTACTTGACACCCCTAATTTGCTGAATATACTCCCTCGAATTCAAAATATAAAAATGCCCAAAACTGCTAAAAGAAAAAAAACAAAAACAATCAAGCCAAAAGTTAATAAAAAAGTTAAAACTAAAGTATCTACTAAATCAAAAGAGACTAATAAAGGTCCAATTAAAATTTCTAAAACTTATATTCCTAAAGAAAATGAAAAATATATGTGCGAAAAACACAAAGTTTTTTTTAGAATAAAGTTACAAGAGTGGAGAAAAGAACTTGTAAGAGCTAATAATGAAGCTTTGTACAACGGAAGTTTGGATGATAATAGCATTTCAGCAGATATTGTTGATCAAGCAAGTTCTTATACAGATAAAAATGTTGAAATGAAAGCAATTAATAGACAGATCAAGCTAATTTCCGAAATTGATAAAGCTTTGATAAGAATAAAAGATGAAACTTATGGTTTTTGTTTGGACACAGCTGAGCCTATTGGATTAAAAAGGCTTATGGCAAGACCAGTAGCAAAATACACAATAGCAGCTCAAGAAAAACATGAAAAGAATGAAAAAGTTCACGCAGATGACTAAAAAAAAGAGAAAAAAAATTCATAATCCAATTACTTATAATTTTACCAAAAAATATATTTACTTTTATTATGCTTTTTTTTGGATACTTCTATTGTTATTTGTATTTACGCGATGAATAAAAATATTATCTTTATAATTATAATAGTTCTTGCAATAGAACTATCTGGTCACGGAATTATTGTATCATTGATGAGATTGCTAAATTCCTAAGTTAAGACTATTAAGCTTTTGGTGGTATCTCATTTTTGTTCATAAATGAAAACCCTTTTTTAACAGCATCACGTTTAGAAATTTCATTATACCATCTAGTAAGATTTTTATAATTTTTAAGACCTATATCATGCCATTCGTGTCTCGCTATCCAAGGGAATGTCCCGATATCTGCAATTGTGTAATTATCACCTGATAAATATTTTGATATTGATAATCTTTCGTCTAACTCTTTGTATATTCGTTTAGAAATTTTAAAATATCTTTCCTCACCAAATTTACTTTTTCCAGGATTGTAATGATGAAACTGATGGTGTTGGCCTAACATTGGACCAACATAACCCATTTGAGCCATAAGCCATTGGTTAATTTCTAATCTTTCTTCAGAATTATAAAATTTTCCACTTAACTCAGCTAAATAAATCAAGATTGCTCCAGACTCAAAGACAGTTTTTTTATTTTTATGATCAATAATCACTGGAATTTTGCTTAAAGGACTTATTTTCTTAAATTCATCCTTAAATTGCTCATCATTATTTATGTCAACTTTGATTACTTTGTAGTCAAAACCAATTTCCTCAAGCATAATACTAATTTTTTTACCGTTTGGTGTATTAGCTGAGTAAAGATCTATCACTCTTTTTTTCCAAGTCTTTTCAATAAGTTTTTTGAAGTTGTAGTGAATTCAAATCTATATTTTTCATTAGGTCTTGCTAATTTAAAACATGCTCTAGCTGCTAAAGCGCCTTCATGAAATCCAGATAAAATTAGTTTTAATTTACCAGGATAACTACAAATATCACCCACTGCATAAATTCCTTTTTGATTTGTTTCAAATTTTTCTGTGTCAACTTCTATAGTTTTTTTATCTAAATTAAGTCCCCAATTAGCGATTGGCCCTAGTTGCATGATTAAACCAAAAAAACCCAATGCATAGTCGGCTTTTATGTTCCTTTTCTCATCATCATCATTTTTTAAATCTATACTTTCTAATTGACCATTGCCTTTGACTGATGTCATTTGATATTTTGTAAAAAGATTTATTTTACCTTCTTTTGCTAGCGCATGCACTTTATCAACAGTAGCTTGTGCTCCTCTAAATTCTTCTCTTCTATGTATCAAATTTACTTTAGAGTGTTTCGATAATTCTACTGCCCAATCTAATGCACTATCTCCTCCACCAAAAATTGCTACTGTTTTTCCATCAAAAATTTTTTTATCTTTTACTGAATAAAATATAGATTTATTTTCAAACTTTTCACATTCCTTTACAGGAAATTTTCTTGGTTCAAAAGAACCAACTCCTCCGGCTATAATTACATTTGGAGTTGAAAATATTTTTCCATTGTTTGTCTTTACGATCCAATTAATATTATCTTTTTTTACTTCCTCTACTCTTTCACTTAAATGAAATTTGATATCAAAAGGTTTTAACTGATTAATTAAATTTTTTGTTAATTCTTCTCCTGTGCATTCAGGCACAGCAGGAATATCATAAATTGGTTTATGCGGATAAAGCTCAATACATTGACCACCTATTTTATCTAGATTATCAACTACCTCGCAATCAAGACCTATTAATTTTAATTGATGAGCTGTAAATAAACCTGTTGGTCCTGCGCCTATTATGAGTGCATCTGTTTTAATCATTTATGCCTGTTTAGACGGGATATTAACTGTTAAACCGTCTAAATCATCTGAAACGATAAGTTGACAACTTAGTCTACTATTTTTTTTTGGCTCATATGCCATATCAATCATATCCTCTTCCCCATCCTCTTTTTTTGGAAGCTTATCAAACCAATCTTCTGTGACATAAACATGGCAGGTCGCACAAGCCATACCTCCACCACAGTCAGCATCAATTCCAGGAATATCATTTTGAACAGCACCTTCCATGACTGTTAGACCGTTCTCAACATCAACCTCATGAACTTTTGCATCTGAAGTTATATAAGTTATTTTAGGCATAAATCTTTATAAGGGATAAAAAAAATAGGGCAAGTATGCAAAAACATACTCGCCCTATAAATTTAATTTAAAAAGCTATTATCTAGCTCTTGATCCAGCTCCAGAACTTACTGCAGCAGCCCATATTACTAGACCGAATGCAATTTTGTTAATGAAGTCAGCTAAATTGTAAACGACGTTAAGCGAATTAGCATCTACACCACCTGTTAAGTAACCAAATACATAACCTAATGGGTAAATTGCCCAACCTACAGTAACGATCATTCTCATTGCACCGAAAGCAGTTACAAGTGCTTTGTTACCACTTTTAGATGCAGCTTTTCCAGCTTCACCTGAGAATATTTCATATAGAATGTATACCCAACCAGCCATACCGATTATGAAACCAAGTGTAGCGTTGATGTATCCAGCTTCTCCTAAATATCCACCGATTAACATTACTAATGAACCAATTAACAATCTCCAGAAAATTCCAGAGTTTGCTTTTCTTACAGCTACTAGAATTAAATAGAATTCTATCATCTGTAATGGCACAGTAATTAACCAGTCAATATATCTGTATACTGTTGGTGAATCACCTGTAGATACCCACACATCTCTCATGTACATGTAATGGATAAAAGCGATACCAGTTACAAGACCTGCTACTGTTACAGATGTTTTCCATGCTGGGTTAACTGTGCTTCTCTCCATAAAGAAAAAAGCTGTTGAAGCCAACATACCCATTGAAATTATCCAAAAAGATATTCCAACGAAATCATCTTGAGCTAACATAGCGGTCGCAGCGTTTGCAACTGTTGTTACACCCATTAGGGCAACAACTGTAAGAGCAAACAATTTAAGTTTTTTCATAAAAAACTCCCTCTTTAGTTAGTTTTTACTTTGTTAGTTTATATAAACTAGGCTTAAGCTTCCCTAAGCCAAAGTTGGGGGTTAATACCAAATTAAAACAGTAAATTGAAGACAAAATTACCATTAATAAGCATTGATTTTACTGACTTTTTAAAATTAAATACAATTTATACTATAATTATCTATTAAATGTACAAACTCGAATCAAATTTTAATGTCCAATAAATTTAACGACTTATATAAGAAATCTATAGAAAATCCTGAAATTTTTTGGCAAGAGGCCTCTAAAGATATATTTTGGTTTAAAGAGCCAACTAAAATCCTGAACAAATCA
The DNA here is from genome assembly GCA_902524535.1 of uncultured Pelagibacteraceae bacterium. GTDB lineage: Bacteria > Pseudomonadota > Alphaproteobacteria > Pelagibacterales > Pelagibacteraceae > Pelagibacter. The sequence continues at coordinate 13,155 of CABZDR010000001.1, forward strand.
AACGCGCCTTTTTATAAATGGTTTGAAGATGGAGTAACAAACACCTGTTATAATGCGTTAGATATTCACATTGAACAAGGCAATGGGGAAAGAACAGCTCTCATATATGATAGTCCTATTACAGGCAATAAAAGTAAGTTCACTTACAAGGAATTAAAATTAAAAGTTTCCAGATTTGCAGGAGCTCTTGAAAATCAGGGAGTTAAAAAAGGAGATAGAGTAATCATTTACATGCCAATGATACCTGAGGCAGTGATTGCTATGCTTGCTTGTGCACGGATAGGAGCCATACACTCTGTTGTATTTGGTGGTTTTGCCTCAAACGAACTTGCTAGTAGAATTGATGACAGTAAAGCAAAAGTATTAATTACTGCCTCATGTGGTTTTGAACCTGGAAGAACTGTAGAATACAAACCTTTAGTTGATGAAGCTGTTAAGCAGGCAACTCACAAGATTGATAAAATGATTTTATTTCAAAGACCAAGTCATGAAGTCAAATTAAATGCTCCTAAAGAAGTTAGTTGGGACGAAGTTGTTGCAGATGCAAAAGAAATTGATTGCGTTGAAATGAATTCAAATGATTTTGCTTACATTCTTTATACCTCAGGTACAACAGGAACTCCAAAAGGAATAGTAAGAGATGTTGGTGGTCACATAGTAGCTTTAAAATGGACTATGAAAAATATCTACAATATTAACGAGGGAGATATTTGGTGGTCTGCAAGTGATATAGGCTGGATTGTAGGTCACTCATATATTGTTTACGCACCACTATTCAAAGGATGCACTACAGTTTTATTTGAGGGTAAACCTGTAGGCACTCCAGACGCTGGGGCTTTTTGGAAGATTATTTCTGATTATAAAGTCAAATCTTTATTCACTGCACCTACAGCTTTTAGAGCAATCAAAAAAGAAGATCCAGAAGGTAAGTTCTTCTCAAAATATGATCTTTCAAAATTTGAAAGTCTATTTCTTGCAGGAGAGAGAGCTGATCCAGATACAATTAAATGGGCTGAAAATTTATTAAAAGTTCCAGTGATTGATCACTGGTGGCAAACTGAAACCAGCTGGGCAATCAGCTCTAATTGTACAGGAATTGAAATGATGAAAACTAAATATGGTTCTGCTTGTAAAGCAGTACCTGGTTATGATGTAAAAATTATAAAATCAGATAAAACTATTGCTAAACCAAACGAAATGGGGGACATAGTTGTAAAACTTCCTTTGCCACCAGGAACCTTTCCCACTCTTTGGAATGCTGACGAGAGATATAAAGAAAACTATATGTCAAATTATGAAGGTTATTATCAAACCTATGATGCCGGGCATATAGATGAAGATGGTTATATATGGATTATGTCAAGAACAGATGATATTATAAACGTTGCTGGTCACAGACTGTCTACTGGAGCAATAGAGGAGGTTTTATCTGAGCATCAATCTGTTGCCGAATGTGCAGTTTTAGGTATTGCTGATAAATTAAAAGGCCAGTTACCTATTGGTCTAATTGTATTAAAAGCAGGTGTAGAAAAAGATAATGAGACAATTTCTAAAGAATGCATTCAAATGGTTAGAAATAAAATTGGTCCAGTAGCAGCTTTTAAGATTGCTATAGTCATTAAAAGACTTCCAAAAACGAGATCAGGTAAAATCCTAAGAGGAACAATAAGAAAGATTGCAGATAATGTTGAATATAAAATGCCTCCAACAATTGATGACCCTTTGATTTTAGACGAAATTAAGGAAGATCTTATCAAAAATAATATTTTAAAAAGTGTTTAAAACCTATCTGATTTTGGTTGGGGCAATTTTTTGCGAGGTTGCCGGGACAATGCTATTACCTGTTTCACAAAATTTCACTAGAATAATACCAACCACTCTGCTAGCGATTTTATATATCACAGCACTTTTTCTTCTCACATTTGTTGTTAATAAACTTCCGATTGCAATTGTGTATGCAACATGGAGCGGTTTGGGGATATTTACCGTAGCTATTTTAGGTTATCTTTTTTTTAATCAAACTTTAAGTTGGCTGTCTATAATTGGATTGTTTTTAATTGTAACAGGTGTAATTCTTGTAAACTCATTTTAATTAAATGAGTGAATTGATTATTTCAAAATAATTCTTTAGATTTTGCTCAAAGTCAAATCTTTTTAAATTCTTATAACCAAAATCAATTTTTTTTGATAATAATTTTTTATTTTTAGAGTAATATATAATAAGTTCTGATAGTTTTTTATAATCTTTAATATTAAATAGAAAACCTGCTTTTCCATCTAAAAGAATTTCTCTTGGTCCCGTGGGACAATTTGAGGAAATGATAAATCTTTTAAGTACTTGCGTTTCAAGTAACACATTTGGCAATCCTTCATATAATGATGTTAAGCAAAAAATATCAGATGATTTAATTAAGTTGAATGGATTAGGCTGATAATCGATAAGTTGAACTTGGTTAGATAAATTATTTTTTTTTATATAGTCCTGTAAGTTTTCTTTCTCTATTCCTCTTCCAACGATCAGCAAATTAAAATTAACTTTATTTTTAATCAGATTTACAGCTTTAAGAAGTGTAATCTGGTCTTTTTGGTCTGTATATCTACCAACATTTATTAGATTAAGTTTTTTTTTATCAAATTTAATCTTATTTTTGATTTTTGATTTTCCAATTATTTCTTTTTTATTTAGTGGATTATAAATACATTCTGTATGAATGTTAAATTTTGATTTAAATTTTTTTTTAAAATCTAAGCTGTTAACAATTATTTTATCTGCATTTCTAAAAACATATTTAAAAACCAAATGTTTAAATTTATTCTGAGACCATCCATCTGGAGCAGAATTAGATCTCACAATAATTTTAATACCTAATAATTTACACAATAATGTACAGTATACATTTCCTTGAAAACAAAAAACTAGAATATTTCTATTCTTTAAAATCTCCAAAAAAAGTAGAAACAAACCTACAAAAAATTTTTTTCTTCTGCCTATTGTGTCCCAAAAATTTGCTTTAGGTGAAATAAACTTAATTTTCTTATTAAATTTATTCCTAAATTTTTTTGAAACTGTAATAACAGATATGTCATTTATTTTTTCTTTTAAATAATTAGATATAATAAACAAATTCTTTTCTACCCCACCACCCTCAATAGAAGGTATAAAAATGATTAGTCTTTTTTGTTTCATTGTTCTATAAATATTTTTATTCATATAAACCTTATTTGATGAAAAAACAAAAAACTTTAATTTCAATACTCATTATAAATTATAATAATGGTAAATTATTGACCAGGGCAATAAATTCTTGCCTAAATCAAAAATATAGTAATGTAGAAATTTTAGTTTTCGATGATAAATCTTCAGACGATTCAAAAATTACTTTAAAAAAATTTGAAAATAATAAAAAAGTTAAAATATTTTTTAATAAAGGAAAAAAAAAGAGAATTGCAGCTTTAGATGCTATGAATGGATATATGAGCCTATTTAAAAAATCAAAAGGTTCTATAATATGCTTATTAGATAGTGATGATTATTTTCATGAGGATAAAGTTGAAAAAATCAGGCAATTTTTTCTAAAAAGAAAAGATATTGATTTTGTGCAAAATTTACCTTTCATTAAAAATGATTTTGCTATGCAAAAGAAAAAAAATAAAAACAATCCACTAAGTTTTTGGCCTTATTTGGCTCCAGAAAGCTGCATAAGTTTTAGAAAGAAATTTATGAACAAATTTATAAAGGTTAATCAAAAATATACTAACAATTTTGATAATATCTGGCTAGGTTTTAGGATGGGTGTTTATGCCTTTTTTTGTTTAAAAAAATTTAATACTATAAATTTAAATTTAACTTATTATGAGAGCTTAGGCCAATCTAAGAAATATAAATTGCTAAACAAAAATTGGATAAGAAGAAGAAGAAATTCTTTTGAATACTTGAGACTTATTTCAAGAGGTAAGATTTCTCTTAAAAACAATATAGACTATCTATTAACTAATTTAATAACAAAATTTTATAAATAGATGGCCAAAAAAATTGAATTCAATAAACCTTTTACCTCAAATAACGACAGTAAATATATCAATATTGTTTTAAAAAACAAAAAATTTGCTGATGGTTATTTTCAAAAAAAATGTGAGCAAATTATAAAAACTAAAATTAATTCCAAGTTTGTTGCTCTAACTCAAAATTGTACAAGTGCGCTTGAAATTTCTATGATTTTAATAAATTTACAGAAAGGTGATGAGGTTATAATGCCATCTTACACTTTTACATCAACTGCTAACGCTGTTTTGTTGAGGGGGGCAAAACCTGTATTTGCTGATGTGAATTTATATGATGCAAACTTAAGCTATCAGTCTGTAAAAAAAAAAATAAATAAAAAAACAAAAGCAATCATAGTTGTTCACTACGCTGGTAACTCATGTGATATGAGTAGGTTTCTTGAATTGAAAAAAAAATATAATTTATTCTTAATCGAAGATTGTGCGCATAGTTTTATGGGCAAATATAAAAATTCTCATCTTGGGACTATCGGAGACTTTGGTGCTTTTAGCTTTCATGAGACAAAAAATTTAGTAGGCGGACAGTGTGGGGCGATTTCGATTAATAATCATAATTTTATAAAAAGAGCTAAGATTATACTTGATAAAGGAACTGATAGAGCATTTATAGGTAACAAAAAAAGATATTATTCCTGGAAAGATATCGGTTCAGAATTCAGATCAGCAGAACTACCCGCAGCATTACTTTATTCCCAATTAATAAAATTTAACGAAATTAATAAAAAAAGGGAAAATATTTACAAAATATATAAGAAAAATATTGACCTAATTGAAAATAAAAAATTTGATGTAATTAAAAATGATCCTAAAAATAAAAGCGCTTACCATGTATTTGCTCTTTTATTTAAAAATATCAAAATTAGGGAAAAATTTATTTATCACATGAAAAAGAAACATATTTCATGTTTTTTTCACTATTATCCTTTACACATCTCATCTTTTGGCAAAAAGTTTAGCAGAACAAACATGAAAAATACAAATAGAATTTATAATGGTTTGGTTAGACTTCCTATATACCCTAGTCTCAAAAAGACAGAAATTATTAGAGTTATTAAAGAAGTTGAAAGATTCAATTTAATGAAAATTTAGAGGTTGTCCGTCAGGATCTCCAATTATTTTACCATTTTTCATCTTTGTTCTACCATGAATAATTGTCATTACAGGTGTACCTTTGAATTCAACCCCATCAAAGGGCGACCAACCACATTTACTCTCAATATTGATATTTTGAATTTTAATTTTTTTGTTCATATCAACAATTGTAAAATCAGCATCATAACCCTTTTTAATGAATCCCTTGTTTTTAATTCCAAAAATTTTGATAGGATTCTCACAAACTAAATTTATTAATTGACTTAATGATAATTTCCCATCATTTACATGATTTAACATTACTGGCATCAATGTTTGTACTCCGGGCATACCTGATGGCGAATCTGGATATTCTTTTTCTTTATTCACCTTTAAATGTGGTGCATGATCTGAACCAATTGTATCATTGAAATTATTTTTAACTGCATACCATAATCTATCGTAATGGGATTTATCTCTAATAGGGGGGTTCATTTGTGCATATGTACCTAATTTATCGTAACAATTAGGGGCATAAATTGTTAAATGCTGAGGAGTAATCTCGAATGTAATATTACCTTTATGTTGAGATAAAAAATCTATCTCTTGTTTAGTTGTAACATGTAGGATGTGAGCTTTTTTATTATAGCGTTCAGCAATCTTGACTATCCTTCTTGTTGAAGAAATTGCACATTCTTCACTTCTCCATACAGGATGAGAATGCACATCACCTTTTTTAATCAATTTTTTATTAATATTTAAAATTTCTTCATCTTCAGAGTGAACTGCAACAACTTTTGAACTATTTTGAAATACAGTTTCAATATCTTTTTCTTTAGCAACTAAAAGATTTCCTGTGGAAGAGCCTGCGAAAAGTTTTATTCCACAACATCCATTTAAATTTTTTAGATCTGCTAGTTCATTTGAATTATCAGCTGTAGCTCCAAAATAAAAAGCATAATTACAGTACATTCTATTTTTCGCTAAGTCTAATTTTCTTTGAAATTCTTTTTTACTCGATGTTGGTGGATTTGTATTTGGCATTTCAAATACCGCAGTAATTCCTCCTGCAATAGCTGCTCTGCTGCCAGAGTTAAGATCTTCTGTATCTGTTGATCCAGGCTCCCTGAAATGAGTTTGAGTATCTATACAGCCTGGTAAAATTATTAATCCCTCAGCATCTATAATTTCTTTAGTTTTTTCAGAAATTTTACCAATCCCATGAATTTTTCCATCCTTGACAGATACATCCAAGTTTTTTAACTCACCATTAATATAGCATTGTCCATTTTTGATTATTAAATCTAACATTTATGAAAAAAATAATTATATTAAAAGGGTATATATCAATATAATATGAAAAAAAACGTTTTTATCTTAGAAGATCGTTCAATTCTCTACGTTAACGGTAAGGATTGCAAAGATTTTCTACAAAACCTTATTAGCAACGACATTAACAAGGTAACAGATCAAACTAGTTGTTTTGCATCATTATTATCACCTCAGGGTAAATTTCTTTTTGAATTTATAATTGTAAAACATAAATCAGGATACTTTATAGATTGTGAAAAAAGTCAGTCTGAAGATATATTTAAGCAACTTAATCTTTATAAGATAAGATCAAAAATCGAAATTTTAAATTTGAGTAATGAATTTGTTGTAGCTTGTTTTGAATACGAAAAATATTTATCTATGAAAGATGCAAAAGATATTAATGGGTATACATTTAAATATCGAGAAGACCCAATTATTCTAGATCCAAGAAATGAGAAATTGGGAGCAAGATTAATAATAAATTTAGAAAAACTCTATCTTTCATTGAAAAAATTAGATTTAAAAAATGATAAAATTGAAAACTACTATTCTAAAAGTCATAAATTAGGGATTGTACCAAAAGACTTAAATAAATTACAAAACAAGTTATTTGGTATTGAATGTAACTATGAGGAATTAAACGGAATTGATTTTAAAAAAGGGTGTTATATTGGTCAAGAGAATACTGCGAGAATCAAATTAAAAAATAAACTTTCAAAAAGACTTTTACCAATAGAAATTGTTGATGGGTCAATATCTGAGGGGGATAAAGTTATAAATAATAATGTTGAAATTGGAAAAGTTTTGATTAGTGGCAAATATCCATTTGCTCTAATTAAGTTTTTAGATAAAAATTTTGTTAAAGATCATATTTATAAAAGCAAAAATGGGTTATTTAAAATTTCAATTCCTAATTGGCTCCATTCAAGTTTTAATTAACAAATTTTGATAGATCAGGTTTAAAATAGTTTGGTCCTTTCATAACTTTGCCTTTTTCATTATAAATAGGTTCTCCATTCTGATCCAATTTACTCATATTCGAATTTTGCACTTCCTCGAAACATTTATCTAAATCAATTCCAAATGCATGGCCAGCGCCATAGGTTACATATAAAATATCGGTAAGAGCATCTGCTACCTCTAATAAATCTTTATTTTTCATAGCTTCAGTCAATTCTTCAAGTTCCTCTTTAATGAGATCTAGCCTTAGTTTGTTTATTTTATCTGTGCTAAATGAGGGTTTATTTTTAACATCTTGTCCAAAAGTTTTCATAAAAATTCCAACCTTACTAAAATTTGACATATTGCTCCTGTAAGTTTTTTAAAATTAATGTATGATCATAATAATTTAATATTTACTTATTAATCAATGAAATTAAGAAAAGAATTTGATAGTATCGGATCTATAAATGTCCCAAAAGATAAGTACTGGGGTGCATCAACACAAAGATCAAAAAAATATTTTGATATAGGAGAATTTTTAGTAAGACCAATTCTTATCAAGTCCATAGCAATTATAAAAAAAGCTGCAGCAGTTGTTCACGGTAAAGAAAAGCAAATTTTGCCAAACATTTCTAAAGCGATTGTAAAAGCTTCAAATGAAGTAATTTCTGGAAAGTTAGATGACCATTTTCCACTCAAAGTTTGGCAAACTGGTTCGGGTACTCAAACAAATATGAATGTAAATGAGGTTATAGCTAACAGGGCTATAGAAATTTTAGGTGGAAAAAAAGGAACGAAAAAACCTGTGCATCCAAACGATCATGTAAATAAATCTCAATCAACAAATGACGTATTTCCTACCGCTATGCATATAGCAATAGCAATTGAGACAAAAAATAAATTAATTCCTTCACTAGAAATGTTAAATAAAGAATTAAAAAAAAAAGTTAGTAAGTTCAAAAATATAATTAAAGTTGGCAGGACACATTTACAAGACGCAACCCCTTTATCTTTAGGTCAAGAATTTTCTGGATATCAGTCTCAGTTGGAAGATTGCATTTTTAGAATTAAAAATGCTTTAAATGAAATCTATTTTTTAGCACAAGGAGGAACTGCAGTTGGAACAGGAATTAATACTAAGAAAGGTTTCGACAAAAAAATTATTAGAGAAATCAAGAAAATTACTAAGCTTCCCTTTAAACCAACTAAAAATAAATTTTCTGCATTAGCAGCTCATGATGAAATTGTAAATTTTTCAGGAACACTAAATACTGCAGCTGTTTGTTTAATGAAAATTGCTAATGATATAAGATTCTTAGGCTCTGGGCCAAGAGCAGGATATGGAGAAATTGTTTTACCAGCAAACGAGCCAGGATCTTCAATCATGCCTGGTAAAGTTAACCCTACCCAATCAGAGGCTGTAACAATGGTTTGTGTAAAAGTTATTGGAAATCACAATGGAATTACAATGGCAGGATCACATGGTCATTTTGAATTAAATGTTTTTAAACCCTTAATTGCTCATAACATTTTACAATCAATTGATTTGTTGGCAGACAGTACTAAAAACTTCTCACTTTTCTGCATAAAGGGATTAAAGGCTGATAAAGTCAAAATTAAAGAATATTTAGATAATTCACTGATGTTAGTCACTTCTTTAGCGCCGCATATTGGATATGACAACGCAGCAAAAATAGCCAAAACTGCATTGAAGAATAAAACCACTCTAAAGGTAGAGGCGTTAAAATCAGGATTAATTAATGAAAAAAAATATAATAAAATAGTCAATCCCAAAAAAATGATTAAGCCTTTATAGTTCTACAATAAAAGAATTAAAAAAATTTCTTAAATCCACTTTGTTTTCTATAACTTCATTATCTTGATTAAATCTTTTTATAAAATTCAGAATATTGTCATTTTTTTTGTCATCAATAATTAATTCTTCTAATATTAGATCATTTTTTATAAAATCATATTTAATAGTTATAAAAATTGAGCTTATTTCCCTTCTATACTTTTTTTTGGTTTGAAAAAACTTATATAACTTAGAGTGATCATCTATTAATATCTCAAAACTACCTAGAAAATATTGCTTTTTTTTATTTAGAAACTTGCTATCAATTAAATTTATTTTCAAAATATCTTCGAGTATAAAATTACTTTGATTAAAGTTAAGTGATTGATTTTCATAATTTATATTTAAATTCAAATTCTTTAATTTTCTATGATTTGAAATATTTTTTGATTTAACTTCTATATTAAAGTTTAAATTTTCATTATCAAATATATTAGATTTTAAAATTTCAAGAAATAAAGAGTCGTTTCCTAAAAGTTTCTTTAGATTTATAGTTTTAAGATTTACTTTTATATATGAAGAAAAAGGTGAAAATTTTAAATTCCCATTATAAAAAAAATTATCATTAATTTTTTCTTCGGAATTAAAACTTAAAACATCTTTATCAAAAGAATAAAATGTGTCATATCTTTTACGAGAATTTAAATAACTAAGTTTGCCTTCTTTTTTTTCTTTTTTAAAATTAATTGTATTAATGTAACGCTTGTTAAGCTTATCAAACACTAAATCTAAATCGGATTTTTTTTCAACGAAATTATTTTTTAACTTTAGCTTAAAGGAATTATTGAATATCTCTCCATCAACAATTAGGTTATTCATAACTTCAAAATTGTCATAAAAAGATTGGCTTTTATCTATTGAAATAATTGAATATGTGTCATCAACATCGTCTAGTAAGAAGATCTTACTATCAAATATTGTAATTTTTTTTTCATTTATTTTTTTATTAAAAAAATTAACCAAATTTTTTAGGTCATTCTTATAAAAATTGAATTTTGCTTTTTTAATTGTTACATTTTGAATATTCATTTTATTTTTATCTAAAAATTTACTAAATGTTAGGTATACCTTGATTAATTCAATTTCTGCTAAATCTCGTTCGCCAGAAGTAAATTTTACATTTTTAAACCTAAAATGTGGAATTGGGAAAATCGCGTAATTTAACTTATCACTAAATTCCATTTCAAAGTTAAATTCTTTCTCAAATTGATTCTTAACAATTCCCTTAACCCAACTATCTTTATAAAAGGCAGGAGTAGATAAATGAACAAATACCGAAAAAAAAATGATTATTAATGTAAATATGACCCGTTTATCAATAAAAAATAATTTAGTAAGCCTTTTTAAGTTGCTAAATTTTAAATTATTAAAAATATTAATTAATATAAAATTAACATTTTTTAAAAAACTCAAAAAGCTTTTTTTTGATATAAGAGTAAAATTAAACATTTAAAGTAAAGTTATATAAAATAATTAAAAATGATAAACTCTGAATTTATAAAATCTCTTAACTCTGCCCAAAAAGAGGCCGTAACTCACATAGATGGCCCATTATTAATTGTGGCTGGTGCTGGTTCAGGCAAGACTAAAGTGCTTACATCAAGAATCGCAAATCTGATAAAAGAGAAAAAAGCTTTTCCAAACCAGATATTGGCTGTTACATTTACAAATAAAGCGGCTAAAGAGATGCAGAGCAGAGTAAGCTCAATCCTAAAGACTGATGCCACAGGTCTGCCGTGGTTAGGAACTTTTCATTCTATTTGCGCTAAACTGTTAAGAAGACATTCGCCCGCAGTAAATTTAAAATCTAATTTTACTATTATTGATACAGATGATCAATCTAGATTAATTAAAAGTATCTGTAAGTCTGAAAATATTGACACTAAACAATTATCTCCAAAATTTATTTTATCTGTAATCGATAAATGGAAGAATAGAGGACTTTATCCCGATGATGTTATTTTAAAAAAACAAGATACTTACGAAAAAAATATATTAACTCTATATAAAATTTATCAGCAAAAACTTATTGATTTAAACTCTTGTGATTTTGGAGACCTAATCTTACATACTGTTAAAATCTTTGAAAAAAATAATGATATTAAAGCAATTTATTCCAAAAATTTTAAATATATATTAGTTGATGAATATCAGGACACAAATTTTATACAAAGTAGATGGTTAAATATTTTAGCTGAAAAAAATAGAAATATTTGCTGTGTTGGTGATGATGATCAGTCTATTTATAGTTGGAGAGGTGCAGAAATAAAAAATTTTTTAGAATTTGATAAAATTTATAAAGAAACTAAGATAATTAAATTAGAGGAAAACTATAGATCTACCCAAAATATTTTATCTGTTGCTTCAGAATTAATATCAAATAATCAAAATAGAGTAGGTAAAGTACTAAAATCAACAAAAAATAAAGGTGATTTAGTGAAATTAAATTGCTTTAAAAATGGAAAAGAAGAGGCAATAGGCATATCTGATGAGTTAGAAAAAAATTTAAAAAAAAAAATTTCTTTTAACAACGTGGCTATTTTAGTTAGAGCAATATTTCAAACGCGAGAATTTGAAGAGAGATTTCTTAAAGTTGGTATTCCATATAGAATAATTGGGGGCACCAAGTTTTATGAGAGAGCAGAAATTAAAGACTGTATTGCTTATTTAAGAATAATATTCCAAGAAAAAGATGATTTGGCATTTGAGAGAATTGTAAATATTCCTAAGAGATCTATAGGTGATAGCACTCTAAAGCAAATATATGAATATGCGAAAACAAATTCACTCAGCTTAGAAAAATCCTCAAAAAAACTAATTGAATTAAATTTAATTAAGCCAAAAACAAAAATAGGTTTATTGTCATTCTTAAATTTATTAAATAAATGGAGATATGAACTTAATATAAAAAAATTAAGTCATGTCAAACTTTTGCAAATAATTTTAGATGAGTCTGGTTATTCTTCGATGTTAAAAAATAAAAAAGATTTAGAAAATGAAAATAGGCTTGAAAATATTAAAGAACTTTTAAGTGCTATGAAAGAATTCGATAATTTAGAAAGTTTTTTAGAACATGTATCATTAGCAACATCTATTGATCAAGAGTGGGATGGAGAAAAAATTAATATGATGACAATGCACGCAGCAAAAGGTTTAGAATTTGAGGTAGTTTTTTTACCTGGTTGGGAGGAAGGACTATTTCCTCATCAAAAATCAATAGAGGAAAAAGGCCAGTACGGATTAGAAGAAGAGAGAAGACTTGCATACGTAGGTATAACTAGAGCAAAAAAACAAGCCATTATTTCTTTTTCAATGAACAGATTTTATCAAGGTGATTGGATTGATAGCATGGCTTCAAGATTTATTGAAGAATTACCTGAAAAATACGTTGAAAAAAATTCATCTTTTAGTGAGGAAAAGAAGGACATAGAGGATTTTGAATTTAATCAAGATTTAGAGGACAACGATAATATTAGAAGTCCCGGTTGGATTCGATATCAAAAAAGACTTAAATGATAAAAAAAAGAATATTTGAGTTAAGAAATAAATTTAAAAAATTTAATATAGATGGATACATTATTCCAAAAAATGATGAATTTTTTTCAGAGTATTCCCAAAAAGATAGATTAAAAATTATTTCTAATTTTTCTGGTTCTGCAGGTTTTGCAGTTATTCTTAAGCGAAAAAATTATTTATTTGTTGATGACAGGTATACAATCCAAGCACAAATAGAGTCTGGTAAAGAATTTAAAGTAACGAATTTAAACAAAATTATAAATTGTAAAATGTTTAAAAATCTTACACTTGGATTAGATCCAAAACTTTTTACATCAAATCAAATTAATAATTTTTTTCTAAGGTACAACAAAATAAAAGTGATTAAGACAAATTTAATAGATGATATTTTTAACAATTATCGAATTAAATCAAAACCCTTTTTTTCTCTTAGTAAAAAAATTACTGGAGAAAGTCATTTAATCAAAATTAAAAGAATTGCAAATTTTATAAAAAAAAAAAAATCAAATTATCTTTTTATAAGCGCTCCAGAGAATGTTGCTTGGTTATTAAATATTAGAGGGCACGATAACCCCAGTAGTCCGATACCAAACTGTAGACTTATAATTGATAGTAATAAAAAAATTTTTTTAATCTGTGAGAAAATAAAAGCAAAAAATTTGATTAAAGAAAAAAAAATTAAAAAAATTAATTTAGTCTCACCTAAAGATTTTAAATTATTAATAAAAAAATTAAAAAAAAATAAAATTATAATAGATGATAAAAGCTGCTCGTTATTTTATAAAAATATTATTAAAAAAAGACATACTATATCGAGTACAACTGATCCTGTCTATTTGATGAAATCAATTAAAAATAAAGTAGAAATTAATAATATGATAAATTGTCATATTGCAGACGGAGTTGCTCTCACAAAATTTTTGTATTGGATTAAAAACAAAAATCAGAAAAATATTAATGAATATCAAGCCCAATTAAAATTGGAGAATTTTAGAAAAAAAAATAAAAATTATTTATATCCTAGCTTTAATACCATTGCTGGTGCAGGAAAAAATGGTGCTATTGTTCACTATAAAGCAGATAAATATAACTCTAAAAGATTAAAAAAGAATGATATTTTCTTATGTGACTCTGGTGGACAATATCGTTATGGAACAACAGATGTAACAAGAACAATTTGTTTTTCAAAGCCAAAAAAATATATTAAAGAAATTTTTACAAAAGTTTTAAAAGGTCACATTTCTATTGCAACTGCGAATCTGAATAAGAAATTTAATGGAAAATTGTTAGATCCTTTAGCTAGAAAATATCTTATTAAAAGTAGATTAGATTATAAACATGGAACTGGACATGGCGTGGGCTTTTATCTAAATGTGCACGAGGGTCCTCAATCAATATCAAAGTTTAATACTATTAAATTTCAAGAAGGAATGATTTTAAGTAATGAACCTGGATTTTACAAAAAAGGTTTATTTGGAATAAGAATTGAAAATCTAGTTTATATAAAAAAAATTGATAAGAAATTATTTTTTGAAAATTTGACTCTAGCACCGATAGATAAAGAATTAATCAATGTAAAAAATTTGGTGAAAAAAGAAAAGGATTATTTGTTTAATTATCACTTAAATGTTTATCTGAAACTCTCACCTTTTTTAAAAAAAGATGAGAAAAAATGGTTGGCTTCATTTATTTAACATTTTTAGCCAATCTGCTTGATTGAGAATTTTAATTTCAAGTTTACTAGCCAAGTCAATTTTTCTTTTAGTTGGTTTCTCGCCCGCTATAAGATAATTAAGTTTTTTTGAAACGTTGCTAATTATTGAACCAGAATTTTTTTCTATCAAAGATTTAGCTTCAGCTCTACTAATTCCGTTAAGTTTTCCTGTAAACATAAACGTTTTATTTTTTAAAAGTCCATTTTTTTCAATTCCCTTATCATCTATTATCGATAAAACTTTATTAAGTTCTTTAACAACATTTAAATTGGTTTTATTACAGAAGAAATTTTTAATAGATTTGATTTGAGTTTCTCCTATACCATCAAGGTTTAATAATTCATCAATTTTATCAGCTTTTGCTAAACCTAAGAAATTATTCATGTTTTTTAAGTGTTTTGACAAAAGTTTTGCATTTTCTAGTCCTATATGCCTAATTCCTAGAGAATATACAAAACGCTCTAAAGAAATTTTTTTTCTCGAATTTATCGAGTACTTTAAGTTTGCAACGGACTGTGATCCCCATCCATCTAGGTCTTTTATCTTGTCGTAGTTTAACTTAAAAATATCTTGAGGAAACTTTATTAAGTTTAAATTCCAAAAATTTTCCACTATCTTTTTACCGAAACCTTCAATATTAAATGCCTCTTTGGAAACAAAATGTTTAATTTTTTCTATAGAAATTTTTTCACATTCATATCCTTCACTGGAACATCTTCTCACAGCATCTTTTTTTTTTGTTACTAGGTTAAAATCTTTAATCGTTGGAGATCCACACGATGGACATTTAATTGGAAATATAAATTTTTTTGAATTTTTATCCCTTTTTTTAATTTCAATAGAGGTTATGTGAGGTATTACATCTCCCGCCCTTTCAATAGTAGCAATATCTCCTATCCTGATATCTTTTCTTTTAATTTCATCCTCATTATGTAGGGTTGCGTTGGAAACAACTACTCCACCAATGTTAATCGGTCTTATCTTAGCTACAGGTGTTAGTGCTCCAGTTCTCCCTATTTGTATCTCTATATTTAATATTTTTGATACACCGCTATTGGCTGAAAATTTGTGAGCTACTGCCCAACGGGGTGCATTAGCCACATTTCCTAATCTTTTTTGTAAGTCAAAATCATTTACCTTATAAACTATACCATCGATATCAAAATCTAATTCATCCCTTTTCTGTTCTAAAAATTTATAATTTTCTAATAAATTTTTAATGCTAGTAATTTTTTTATTAAATTGATTAACTTTAAAACCCCATTTTTCCAAATTTTTTAGAAACTCAGTTTGCGACTTAACTTGCATGTTTTTCTGAAAACCAAAGGTATAGGCAATGAATCTTAAAGGGATTTTTTGTGTCTCATCAGGATTTTTTTGTCGTAAAGAGCCTGAGGCTGCATTTCTTGGATTAGCAAATTTGTCAGATAGTTTTTTAAAATCAGAATTTTTTATAAAAACTTCTCCTCTTATATCTATCTCCTCTGGAAAATTTTTTCCTACAATCTTATCGGGGATATCTTTGATTGTTTTTAAATTTTCTGTAATATCTTCCCCTTCTTTACCATCACCTCTAGATAGTCCAGTGACAAATATTCCATTTTTATAGGTTAATGATGCCGATATGCCATCTATTTTTGGCTCAGCACTGTATTCAATTTTATAATCACTTTTTTTATCAAGGTAATTTATTATCCTTTTTTCAAAATTAATCAAATCTTCCTCGTCAAAGGCATTAGATAAAGAAAGCATCGGGACTTTATGTTTTATCTTTTCAAAATTTTTTGATGGCTTAAAACCTACAATCGAACTTGGAGAATTAGGACTTTTTAAAAAGTCATACTTTTTCTCAAAATTAATAATTTCTCTCTTTAATTTATCATAATCTGAGTCAGCAACAATTGGATTACTTTTGTCATAATAAGCCAGATTATATTTTTGAAGTTGAGAAATTTTTTTAAGATATTCCTTTTTTAAAAGTTTTTCATTCATTTAATTAAAAAGATTTTTAAATCTTTTTTAAATTTTTTAAATATTGATTTTTTGTCTTTTTCTTTAATTGAAAAAATTTCTTTTTCAGTTAAATCGTAATCTTTATTAAAAATTTTATAGGACGCTTTGTACCAGTCACTTGAACCATAATTATAGCCTAATAAAGTAGCATATTTTTTTGCCTCCTCATCTAATCCAACAATATAGTGAATTTCGGCTAGTCTATAAATTGCTTCTTCAACATAAACACTAGTTTCATAGTGTTTTACTACATTTTTAAATCTGTTAATTGCGGCTACCCATTTTTGAGATTTTTCATAATGTCTTCCAATATACATTTCTTTACCAGCCAGACGGTCAGTAATAAGTCCTAATTTAAATTTAGCATCTATAGCAAATTCTGTATTAGGATAATCCTTTGTTAATATCTCAAACTCTTTTTTTGCATTTAAAAGTGGCTTTAAATCTCTTCCTTCATCAATTATATTTTCATAATAACACATTCCCAAAAGATAATGCCCATAATCAATGTTTTTATGTTTTGGATACACTTTCAAATATCTTTCCAAATGATATATTGCATCTGAATAATAATCATCCGAGTAATACACATAAGCAGTCATCAAAGCTGCAACCGGAGCCCAATCAGATTGGGGGAAAATCAACTCTGCCTCATTAAATTTTTTTGCTGCAAAAAGCGTATCTCTATCTAAAAACGCTTCGTAACCTTCAGCATAAAGATCGATCATTTGAGATTTTAAATCTTTATTTTCTAAAACAGTTACTTTTTCATCTTTTGAACAGGAAATCTGGGAAAAAACGATAACTAATATTAATAACAATTTTAAAAAAAAATTCATCAAATAATAATACCAGATTTTTTTTTAAACTAAATCTTTTAAGCAATAGATTTTAGATTCTGCCTGTAAACTAATGAATGAGGAATATTTTTTTCATTTATTTCAAAAATAGAATAATTGTCTTTATTTTTAAAAACTTTTCTTAATAGATCGTTTGTCAATTTATGACCACCTTGAGAACATTTAATTTTTCCAATTACCTTATAACCCGATAAAAATAAATCTCCCATACAATCAAGGATTTTATGATTAACAAATTCTTTTTTATTTCTTAATCCATCTTCGTTCAAGAGTTTTGAGTCTTTTACCACTAAAGCATTCTCTAATGAACCTCCCTTAGCAAAACCCATAGATCTTAATTTTTCAATATCCTCATACAAACAAAAAGTTCTTGAACTAAATATGTCCTCTAGATCGTCCTCGTAAACTTTTAAAGTATTTCTTTGACTCCCGATTAGTTGATTTTTATATTTAATTTCAAAATCTATTTCTAAATTTATTTTACTTGGTTGAATAGAAATCGATTTTGCACCCTCTTTAAAGTCAATTAATTTGTTTATTCTTATAACTTTTATGGGGATTTCACTAATTACTATACCTGCCTTTAATATTTCATCTACAAATACTTTTGCAGATCCATCTAAAATCGGCACTTCTTCGTTATCAATTTCTATAACCGCATTGTCTATACCAATACCATAGAACGCTCCCATTAGATGTTCAATAGTGGAGACTTTAACATTAAATTCGTTTGATATTGTAGTGCATAACATTGCACTAGTTACATTGTTAACGTGTGGGTAAATAACATTATTTTTATTTAGGTCTTTTCTAATAAATATAATACCTTCGTTTGGTAAAGCAGGTTTAATAGTAAGAGTTACAGACTTGCCTGAATGTAAACCAAAGCCTTTTAGTTTAATTGGCTTTTTTAAAGTTTTTTGTTTGTGAAAAGACATTTCAAGGATGTACACTTGTGAATGAAAAATCTGAACTCAAGAAATATTACAAATAAATACTTGAATTAATTAAAAAATTTAAAAAATCTCTCAAAAAAACCCTGTTTTTCTGATTTTTTTTTTATTATATGAACTTCATTTTCATCATTTTCGTATTTTAATCTTGCAGCGGTGTAAGATACGTCTTCACCATCCTTTTTATAATATTTGCTCAAATAATCAGCTGCAAAAATTTGATCAATTCTGATTTGATATTTTTTAATCTTATTTGAATATTCTTTTTTTATATGATTTGGTAAACAAACAAAATCTATATCTAAACATAATTCGTCACATTCAAATTCATCCTCTAAAGTTGATGATGTTTTTTTATTAAGCATAAAGTTATTAATCTTAATATATGTTATTGTCTTATCAGGATTATTTTCTTTAATTTGTTGTTTCAAATCAAAAAGAATGTGATTAAGGTCTGCTTTATTTATCTTATCTCCTCTTCCATCTTTTTTTATTGAGGCTTGAATAAGTAAAAAATTTGAGTCATCAATAATTAAATCAATTTCATTTATAAATTTATGAATTTTTTTTTCAACTTTTAGAATATTCACACCCAAGAACTCATCATATAATTCATCCAATTCTTTTTTTTTAATATTTTCATTTATCAAAATTTTTTTTTCAAAAATTTTATTTTTGATTCCATCAAATACGCATAGGGATAGCTTATCTACCTCTATAGAAAAAAAAGTCTTTAAATATAAATTAGAGTTCATTAACTATTATTTGTTTATTCACTCTCATATCAAAAATTTTTACATTATTAAAATATGGTAAATTTTTAATTTTATAAAAATCATTTAATTCTTTAATAGAGCTATTAATTGGTAATTTTATCAAAATGCCACTATTTAACTCTAGGTCCCATCTTTTTGATGGGAAAAAATATAATTTTTTAATTTCATTAAATTTAATTGAGGATTTTGATATATTTTCATTAATCAAAAAAAAATCCTCCAAGGAAGGGCTTCCTAAAACTAAAGGTAAATTTGGATAACTCAGTTCAGATTTAATCAATTTTTTATTAGACCCGATTAGAAAAATTTCATTTTGAATCTTTATAGTTGCTAAAAAAATTGTTTTTTTAATTACAATATTTATATCTGAGGGATAATTCTTATTAATCTTAAAGGTCTCAATCAAATTATTAGAGTTTAAAGCTGTAATTATTTCTTTTTTAGGTAAGAAAAAAATGTTTTTATTTTTAATTTGCTCAAGTCTTAATAGTAAATCTAATTTTTCTAACCCACTCAAACCGACTAATTTTAAATTCTTAATTATGAAAAATTTTGTATCAATAAAATACTTATTATTAACTGATCCTAACAAAATGAGTAAAAATAAGTAAATTAGAATTTTTTTATCTTTCGATAGAAGCATCTCTCAACATCCACTTTATTAAATCAAAAAAACTCATTCCATTATATTCTGCAATTTCTGGGACTAAAGACAGTTTAGTCATTCCTGGTTGGGTATTAATTTCTAAAAGATAAAATTTATTTTTAAAAAACTTAAAATCTGATCTTGTTATACCTCTGCAGCCAATTAATTTATGTGCTTTCAAAGAAATATTTAAAACTTTTTTTAAGTAATTATTTTTTATGTTTATTGGTATTATGTGTTTTGTTTTAGCACTTTCTTTATATTTAGCATCATAGTCGTAAAATTTTCTTTTTGGTTTTAGTTCTATCGCACCTAATTTTTTTTTACCCATAATCGCAACTTGGATTTCCCTTCCAGGAATAAATTCCTCGATAATTATTTTTTTATAATTTTTTAAAAGCTTAAGTTTTGAAAAAATATTTAATTTGTTACAGATAAAAACGTTTACACTTGAACCTTCATTAATTGGCTTAATCACGACTGGGAACTTAAGTTTCTTATGGATTAATTTGATTAGGTTAATTTTGGACTTATCAAAATGATACATAATATATTTAGGTGTTAAAATATTGTTTTTTATAAAAATTTTTTTTGACAGTTCTTTATCCATCGCTATTGCTGAGGAAATTACACCAGAGTGAGTATAAGGAATGTTTGTGGTCTCTAAAATTGATTGGATATAACCATCTTCACCGAATTGTCCATGTAAAGCATTAAAAATAATATTTGGCTTAAATGATTTAATAACTTTGTAAATCTGAAAATTAGGCTCAGTAATTTTAACAATATAATTATTTTTTTTGAGCTCCTTGGCTACTTGTTTGCCAGTATCAAGGCTTATAATTCTCTCTTTAGATATGCCACCTGAAATTATTAATATTTTTTTTTTCAAATTATTCCAAAATTTTTATTTCTTTTTCTAAACTAATACCAGTCTTTTCCAAAACATTTTCAGCTACAAAATCTATAAGTTTTTTCATATCTTCAAATTTCGCATTACCTTTATTGATAAAAAAATTACAATGCTTTTTTGAAATACAAGCATCACCAAAACTTTTGTCTAGAGGCACAGACTCTCTTATAAGCTCCCAAACTTTTTTATCTGTTTGAAATATCGGATTTTTAAATGTGCTACCACTCGTTTTGATTTTGGTTGGTTGATTTAATTCCTTTTTTATTTTGAAACTATCTATTTTGCTCTTTATTTTTTCTTTATCACTTTTTATACCTTTGAACGAAGCACTTAAAAAAATTAAATCTTCAGGTATGTTGCTTTTTCTATATTGAAAATTTATGTTTTTTGAAGATAAAGTTTTTACGTTTCCTGTTTTATCTATAGCTTGAACCGATAATAAGATATCTTTAAATTCATTTTCAAAACAACCCGCATTCATTCTTATTCCACCACCAATAGTTCCTGGGATACAAGACAAAAACTCAAAACCACTTATATTATTTTCTGTAGCGAAATCTGATAAAGATTTATCTAAGACAGCACTTCCAGCAATAATTATTTCATCGCGAAGCAAAGTAATATTATTAAAATTTTTACTAAGTTTTATTACTACACCATCGAAAATTTTATCTGTTATTAAAATATTAGATCCGGCACCAAGAATAAATATTTTTTCTTCATTATTTAATTTTTTCAAGAAATTTACTAACTCTTTTAAATTATCAGCTTTAAAGTAAACTTTTGATTTACCTCCAATGTTAAACCAATTTTTTTTCTTTAGATCATAATTAAACTTTACATTATCTCCAAATTCACTGAGTATTTTTTGTAATTTATCAATTTCCATTACATTAATTGTGGAAGTTTTTTCATCCAGTTAGAAATAGATCCTGCTCCCATTCCAATCACAATTTTTTTTCCATACATATTTTTTTTAAGAAATTTAGCTAATTGAATATTATTCTTTACCAAAAATAAATCTACTTTAGATCTTTTAATAATTTCTTTAGCAAAATTTAAATAATTAAATCCTAATTTAATTTTTTCTCCTGCAGTGTATATGGGGCACAAAATAACAGTATCAGCATCTTTAAAAGCAAGAGAAAAATCTCTTTTTAAATCTTTTAATCTCGAAATTCTATGTGGCTGAAATATACAAACCTTATGATGACCCTTGTAAACTTTATTTACACCTTCCAATACAACTTTAATTTCAGTGGGATGATGAGCATAGTCATCATAAAAATCTATATTATTAAATGTAAAAATTTTATTAAATCTCCTTTGGACACCTTTAAAATTTAGTAATCCATTTTTAATATCTGATGTTGGAATTCCAACAGTTAAAGCAACTGCTGTTGCTGCTACCGCGTTTCTTACATTATGAATTCCAAGCAGAGGAATTTGGATATTTTTTATTCGACTTTTTTTTTTATTTGGAACATTTATATGCAAATCAAACTTAGTATATTTTTTGCTTTGTTTAATATTCTTTATTAAAAAATTTGAATTAATGTTTATTCCAAAAGTATAAAGGTTTTGATTTTTCAATTCTTTGATTAATTCTTTATTAACTTTGTCATCTAAGCAAATGAAAGATTTTCCAAATGAAGGGACTTTTTCTATAAATTTTCTGAAATAGTATTTTAAGTCTTTCATGGATTTATAAAAATCCATATGCTCCCTATCTACGTTTGTTATTATTGAGTAAGTTGGCGGTATGTGAACAAAACTACCATCGGACTCGTCTGCTTCTAGAATGGACCAATCACTTTTGCCTAGTTTGGCAGTGCTTTTAATTGAGTTAATGACTCCTCCATTGATAATTGTAGGATCTAATTTCGATCTTTGAAAAATTGAGGATACTAAAGAAGTAGTTGTTGTTTTTCCGTGAGACCCTACTACAACTATATTTTTTGTTAATGAAACAATATGCGCAAGCATTTCACCTCTTGTAATGATCAGCAAATTTTTTCTTTTTGCCTCGACCATTTCAGGATTATTTTTTTTTATAGCCGAAGAAACTACAACAATTGTTACATCTTTTAAATTTTGTTTTTTTTGGCCAATAAAAATTTTTATTTTTTCTTGTTTTAATCTTTCTATATTTTTATTAAAAAATAAATCACTGCCTTGAACTCTAAAACCTTTGCCTTTCATTATTAAAGACAGCCCGCTCATCCCTATACCTCCAATACCAACAAAATGAATAAGCTCTGTTTTTGCTAATTTAATTTTCATCAATGCCTATTAATATTTTTTGGTTAACATTTATCCATGAATTATTATAATTTAATTTTTCTAAACTTTCTTTTTTTTTTAAGTAATCTTTCTGATCTTCTATTATATTTTTTAAAAAATCCTCAATTTTTTCCTCAAAAACACTTTGTTCAATTATCCAACAACAATCTTTATCTTTATAAAAATTTGCATTAGCCGTTTGGTGATCATCTCTGGCTGTTGGCAAGGGTACGGCAATAAAAGGAATGCAAAGCGCTGATAATTCTGCCAAACTAGAAGCTCCTGCCCTAGTTATACATAAATCTGATTGCAACATAATAGTTGATAAATTTTTATCAAAGCTAAAAATTTTATTTTCTAAATTATTTGATAAATAAAAATTTTGTAAATTGGAAATATTATTTTCGCTAGTTTGATGTACTATCCTAATAGAATGTTTTTTAGAAATATTGACTAAAATATTTTTTAAGTTTTTGTCAAAAATGTTAGCACCTTGACTCCCACCAATTATTAAAATAGTAAATTTGTCATTTTCCTTACGCAATTTTTTTATTTTATAAATATTTTTTTTTACTAGAGGGTCGATTTGAATTATTTTATTCTTAAATTTATCAGGAAATTTATTAATTTTTTTTGTGTAACAAAAAATTTTTTTACATGAACTCAAAAAGTAGTTATTAGCTCTCCCAATTGTTTGATTAGGCTCTATTAAATAAATATCTAGTCTTAATGATCTAGCGGCTAAAATTAGCGGTAAGGACATATAACCCCCAGTTGAAAAAATTTTTTCTATTTTTTCCTTTTTTAATAGGTAAAAAGATTTCAAAATAAGAAACGAAATCTTAATTAAATTTATTGGTAAAAAATAAAAATTATTTAATTTTGGAGTATCGATAATTTTGAAATTATATTTATTTTTATCTAAATATTTTAAACCTCTATTATCTATTGAAACAGTCAGATTTGCAACTTCAATTAAATGATCATAAATAATTGATGCCGGTATTACATGGCCCCCTGATCCACCTGTTGTTATTAAAAAATTTTTTTTCATATCAACTAATTTTTCTCCTAGTTAAATTTAAGATTATACCTGATAAAATTGAGATACTGATTATTGACGAACCACCATAACTGATGAATGGAAGTGTCATTCCAGTAGTAGGAAATAATCTTATATTAACTCCTATATGTATCATCGCTTGTACTAAAATAAGGCTTATACAACCAACCAAAATTAATTTTGTCCTCTTTTCTTGCTCCAAATAAACTTTTTTAAAAACTGAATAAATAAATATTAAGAATAATAATAAAATCAAAATTATAGCGATTACACCGAATTCTTCAGAGATGACAGATATTATATAATCTGTGTGAGCCTCCGGTACTCTATTCTTTAAAGTTCCTTCCCCTATTCCTTTTCCAAAAAATCCTCCACTGGTAATTGAGTCAATTGCTTTTTCAGATTGAGCATTATGTGTGCCTGTTTCTGTATTAAAGAAAGATACAATTCTGTTTTTTATGTAAGCAAATTTTGGGATAAAATTTATAGATAAGTAAAGCATCATAAAAATAATTAGTGATGAGCTTATTAAAAAAATAATATTTATTCCTGAAATAAAAATTAATACAGACCAAGTAAAAAAAATTAATAATGTTTGTCCTATATCTGGTTGAGCAGCTAATAATAAAGCTAATAATAAAGTTAATAAAAAAGAAAATAAGTACTTTAAATAAATATTATTATATTTCTCATTACTTAAAATTAAGCTTATTAGGATTATCAAAAAGGGTTTAACTAATTCTATTGGTTGAAATCTTGGTAACATGTATAAATCTATCCAACGTTGAGCATTGTTAACTTCCACACCAATAATAGGAACCAGCATCAGAGAAAATAATGATAATATAAAAATTGTTGGTGAGATTTTTATAAGTTTTTCCTCATTAATAGATGATAAGACAAAAATGATAACTAATCCTAAAATAACGAAAGTCAGATGTTTGAAAAAAAACGTATAATCGTTTGTTTCAAGTTTATCAGAGACTAATAAAGATGTTGAAACTAATGAGAAGAATAGACCAATAATAAATAAAAAAATTATTAAAAAAAGAAGAAATTTGTCTATATTCTTCCACCATTTATAATAAAAATCAAAAATTGTTTTTTTATTTTCCATACAAAAGTTTTTTAACTAATTTGTTAAAATAATATCCTCTATCCTCAAAATTCATAAATGTATCAAATGATGCGGCGCTTGGACTAAAAAGAATAGTTTGATTAATTAGTCTATTTTTCTTTGTTATTTCTAAAACTTTTTTTGTAGCGTCTTTGAGATTTTCAAAAATTTCGTATTTTATTTTACCTTTAAGATTTGTAGTAAAAAAATCTTTATTACTTCCGTAAATATATGCATTGATCTTATTAAAATATTTTTTAGATAAAATTAATTTATCTTCTTTTTTGTGGATTCCACCTAATATCCAATGTACATTTTGATATTTCTTCAATAGACCTGACGATGACGAAAAACTTGTAGATTTTGAATCGTTAATAATTGTTAAATTTTTTTTTTCAAATATTATTTGTTGGCGAAATTTCAATCCTTTAAACTTCCGAATAGTCTTTAATAATAAATTTTTTTTTATCTTAAGTTTTTTTAAAATTTCAAGAACAAAAAGTAAATTTTCTTTATTTGCCTCAGTTGAAAAATATTTATTATCAACTTTATTTAAAAAGATACTTTTTTTTTTAGTATCAACTTTAATTATTTTACCAGGGAACTTGTTGCTTCTAAGTTCTTTTGAGATTAAAAAGTCATCTTTTTTTAAAAAAGCCACACTTCCATTTGATTGATTTTTCAATAATTTAAATTTTGATTTTACATACTTATTTAAAGTTTCATGCCTTTCAATATGGTCTGGTGACAAATTCAATATTGCTGCATATTTTGACTTAAAAATTTTACTATATTGTAACTGATAAGATGACGCTTCGACGATTAAAATTGTTTTTTTTCTTATATTCTTTGATAACAGAATAGGATTTCCAATATTCCCAACTAATCTTACATCAAAATTTTGATCACGCAAAACTTCATATAAAAGTTGGCAAGTAGTGGATTTGCCATTCGTTCCTGTTATTGTAATACAAACATTATTAAAATGCATATAAAATACATCTAAGTCTGAGTAAATTTTTTCATAATTTTTTTTTAAAAATTTTGACAGTTTGCATTTTTTCATATCAATACCAGGACTTAAAATGATAAAATCAAAAGTTGAATTTAAAAGTTTTTTGTAATTAATGATTTTTTTTTTTACATTCAGGTTTTTTATTTTTAATTTAAAATCATCAAATAGTGATACTTCGTTTTTTTTTTTCAAAAATTGAAAGGCTGATAAGCCACTTTTTCCTAATCCATAAATTAAGATTTTCTTTTTAGAAAAAAAATTCAATTTTGTATTCATCACCTTAATTTCAATGTAGCCAAGCCAATTACAGCTAATATTATTGAAATAATCCAAAACCTGATTACTACTGTTGACTCTGGCCAACCTTTCTTCTCGAAATGGTGATGTACTGGAGCCATTTTGAATATTCTTCTTCCAGTTAGTTTAAATGAAATTACTTGAACTAATACAGACAGAGCTTCAAGAACAAATAAGCCTCCGGTTATTGCTAATACAATTTCATGTTTAGTTATAATACTCATTGCTCCCAGCGAACCTCCTAAAGAAAGTGATCCTGTGTCACCCATGAAAATTTTTGCTGGAGGGGCGTTAAACCACAAAAAACCTAAACACGCACCTATTATAGCGGCACAAAAAATAGATATTTCACCCGTTCCCTCGATATATAATATTTGAAGATATTCTGAAAAAAAAATATTGCCCGTTACATAACTAATAAAAGCAAAACATCCTGCAACTAAAATAACTGGCACTGTTGCCAACCCATCTAAACCATCGGTTAAATTTACTGCATTAGAAGAACCTACAATTACAAAAATCGAAAATGGTATGAAAAACCAGCCAAGGTTTATAACCAAATTTTTAAAAAATGGGAAATATAAGTTTTTAAATTCCTCGTATTCTACAAAATACGTTAATACTACTAAACCTGTCAAAGCTAAAACAATTTGCATCATTATTTTAAACTTAGATGAAATTCCCTCTGAGCTAATATTTTTAATTTTTTTATAATCGTCATACGCGCCTAGAATTCCAAATGACACAACAATGTATAGACAAAATAGAATATAAACATTTTTTAAATCTGCCCAAAGTAACACGGAGACTATTAAACCAAGTAAAATTACGACCCCACCCATTGTTGGAGTTCCTATCTTTTTGATAATATGATCTGACGGACCATCATTTCTTATTGGATTAAAAATTTTTCTATTTGAAAATAACTTGATAAAAGGACCACCAATCAAAAGTGCTATTAAAAGTGATGTGAAAAAAGCTAATCCAGTTCTAAAAGTAATATACTTAAAAACATTTAAAAATGAAAAGCTCTCAACATAGTTGAGTAATAATTCATATAACATTTTGCCTTCTTTGTTTTAGATCAAAGATAAATTTATTTAAACCAGTGGAATTTGATCCTTTTACCATTAAATAATCACCAGTTTTAAAATCATTTTTAATTATTTTAAGCATATCCAATTTGTTTGTTAATATTTTTGCTTTTTTGTTTGGATCTAAACCTTTATATGTCTCTTTAATATATTTTCCAATTACATAAACCTTATCGATTTTTGTTTTATTAATTATTTTACTAATTAATTTGTGTTGTTTGATAGAGTGCTTACCCAACTCTAGCATATCACCCAAAAACATATATTTTTTTGATCTTTTTGATTCTATTTTTTCAAAATTTTCAATTGAACTTTTAAGCGAAAGTGGATTTGAATTATAAGATTCATCTACCAAATAAATTTTTTTGTTTCCAAAATTAACATTAAATATATCACCTCTGCCTTTAGGTATATTAATATTAAAAAACACATCTTTTTTAAAATTTTCAATATTAGCAAATGTATATATAGAAGCTATAGCAGCTAGTATATTGTACAAATTATTTTTATAATTATTTTTAGCGTAGAAAGAAAATTTATTATTGTTTATATTTATTAATAATTCATACTTATTTTTTATTTTTTTTACACTTAACAAATTAATTTCTGAAGACTTATTTTTGATTGCAAACGATATAACTTTTAATTTTTTCTTAAGCGCTAAGCCTTTTAGATAATGATAAAAATGATCGTCTCCATTTAAGACAATTATCCCATCTTTTTTAATATTATTCATTATCTCAGCTTTAGCATCCGCAATCTGTTTAATATTTTTAAAATTCTTTGAATGTGCGTAACTTATATTGGTAATAACTCCTAGATCAGGCTTAATTATTTTTGACAAATTATTAATTTCACCCTTTTTATCCATTCCGATTTCAAATACACCAAAATCATCGCTTTGTTTCATATTAAACAAACTTAATGGCACACCATACTTATTATTAAAAGACTTTGGTGAAAATGATGTTCTTGAAATATTTTTTAAAACTAAACCAATCATTTCTTTTAAAGTCGTCTTTCCACAGCTACCAGTTATTGAAATGATCTTTGCATCGATGTTTTCTCTTAAAATTGATGAACATGTAGTCAAAAATCTAAGGGTATTTTTGACTTTAATTTGTTTAAAAAGTGAATGATTTTTATTTAATCGATTTACAACTACAAAACTTGATTTTTTTTTAAAAGCTTCCGATACATATTCGTTACCATCTAAATTTTTTCCTTTTATGGCAAAAAAGATATCATTTTTTTTGATTGATTTAGAGTTAATAGAAATATCTTTGATTAGTGTTTTATTTGGTAAATTAACTTTTGACTGTTCTTGGATTATGTTGAGTTTTATATTTTTTGATAAAAACTTGTTTTTTAGTCTAATTGACTCAAGAATTACTTTTTGATCAGAAAAAAAAGTTCTTTTTTTTCCATAATCTTGGGTCTTTTCGTGTCCTTTACCTGCTACCAGCAAAATATCTCCAGTCTTGAGATTTTTTACAGCTTCATGAATCGCTTTTTTTCGATCAGGTATTTCATAAATTTTTTTATTCTTAATCCCTTTTTTTATTTCATCTCTTATTTTAAGAGGTTTTTCATTCCTTGGGTTATCATCTGTTAAGTAAATTTCATTAGAGTATTTTGCTGCAATTTTTCCCATCAAGGGTCTTTTCTTTAAATCTCTATTACCTCCACATCCGAATATTAGATTGATTTTATTAAAGGGAAATTGCTCTTTAAGATTTGATAAAGCTAATTCAAGCGCCGCAGGGGTATGTGCATAATCTAAAATTACTTTACTGTTATTATGTATTTTTCCAATTTTTTCTAATCTTCCTTCTACAGGTTTAATTTTTGGAAGTATCTTTAAAATTTTTTTAAATTTAATGCCACTTTTATAAGCAGCTATAATCGCCATTAATAAATTCTTTACTTGTATTTTTCCTATTAGGTTTAAGTAAATTTTATACTTAATCTTTTTAAATTTAATTTCCAATATTTGTTTTTCTTTTTCAAATCTATGTGAAATCAATTTTATTCCGTTAAATTCATTATGTATAAGACTTAAATTGATATCTTTTTTAATTGATATTTTTATAATTTTTTGTACCTCTGGAATATTTCCATCAGTTATTATATGCCCCCTCTTTTTGATCAAATGCTTAAATAAATATAATTTTGAATTTAAATAATTTTTCATATTTTTATGGTAATCTAAGTGGTCATGAGATAAGTTCGTGAATATACCTATATCGAACTTTAATCCATCTAATCTATTTTGATCTAAACCATGACTAGATGCTTCCATAATTACAAATTCAATTTTTTTTCTTCTCAAGTCTTTAAGTATTGAACCAATTTGAATTGGATCTGATGTAGTATTTTTAAGATTTTTTGTTTTAGATTTATATTTAAGTCCAAGCGTTCCAATTGATGCAACTCTTTTTGAATTTAATTTTAAAATTTGTAAGTAAAAATCAGCGATTGATGATTTTCCATTGGTTCCAGTCACAGCAACCAATTTTTTAACTCTTTTATGATAAATTTTATAAGATACTTCTGCTAATAATTTTCTTGGATTTGAGGAATACAAAAAAATTACTTCAGGATTTTTTTTTTGATTTTTTTTTTCAGATACAATTACTTTGGCTCCTTTTTTAATAGCGTGTGATATAAAATTATTCCCATCAAATTTTTTTCCTTTAATTGCAAAAAAAATATCATTTTTTTTTACTCTTAAACTGTCAAATGCGATACCAGAAAAATTTATTTGGTAAAATCGCCTAGGAAGTTTTGGAATATAATCTTTAAGAAGCATAAATTATTTTTCACTATATTTTGTGGCTAAAATAGGCCCAATTTTTTCTATGATTTGTCCTGTAACTTCTACTGTAGTCCAACCTGAAGTATTGAATGGAGTGCCTTTATATTTGATATTAGATCCATCTCTATAATGATAAATGTAATCTTCATTTAATTTAGGCTCATCTAACATTACTGCTAAAACAAATTTTGGCTTTGATGTAGGAAAAACCGATATAAATGAATTTATTTTTTTTTTTGTATAAACACCGCTGACACTTTTTTGAGCAGTTCCTGTTTTGCCTCCTATTTCATAACCAGAAACATTAGCTAAAGAGGCTGTCCCCTCTTTTTTAGTTACAATTTTTCTTAAAATAGGTAAAATTTTTTCTGATACTTTTTGATCTAAGATTTTTTCTTTTTTAATTTTTTTTGTATCTTTAATCAATTTAGGCTGAATATTGTATCCACCATTAACTAGTATTGAGTAAGCTTTTGCTAATTGTAATAATGTGGTTGTAATACCATGCCCAAATGATGCGGTAGCGAGAGGACATTTTCCCCAATTAAATTTAATTGGTTTTCCTATTTCCTCTATATCAAAATCAATTTTTTGAAGAACATCAACTTTTGACAAAAACAACTTAAATTTTTCCTCACCAATCATTTGACCAATTTTTACAGAGCCTATATTTCCTGAACGAATTAAAATTTGCTCAGCGGTTAGAGTTGAAGGAATATTATTGTCATATTCTCTGATTGGGAATCCTGCACATGTTAAACTTTTTGGCAAATGCTCAAATTTGGTTTCTGGTTCAATAATTTTATTATCAAATGCAGCTGCTAAAGTTAAAGTTTTGAACACCGATCCAAATTCGTACACGCCTTTAGTTGCTCTATTTATAAAAATTTTATCTGTAATTTTTTTTCTTTGATTTGGATCAAAATCAGGTAAGGATACTAATGAAATAATCTCACCGTTATTTACATCCATTAATATTGCCGCACTACCCAAAACTTGGAAAATTTGATTAAATTTATTTAATTCTTCTCTAATTAAGAACTGTATGTCCGAGTCGACAGATAGCTTGATTGAGTCATTTTTTTTTTTTAGTTTTTCATCTAAGGATTTTTCTAATCCTGAAATTCCATTATTATCCTCATCGATTTGACCGATTATATGACTGAATAAGTTTTTTTGTGGATAAAGTCTAATTAAACTCTCGTTTGATATTATTGCCTTATCCCCAAGCCTCATTATTTTTTCGTATTTCTCATTAGATATCTTTTTTTCTAACCAGAAGAATTTTCCATTGTCTAATTTTTTTTCAATTCCAGTAAAATTTTTTTCTGGGAAGATAAATCTCAAATTTATCAATAATTTTTTTTTATCAATTACCTGAGAAGGATTAATTCCAACATTAATAGAACTAACGGTTTTGACAATATATTTTCCATTTCTGTCAATTATATCAGCTCTAAATAACTTGTTTGATGACAAGCTATTTTCTAAGATTTTAATTGATCCATTATTTCTAGATCCTAAATGTATTAAATGGATAGAAAAAATTAATGAGATTACAAAAAAAATAAAAAAAATAAATGAGACTCTATTAAAATCTATCTTTAAATTTGAATTATTTTTTTGATACTCAAACCTGAATTCTGTATCTTCTATTTCAAATTTTTTTTTTTTGTTCATTCTTAAATCTGCTTAAGGACAACTTCATCTTAATTGTTATTTTGTATAATTTTAATTTCATTTCTTTTTTTTGCGTTTAAGTCCTCATCAAAAAATCTAGCTTTAAGGTTCATTAATTTTTCACCAGAACTCAAATAATTGTATTCTAATTTCAAATCTCCAATTTCCTTTTTTAAAAATCTAATATTTTCCTTAACAATAAAAATTTCGTCATCTATCCTTTTTGTTGAATTTTTGATTAAAGCAGTGAATAAGACCAGAAAAATAATTAAGAAAATCGCAAAAAACTTTTTCATAATTTGTAATCTAAATTTTCTATTTCAATTAAATTGTTAAATTTTTCAAAAATATCTGTTTTAAAGTTATAAAAATCACTTTTTTTGATTGCGTACCTTAGCTTAGCTGATCTTGAAGGTGGATTTTCTTCTAACTCTTTTTTGGTTGGAGTTTTTGGCTTTTTTTCAATTAATTTTAATAATGGTTCTGGTTGATCTATTTTAGGAAAATATCGAGAAACACTTTTATTTTCTGATAAGCTCTTGAAGAAATATTTAACAATTTTATCCTCTATAGAATGAAAGGTTACTACTGCTAATACACCATCTTTTTCTAATATCTTTGTAGCAGCTACTAATCCATTAATTAGTTCACTTATTTCTTTGTTAACAAATATTCTTAATGCTTGAAAAACTTTTGTAGCACTATGAGTTTTAAAATTTTTTTTTTTCTTCGTTTTTTCAATAAGCTCAGCTAGTCCCTTTGTATCAATTTTTTTAATTTTTCTTTCTTGAATTATTTTTAGCGCAATTTTTTTTGCCTCTTTTTCTTCACCAAAAAATTTAAAAATCTTCTCTAATTCTTTAGCGTCTAGTTTATTTATGACATCTTTAGCTGAAAAATTATTTAAACCCATTTGCATGTTTAGATCGCCGGCTGAATTAAATGATAAACCTTTTTCTGTATCTTTTATTTGATTATACGAAAAACCTAAATCAAAAACTATAGCTTTAATATTTTCATTTTTAATTTTAAAGTCATTTAATTGACTAAATTTTTTATTCTTAAATAAAAATCTGCCTTGATAATTCTTTATAATTTTATCAGCGATTTTTTTAGTTTTGAAGTCTCTATCAAGTGCAATTACTTTAGTATTTTCAAAACTTAATATTTTTTTGGTATATCCTCCTTGACCAAATGTACAGTCAATAAATGTGCCACCATGTTGAGGGGTAATAATGCTTATTAATTCATTAAGCAGCACCGGATAATGTTTTACAATATCCGCTACCATGATGGCATTCATTTATTTTTTTGAAGACCATTAATTTTTTTGTCTTCTTAAAAATGCTGGTATTTCAAGATCGTCATCTTGATCTTCTTCTCTAGACCCTAGCAAATTTTCTGGCGATGTATCTTTATCTTCTGAACTAAAAAGATCAGGTCCCTCAGCTTCAACTCCAAATTCTCTAAGATCATTTGTTGAATTATGATCCATTTCAGATGTTTCTAAAGCTTCTTGAGAAAAAGATTTTTCACCTTCATTTGAAACATTTTCAATTATGCTTTTAGCTTCCTGATTTTTTAATAACTCCTCATTATATTGATTATTTAAATCATCAATTGACTCACTTGACTCATTAAAGTTTTCAGTGGTGACTTCATTCTCAAGTTTAAGAGCGTTGGCACCATGAGATACGGGTGTTTGATTATTGCTTGAAAAATTAAAAGAGGTAGTTGTGCCTAAATTAGAAAAATCAGAGTAACCTGGATTTCTATTTTGAATACGATGTACCATATTAATTACAGATTTTGTTTCAGGTTGTTGTCCATCTAATGAAGTAGCTACGATTGAAACTCTTATCTTACCCTCTAATGTAGGATCAGTTATTGCTCCAATTATTACCTCTGCATCAGCTTCAACTTCTGATCTTATTTTGTTAACTACTTCATCGACTTCAAATAATTTAAGATCTTTACCACCAGTAATATTAACTAATAAGCCTTTAGCACCTTTTAAAGTATAATCATCAATTAATGGATTACTTATAGCCATCTCTGTAGCTTGCATTGCTCTACCATCACCTTCTGCCTCTCCTGTTCCCATCATCGCTTTACCCATAGATGCCATTACAGTTTCAACATCAGCAAAATCAAGATTAATTATTCCTGGTCTTACCATTAGATCTGTAACACTTTGAACTCCATGCATTAGAACATTATTTGATAAATTGAAAGACTCCTCAAAAGTAGTTTGTTCATTTGCAATTTTAAATAGATTTTGATTTGGGATTACTATAATCGTATCAACATGTTTTCTAAGTTCTTCAAGACCAATCTGGGCTCTTCTCATTCTAGATGGGCCTTCATATAAAAAAGGAAGCGTTACAACACCAACAGTTAATATATTTAACTCTTTAGCTGCTCTTGCTATAACATGAGCTGCACCAGTACCAGTGCCACCACCCATTCCAGCAGCGATAAAAACCATATTTGCACCCTGTAAAATATTTATAATTTCATTTAAAGACTCATCTGCAGCAGCTTGACCAATATCAATTTTAGCACCTGCTCCTAAACCTTTAGTTAAATTCAGTCCAATTTGTACTTTTGACTTAGCTTTACTGTGTTTTAAATCTTGCGCATCAGTATTTACTGCAATAAATTCAACACCCTGCATTCCATTATCTATCATTTCATTTATGGCATTACCTCCAGCGCCACCTACTCCCATAACCAAAAGACGTGGCTGTAATTCTCTTATTTCTGGTGTTTTAAAGTTAATCGTCATTTTTATCCCCCCCTAATTGTTTAATTTATTCTCCCCATTTAAGACTTGCTCGATTTAAATTTGATTTTTTTCTTGCAGTGACCTTAAATTTTTCAAATATTATTGGTTCCCAAATTTGGAATGTTTTTCCTTGACCAACAAATATCATTCTATTTTTAATTTTCGCATGTTTTAATAATTTTGGTGTAAGTGTGACTCTTCCTTCGTTATCAAATTGTAAATTAATACTTTCTGATAATATAGAAGTTGCAAAAAAATCTCGTTTTTCTTCAAAAGGGTTTAGTGTGTCAATTGAATTTGAAATTTTTTCTATTCTATCTTGTGGCCATGCCTCTATTGATTGATTATTAAATGATGGATAACAAATTACTCCATTATAACCCAAATTTGATAGGTAAGATCTAAAACTAGCAGGCACTGATACCCTTCCTTTTTTGTCCAATCTGTTCTCGTACGTCGATAAAAACATAAAACATAAATTTCTATATACCCTTTTATGGGAATATTTGGGATATTATGGGTTTTTTAAAAATAGTCAATACCTGCGTTAATGCACGAATATTGAAAAAATTATTCTAAAACTTAGTCAAAACAGGAATTTTTTAATAAATATCAAGATAAGTGCCAGATGAACTATAAGCCGGGTTCTGTCATTTAAACTTATCATTTGTCTAGGCTTAAGATCACTCTTAAGCTCAAGCAACTAACCCAGATGACTAGCCAAGGATGGCTTTTAGTTTTAAAAAAACAATGTCATCTCTATTTAGTCTTGCTCCCAGTGGGGTTTTCCAGCGTTCATTGTTACCAATAGAACCGGTGTGCTCTTACCACACCTTTTCACCCTTGCCATGTTATGGCGGTTTATTTTCTGTGGCACTATCCCTAGGGTTTCCCCCGCCAGGTATTACCTGGCACTGTATCCTTGTAGAGCCCGGACTTTCCTCTTTAATAAAATTAAAGCGATAAGTCGTTCATCTGACAAATACAATCTATTATTTAATATTCAAATTTCAAGTAGAATTTTTATATTTAAACAAGATTTTTGCTTATTAGAAGACATTCTTGATCAATTTTTCCATTTATTAAATTTTGTCTAAATTTTCTTTGAAAAGCTTTTACAACATTAATCTCATAACTATTTTTGTTAATTTTGCCAATCTTCGAATAACCTATCTTTTTTAAGTTTCTTAAAAAAATTTTTTTTTCAAAAAAACTAACTTTTACGTTTCTTTTTTTTTTCATTTTCGCACTAGATAAATTATGCCACTTACATAAATTTTTGTCTGCTAGCTTTCTCCAGGGAAATTTTTCCCCAGGATCTTTTTTACGATCTGGCGCAATATCTGAATGACCTAAAATATTTTCACTCTTTATACCATATTTTTTTCGTAAATATTTAAGCACTCTTATTAGCGAAGAAATTTGACTTGCATTAAATTCTCTATAACCATGTTCATGCCCAGGATTACTAATTTCAATACCAATCGAAAATTTATTTAAGAACTTATACTGCTTCCAACTAGATTTACCTGCATGCCAGGCTACATATAAATCAGGTACTAAATTTAAGATTTCACCATTATTTTTAATAAAATAATGTGAGCTTACATTTGATCTATAATCGCACAACTTTCTAATTGCCTCTACTTCATTTTTCATACCTGTGTAATGAATTATTATAAAAATTATCTTTTTTTTTGATCTTTTAGGTAAATTGAAGTTTATTGAATAATTAGTGGTCAAATTTAAGGCTAATTTTGATCTCATTTCTGATAAATAGTTAATTTACTTTAATAATTTATACATTATAAGAACTAAAATGATAAAGAAGTTAGCTATAATCTTAATTACAACTTTAGCGCTAACCGTGAATACTAACGCAGGTTCAGATGGTGAACTCTTAATGAAAAAGAATGATCCATCGAATGTTAAAGATTGTTTTGAGGGGTTTAATAGAGCAACGTTTGCTTTTAATCAGGCATTAGATGGCATTTTATTTGAACCAGTTGCCAAAGCGTATCGAATTCTACCTTCGCCAGTGAGAACAGGAGTTGGAAATAGTCTAAACAATTTATCTCATCTAGTGACCATACCTAATAATATCCTTCAAGGAGATTTTAAACAGGCCGGCATAAACACTGGAAGATTTGTAGTCAATACTACTGTGGGAATTTTGGGAATTTTTGATGTAGCAACGATGATGGGTTTTTCAGAATATGTAAAGGAAGACTATGGACAATCTTTAGGTACAGCTGGGGTTGGTCCAGGGTGTTATTTGGTTTTACCAGTTTTAGGTCCATCTACTGTTAGAGATACCGCCGGTTCAGTAATGAACATTTTTGGGGGAGATCCGTGGTATAATGTTAGTGTTAAAAACGATACAAGATATTTTAATGAAAAAGACTATTATGTAAGTCGAGGTACTGACGGCATAAACTTTAGAGCCAAAAATATTGAGTCTTTTGATAATTTAGAGGAAAATGCTATTGATTTTTATGCTTCTGTTAAGAGTTTGTATCTACAAGACAGAAAACAAAAAATTTTAAATTCAAAAGGAGTTGTTGATACAATGAATGACTCTGATTGGGAAGAAATTGAAGACAAATAATTTTTTTAAAATGGTTAAAAAATTAATTGTTTTTAATTTCATCGTCTTTTTGATCTCCTTAAATGCAGTACATTCAATAGAACCAGATATTTTCGTTCAATCTACAGTAAATAGGGCATCTGATACACTAAGTGGAAATAAAACAAAAGAGGAGAGAATTGAAGAATTGAAGCAAATAGCTTTGGATACCGTTGATATAAAAGGCATAGGATTTTACTCTTTAGGAAAACATAGAAAAAATTTAACAAGTGATAAAAAAAAAGAATACTCAAAAGTTTTTAAAGATTATTTTCTAAACAGTTTTTCAAGCAGACTCGCAGAGTACTCAAACCCAGTAATAGAAGTAAATTCTAAAGAAAAAATTAATGATAATTATACTATAGTTTCTAGCACATTAGCAGCAACTGACAAAAGACCAGCTATAAAAATTGATTGGAGAATTTACACGAAAAATCCAGACAAACCTTTAATTAGGGATTTAATCATAGAAGGTTTGAGTCTTGCAAGAACCCAAAAAGAAGAATTTAATTCAATTATTCAAGGTGCTGATGGAGATGTAGAAGTGCTATTTGTAAGCTTAAGAAATTTTTCAAAAAAGTAAAAAACTTTAGTTTGTGGTGGGCCCGCCAGGACTCGAACCTGGGACCAATACATTATGAGTGTACTGCTCTAACCAACTGAGCTACAGGCCCAAAATAAAAAGTATTTATATCAAATTTAAGTTTTTTTCAAGTTAAGCAATAAATCATATGGTGGGCCGTGTTGGTTACGCTCCAACTACCCCTGCAATGTCAATGCAGTACTCTACTATTGAGCTAACGGCCCTAAAAAAAAGTGACTCGAGCATATATTTAAACTTTGTCTTTTGCAAAAATATTCGTTTTTTTATTACAAGCAAACATAATAGAAAAATTTATCCAAAACAAAGTGATATTAAAATCACTAAAAAAGGAGCCACTAGGTAATATTGGTATAAAATTAATTAGAACAAATATAAAAGCTCCAATTTGAACGTAGTTTCTAGATAATAAAATGGACTTAAATATTTTAAACATTAAATAGAAAAAAATGCTTAATATTATAATAAATCCAAATAATCCATGTTCAGATAAGAGCTCTAAATAAAGTTGATGAGGGTGGGTTAGACATACATAATCAGATTTTTGTTTATCAAAATTACTTTTACATGTTTCAACTCTATAATTTTTATTACCAACTCCAAAAAAAGGGTAATTTTTAAAAACAGAATATCCAGATTTGTATAATCTTATATATTGATTATCATCTTTAAACTTTTCATAATTTTTTTTATCAATGAGCACATTATAAAATTGACCAATATATCGTACTTTTAAATAATTTGACTGATTAAGGATTAAACCAAAACATACTAAAAATAATACAAAAATAATAAATTTTACCTTGAGTTTTAAAAAATCTAAAAAAAATAAACTAGTAACAATTCCTGCAAATACTTTAATTGTATTGGATCTCTCTCCAGTGCAAATCAAGGCCACAAAAGCAAGTAAAAGAAATATAAATGCAAATGTTTTGTTATTATATTTATTTAAAAGATGTCCAAATATTAAAAAAATAAACCCGGCCAAATAAGCTCCAACAATTGGCTCATCTTTAAAAAAACTTGTTATTCTATTTCTATATGATTCGCCCCAACCAAATAGGTTTTTCCCAAAAATATATTCTATAAAAACATCGGTAATTAAAACTAATAAAATTAAACTCCAAGCATCAAAAATTTTTTTTTCATTTTCGTGATAGAAAAAAAAATAGTTTATAAATACAAAAAGAATAATTAATCTTATAAAACCAATATTTCTTGATAAACCTATTTCATAATTTAGTGAAATTAATGAGTTAAAGATTAAATATAGATACAAAATCAACATTAATTTTATAGAAATATTTTTAATAAATTCAAATTTTCTTTGAGATATTAAAAATATTAGAAAGCATAAGTTTAAAAATATTACATTAATCAGTGAAATAGTTGACCCTAAAATTATTGAGATTGGTAAAAACAAATATAATAAAAAGAAAATATTTTCTCTAATTACTATGTTCATTCAAAAAGCATCAACTCTCTAAAAAACTTTTTAGTTGTTTTGATCTGCTTGGATGTTTTAATTTTCTCAAAGCCTTGGCTTCTATTTGTCTTATACGTTCTCTGGTTACAGAAAACTGAAGTCCTACTTCCTCTAATGTATGATCAGTATTCATACCCACACCAAATCTCATTCTTAAAACTCTCTCCTCTCTCGGTGTAAGAGTTGATAAAATTTTTGTTGTAGCTTCTCCGAGATTTGATTTAATCGCTTGCTCTAAAGGAGCTAACGCTTTAGTATCTTCAATAAAGTCACCTAAACTACTATCTTCTTCATCGCCTACTGGTTTTTCTAATGAAACAGGTTCTTTTGAGATTTTCAGAACTTTTCTTACTTTATCAAGAGGCATTCTAAGTTTTTTTGCTAGTTCTTCTGGTGTAGCTTCTCTTCCAAACTCACTTAAAATTAGTCTTTGTGTTCTAACGATTTTATTTATTGTTTCAATCATATGCACAGGAATTCTAATAGTTCTTGCCTGATCTGCTATTGATCTAGTTATTGCTTGTCTGATCCACCAGGTGGCATAAGTAGAAAATTTATACCCTCTACGGTATTCGAACTTATCAACTGCTTTCATTAATCCTATATTGCCTTCTTGTATTAAATCTAAAAATTGTAAGCCTCTATTAGTATATTTTTTTGCTATAGAAATGACTAACCTTAGGTTTGCCTCTACCATTTCTTTTTTTGCTATACGAGATTCTTTTTCACCTTTTTGTATTCTACTTACTAACTTTTTAAAGTCTGTTACAGAAATACCAAGTTTATGACTTATTTCTATCAATCTCTCTCTAATATTTTTAAACTCATCTTTATTTTTTGAAAAAAATTTTTTCCATTCTTGGTTTGTATCTAAAAATTTTTTTAAATTTGGATTTATTTCATTGCCTATATAAAATTTAATAAATTCATTTCTTGAGATTTTTTGGTCCATTGCCAATCTTAATAAATTTCCCTCTAAAGAAATAATTTTTTTATTTTCTGAGTAATGTCTTTGTACAAGCTCCTCTAAAACAGAGGGTGAAAGTTGAAGAGTTTTTATGTTCTCCAATATATCATTTATAATTTTTTCATAAGTTTTTTCTTTTGATGGAGAAAATATTTTAGATTTTAACAAACATTCTAATTTCTCTTTTTGATATTTTATTAACTTATTATATTCTTTTGTTAGTGTGTTTACAGTCTTGAGAACTTTAGGCTTAATCTCTGTTTCCATTGCTGCAAGAGTAGGATTGAAATCTTCATCAATTTCCTCGCTAGAGTTTTCTTCATCACCTGAATTTTTTTGTTTTGCGCTTTGTCCTGTGGATTCATCTTCCATATAATTGGTATCAATATCAATTATTTCTCTCACTAAAATTTCATCTTTTTGTAATTTGTCATTCCACTCGAAAAATTGTTGAGCTGTTATTGGACTTTGAGATAATGCTATTAACATAATATCTTTTCCAGCTTCAATTCTTTTTGCAATTGCTATTTCACCTTCTCGTGACAATAGTTCAACTCCACCCATCTCTCTCAAATACATTCTAATAGGATCATCACTTTTATCGATTGTTTTACCTTCTTCTTTTGTGGAGTTATCTTTTTTTCTTAAAGCTTTAAAATCAGATTTTTTTTCAACTAATGTTACTTTTTCATCTAGAATATGAATGAAAGCCTGAGCCAAATTTTCATCAGATAGGTTTCTTTTTCCTAAAGATTTGCTTAACTCCTCATAGGTAATAAAACCTCTATGAGTTCCACGGCCCATTAATCTAGCGAATGATTTTGTAATTATTCTTTCCACAGCAATATAAATTAGGAAGTCTTATATAATATCAAATGTAAAAAAATCCATTGTTTATTTTAGGAAATTAATTAACATTTTTCTCTTTTTTAAGCTCTTTTAGCTCATTAAATGTAGCTTCACTCATATCTTTTGAAAACTTTGATTCTAATTCTTGTATTCTAAACTCTAAATCATAATTGACTAGGTCTCTTTTAATATCCTCTAATAACTCTATTATTTGATGGTCTTTACCAGACTTATTTTTAATAATATGTTTAATTGGAGCAAATTTATTTATCTTATCTACTAGCTGCTCATCTAAATCTAATAGTTCAAGGGTTATTTTTTCTTTAGATTTTAATTTAGAAATAATTGCGCTCATTATTTTTTTGTTTATCTCGGTAAAAAATTTAACATTTTCAATCAAATGAATATTTGCTTGAATTAATGGCAAATTATTAATAATCACATAAATTAAAGAGTATTCCTTGAGCTCTACTCCCGTTAAAGATTGACTCTCTTTAAAATATTTTTTTGTGGTTTCTAATGATTTTGTTTTTTTTACAAAAAGCTTTTTTTTATTGAAATTAGAATGTGGGGTTAATTCAGAAATTTTTTCAAAAAAAAACTCAAAAACGTATTTTTTTATGAATTCATCTTTAATAGTGTTGCCTATAGATCGAAGTTTCTTTTCAAATATTGCCATTGAGGAAGGGTCACTTCTAGTTTGTTTTTTATAGTGACTAAAAATAAATTGATGAATTGGTAATTTATTTTTTTTAGTAAAGTCTAAAAAGTAATTTTTACCATTTTTATTCACAAAACTATCTGGATCTTCTTTACTGGGTAAAAATAAAAAAGATATTTGTTTTTCAGGTCTCAATTCTTTAATAGAGTTTTCAGCAGCTCGTAAAGCAGCTTTATACCCGCTTTCATCACCGTCAAAACAAATAATTATGTCATCAAAAAACTGATTTAAAGTCAAAATTTGTTTATCCGTCAAAGATGTTCCAAGATTTGCAACAACATTTTCAATTCCATTTTTACTCAACCCAACAACATCCATATATCCTTCAACTAAATAAATATTACTTAATTGGTTAGACAATTTTCTTGCAAGATCTAGATTATATAAATTTGAACCTTTTTTGAAAAAATTTGTCTCTGGAGAGTTAATA
Organism: uncultured Pelagibacteraceae bacterium; assembly: GCA_902524535.1. Classification (GTDB taxonomy): domain Bacteria; phylum Pseudomonadota; class Alphaproteobacteria; order Pelagibacterales; family Pelagibacteraceae; genus Pelagibacter. The sequence continues at coordinate 55,626 of CABZDR010000001.1, forward strand.
TATTTTGCCAGGTAATCTAAATCTTCAATTATTCTTCCTCCTAACGCAATTGGTTGGCCAGAAATATTGTTTATTGGAAATATTAATCTGCCTCTAAACCTTTCAACATATGCTTTCTTTTTTTCATCTAAATAAAATAGACCACTGTCAACCAGAGCTTGTTCACTAAATTTATCTTTTAATTTGTCATAAAATTTAGGGTTTCTTTCTATGTATCCAATTTTAAATTTCTTAACTTCTTCCCTGCCTAACGATCTATTTTTTAAATAATCTCTTGCATAAACATAAGACTCATTTTTTAACAACTCGTTATGATAAAATTCAACATACTGGCTATAAATTGATAGATACTCTTTCCATTTTTTTTCTCTTTCCTCATCTTGTTTTGAAAACATATAAGGTCGCATTCCTGCTAGTTGAGCTAAATATTTAACAGCCTCTCCAAATTTAAAATTTTGAGTTTTCATTACAAAATCAAAAATATTCCCATGTTCTGACGTAGCAAAACAATGATAAAATTCTTTCTCATCATTCACAGTAAATGATGGAGTTTTTTCGTTTTTGAAAGGAGATAATCCAACATATTCTTTCCCCCTTTTTTTTAAAGCTACTACTTTTGAAACAACACTTGAAACTTTAAGACGTGTTTTAATTTCATCTAAATATTCTTTAGGGTATTTCATTGTTTATTTAATAATTGTTTTAATAAAGCCCCAGCTTTAGAAAAATCAATTTCATCAGCATGTTGTTTTTTTAATTCTCCCATTACCTTTCCCATATCTTTGATCGAGTTTGCACCCAATTTAGAAATAATTTTCTCACATATTTTTTTAGTCTCTTCCTCATTAAGTTGTTTAGGAAGAAAACTTGATAGAATATTAAATTCATTTTGCTCAATTTCTAATAGATCGGATCTATTATTTTTTTTGTAAATATCGATTGATTCGGCTCTTTGTTTCATCATTTTTTTTAATAATTTTTTTATGTCCTCGTCATCTGTCTCTTTTTTGTTAGGACCAGATCGATTTATTATATCAAGATCTTTGATTGATGATAAAATTAACCTATAAGTTGATATTTTATTCTTATCTTTAGATTTAAGCGCATTTTTATATTCTGTTTCTATCTTTACTTTTAATGACATAATTTTAAATCTACTTTAAAGATAAAATTCTTCAAAAGAAAAATTGTTTTTTTACAATTTTATAATACATCTCTGTTGCGATAATAAATCAATTATTGTATAGACCTTTAACTTATGAGTTGTAATTGATCAAAAAAGTAAAAAAAACTCACTTAAAAAATCCACAAAATTATACGGGTATTTTAGTTCTTGAAAATAAAAGAATATTTAAGGGAATTGGTATTGGATACCAAGGAGAAGCAACTGGGGAAGTTTGCTTTAATACTTCGTTAACAGGATACCAGGAAATAATATCTGATCCTTCATATGCAGGGCAAATAATAAACTTCACCTTTCCTCATATTGGAAATGTGGGAACCAACAAAGAAGATTTTGAAGCAGATAAAATATGGACAAAAGGAGTGATTTTTAATTCTGAGATAACCTCACCATCAAATTATAGGTCCTTTCAACACTTAGATGCTTGGTTAAAAAAGAACAAGATAGTTGGAATTACTGGACTTGATACAAGAAGTTTAACGAATTTCATCAGAGATAAAGGTGCTCCAAAAGGAACCATTGGTTATTCAAAAAAAGGCAAATTTAATATTAATAAACTTATTAACTCTACAATAAAATGGAGCGGATTAAAAAATTTAGATCTTGCAGAAAAAGTCACTACACAAAAAGATTATATTTGGAAGGGACTTAAAACTTGGAAAAAAGAACACGGTTATAAAAAAAATAATAAAAATTCCTTTCATGTAGTTGCAATAGACTATGGGATTAAAAAAAATATTTTAAGATATTTTTCTGATTTTAATTGTAAAGTTACAGTAGTTCCTTGTAAAACTTCTGCAGAAAGAATTTTAGCTCTTAAACCTAATGGTGTCTTTTTATCTAATGGACCAGGAGATCCAGCAGCAACAGGAAAATATGCTATTCAAATAATTCAAAATCTTATTGAAAAGAAAATGCCATTGTTTGGTATTTGTCTAGGTCATCAAATACTTGCACTTTCATTAGGGGGCAAAACAAAGAAAATGAAATTAGGACACAGAGGAGCAAATCATCCTGTAAAAAATTTAATCAATGATAATGTAGAAATTACTAGTCAAAATCACGGCTTTGAAGTTGTTAGAGAAAATTTACCAAAAAATATTAAAATTACACATAAGTCTTTGTTCGATAACAGTATAGAGGGAATAAAATTAAAGAATAAACCTGTGTTCTCAGTTCAGTATCATCCTGAGTCAAACCCAGGACCACAAGATAGCGTTTATTTATTTCAAGAATTTATTAACAACATGAGAAATAATGCCAAAAAGAAAAGATCTTAAGAAAATATTAGTTGTAGGTGCTGGACCAATTATTATTGGTCAAGCCTGCGAATTTGATTATTCTGGCACTCAGGCTTGTAAAGCTTTAAAAGATGAAGGTTATAAAGTTGTTTTAATTAACTCAAATCCAGCAACAATTATGACAGATCCAGATGTTGCTGATAAAACCTATATTGAGCCTATTACTCTAGAGGTTTTAGAAAAAATTCTAAAAAAAGAAAAACCGAATGCAATTCTTCCAACAATGGGTGGTCAAACTGCTCTTAACCTTGCAATGGAGGCTGAGAAAAAAGGAATTTTAAAAAAATATAAAATTGAATTAATTGGTGCAAATTCAAGTGCTATTGCAAATGCAGAAGATAGAAAGAGGTTTAGGAAAAATATGATTGATATTGGTTTAGATCTTCCTAAATCTGAAATTGTAAACAATATAAAACAAGCGTCAAAAGTTTTAAAGAAAATAGGTTTACCCACAATAATCAGACCAGCTTTTACACTTGGGGGTCTCGGAGGAGGAATAGCAAAAAATAAAAAGGACTACTTTAAAATTATCAAAAACGGTTTGCATGAGTCTCCAGTGAGCCAAGTTCTTGTAGAAGAGTGTTTAGAGGGTTGGAAAGAATTTGAAATGGAAGTTGTAAGGGATAAAAAAAATAATTGTATAATTATCTGTTCAATAGAAAATGTGGATCCAATGGGAATACATACTGGAGACTCGGTGACAGTCGCTCCTGCACTCACCTTAACTGATAAAGAATATCAAGTAATGCGAAATGCCTCTATTGCGTGTTTAAGAAAAATTGGAGTCGAGACAGGTGGTTCAAATGTTCAATTTGCAATTAATCCTAAAAATGGACGAATGGTTATAATCGAGATGAATCCCAGAGTATCAAGGTCATCTGCTCTTGCATCAAAAGCAACTGGTTTTCCTATTGCAAAAGTTGCTGCAAAACTTGCTATTGGTTATACATTAGATGAATTAAAAAATGAAATTACTAAATTTACTCCAGCATCATTTGAACCAACTATAGATTATGTTGTAACAAAAATTCCAAGATTTACTTTTGAAAAATTTTCAACTTCTCCTGAAGTTCTGGGAACGTCAATGAAATCTGTTGGGGAAGCAATGGCTATTGGAAGAAATTTTAAAGAGTCTCTTCAAAAAGCATTGGTCTCTCTTGAAACTGGTTTCTCAGGATTAGACAGAATATTTAATTTAAATAAAAAACAAATTGAGAAAAAACTTAAAGATAATATTCCTAATAAAATCATGCTTGTTGCTGAAGCAATAAGAAAAAAAATAAAACTAAAAAAAATCTATAATTTATCAAAAATTGATCCATGGTTTTTAAACCAAATTAAAGAAATAGTAGAAAATGAAGTTAAGATCAAGAATAATGGATTACCAAAAAATTTTGACGATTTTAATCAAATTAAATCAATGGGTTTTTCAGATAAAAAACTTTCTGAGCTTTCAAATTTATCTGAAGATATCGTAAGAAAAAAAAGAACTGCACTTAAAATTTTACCAGTATTCAAAAAAGTTGATACTTGTGCAGCAGAATTTAAATCTTTTACACCATATATGTACTCCACATATCAGAGAAATTTCTCAATAAATTCAGAGTGTGAAGCTAATCCGTCCGCTAAAAAAAAGATTATTATATTAGGAGGAGGGCCTAATAGAATAGGACAAGGAATAGAATTTGATTACTGCTGTTGTCAGGCTAGTTTCGCTCTAAAATCGGTAGGTTTTGAGACTATTATGATAAATTGTAATCCTGAAACAGTCTCAACAGATTATGACACTAGTGATAGATTATATTTTGAACCATTAAAGGAGGAGTATGTTTATAACATTATTAATAGGGAAAAAGATAAAGGCAATTTAATTGGTATTATCACTCAGTTTGGTGGTCAAACTCCAATCAAATTAGCAAAATTTTTATATGATAATAATCTTCCTATATTAGGAACTCAATACTCATCTATTGATCTAGCAGAGGATAGGGACAGATTCAGAAACCTATTAGAAAAATTAAATTTAAATCAGGCAAAAAGTGGAATTGCTAAAACATTTAAACAAGCAATTGAGATATCTGAAAAAATAGGCTTACCTTTAATGGTAAGGCCTTCTTATGTTCTTGGAGGAAGGGCGATGGAAATTGTTTATGAAAAAAGTCAGTTGAAAAATTTTGTGGAAGAAGCTTTTAGAGCTGCTGAAAAAAATCCAATTCTTATTGATAAATTCATAGATCATGCAATGGAAGTTGATGTGGATGCTATATCCGATGGTAAACAAGTACACGTTGCAGGAATCATGCAGCACATCGAGGAAGCGGGAATTCATTCTGGTGACTCTGCTTGTAGCCTGCCTCCTGTTTCCATCAAGCCATTTTTAATTAAAGAAATAGAAAGACAAACAAAAAATTTAGCTCTAGCTCTAAAAGTGAGAGGTTTCATGAATGTTCAATTTGCAATTAAAAAAGATAAAATTTTTGTAATAGAAGTAAACCCAAGAGCAAGCCGTACAGTGCCTTTCGTATCAAAAGCGAGAGGGCTGCCATTAGCAAAAATAGCCTCGAGAGTTATGGCTGGTGATAAACTCTCAAAATTTAATTTGAAAGATAAATCTAAAGGTATGTTTGCAGTAAAGGAAGCAGTTTTTCCATTTAATAAATTTCCTAACAGTGACTTATTATTAGGTCCAGAAATGAAATCAACCGGAGAAGTAATGGGATTTGACAAAAATTTTGGAATGGCGTATGCGAAAAGCCAAATAGCATCCTCTAATTCATTGCCTACTAAAGGACTAGCTTTTTTATCATTAAAAAATTCTCATAAAGATGAAGGTATTGGACTTGCAAAAGAGCTTATTAAACTAGAATTTACTTTATGTGCAACAAAAGGAACTGCAGAATATATCCAAAAACATGGCATGAAGTGTAAAATTATAAATAAAGTAAGTAGCGGATCACCTCATATAGTTGATGTTCTAGACTCAAAAAAAATAGCCTTAGTTATTAATACTGGTGGTGGCAATACTGAGCACAGATTAAATGATGCCATTGCTTTAAGAAGAGCGACACTTAAAAATAAAGTGCCTTACTGCACAAATATGTCAACTGCTCTAGCATGTATTGAGGGTATCAAATCACTTAAAACAAAAAAATTAGAAGTTACATCGCTGCAAAATGTTTAGTCAACTTTCCAATCGGTCTTAAATGTGACATAGTTAATTTGAATACATCTTCTTTCTTTAATAATTTTTTTCTTTTCCATACCATGCCATGTGTTTGGACCGCTTGTAAATAAGTAACCGTAATTATGCTTGTAGGGAACAGTCTTAACTTTTTCTAGTTTTTCATTGTAAAAATCAGTCCCTAAATCCTCAGACTCATTTGCATTGTTCACAAAAATAAGTCCTGACATTAACTTTTCTTTAATATCGCAATGTGGCTTTAACCAAAAACCTTCACGATCACATATAACTTCAAGTCTTACATATGAACCAGATAAATCTTTGTTAATCATTTTTGAAATAGTTTGGCAAGTTTCTTTGGATTGAAGTTCATTAATGAATTTTACTAAATTTGGAAAATGTGATGCATTTTCTTTTGTAACAAAACATCTAAATTTTATTGCCTTACCACCCGAAGCTATACCTTCTCTAAATTCTGCAGCACCACCGTCTAATGCCCTTGTGCCATCGTAATTAAGGTTATGCTTACTTACGTCGGGAATATCTGCGCATTCAATTTCCTTAATTGCCGCTTCACTTAAAGCGTTATTATATTCCCAGTGATTGAATGGAGATTCATACTTTTTTGAATTTTTTAAAATAGAATTAAGAAAAGTCATAATTTTTAAATTGTTTCTCTATATATCCCGATATTCTATGAGTTTCATTAAGTTTTTTATAACTCCACTCTTCTACTTTGTCCTCTAGGTTTTTAATTATATCTAATGATTTAAAAAGCTCAAAAAATTTTTGAAATCGTATATTTTTTTTTATAGATGGCATTTGAGCCACATATATAGGTCTTCCTGTCATTGCTGCCTCTGATATCATGGAAGTTGAGTCACATGTTACAATAATATGATCAGCTAAACTAAGTGCTGACAAATAAGCTTTTTTATCAATATCTGAAATTATAATCTGATCATCATCAAAAAAGTCTTGTGCTTTATCTACTATTCTTCTTGGTGTTCTCATTGAAGGTATAAAAATTAGTTGATAATCCTGGTTGATAAAATTTTTTTTAGTTTTGATAAAAATTTTTTCAATTATTTTATCGTTAAAATTGTAATATTTATTAGGACCTCCAGCAATAAAAACTATTACTTTCTTTTTTTTTATTCGGGGTTTAAGATAATTAATATTTTCTACTAATTCTGCTTCAGTAAGATAATGAATTGCACCTTTACTTTTTAAAACATTTATACCCTCAAGACCGTCATGCTCTGGTGCTACGACATAATCAAAATTATTTAATGATACTTTTGGATCCTGAATATGAATATTCATTATTTTATTTCCAAATTTATTTTTTAAAAAAATTGATGGAACTACACTTTTTCTTCCACATGAAATTACTACATTAAATTTCTTTGAAATATCATTTTTAAAAACAAAATCTTTTACAGGGGTTAATTTTGGAGGAATCATTTTCCAAAAACTATTTAGCTCAATTTTCTCGTGTATAAATTCAAGATTAAGAGCTTTCGCAAGCCCCTCAACTTGGCTAATCATGCCATGCATTCCCTCGGTCAATAATAAACCTTTTAATTTAGTCATTAATCACTATATAGCTGTCATATGAGTCAAAATCCAACTAAACACACAAAAGTGTTAATAATTGGATCCGGTCCTGCTGGATATACAGCTGCAGTTTATGCTGCTAGAGCAATGTTAAATCCAATTTTAGTTTATGGATCGGAACCTGGAGGTCAATTAACCACAACAACGGATGTTGAAAATTTTCCTGGATTTGCTGATGTGATACAAGGTCCGTGGCTTATGGATCAAATGAAAGAACAAGCAAAAGCAGTTGGAACAGAAATGATTCAAGACCATATAAGTTCAGTAAATTTAAAAACCTCACCTTTTGAAGCTATCGGTGACACTGGTCAAAAATATACTGCTGATAGTATAATTATTTCTACTGGAGCCCAGGCTAGATGGTTGAATATTAAATCTGAGCAAGATTTTAGAGGATTCGGTGTATCAGCTTGTGCAACATGTGATGGTTTTTTCTTCAAAGATAAAGAAGTTGCTGTTGTAGGTGGGGGTAATGCTGCTGTTGAGGAAGCAATGTTTCTTACAAAATTTGCATCGAAAGTAAAATTAATTCATAGAAGAGATAGTTTAAGAGCTGAAAAAATGCTTCAAAAAAAACTTATGGAAAATAAAAAAATTGAAATTATTTGGGATACTGTTGTTGAGGATGTAATTGGAGACAAAGATCCAAAAAATGTTAAGGGCATTAAAGTTAAAAATGTAAAAACAAATAAAATTGACGAAATAAAATTAGATGGTGTATTCATCGCTATTGGCCATGACCCTGCAACCCAGTTATTTAAAGATCAACTTAATATGGACAAAGAAGGTTATTTAATAACAAAACCAGACTCTACAGAGACAAATATACCGGGTGTATATGCGGCTGGAGATGTAAAAGATAAAACATTTAGGCAAGCAGTTACCGCTGCTGGTATGGGATGTATGGCAGCACTAGAGGCTGAGAAGTTTTTATCTCATTAAAGTGAAAAATAATCTCCATGTATTCTTAGGTGCTACAGTAGCGGATGCAGCAGCAAGACCGTTGCATTGGGTATATAATCAAAAAAAACTCCTAGAGTATATTAGAGGTAAGAAAGACTTTACTTTTTTAAAAAAAAACAAAAGTCCTTTTTATAATATTAAAACTGGAAAAGTCTCTGGCTACAATGATGTTGGTCAAGTTATGTTTAAAACATTGCTGGATGGAGATGAAAATTTAGAAAAAAATTTTAAAAAGAATATCCTTAAAAATTTCGGTCCTGGAAGTAAATATTGGAAAAATTTGAGACTAAGGTCAAGGTATAAAAAAGTTAAAGATTGGCGTGGCTTAATAAGAGGACCATGGATACACCAAAATATAATAGAAACTGTAAACAATATTAAATCAAAAAAAAAAATTTCTGGTGGAATAAAGGTCAATGAGTCAGATGGTTTTTGTGCAGTGCTACCTTTTTTTCTTTACGGCCATGATTTCAAAAGTTTAGAAAAAATCATAAAAATTGTTACTGTTTCAAAAATCAGCATAAAGTATGCACTCGCAAAATTTTATCTAATTGATCTTGCTTTAAAGGGAGCCAAAAATCCCATTAATAAATTTATAAAAAAATTCAGTGGAAATATTTTATTTAAGGAAATTATCAACGATATAAAGAAGATCAAAAAATTTAGATCAAAATTTGATACTAATACAATCAGAAAACTAGGAATGGCTTGCAGTTATCCAGGAACTTTTAATAGTTCAATATATACAATTATAAATTCAAAAAATTATAAAGATGCGATTTTAAAAACTATCAAGGCCGGTGGTTGTAATTGCTCTAGAGCAAATTTTGTTGGAGCATACTTTGCTTCTATAAAGGGTATTAATTCTATTCCAAAATCTTGGATTAAAAAAACTATTCCTGCAAAAAAGATTCTAAATCAAAAATAATTATTTATTTATAGACTCACAGAAATATTTAATTCTTGACATGGCTTTTTTTAAATTTTTCATCGATGTTGCATAAGAAATTCTAAAATACCCATCTAAACCAAATGCTGAACCTTGAACAACTGCAACATTTTCTTTTTCAAGCAATCTTTGAACAAAGTTTGTATCAGTTTTTAATTTTGTTTTTTTATTTAGTAGTCCTTTGCAGCTTGGAAATACATAAAATGCACCATTAGGCGTCAAACAGTGAATTCCTTTAATATCATTTAGACTTTTTACAACAAAATTTCTTCTATCTCTAAACGCTTTAGCTCTTGTTTTTATAAAACCTTGTTTTCCATTTAATGCCTCTACAGCAGCAGCTTGACTTATTGAGGATGGATTTGAGGTAGATTGCGACTGAATTTTTCCAATAGCTTTGATAATATCTTTTGGACCAGCAGCATAACCTATTCTCCACCCAGTCATTGCATATGATTTACTTACTCCATTCATTGTGAGCGTCCTATCTTTTAATTTTGGAATTTGTGCAATGGTAAAAAAATTGAAATTATCGTACCTCACATGCTCGTAAATATCATCACTTAAAATTAAAACCTTCTTATTTTTTATAAGAACATTAGCTAAATTTTGAATTTCTCTTTTTGTATAACCTGCACCAGTGGGGTTTGACGGTGAATTAAGTATTAGCCATTTTGTTTTTTTGGTAATAGCTTTTTTTAATTTTTTGGCAGTAAGCTTAAAACCCTCTTGCTCAGTACATTTAATTATTTTTGGTTTTCCACCAGCTAACAAAACCATATCTGGATACGAAACCCAAAATGGTGCTGGAATGATAACCTCATCTCCCTTATTTAAGGTGGCCATAAAAGTATTATAAAGAACTTGCTTTCCACCAGTTCCAACTGTTATTTGGTCTAAATTATATTTTAATTTGTTTTCTCTTTTGAATTTACTGATAATAGCTTTTTTTAAAGCAGGTGTACCATCTACTGCTGTATATTTAGTGTCTCCACTTTTAATAGCTTTTATGGCAGCATTTTTTATATTCTCAGGAGTATCAAAATCTGGCTCTCCAGCCCCTAAACCAATTACATCTTTTCCTGCCGCTCTTAATTCTCTTGCCTTTTGAGTTACAGCAATAGTAGGTGATGGTTTAATTCTTTTTAAACTGTTAGATATTATGCTCATTGAAATATTAATTAATTCTAATACGTTCTTAATATATGGAAAATACTTATCAAGATTTAATTACAGATATTCAGAGTAAAAATCCAAAAATCAGTGGAAAACTCGAAGGTGGTAAAAAGTTCAAAATTAAATCTGATTTTAAACCTGCAGGAGATCAACCTGAAGCTATTAAGAAATTGGTCAGTGGAGCAAATAAAGACGAATTTAACCAAGTTTTACTTGGAGTAACTGGCTCTGGAAAAACTTTTACAATGGCTAAGGTTATAGAGGCAACAAATAGACCAGCTTTGATTTTAGCTCCCAATAAAACTTTGGCAGCTCAACTTTATGGGGAGATGAAAACTTTTTTTCCTGACAACGCTGTTGAGTATTTTGTTTCATATTATGATTATTATACCCCAGAAGCTTATGTGCCGAGATCAGATACTTACATTGAAAAGGAAGCATCGATTAATGAACAGATAGATAGAATGAGACATTCGGCAACAAGGTCTCTTTTAGAAAGAGATGATGTTTTAATTGTTGCCAGTGTTTCTTGTATTTACGGACTGGGATCAGTTGAGGCATATAGCAAAATGACTTTAACTCTTCAAAAAAACTACGATTATAACAGAGAGCAGATTATTAAATCTTTAGTAGCCTTACAATACAAGCGTAATGACCAAAACTTTTACAGAGGCACATTTAGAGCTCGTGGGGAATATTTGGAAATCTTTCCATCTCATTTAGAGGATAGAGCGTGGAGATTAAATTTATTTGGGGATAAATTGGAAAAAATAGAAGAATTTGATCCTCTTACTGGAGATCAAGTAAGAGAACTAAGCTTAGTTAAAGTTTATGCAAACAGTCACTACATAACTCCAAAACCAACAGTAGAACAAGCAATTATAAATATAAAAAGAGAATTAGAAATAACGCTAAAAAAACATAGAGCAGAAAATAAATTACTTGAAGCTCAAAGACTTGAGGAAAGAACTAAATTTGATCTTGAAATGATTGAGGCTACTGGTTCTTGTGCTGGAATTGAAAATTACTCTAGATTTTTATCTGGAAGAAAACCAGGCGAACCACCTCCCACACTTTTTGAATATTTTCCAGACAACACTCTTATTTTTGTTGATGAGTGTCACGTGACAGTTCCACAACTTAACGGAATGTATAAAGGAGATAGATCAAGAAAAAGCACACTAGCTGAATATGGTTTTAGACTTCCCTCCTGCATGGATAATAGACCATTAAAATTTGAAGAATGGGATTTAATGAGAACACAAACTGTTTTTGTTTCAGCAACTCCTGGCCCTTGGGAATTAGAACAAACAAAAGGTAAGTTTATAGATCAGGTTATAAGACCCACAGGGTTAATTGATCCACCTGTTGAAATAAGACCTGCTAAGAATCAAGTTGATGATTTAATGCATGAATGTAAAAAAGTAATTGAGAATAATCATAGAGTGTTAGTTACAACTCTCACAAAAAAAATGGCAGAAGACTTAACAGAATACCTTCATGAAAATGGAGTAAAGGTAAGATATTTGCATTCTGATATTGATACTCTTGAAAGAATAGAGATTATGAGGGACCTGAGAATGGGAGTCTTTGATGTATTGGTTGGAATTAATTTATTAAGAGAAGGTCTAGATATTCCAGAATGTGCATTAGTTGGAATTTTAGATGCTGATAAAGAAGGATTCTTAAGATCTGAAACATCATTAATACAAACTATAGGTAGAGCTGCGAGAAATGTTGATGGTAAAGTAATTCTATATGCTGATAAAGAAACCAAAAGTATAAAAAAGGCTATAGCTGAGACTGAGCGAAGAAGAAAAATTCAATTAGCCTATAACAAAAAAAATAAGATCGATGCTAAGACTGTTAAAAAAGAAATAAACGATATTTTAGAAAGTGTTTACGAAAAAGATTATGTAAAAATAAGTGAAGGATCCAATGTTGGCGGAAATTTAAAAAAACATTTAAAAGCTCTTGATAAAAAAATGAAAGAGGCAGCTTCAAATCTTGAGTTTGAAGAAGCAGCTAAAATTAGAGACGAGATAAGAAAATTAGAAAGTACAGAGTTGGAAATTACACTAAACCCTAAAATTAGACAATATGATGTTAAGAACAAACTTTATCCAAAGGGTAGATCAACAATGGGTATGCCAGGAACTAAAGTTACAAAAAAAAGAGATAAAAAATGGAAGCACAGAGGATAATAATTACTGGTGGAGCTACGAGAATAGGTGCTGCAATAGCAGAAAAATTATCAGGGCCAAATAAACAAATTGTAATTCAATATCATAAATCTAAATCAAAAGCTGAAAGACTAAAAAAAAAACTTCAAAATTTTGGAACAAAAATTTATCTAATTAAAGGAGATCTTAGTAAGGAAAAAGATATCATTAAAATTATTAAATTCTCGAAATCAAAAATGAAATTTTTTGACTGTTTAATAAATAATGCCTCATTATTTGAAAATGATAGGTTAGAAAATTTTACTTCTAAGAGCTGGGAAAATCATATTTCTACAAATCTTAAAGCCCCTGCCCTTTTATCAAAAGAGTTTTCAAAGAATATTAAAGGCAAAAATAACAATATTATCAATATAATTGATCAAAGAGTATTTAAGCTTACTCCATATTTCTTCTCATACACATTAAGTAAAACAGGCCTTTTTACTTTAACCAAAACAAGCGCGATGAGTTTGTCACCATTTATAAGAGTTAATGGAATAGCTCCAGGACCAACAATTAAAAACAAAAGACAATCGGAAAAACATTTTAAAAGTCAATATTTAGCTACACCACTAAAACAGCAAGTTGATGTTAATGAGATTTGTAATGCAGTTGACTTTTTTATTAAAAACAGTTCTATTACAGGTCAAGTTTTAGCAATAGATAGTGGTCAAAGCTTAAATTGGCAAACACCTGATATAATAAAAGGAAAAGAATGAAAAAAATTGTTCTAGTAATACTTGCTATTTTTTTTACAACAAATCTTTTAGCACATTCAACAAATATAAATTTTGACTCAAAGGCAAATTGTACTAAAAAAAAATCGATGTTGAATGGTATTGCTAAATTAAAGACCCACAAAGGTGGAGAGATAATAAAATTTAATTCATATACTGGATTTGATCAAAGAACAGTATTAATAAATGGACATCTCAGAAATCCAATTGAGATTACAGGATATCTACAATTACCAAAAGGAACTGATAAAGTTCCGATAGTAATTTATACTCATAGCAGTGGCGGCCCAGGCGATTATGTATGGAATGACTTTGTGTATCATGCTGCACAAAATCTTTTGAAAGAAGGTATAGGTGTTATGTATATAGATAATTTTTGTCCTAGAGGTGCAAGAGAAACTTGGAGAGATCAATCTAAAGTTCCTCTTATTAATGGTGCCATTGATGCTATGATGGCGTTAAAAGTTTTACAATCACATCCAAGATCAAATGGAAAATTTGGTACCACCGGTCACTCTAGAGGTGGAACAAACTCCTTGTTTTTAGCTGATGTAAAATTTACTTCAAAATTTCTTGAAGGCACGAAAGGTTTTGATGCAATTCTACCAGAAGCAGCTGAATGTAGAATGGCTGGTTTTTTTGCGGAACCAGAATTAACATCTAACACGACTTTACTTGTGGTACACGGAGGTGCAGATGATTGGACTTTAGCTAAGTTTTGTAAAGAACACGCAGAGAGAATTAAAGCTCCTCCAGGAAAAGTAAAAATTGATATTAAAGAAGGTTGGTATCATGTATGGCATGCAGGTAAAAAACCTTGGAGAGAAAAAATGGCGATGACTCTTCATGATTGTCCAGATGTATATGTTGATAATAACGGCATTGTTACTAATCCAATATGGAAAGAATGGCTAATAGATAAATATAAGATTTATCCAAGTGAAGAGGCTTGGTATGAAGCTGCTCAAAATGAACCAAGAAAAACTTTTAAAAAAATTTTTAAAGCTATGAAAAAAGAAAAGTGTCTCTCTAGAGGTGTAACAATAGGTGGAGATAATATGAATGTATATATGCCTCAATTTATCAATTTCTTTAAGGAAAATTTACTCTAAATGAAAAAAAATAATCTAAAAGTTGTAAAAATAGACAAAAACAAAAGCTTATTTAATTATGAGAAAAAAATTCTCATTAACGAGCTTATTTTAGATTTAAAGCTTGGCTATTATGATTTTGAAAAAGAGAGAGCACAAAAAGTAAAATTTAGTTTGGAAATTGATTATCAAGATAAAAAACCCTCAAACGAAAAAGACCTTAGATCAATTGTAAATTATGCAACTATTGTAAAATTAATTAAAAAACTAATTAAAAAGAAACATTATAATTTCTTAGAAACTCTGGCTGAGGCCGTTTTTGATGAACTTTTCAAAGATAAGAGAATAGGTAAAATAATGCTTAAAATTGAAAAATTAGAAATTCTGAGACAGTGTTCATCAGTTGGTATCCAAATTACAAAAAAACGAAGTCATGATAAGTTCTGAAATTGGCAAAGAGGTAATAAAAAAAGAACTGCCTCTAATTCCTAAACTTCCTGGTGTATACAGAATGTTGAATGAGAAAGGAGATATTCTCTATGTGGGTAAAGCAAAAAATTTGCCTAACAGACTTAAAAGTTATATAGCGGAAAAAAATCATATTATAAGAACTGAACGAATGTTATCTCAAACAAGTAAGCTTGAGATAACAACTACATCAAATGAAAGTGAGGCTTTACTTCTTGAAGCGAATTTAATCAAAAAACATAAACCAAAATTTAATATTCTTTTAAGGGATGATAAGTCTTTTCCGTTTATTTTTATTGGTAACAAAGATAAATGGCCACAAATAAAAAGACATAGAGGAAAAAAAACAAAAGAAGGTTTTTATTTTGGACCTTTCGCATCAGCAGGCTCAGCTAATTGGACAATAAAAATGATCCAGAAAATTTTCCACTTAAGAGTTTGTGATGATACTGTTTTTAAAAACAGACAACGTCCTTGTATCCTTTATCAGATTAAAAGATGCTCTGGACCTTGTGTCGGATACATAAATGATGATGAATATAAAAAAACTGTTGTTGATGCTATCGAATTTGTTTCTGGTAAATCAAGAAAAATACAGAAAAGTCTCTCAAATCAAATGGAAAAGGCTAGTGAGGATTTAGATTTTGAAAAAGCAGTAATTTTAAGAGATAGAATAAAATCTTTAAATATTATTCAATCATCGCAAAGAATTAATGAGGCAAATTTAATTGAAGCCGATGTAATCGCTGGCTATAAAGAGTCTGGTAAAACTTGCATTCAGGTTTTTTTTTATCGATCAAAACAAAATTGGGGGAATCAAGCTTTTTTTCCAAAGCATGATCCTGACGAAAAATTAAGCGACATATTAAATTCTTTTGTTTCTCAATTTTATGAAAATAAAAGTGTTCCTTCATCAATTATATTATCTGAAGAAATCAAAGAAAAAATTTTAATTGAAAAAACTCTATCTCAAAAGGAAGAGAAACAAATCGATATATCCATTGCAAAAAAAGGATCAAAATTAAAAGTAATTAATCAGGCAATTAAAAATGCAAAAGATAGCCTAACTAGAAAACTTTACGAAAGCCAAAATAATAGAGAATTATTTGATGCAGTAGCAAATAAATTTAATTTAGAAGCTAATATTAATTTGATAGAGGTTTATGATAATAGTCATATCCAAGGAACTAATAGTGTTGGTGCGTTAATCGCTTATGGAGATGAAGGATTTATTAAAAAAAGATATAGAAAATTTAACATTAAGATCCAAAAGAATGAACAAGATGACTATGGTATGATGCGGGAAGTGCTGAATCGAAGATTTAAAAGAGCTATACAAGAGAAAGACAACTACCTAACTTTTCCTGATCTAGTTCTGATTGATGGTGGAAAAGGCCAGTACTCGGTTGCAAGAGAAACTCTAAATGAACTAGGCCTTCATGACTTGCCAATAGTTGCAATAGCAAAAGGGAAACTTAGAAACAGTGGTAACGAAACCTTTTTTCATAATGGTAAAGAGTTTAAATTTGCCAAAAATGACCCTACTCTATTTTTTCTTCAGAGAGTAAGGGATGAGTCTCATCGGTTTGCGATCAGCGCTCATAGAGCTAAAAGGAAAAAAGGATTAAGTAAATCACTGTTAGATCAGATCGAAGGTATCGGTTCTATTAGAAAAAGAGCTTTATTAAACCACTTTGGCTCTGCTAGAGCAGTAGAATCTGCAAGTCTTGATGAAATAAAATCAGTTGAAGGCGTAGAGGCAAAAGTTGCTAAAAAGATATATAATTTTTTCCATGAGTAAAAATAAATATGCTTAGAAAGATACCAAATATATTAACTGTGGGTAGAATTTTAATTGTTCCATTTTTTGTTTTAGCTTTTTATCTTCCTGGTTTTTATGGAGACCTTACTGCGTTAATATTATTTATTGTTGCCTCTTTCACAGATTTTTTAGATGGCATGCTAGCAAGATTTCTTGGTGAAGAGTCCAAACTTGGAGAATTGCTAGATCCTATTGCTGACAAAATTATTGTTGCAGCTGCTCTTATTTTGTTAGTGATGGATGGCACTATTCGAAATTACGAAGTAATTGCTGCGATAATAATTCTTACACGAGAAATTTTGATTTCTGGTCTCAGAGAGTTCTTAGCTAAAGGGGAAATTAAACTTCCAGTCTCCAGTTTAGCTAAATTGAAAACTGTTTTGCAAATGGTTTCTATTGCACTTTTGCTTTCAGGTGAAACTGGAAACAAAATAATTAATTTTCAAGATTATAATGCACAGACCATTGGTATCATTCTTTTATGGCTTTCTGCGGCATTAACACTTTTTACTGGTTATGACTACATGCGAAAAGGTATTGACCATGCTATTTCTGAAGATAATAAGGATTAAGCTGCCTTTTTTTTTCTAACAACCAGCTGATAGCTCTCATTTAAATCTATAATCATTTCGCAAACTTTAAATTGATTATTTGCGATACAAGAAACTGGCGTAACTTCAGCAGCAGTGCCTGTTAAAAAGCAACCAACAAAATCTTTTAACTCTGAAGGACTTATTTTTCTTTCATGAACTTTTATATTTTTTGATTTTGCTATCCCAATTACTGTTCTACGGGTAATACCATCTAAAAAAGAGTCAGGTATTGGCGTATGCAATTCTCCATTTTTGTCTTTAAAAAAAACATTAGCACCTGTTGCTTCAGCAATATTTCCCTCATGGTCTAACATCAAAGAGTCAGTGTAACCCTCTTTTTCTGCTTCATGTTTTGACAAAGTGCAAATCATATAAAGACCAGATGCTTTTGTGTCCCAAGGAATTGTATTAGGAGCGGGCCTTCGCCAATTTGAAATGTTTAATTTTATGCCCTCAATTTTTAATTTTGGATCAAAATAAGAGCCCCATTCCCATGTTGCAATAGCGACATGAATCTTTGTCTGCTGAGCAGATATAGCCATCATTTCACTTCCTCGCCATGCAACAGGTCTAACGTAACCATTTTCAACATTTTGAACTGCTATAATTTTTTTTGAGGCTTCATTAATCTCCTTCTCACTATAGGGTATCTCAAAACCCATTCTTTTTGCGGAATAAAAAAATCTTGAAGTGTGTTCCTCTAATTTAAATATTGAACCATCGTAAACTCTTTCACCTTCAAATACACAACTTGCATAATGTAAACCATGACTTAAAACATGAACTTTAACATCTGACCAATCTACTAGGTCATTGTTATACCAAATTTTACCATTTCTTTTGTCGTAAGGTATCATGTTAGAAAATTATTTTTTAAATTATCTAAAAAATATCTTTGTATCTTTAATATGTCAATATAACTTACCTATTATGAAAGATTTACTTTATCTTAAAGATGAGCAATTAAAAGATCTAATTGAAAAACTTTTCATTGTTTATAGAGACACTTTCACTGATCCAAAAAAAATTTTAAATAAATACTCGCTAGGTACTGCTCATCACAAAGTGATCCATCTAATCTCTACATACGAAGGTATATCAATATCTGAACTTTTAAAAAAATTGAAGATAACAAAACAAAGTTTAAATCGAGTTTTAAAAGATTTAACAAAACTTGAAATAATTAAATTTGAAAAAGATGAGCAAGACACAAGAATTAAACATGTATACCTAAATGAGAAAGGTGAAAAGATTTTTCTAGAAATTTTTGAGACACAAAAAAAAAGAATATATAATGCTTTACTAAACTCAAGTTCAGACGAAGTTGTAAATTTTGATAAAGTTTTAAAAAAAATTATAAATGGATAAAATTTTAGCACATATATTGGTAGTAGATGATGACGAGGGCATAAGATCTTTGGTTAAAAAATACTTGAATGAAAATAATTTTTTGGTCACAACCGCAAAAAGTGCAGAGGATGCTAATGAAAAAATTAAAATTATTGATTTTGACATTATTATTTTAGACATAATGATGCCAGGTAAAAGTGGTCTACAATTTATTCAAGAAAACAAAAACAAGTTGTCAGCCCCTGTAATATTGCTTACAGCTAAAGGTACTGCAGATGAAAGGATTACAGGTTTAGAGATAGGAGCAGATGATTATTTGCCTAAACCATTTGAACCAAAAGAGCTTGTTCTTAGAATAAAAAATATACTAAAGAAAACAAAAGATGAAAATTTGAAAAAAATAGTAAAGTTTTCAAATGTTGAAATTGATTTAAATAAATTAATAATATTCAAAAACGAAAAAGAATTTAAGATCAATAATACCGAAAAAATTATTTTAGAAAAAATGATTAATAATCCAGGTAAAACATTTTCAAGAATTGAAATAAGTAAACTTATTAATTTAGATAAAGAAAGATCGGTAGACGTGATTATAACTCGTTTAAGAAAAAAGATTGAAATAGACCCAAAAAGTCCAAAATTTTTACAAACTTTAAGAGGTAGTGGTTATGTTTTATGGATTGAATAAACTAATAAAAAATCTATTACCAAAAAGATTATTTTACAGAGCCTTACTAATTGTGGCAATCCCAGTAATTGCACTTCAGCTTTTGGTCACAATAGTTTTTTTTGATAGTCTTTGGATAAAAACTAACAAAGGAATGACCAGAGCTTTGGTTGGTGAAATTGATACTTTTATTGTTGCATTTGATAATGAGGATAATAACAAAGATTATATAATTGATTTATTTTCAATTTATTTAAATTTAAATATAAAATATCTTAAAGATAAAAATTTCGATTTTGAATTAAATGAAAGATGGTTTAGTCCTGTTGATAGATCATTAAGAAGAGAATTAAAGTCCAGTATTGGGAATGACAAATTTTGGTTTAGCACTACTGATTACTTGGAATTAATAAATATTAGAATTAAATACAAAGATGGATATTTTGAATTTTTAGTTCCTAGAGATAGAGTTACTAGCGCCTCAGCAAGATTATTTGGTTTATGGATATCCGTCCCGGCAATTTTTTTAATTTTTGTTGCAATAATATTTTTAAAAAATCAAACACGACCAATAACTAATTTAGCAAAGGCTGCCGAAAAGTTTGGAAGAGGTGAAGATGTTGGCGATTATAGACCATCAGGCTCGCTTGAAATTAGACAAGCAGGTTATGAATTTGATAAAATGAGAAAAAGGATACTCAGACATTTAAACCAAAGATCTGAAATGTTGTCAGGAATAAGCCACGATTTACGAACACCTTTAACAAGAATGAAATTACAGCTTTCTTTTATTAAAGATAAAGAAATTTCATCAAAATTAAGTAATGATATTAGTGAAATGGAAAAAATGCTCAATGAGTATCTACAATTTACTAGCTCATCTCAATCAGAAAAAAATCAAATATTTGACCTTTCAAAATTATTAAACGAAACAATAGAAAAATATGAAAATGATTATATTAAAAGCGATCTAGCTCAAAAAATTTTGATAAATGGAAGAAAAAATCTATTAAAAAGGAGCTTTAATAATATTATTGATAACGGTCTTAAGTACGGGAAAAAACTTAATATTCAGTTAAACAAAAATGGAAAAAATATATTTATTCTTATCGAAGATAATGGACCGGGTATTCCAAAGGAAGAATACGAGAATGTTTTTAAACCATTTTATAAAATTGACAAAGGTAGAAGTGAAACTAAATCTAGTGTTGGTTTAGGATTATCAATTGCCTCTGATATTATTAGATCCCATGGCGGATACATTAAACTTGACAAATCATCGATGAAGGGACTTGGTGTTAGGATTTTCTTGCCCGCTTAGTTTTTTTTTTATTTGTTTTTTGTAATGATGAAATTTTTTTTTCAATATTTTCTACTCTTTTTGACAAAACTTCAAATTCTTCTTTACTTGTAAGTTTCATTCTAAAAACTATTTCATCTCTTTTAGATTTTAAAATGCTTAAAATTTCTGATCCTAGATCTTTTGATGTAATAAGGCCTTGCTCAAATATTTTAGACAATTTATCAAAAACAAATTTTGAATTTTTCATATTTTTATTTCAATATCTGATATAACTTATAATTATTTATCAAAATGTTCATTAATAATTTTGACCCAGTAGCATTTAATTTTTTTTCATTTGAAATAAGATGGTATTCATTATCTTATGTTTTTGGAATATTGATTGGATGGGTTTTAGCTAAAAAAATTTTTATTAATAATCAGGAAATTAAAACAAGATTTGACGATTACATTACTTATCTTATTTTGGGTATTATTATAGGAGGAAGATTAGGTTATGTATTATTCTATAATTTAGATTATTATTTGGATAATCCCATCGATATTATGAAAATATGGGAGGGAGGAATGTCTTTTCATGGTGGAGTGATAGGAATAATAATTTCTAGTATTTGGTTTGCGAAAAAAAATAAACAAAACTTTTTTAGTTATTTGGATATTGTTTCTTTAGTTGCTCCTATTGGAATTTTTTTAGGACGAATTTCTAATTACATAAACTCTGAATTATTTGGAACTGAAACAAGTCTCCCCTGGGGTGTAAAATTTATCAAAGTTGATGATTTATATAGACATCCATCACAATTATATGAGGCATTTTTTGAGGGATTTGTCCTATTTTTAATTTTAATATATTTCCAAAAAAAACTAATTAATAAATCTCCAGGTATAATTTCTGGCTTATTTTTAGTTTTTTACTCAATTTTTAGATTCATAATAGAATTTTTTAGAGCACCAGATGAACAATTAGGTTATTTATTACTTAATCTGACGATGGGACAAATTATTAGTTTTATGTTTTTATTACTTGGAACATATTTAATTATCCGAAAATATGAAAATAAAAAAGAGTCATGAGCTTCCTTTAGATGAATTTATAAATTTATCTCTTTATAACGAAAAATTTGGTTACTATATGAAGAAAGATCCTTTTGGCAAACAAGGTGATTTTATAACAGCGCCAAATGTTTCGAGACTTTTTTCTGAAATGATAGCTATTTGGATTGTCAGTTTTTGGGAAAACCTGGGAGCGCCAAAAAAATTTAACTTAGTTGAGCTCGGTGCAGGAAACGGTGAAATGATGGAAATAATGATAGAAAGTTTTAAAAATTTTCCAACATTTCTAAAATCTTGTACTCTCATCATCCATGAAAAAAGTCCTACTTTAATTAAAATACAAAAAAAAAAATTAGAAAAATGTAATGTTTCTTGGGTTTATCGAATTGATAAAATAAAAAAAAATCCAAGTATATTTATTGCGAATGAATTTTTTGATGCGATGCCAATTAAGCAATTCAGAAAATATAAAAATATTTGGTATGAAAAATTTGTTAATTTTGAAAATTTTTCTAAAGCCTCATTTATCGAAAAAAAAGCTGACATTAAAAAAATTGAAAAAAAACTAAATTTCAAAATTTCACAAAATCAAAATTTTATTGAGTATTCTGAGGTTGGTTTCAGTTATTTAAAAAAAATTTCTAATATAATCAAAAAGAATGATGGGGGAATATTATTAATAGATTATGGAAATTTTGAAAAAAAAATGAAAAATACTTTACAGGCAGTCTCTAATCACAAATTTGCCAATATTTTAGAGAATATTGGAAATGCAGACATTACACACAATATAAATTTTGAGTTGTTTAAAAGATTTACAAAAAAGTTGGGTGGATTGGATAATAATTCTAACACTCAAAAAAATTTTTTGATAAAAATGGGGATAAAGCACAGAGCTGAGTCTTTATCAAAAGATAAAGATTTTTCGAGAAAAGCTGATATCTATTACAGATTAAATAGACTTATTGATGAAAAACAAATGGGCACTTTATTCAAAGTGATGTTTATTAAAAATAAAAAAAATAATTTTAATCTAGGTTTTTAGCATTGATTACCTCTAGATTATTATCCAAGCATAAGAAAATTAATCATGGTTTCTTTAACAGAGCAGGAGGGAAATCAAAAGGAATTTATAAAAGCTTAAATTGTGGACCTGGGTCTAATGATTTTAAATCAAAAATTAAAAGCAATTTGAAAATTGTCAAAAATAAAATTAGCAAAAAATCTAGAAATATTTTTTTGATGAATCAAATGCATGGTAACAATATTATTTATATAAATAAAAATTTTAAGTTTAAAAAAAAAAAAATTAAAGCTGACGCAATTATTACCGACCAAAGAAAAATACCTATTGCCGTTTTAACTGCAGATTGTGCACCAATACTATTATACGATAAGAAAATGAACATGATAGCTGCAATTCACGCTGGATGGAAAAGTGCCTATAAAGGGATAATTAAAAAAGTAGTTAATTTCATGATAAATAAAGGTTGTATAGAAAAAAATATAGTTGCAACAATTGGTCCATGTATCCATCTTAAAAACTACAATGTAAAAAATGATTTTCAAAAAAAATTCTTAAAAAAGAATAAAAAAAATAAAGTTTTCTTTAAGAATATGAAAAATATAATTTATTTCGATCTTCCTAATTATGTAAAATCTCAGTTAAAATCGAGTAAAATCTCAAATATTGAAATTATAAAAATAGATACTTTTGATAGTAAAAATAATTTTTTTAGCGCGAGACGATCTTTAAAATTAAAACATGATGATTATGGTAGAAATATTTCAATAATTATGATTAATTAGACATTTTTCAATGAAACTATTAACTGGAAACAGCAACAAAGTACTTAGTAAAAATATTGCAAAATATTTAAAGACTAAGCTTGTAAATTCAAGCATAAGAAAATTTGCTGACGGTGAAATATACATTGAGATTAATGAAAATATCAGAGGAAATAGTATTTTTATAATTCAATCTATCTCATCACCTGCAAATGATAACCTTATGGAATTACTACTTTGTATAGATGCTCTAAAGAGATCATCAGCAAAAAATATCACAGCTGTCATTCCATATTTTGGATACGCCAGACAGGATAGGAAAGTTGTCCCAAGGACTTCAATTTCTGCTAAACTAGTTTCAAATTTAATTACAAAAGCAGGTGCAGATAGAGTTGTTACTGTCGACCTACATGCAGGACAAATACAAGGTTTTTTTGATATTCCTGTAGATAACCTTTTTTCAACACCAATATTTGCAAGGCACGCAAAAAAACGAATCAAAAGTAAAAAAATTATTTGTGTAGCACCTGATGTGGGCGGCACTGAAAGAGCTAGAGCTCTTGGTAAACTCCTAAATGTTGGTTTAGCAATTGTTGACAAAAGAAGACCAAAACCTGGCCAGTCTCAAGTAATGAATATTATTGGAGATGTAAGGAACCAAACATGTATAATTGTTGATGACATAATTGATTCTGGTGGCACTATTGTTAATGCCGCCAAAGCTTTAAAACAAAGAGGGGCTAAAGAGGTATATGTTTATATTACTCATGGAGTTCTAAGTGGAGATGCTGTTAAGAAAATTAAAAATTCTGTGATAAAAAATTTAGTTATTACAGACACAATCGATAATAGCCAAAAAACTAAAAATGTTAAAAATATAGAGGTTTTACCTATTTCAAACCTTATGGGCGAGGCAATAAAAAGAATTTCTAATTCAACATCTGTATCCGATTTATTTAAATAATTACCTTGATTATTTATAAACATGGTTTAAAAAGCTACCTTTTATGAACTCATTAGAAGCAAACATCAGAAACAATTCAACTAAAGGTCAATTAAATGCTATTAGAGATAGTGGAAATGTTCCTGGAATTATTTATGGTGGAAAAGACCAAAACCAAAAAATATCTGTTTCAAAAAAGTTATTAAAGAATTTAATTGATAAGGAAAATTTTTTGTCAAATATCATTACATTAATAGTTGATGGTAAATCTCAAAATGTTTTACCAAGAGAGATTAAGTATCATATTTTAAGCGATGAGCCTACTCATGTAGATTTTTTAAGAATATTACCTGGTGTAAAAATTAAAATAGAAGTACCAGTTAATTTTATTAATCATGAAAAATCTCCAGGTCTAAAAAGAGGAGGGGTTTTAAATATTGTAAGAAGAAAAGTTGAATTAAATTGCCCAAGTGAAAAAATACCGAATAATTTAACCATTGATCTCGATGGTGTCGACATTGGAGAAAGTTTTAAAATCTCCTCTATAAAATTAGACACAGATGTAACTCCAACGATACAAGGAAGAGACTTTGTAATAGCAACTCTTGCAGCACCAACGGTGATTAAAGAACCAGAAAAACCAGCAGAGGCTGAATCTGCAGAGGGTGAGGAAGGAGTAGAAGCTACAGCTGAGGGAGAAAAAGCTGCAGCAGATCCAGCTAAAGGAGACAAAAAAGAAGGTGATGATAAAAAACCCGAAGAAAAAAAATCTTCTGAAAAGAAAACTCCTGAAGAGAAAAAATAGTCAATAAAAATTGAAACTAACCACTTTTATTTATGATTTTATTTGTAGGATTAGGTAATCCAACTCCCAACAGTGAAAATAATAGGCATAATGTTGGCTTTAAAATTATAGATTGCATTAATAAAAAATTTAACCTATCTAAGCAAAAACCAAAATTCAAAGGTCTTTTAACTACTGGTAACATAGGTAAAAAGAAAGTTTATGCCATTAAACCATTAACGTTCATGAATAATTCTGGGATTTGCATAAGAGAATTAATTGAATATTTTAAGATAAATGCTGAAGATGTAATTGTTTTTCATGACGATTTGGACGTAGAATTTGGAAAAATTAAAACTAAATTTGGTGGGTCAAGCGCAGGCCATAATGGAGTGGCCTCTATTGATAAATTTATAGGTAAAGACTACTCAAGGGTCAGAATTGGTATTGGTAAACCAAAAGGTTCTATAGAAGTTGCAGATTATGTTTTGCAAAACTTTAATGATGATGAGACTGTTGATATGGAAAAAATTACGGAAAATATTATAGACTCAATCTCTATTCTTGTTGAAAAAAAATTAGATTTATTTTCTAGTAAAGTTAATAATAGCTAATGGGTTTCAAGTGTGGAATAGTTGGACTGCCTAATGTTGGTAAATCGACTTTATTTAATGCTTTAACAAATTCAAGTAAAGCTCAAGCTGCAAATTTTCCTTTTTGTACCATTGAGCCAAATGTTGGTATTGTTCCTGTTCCAGATATAAGATTAAAAAATTTGGCAAATATTTCAAATTCTAAGAAAATTATCAACACAACTATTTCATTTGTTGATATTGCAGGTTTAGTAAAGGGTGCATCTAAAGGAGAAGGTTTAGGAAATAAATTCCTATCACATATAAGAGAAGTTGATGCAATTATACATTTAATAAGATGTTTTGACTCAGATGATATTCAAAATGTAAACCCGAATGTGGATCCTATTAGAGACCTAGAAATAATTGAGACAGAAATGTTGCTTGCCGATATGGAGTCTGTTCAAAAGAGGTTGGAAAAAAACAATAAAAAAAATCTAGAAGATGAGCAGTTAAAAATTCTTGAAAGTGCGTCTGATTGTATAAATAATGATAAAGATATCTCAGTTTTAAAATCACAATTTGAAAAAAAACAGCTTAACCAAAGCGGGCTACTATCTTTGAAGCCAAAAATATATGTGTGTAATGTTGATGAGGAAAGTATTAAAAAAGGTAATGAATACACAAAAAAAATTATAAATAAATTTGGATACGATAATGTTTTAATAATCTCAGCAGATGTAGAAAACCAAATAAATAATTTTGATCAAGGTGAGAAGAAAAGCTATATGGAAATGATAGGACTAAAAGAGATAGGATTAAGTATGTTGATTCAAAAAGGTTATGAAATATTAGAATTAGATACCTATTTCACCTCTGGACCTGAAGAGACTAGAGCGTGGACAATAGAAAAAAACTGTAAAGCACCTAAAGCAGCTGGAGAAATTCACTCTGATTTTGAAAAAGGATTTATCAGAGCAGAAACTATATCATATAGTGACTTTATTCTAAACAAAGGTTGGGCTAATGCAAAATTGAATGGTAAAATGAGATTAGAAGGAAAAGATTATATTGTACAAGATGGTGACGTATTAAACTTTCGTTTCAATACGTGACCAGATCCGTTTCATGCTGAAGTAAACTAAAATTGTTAATATAATCAAATAAACAATTGCTTTGAAGCCCATCTGGTGTCTTGACTCTAAATGTGGTTCAGCTGCCCACATCAAAAATGTAGTGACATCTTTTGACATCTGCTCAACTGACGCTGTAGTACCATCACCATATGCAACTAGACCATCTGAAAGTTGATTAGCCATTTTTATTTTATTTCCATACATATATTTGTTGTAATAAACTCCATCGTCTAAACTCATACCTTCCGGAGGATTTTCGTATCCTTGAAGTAAAGAATAAATATAGTCTACTCCACCTCCCCTAGCTTTTACTAAAACCGACATATCAGGTGGATACGCTCCACCATTGGCAGCCTGCGCTGCCTTTACGTTATCATATGGCATCACAAACTTATCAGATAATTTACCAGGTCTTGTGAACATTTCCCCATCATCATTAGGCCCATCAGTGACTTCAAAAGATGCTGCTATCGCTTTAGCTTGTGCTAAAGAGAACTCTGGACCACCTTTTTCAGCTAAGTTTCTATAACTCAGATATTTCATTGAATGACAAGATGAACAGACCTCGGTATAAACTTGATATCCTCTTTGCAATGCTCCTCTATCAAACTTTCCGAAAAGTCCTTTAAAACTCCAATCAGTTTTCAAATACTCAATTTTTTCAGCTGAATTGGATTTGACAGAAAATCCAAAAAATAAAATAAAAATTAATAGTATTCTTAAATAGCTTTTCACTTAACTTCTAATTTTTCCTTATTTTTTGCCAAAGCTAAATTAGGAGAACCACCTAGCACCGGTTCAGTTATACTCAATGGTACAGGTAAAGTTTTTTCTCTATAACCTAAAATTGGAAGAACTACTAAAAAATGTAAGAAATAGTAAGCTGTAGCCACTCTTGCAACGAGTAAATATAATCCTTCAGCTGGCATAGCACCTACGTAACCTAAAATTAGTACATCAGCAACTAAGATCCAATAGAATTGTCTGTATAGCGGTCTAAAAACTGCAGATCTTATTTTAGAAGTATCAAGCCAAGGTAGAGCGGCTAAAATAAGAATTGCTGATAACATTGCTACAACTCCTAAAAGTTTGTCGGGAACAGATCTTAGTATCGCATAAAATGGTAAAAGATACCATTCAGGCACTATGTGTGCAGGGGTAACTAAAGGATTTGCTTCAATATAATTGTCAGCGTGACCTAGGATATTTGGCGTGTAAAAAACAAAAAATGCAAAAACAATCATGAACATCAGTAAAGCAAAACCGTCTTTAATTACAATATAAGGATGAAACGGCACAGTATCTTTAGATGGTTTTTTAATATCTATCCCAACTGGATTATTATTGCCTGGAACGTGAAGTGCCCAAATATGCAATACCACTAAACCTAAAATTAAAAATGGAATTAAGTAGTGTAATGTAAAAAATCTTGTCAATGTAGGGTTATCAACTGAATAACCTCCCCACAACCAGGTCACTATGCCCTCGCCTACTAATGGAATTGCACTAAATAAATTTGTTATAACAGTCGCTCCCCAAAAACTCATCTGTCCCCAAGGTAGCACATAGCCTAAAAAAGCTGCTGCCATCATTAATAAATATATTATTATTCCTATAATCCATATGACTTCTCGTGGAGATTTATAAGACCCATAAAATAAAGATCTAAATATATGTATGTATACTGCTAAGAAAAACATTGAAGCTCCATTTGCGTGAATATACCTGATTAACCATCCATAATTTACATCTCTCATAATGTGTTCTACGCTATCGAAAGCCATATCTGCATGGGCGATGTAATGCATTGCCAAAACTAATCCAGTTACAATTTGAGTTATCAAACAAAAAGTAAGTATCCCTCCAAAGGTCCACCAATAATTTAAATTTTTTGGTGTAGGATAATCTGTTAAATGACTTGCTAAAGTAAGCAAGGGCAATCTATCATTAAACCATTTTCCAAATTTTGACTTAGGTATATATTCTTGATCACTCATAGGGCTTATCCAATTTTAATTGTGTTATTGTTTACAAATTTGTATTCTGGTATTTCCATATTTGTTGGTGCTGGACCTTTTCTTATTCTGCCAGATATATCATAATGTGATCCATGACATGGGCAAAACCAGCCATTGTAATCTCCTTTTTGATCTAGAGGAACACAGCCTAAATGTGTACAGACTCCTAACATTACAAGCCACTCAGGATTTTTTGCTCGATCCTCATCTTTTTCAGGATGTTTTAAATCGTTTAAGTTAACTGCCTTTGCTTCAGCAATTTCCTCTTGTGTTCTTCTTCTAATAAAAACTGGCTTACCTCTCCACAATACGGTTATAGTTTTTCCAGGGTTCATTGAACTAATATCAACTTCAGTGCTAGCCAATGCCTTAACAGATGCATCGGGATTCATTTGATCTATCATAGGCCATACAACAGCTGCAGCACCTACTGCCCCAACAGCATAAGTAGCTGTAAATAAAAAATCTCTTCTTTTAGTTTTTTTGTCTGTCATTAATAATTATTAAATATACTCAATATTGATTTTTTCTACTTAAATCTAAGATCTGATATAATATATAATATTGAATTTACTACTGAAAGAATGACACAGAAATCAACAGATCTTAGGCCAAAAATTGCTTTATTTGAACCAGATATACCTCAAAATACAGCTGCCATCATAAGAACTTGTGCATGTCTAGGGGCAAAATTAGAGATTATAGAACCTTGTGGTTTTTTAATGAGCGATAAAAGGTTTAAAAGGGTGGCAATGGATTATTTTGATAAGGAAAACATAAAATTTCACAAAAGTTTTAATGAATTTCTTAAATCTAAGGAGAATCAAAGAATTGTGCTGATGACGACTAAAGCATCTGTGGCTTATACAAAATTTATATTTGAAAAGAATGATACAATTTTGTTTGGAAGAGAAAGTGCAGGAGTTCCTGAAAGTGTCCATAAATTAATTAAAAATCGATTAATGATTCCTATGAAAAATAATAAACGTTCATTGAATGTTGCAACTTCTGTTGCTATTGTTTTGGCTGAAAGTTTAAAACAAACAAAATTTTTATAATATGAACCTAGAGATTAAAAGAGACCTTGCTAGCAGTTGGTTTCAAACACTTCAGAATGCTTTTTGTGAAGATATAGTGAGAATTGAAAAAAATAAGGCTAAATTTATATCTAAAAATTGGAAAAGAAGTTATAAAAAAGATGAAGGTGGAGGTGAATATAGAATACTACAAAATGGAAACGTATTTGAAAAAGTTGGGGTGAATTTTTCAAAAGTTTATGGAAAATTTCCAAAGGAGTTTCAAAAAAATATACCTGGTGCCAATAAAGATCCAAGATTTTGGGCATCTGGGATATCGGTAGTTATGCACATGAAAAATCCACTCATTCCAGCGATGCATTTCAATACTCGATATATAAACACAACATATGGTTGGTTTGGTGGAGGAATGGATGTGACACCATCTAAGATTGATATTAAAGAAAAGAAAAAGTTTCATAGGACGTTAAAAGAAATGTGCGATCGACACAATAAAAGTTTTTACAAAAAATATAAAAATTGGTGTGATGATTACTTTTATTTACCTCACCGGAAAGAGCCTAGAGGCATAGGTGGAATTTTTTTTGACTATAAGAGAGATAATTTTGAAAAAGATTTTAAATTTGTAAGAGATGTTGGTGTGACATTTCAATTAATTTTTAATGATATAATATCTAAGAAAATAAAAAAAAAGTGGACAGCTAAAGAAAAAGAAACACAGTATATCAAAAGAGGTAGGTACGCTGAATTTAATTTACTTTATGATCGAGGGACTAAATTTGGATTGCAAACTGGTGGAAATACTGATGGAATTTTAATGTCACTTCCTCCGCTAGCAAAATGGAAATGATATGGAAAAGGAACCAATAACTTTCAATGGATTAGAAAAATTAAAAAAAGAGTTAGTTTTTTTAAAGGAAAAAAAAAGACCTGAAATAGTTGCAGCAATTGCAGAGGCAAGATCACATGGTGATTTAAAAGAAAATGCTGAATATCATGCTGCAAAAGAAGAACAATCTCACAATGAGAGTCGAATTACTCAGATAAACGATACCATTGCTAGAGCAAATGTAATTGATGTAACAAAGTTAACTAATGATGGTAAAGTAATTTTTGGTTCAACAGTTTATTTAGAAAATTTAGATACTGGAGATAAAATTAATTATAGGATTGTAGGAAAAGATGAGGCAAATCTTAAAGAAAAGTTAATTTATTTTCAGTCACCTATTGGAAAAGGTTTAATTGGAAAAAACAAAAATGATTTAGTTGAAATCATTACTCCAGCAGGTAAAAAAAATTTTGAAATTAAAGATGTAAAATATATTTAATCTTTTACAATTTTTTCTACTTGGTGATCAGAGATTTTAAAGTTATTTTTAATCCACAGCTCCTCAATTAACTTTAGTTTTAAACCAAGTTGTTTGCCTTCCGCAATTTTATATTTTTCCATTAATTCGGATGCTCCAATTGGTATGATTG
The DNA here is from genome assembly GCA_902524535.1 of uncultured Pelagibacteraceae bacterium. Classification (GTDB taxonomy): domain Bacteria; phylum Pseudomonadota; class Alphaproteobacteria; order Pelagibacterales; family Pelagibacteraceae; genus Pelagibacter. The sequence goes on from CABZDR010000001.1 coordinate 87,062, forward strand.
GTTTAATCTTATTTATATAAGTTTTACTTAGTTTTATTAAATTACTGTCAGTTTTTTTGGATTTGATAATTTTGAAGTTTAAAATATCTAAAACCGCTTGTTTTCCATCATAATAAAAAATTGCATTAATGTCTTTCTCATTAAATTTTTTGAAACCCTTTTTTTCTTTATAAAAATTACTGATTTTTTTTATTCTTTTCGTATCTTTTTTAGAAAGATTAAATTTATATAAAAAATAATCAGAATTATCAGTATCATCAATTACCATCAAAGATATTAAAAAAATAAAATCAGAGTTTTCGACTATCTGTCTTTTAAGAGAATTTAATTTAGAAAATATATTTATATTTTTTAACTCAGGAAAAATTAGTGAAATCAATTCCAAGCATGTTTTATCTTTAGATAGTTTTTCTAAATTTTCTGCCTTGATGAGCTTTTTTAATTCATCTAATAATCTATCTTTTGAGAGCATTGAAATGCCTTCAAGGTTTAATTTTAATTTTTTTATAAGTTCTTTATCGTGAGACTGTTTAGAATAAGATAGAAAAAATCTTAAATATCTCAAAATTCTTAGGTAATCTTCTTTAATTCTTTTATCTGGATCACCAATAAAATTTACAAAACCTTTTTTAAGGTCATCCTTACCATTATAAGGATCGAATAAATTGCCGTTAACATCTGAATAAATAGAATTAATTGTAAAGTCTCTTCTCGAAGCATCTTTTTTCCAGCTTTTAGAAAATTCAACATTTGCATGTCTTCCGTCAGTTGATACATCCTCTCTCAGAGAAGTAATTTCAAATTTATATTCATCTATTACTGCCGTAATTGTACCATGGTCTATACCAGTCTTGTAAAAATTTATGTTATTACTATTTAAAACATTACAAACTATGTTGGGCTCTAAATTCGTCGCCATGTCAATGTCGTCAACTTTTTCATTATTCAATATTTTTCTAATACATCCACCTACATATCTAACTTCACTATCCGTGGAGTAATTATTTATTGCTTTGAAGATTTTATTGACGGGGGTTTTTTTAGAAATTTCTATGATACTTTGGCTTATGTTTTCAAGGTTATTAGAACTAATAAAAATTTTTTTTAAAAAGTTTTTCATAATTGGCTGGGGCGCTAGGATTCGAACCTAGGATGCAGGTACCAAAAACCCGTGCCTTACCGCTTGGCTACGCCCCAGTATTAAGTTCATATAACACAAAAATTTATGATTTATATAGTTTTTGAAGATATACACCAGTAATTTTTGTATTTTTTATTAAAATGCCTTTTAGCTTTATCGCAATTTTCTTTAGAATAAAAGTATGCAACTATTGCAGAACCCGATCCAGTCATTCTTACAAATTCCGCACAGGTGTATCTTTCTAAAAAAAATTTGATGTTTTTTAACTTTTTGTGCATAGAAAAAACAATAGGTTCTAACGAATTAGTCATTTTTTTTAAAAATTGTAAATTAAACATTTGTTTATTGGGCTTAGTGAATTTTGGTTTATCGAATTTTCTTACTTTAGCGTATACTCGTTTTGTGGAACACCCAATAGGTGGTTTGATGATTAAAGTATAAATTTTTTGCTTATTATTAAAACGTTTAATTTCATTCTTATAATTAATAACAGTATTGGTTGAATTGAGACCTAAAAGCACATCTGAACCCACCAATTTACAAATAGACTCGATTTGTCTTTGATTAATCTTTATGGTTTTTTTTTTAATTAAATAATTTAAAATACTAGCTGCGTTCATAGAACCACCTCCCAATCCGGCTTGAACTGGGATATTTTTCTTAATCTTAATCTTAAACTTATTATTTTTAAGTAATTTTTTGTTATCCAAAATATTTAGTAAATTAGAAACAGTATTAATTTTGCCAATATTTTTCGAAAATTTGCCAGTAAAAGAAATGATATGATTTTTTGATTTAATTTTCTTAATCAATATTTCATCATGTAAAGAGATAAATGAAACAATGCTTTCAATTTTATGAAAATTCGAAATTTTTTTGATTACATTTAAAGCTAAATTTATCTTTGCGTAGGATCTGATATTGGCTTGCATTTTAAGAATTCTTTATGCCCTCAACCAGTTTTATATTTATTTTGTTAATCATTTCCTCTTCTGCATCATCCATTTTAAGAACATTTGACCAAAAATATCTTGCTTGAATTTTACGATTTAGTTTCCATAGAATATCTCCATAATGATCATTAACTATGGGGTCATCTGGCATCAACTCCACTGCTCTCTTTAAAAATTTTTCAGCCTTGATGAATTCATCAATCAAATAATAAGCCCATCCAATAGAGTCAATTATATAAGGATCATCAGTAGTAGCCTCATAGGCTATCTTAAGCATATCAATTGCTTCATAAATTTTATAATCTCGTTCTAGCCATGAATAAGCAAGATAATTTAAAATATATGCATCGTCTGGGGTGATTTCTAAGGCTTGCAGCAAATCTTCGTCTGCTTTTTGAAATTTATTTAATCTTTCATAACTACCTCCCCTTCTATATAGGAGATCTGATTTCATCTCAGAACTTATATCAAAAGACTCTAATAGTTTTGTATAATACTTTATTGCTTGCTCGTACTCTTTAGAATTTTTATAAAAGTTTGCTATATCAAATAATATTTTTTTATTTGGTTCATCAATTTTATCAAACTCAGCTGTAATATAATTCAAAGCCTCTTTTTTGTTTCTTTGCTTCTCAATTATTTGAGCCTCCTTTTTAACTCTAAACCAGTAATAAAAATGATCTTCTTTTTTAAAGACTTTTAAAGTTTTTTTAGCTTTCAAGTACTCTTGATTAAAATATTGATTTTCTGCTACTAGAGCTAAATTAAATTTAAATTTGGGATTTAAATAATTAGATAAATTTAAATAAAAATTAGATTTATTAAAATTGTCCTGTGAAGAGTACAAATTTGAAACTAAAAATAAAAATTCACTAATTACATCATTAGTATTTTTACAGGAAAAAACTTGTGTCAATTTCTCTGAATTTCCTTTCTCAATCCAACTTTTACCCTGGGATAATAACAAAGTAGAATTAATGTACTCAATATCATTAGTAAGTATTTTTGCATCCTTTAATCTGTTGTTCTGTATCAAATAACTTAGATAAAAAAATATGTATCTTGTATAATCGCCTTCAGTATCATTGATAAGTTTTCGAAAATAAGAATCTGTATTTTTATCATCTAAATAACATCTTTGAAACGCTTCAGATATAATAGTTAATTTTCCAAAATTTTGTTTTTCATCCAAAAAATTTTTTTCTTTAAAAAGATAAATATACTGTTTCAAACTCTCACTAATGGCAGAATTAAATCCATTTTGTTCATCAAATTCTTTTAGTTTATTTACATACCTATATGCTCTGTCTAAATCATTTTTTTTTAAACCATCTACAATTAACAATAAATAAGCATCAAAAAATATTTGGTTTTTATTTTGATTACTTTTAATCAAATTTATAGCTTGAGAAATTTTATTTTCTAAAACTAAAGAATTAACATATCTTTTTAAATAAGGCTCGTGAGCATTAAGTAAAATCTTCGATGAATTAAAAAATTCTAGTGCTGAAGAATTATCTTTATTCTCAAAAGCTACTATCCCTGAAAAATATTTTGATATGTTTTTGGAATTTAAACTATCAAAACTAGCACTATGAGAATTGAATGAAATTTGATAAATTATTAAAGTAATAAATAGAAATTTTATTTTTTTAAAGAACATTTCTGCAGTGTATGACTAAAAAAGGCTTAAATCAAAATGCTAAATATGTACAAGAATTTATTGATATGATTGAGCCTGATTTTGTTTTTGAAAATAAACCCATAAATAGATTTAAAATTAGTAAGGATAGTGTGGAAAAAGTCGTCCAAAATAATTTAAATAAAAAAACAAAACTGCAAGAACTGAAAAGAAAAATTAATTCAATTGATGATTGTAAACTAAAAAATAATGCAAAAAATCTTATTTTAGGAGATGGAAACATCGATAGTCCAATTATGTTAATTGGCGAAACACCAGGAGATTTAGAGGATAACTCTGGTTACTCATTTCAAGGAAATGTCGGCGAATTGTTAAAAAAAATGTTAGTAGCCATAAATATTGAAAAAGAAAAAATATATACAGCGTACTCAATAAATTTTAGACCTCCTGACGATAGAAAACCGACAAGTAAAGAAATAAAGAGATACTCAATTTTTATAAAAGAGCATATCACTATTATTGATCCAAAAATTATCATTTTAATGGGAAGCACTGCCATGGAAGCAGTTACGGGTATTAATGATAAAATTTCTTTAGAAAGAGGAAATTGGAAAGAGATAATTCTTAACAACAAAACCTACCCTCTCATCATTTCTTTTAGTCCGTCTTACTTAATTAAATTCCCTGAAAATAAAAGATATTCATGGGAAGATTTAAAGAAAATAAAAAGAAAAATTGAGGATTTAAATATTAAAGTTTAATGAGATTGATTGCAGGAGTAGATGAGGTCGGACGAGGTAGTTTAATTGGTCCAGTTTATGCAGCTGCAGTAATATTAAATAAGACTATAGATAAAAAATTACTAAAGGATTCTAAAAGTATAAATAAATCTAACAGAGAAGTATTATCTAAGTATATCAAAAAGAATTCAATCTGGGCAGTAGGTAGGGCATCTGTTGCGGAAATTGAAAGAAAAAATATTTTGCAAGCAAGTTTACTTGCTATGAAAAGGGCAATAAAAAAGCTCAAAAAAAAACCTCACTTAATTTTTATCGATGGTAATAAATTGCCAAAAATTAAAAATTATCATCTTAAAGCTATAATAAAGGGAGACCAAAAAATACCATCTATATCTGCGGCTTCAATTATTGCCAAAGTTTCTCGAGACAAAATGATAAAAAATTTGTCAAAAAAGTTTCATGGTTATAGTTGGGATCAAAATTTCGGTTATGGGACTAAGCAACATTTAAAAGCCATAAAAAAACTTGGTATTACAAAACATCATAGAGTTACTTTTAGTCCAATTATCAGTTATAAATAAGTTTCACGTAGAAACACAATATCTAGTGATCTCAAAAAAAAACCACACATATCAAGTTCAAATAATTCAATCCTAGGTTGACCCATGAATCTTTTTGGAGTCTAATTTATTTTTATAAAATGAATTTAAACTTAAAAAATAAATTAATTAATGGTGATAGTTTAAAAGAACTAAAAAAAATTCCTGATGAAACTTTTGATTTAATCTTTGCCGACCCTCCCTACAACCTACAATTAAAAGGTGAACTTACAAGACCAGATAGATCTAAAGTTAGCGCGGTAAATGATAAATGGGATCAATTTGAAAATTTCAAAAAGTATGATGACTTCACTTATTCATGGTTAGGCGAATGTAAAAGAATTTTAAAAAAAGATGGAGCTATTTGGGTAATTGGTAGTTATCACAATATATTTAGAGTTGGTACAGCTATTCAAAATTTAGGTTTTTGGATTTTAAATGACGTCATTTGGAATAAAAAAAACCCTATGCCAAATTTTAGAGGAACACGTTTCACTAATGCTCATGAAACTTTAATTTGGGCATCTAAGTCTGAAAAATCAAAATATACATTTAATTATCAATCCTTAAAATGTTTAAATGACGATCTTCAAATGAGATCTAACTGGGAATTGCCGATTTGCAATGGTTCTGAAAGACTAAAAAAGAATGGAAAAAAAGTACATTCTACTCAAAAACCTGAGGCTCTACTTCACAGAATTTTATTAGCAACTTCAAATAAAAATGATTTAGTTTTAGATCCTTTTTTAGGATCAGGAACAACAGCAACAGTTGCAAAAAAATTGGGTAGAAATTATTACGGAATTGAAAAAGAAAAAACTTATTTCAAAGCTGCCGAACAAAGATTAAAGAAAGCAAAACCTATAGAAGACGATTATTTAGACACTTTGCAAAACGGTAGATCTAAGCCAAGAGTACCATTTGGGTCGTTAGTTGAATTAGGTATAATTAGGCCAGGTACTACTATTTTTGATAATAAAAGGAAAATAAGTGCAAAGATCATGGCCGATGGCAGTATCAAACACGATCAAACTGAAGGGTCAATTCACAAAGTAGCAGCTACAATTTTAGGTGCTGAAAGTTGTAATGGATGGACTTATTGGTACTGTAATTTAAATGGTCGTGATGTTCCCATTGATCATTTAAGGCAAAGATTAATTTCAAATAACTAATTTTTATAAATTTTTCCCAAATAATTTTCTAAAAACTTTTTATTTTTGACTAACCTTTTTAAAAAAAAGTCTCTAAAAAACCTTGTTAAAGGGTTAGATAAATGAAATGCAAATTGATTAATTTTTGATCTGTTGTTAACCATTCTTGTTTTATTTACTCTATTTCTAAAAAAATTGCTTTCAGTATTATTTTCTATACTCTGGAATAATTCATATGAACTTTCTATTGATTGGGAGGCGCCTTGAGCAAATGATGGCGGAAAGGCAAAAAAAGCATCTCCTATTAAATGCATATTGTTATTTTTAGTCTTAAAAAAACTGTCACTAACAAATACTGGAAATATTTTTAGTTTCTTAATTTGGTCTAGAAATTCTTTCATCTCTATCGGAACTTTGTTTAAAATCCTTTTGATAAAATTTGCATCATTAAATAATGAGTGGTTTTTTTGTTCTTCTTTATTAAGTTTATATTTCATTATAGCTATGAAATTTAAATCTCCGTTTTGATTGACTGGATAAATTACATAGTGGAAATCTGGTCCTAAAAATAATGAGATATTTGTACAATTAATTTTTTGAGAAATAGGTATTATTCCTCTAATAGCTAACGTTTTATTGTATTTTGGAGGGTTTTGATTTTTTAAAATAAGACTTTTACTTTTTGAAAAAACTCCGTCAGAAATAATTAAATGATCACATTCGGAAATTTCATTATTTTCAAATATTAGTCGGATCTTCTGATTTTGCTGATCTATCTTCGAAATGTTGTGATTAGTTTTAATTAAATTTTCTAAATCTGTTTTTAAAAATTTGATTAATTCAGACCTCTTTAAAGTGGTATACTTGCAGTTTGCCAAATTATAGTCAGAAATATTCAAATCACATATTTTATTTGAACTTTTGATAGAGTAAAAATTTATTATATCTGGATTGAACTTTTGAACATTTTTAAACTTATCAAACCCAATTTGATTTAAAAGATTTACACTATTAACCGATAATTGAATTCCGTAACCTTCATCTAATTCTATTGAAAGATTCTTTTCATATACTGTAATTTGATAATTTGAACTTCTTTTAAATAAATTCGCAATGAATAAGCCAGAAATACCAGCTCCAATAATGGCAATTTTTTTCATCAATTTTTCTCTAAGTATTGAACAATTTTTTTTGTAAATGATGGCAGCATATAACTATTCATCTTTGTTCCATCTACCCAATAAGAGTAGGGAAATTTTTTATTATCATTTGAATACTCAATTTTTATATTCATATTCATATTCGACATTTTGAAATTTAAATTTTCGTTAAAATTTTTAGGATTTGATAGTTCCACCATCGGAAAGATAGATAAATTTTTTAAAAAATTAAATTTTGTGTTTTTAATTAGTAGATACCTTTGTTTTTTTTTGTAAACTTTAAGTACAAAATATTTATCTTTATTTTTCTTAATTTTTTTAGTTAAACTAAAATCTTTATTTTCATATGATTTACAGTTTTTTATAATTGGACACTGATTACATGATGGGTTTTTTGGTTTGCATATCAGGGCTCCTAATTCCATTAAGGCTTGGGCATAATCACTAGATCTCAAAGTTTTGCCAAATACAATTTTCCTTTGTAGCAAGTAATCTCTTTGAATTTCTTTATCTTTCTTTAGATAAAGATATCTTTTTAAAATTCTTTCAATATTTCCGTCTAAAGGAATATATGGTTTGTTAAATGCAATAGCTAAGATCGCATTTGCAGTGTAGTTTCCAATTCCTGGGAGTGATAATAAATCCTCAAGATTATCAGGTAATTTACCCTCAAAATTTTTGATAATAGTTACAGCAGTTTTTTTCAGATTTCTTGCTCTAGAATAATATCCAAGACCCTCCCAAAGTTTGATCAGTTTTTTATCATTAACTTTTGCAAGAGAATTTATAGAAGGTAAATTTTTTATGAATCTATTAAAAAAAGGAATTACAGTTGTAACTTGAGTTTGTTGCAACATAAATTCACTTATTAATGTGTAATATTGTTTCTTTTCTAAAGAAACTTCTTTTCTCCAAGGTAGAGATCTTTTATTTAAATCGTACCATTTAAGAATTTTTTTTGTTATTATCTTTTCTTTCATATGCAGTATAAAAATAATACTAAGCAGAGATTCAATGCCATTCAAGGTTTAAGATCCTTAAAAGACACTTTGCCAAAAAATGTTAAAAAAGTAATTAATAATAGAGGTCAAGTATATTCGGAAATACTTAATAACTGGAAGATTATAGCTGGTGAAAGTCTTTTTAAAGTTTGTTACCCAAAATCATTTAAAAGTTCAAATAAATTTGGAACAAGTACTTTATTAATAATGGTTCAAAGAGGTAAAGAAGTAGACTTAGAGTATTCTAAAAAAGAAATTATAGATAGGATGAATAATTTTTTTGGAAAGACTGTTGTAGAAAAGATTAAATTTACTAGCTTTGATGCTGAGGAAAAAATTGTTAATAGAGAAGAGAAGTTAAATTCTAATGAGACAAAAGATAAATTTAATAGTAAAATTAAAAATGTTAAAAACGATAAAATTAAAAAATCTTTAATGGAATTAACTAAGGTATTCAGAGAAAAATGAAAAAACTTTTATTGATTTTTATTGCAATTTTTGGATTGTTTAGCAGTCTAAATGCTGAGGCAACAAGAATTACCTCAGGAAAAGAAAATGCCAAGATTACAATTATTGCATATGAGTCCTTAACTTGTAGCCATTGTGCGGATTTTCATAAAAATATATATCCTCAGCTTAAAAAGGATTTTATTGATCCAGGTTTAGTTAGAATTGAATTCAGACACTTCCCTTTAGATGCTGCGGCTTTTAACGCCTCAAAAATTGCCCAATGTAATCAACTACAAAGTTTAGAAATTTTAGAGAGTTTATATGCTAACCAACAAGACTGGGTTAAGGGTAAAACTGTTATTGAATTAAATGAAAATCTGAAAAAATTTATTGAAAAAAAGGGTTACAAAATTGATTTCGAAAAGTGTATTAACGATAAAAAAATCGAAGATTTCGTTTTAAATGATCGAGTCGAAGGAGCTAAAGAGTTTAAAGTAAATTCTACTCCTACGATAATAATCAACAACAAAAAGTTTAATAAATCTCTTAATTACAAAAATTTAAAAAAATCATTGGAAAAACTGATATAAGTTGATCCATGGACTTTAAAAAAATCCAGCTCAATGGATTTAAATCATTTGCTGATAAAACGAATTTTATGATTGAAGATGGTTTGACTGGAATAGTCGGGCCAAACGGTTGTGGAAAATCTAATATTGTTGAGTCTTTAAGATGGGTTATGGGTGAAACATCCGCAAAAAGTATGCGTGGATCTGGAATGGAAGATGTTATATTTTCTGGTACCTCGAACAAACCCTCTAAAAATATTGCAGAGGTCTCAGTTACTGTCTCAAAACAAACTAACGAAGGTTCTGTGCAATATAAAGATTTAGATGAAATAAATATTCGAAGAAAAATTGAAAAAGATAAAGGCTCAAAATTTTATATTAACGATAAAGAAGTAAGAGCAAGAGATGTGCAAATGTTTTTTGCTGACTTATCAACTGGAGCTCATTCACCGTCAATGATCAGCCAAGGCCGTATAGGTTCTTTAGTGACTGCAAAACCAACTGATAGGAGAGCAATTCTAGAGGAAGCAGCAGGAATATCGGGCTTGCATGTTCGACGGCATGAGGCTGAATTAAGATTAAATGCTGCAGAAAACAACCTGAAAAGAGCCGATGAATTAAGAAGACAGCAAGAGAAACAGCTTGCAAATCTTAAGAAACAAGCCGAAGAAGCAACCAAATACAAAAGTATTTCTGATGAAATCAAAAAAATTGAAGCTGGGTTATATTATTTAAAATTAATAGAAATCGATAAAGAAATTAATGTCGAGACAGAAATTAATTCAGAAGCTGAAAGTGAAGTTAGTGGCTTCAATGATAAAATTTTTAAAATTGAAAATATGATAAAGCTTGAAGCAGATAAAGTGACCCCATTAAGAGAAAAAAATATTGAGAGTTTATCTAGAATTCAAAGGCTCAATCTAGAACTTCAAGGTTTAGATAAAGAAAATACAAGAATTCAAGATGAAATAGAAAATGTAAAAAAAACAATAGAGACATTAGATGATGATATTAGTAGAGAAAAAGGAATTATCATCGATGCAAACTCAAACGAAAAAAGATTAAAAGAGGAAAAAACTGATCTTATTGAAATTGACTCAAAATATTATGAAACTGAAAAAAAATCTAATGAAGATTTAAATAGTGCTAAAAACAATTTGTATCAAGAAATCGAAAATATAAAAGAATTAATAAACTCAAGTGACAAAGAAAAAGCAGTTAGTGTACTAGAAAGTTCTAAATTATTAATAGATGAGTATGCAACCAGTTTCAGTAAAAATCAAAACATTAAAAAAGATTCTATAAAAAGAAACGAAAGAATAAGTATTATTGACAAAGAAATCAAAAGTTGGAAAAATCTTTTATCTAACTCAGAAAAAATGGTAAAAGAATTAACTGGCAGAAAAGATAAATTGAGTAATCAATTAGATGAATTAGACAATCAACCTAAATTACAGGCTGAAAAAAAAGGTCAAATCTCTGAAAATTTGAGAATTTCTGAAGAGGAAAAAAATAAGAATGAAGACGTTATCAATAGCACCGATGAAAAAATTGAAACACTCAGAAGACAATTAGATGAAATACAAGAACAATCTATTCAGATAAGAGAACGTAAAGCAAGCTCAAGTGCAACAATTGAGGGTTTAAATAAAAGAAAAGAAGATTTGATAGATAGAATAAGCTCAGAGCTCAATTTGACAGAGGAAAATATTTTAGAAAACTCTAATTTGTTTGGAGTAGAGGAATTACCAGATGCTGTTATTCAAGAAGATTTATTAGATAAAAAAAAACAAGAGAGAGAGAAGTTTGGTTCCGTCAATTTAAAAGCAGACGAAGAAACAAATAAATATGAGTCTGAAATTAAAAAGATGGAAGAGGATAGATCTGATTTGGTTACTGCAATTTCAAAATTAAAAGATAGTATTCAGGAACTTAATCAAAAGGGAAGAGAGAGATTGTTAGAGGCTTTTGAAAAAGTTGATCGTAAATTTAACGAAGTTTATACTAAACTGTTTAATGGTGGTAATGCAAAATTAGAACTAGTTGACTCTGATGACCCACTCGAAGCTGGACTTGAAATGTTAGTTAGCCCGCCTGGAAAAAGACTACAGTCAATTACTTTATTGTCCGGGGGTGAACAGGCCTTAACTGCTTTATCATTAATTTTTGCAGTTTTTCTAACAAATCCATCTCCAATTTGTGTGCTCGATGAAGTAGACGCGCCATTAGATGATGCAAATGTCACCAGGTTTTGTAACTTATTAGAGGAGTTGATAAGCATTACAAGCACAAAATTTATTATTGTTACCCATCATGCTTTAACAATGTCTAAAATGAACAGGCTTTATGGTGTTACAATGCCTGAAAAAGGCATAAGTCAATTAGTTGCTGTTGATTTACAACAAGCAGAAAGTATGGTTGCTTAAACGAATATCTAAATGTCTAAAGATCCTTTTAAAACTCGCTTGGAGATTGCAAAAAAAAAGATTGATAAAAGAAATTTGATTAAAAAAAATCACAATCCATCCCCTATTGGTAGTGCTTTTAAGCTTAGCACCGAACTAGTATCGGCCGTAGCGGTAGGGACAATTATTGGGTTTATTTTAGACAAGACCTTTGGTACTAAACCCTGGTTAATTTTAATATTTTTTTTTGTAGGAGTAGTTGCTGGAATAGTAAATGTAATTAAATCTGCAAAAAATATGCAAAAGTAGAGATAAATTTATGGCAGCTAATCCAATGACTCAATTTGAGGTATACAGAATTGGGCCTGAGATAAAAATAGGAACTTTTGATATCTCTTTTACTAATGCAAGTTTATTTATGATTGTTAGTTCATTAGCAATTCTTTTAATTTTTAATTTGGGCTCAAAAAGAAAATCTATCATACCAAATAAAATACAGCTAATAGCTGAATTGAGTTATTCTTTTGTCGCAAAAATGATTAGCGATACTGCTGGCTCAAAGGCAAAACCCTATTTCGCCTTTATATTTTCATTATTTATGTTTGTCCTCTTTTGTAACATGTTTGGAATGATCCCTTATACTTTTACAGTCACAAGTCACATTATTGTAACATTTATGCTAGCAGCGTTCATTTTTATAGGTGTGACAATAATTGGCTTTATTAAACACGGTTTGGGATATTTAAAACTTTTTGTGCCAAGTGGAGTGCCAATGGTATTACTCCCATTAATAGTTGTTATTGAAATTATTTCTTATCTTAGTAGACCAATTAGCTTATCTGTGAGATTATTTGCTAATATGATGGCGGGTCATACTATGATGAAAGTTTTCGGAGGTTTCGTGATTAGCCTCGGAATTGTCGGTGGATGGCTTCCACTGAGTTTCTCAGTTGCATTAACTGGTTTGGAGATATTAGTTGCTTTTCTTCAAGCATATGTTTTTGCAATTTTAACATGCATTTATTTAAATGATGCATTAAATTTACACCATTAATAAATATAGGAGGATAAAATGGAGTTAGAAGCAGCGAAAATGATAGGGGCAGGCCTAGCAGCAATTGCATTAGCTGGTGCTGGTGTTGGAATTGGAATAATTTTTGGTAATTATTTATCAGGAGCAATGAGGAATCCATCTGCCGCTCAAAAACAATTTCCTAATTTACTTTTAGGTTTTGCACTTGCAGAAGCTACGGGGCTATTTGGATTGGTAGTTGCGTTAATCATACTATTTGCATTTTAAATTAATGATTAAAAAAATATTATTTCAGTCGATATTTTTTAATTTCTTTTTTTTAAAAGAAGTTTTTGCAGCTGAAAATGGAGGTATGCCTCAACTAGATCCTGAATTTTGGATTTCACAAATATTTTGGCTTACAATTACTTTTGGTTTTTTATATTTAGTTTTATCAAAATTTATTTTACCAAAAATAAGTTCAAATCTAGAACTCAGAAAATCTCAAATACAGGAAAATATTGAGGCTGCTGAGAAGCAGAGAGAAGGCTGTGAGGCTAAATTAAAAGAATATGAAGAAATAATTTTTAAAAGTAAATTAGAGGCAAAAAACATTTTTAAAAATGCTAGAGAAAAAGTAATAAAAGATATTAATTCTAAAAAAGAAATTTTAGACAAACAAATAGATGATGAAATTAATGATGCTGAAAAAGAAATAGAAACATTAAAAAATGTTGCTGCTGAAAAAATTAACAAAATTGCAATAGAAACATCCTCGGATATTTTAAGAAAACTAATAGGTACAGAGATTAATAATAGCAGCATCTCAGCTATTGTTGATGATCTAACAAAAAAAAATAAGGACAAATACTATGGTTCTTGATGCAACATTTTGGGTAGCAGTTTCTTTTGTTATATTTTTTGGAGGGCTCGTTTACTTAAAAGTACCTCAAAAAATAAATGAAATTTTAAATAACCTTATTTTAGATATTAAAAATGAGATTGATGAAAGTGAAAAATTGAGAACTGAAGCAAATTTATTATTAAATAATGCTCAAAAAAAACTTAATACGGCTCAATCTGTAAGTGAGGAAATTTTAAATCAAGCTAAGAGAGATAGTGATAAGCTTATAATAGAACTAAATGACAAGTTTCATAAATCCTCTGAAATCAAGAAAAATTCAGCTCAAACGAAAATTGCTCAAATGAAAGACTCAGCAATAAAGGAAATTAAGAATGCTTCTGTAAAAATTGCTGTGGACTCAGTAAAAAAAATTATTACTACCTCTGTTGATAAATCTAAATTAGATAACCTTTTTGAAAAAAATTTGGATGAAACGAAAGCAGAACTGAAAAAAATTAACTTATAATCTTCTTACATTTTTTTTAAAAAACTATAAATTATTAGAATGAATTCTGTTGTAATTGGCTCTGGTTTTGGAGGTATTGCTGCTGCGCTTCGTCTAAAGGCAAAGGGTAACAATGTAACTTTAATTGAAAAACACCCAGATCTTGGTGGACGAGCTAGAGTGTTTAAGAAAAATGGGTTTATATACGATGGTGGTCCAACTGTAATTACTGCACCGTATTTAATCAATGAATTATTTGAATTATTTAAAAAAGATCCAAAAGATTACTTAGAGCTCTCTCCATTGAAAATTTGGTATCAATTTATTTTTGAGGATAAGACTAAATTTAATTACTCTGGGGATGAAGCAGATATGAAAAAACAAATTGAAAAAATTAATCAAGAAGATGTTTTGGGTTATGAAAAACTTTTGAATTTTACAAGGAAAATTTTTGACAAAGGATTTACGGAACTAGCAGACGTACCATTTGATAAGCCATTCGTAATGATGCAACAATTGCCAGCTCTCTTGAAATTAAAAAGTTATAAATCAGTTTATTCACTAGTATCATCTTATATAAAAAATGAAAAGTTAAGACGAATTTTTAGTATGCACCCTTTACTAGTTGGTGGCAATCCTTTTACGACTACATCAATCTATGGATTAATTCTATACTTAGAAAAAAAATGGGGAATACACTACTCTATGGGTGGAACAGGAAATATAATTAAAGGTTTTGAAAAATTGATGGAGGAAGTTGGAATTAAAGTGATTAAAGGTAATGAAGTTAAAAAAATTATTTCCAATAAAAAAAAAATTACTGGTGTTGAATTAGATAATCAAACCATAATAAGATCTGATAATGTTGTTTGTAATGCAGACCCGCCTGCAGTTTATGAACAAATGTTAGATATTAACAAAAATAACTCTTTTCTTTTTAGGTGGAAAAAAAATCGGATGGAATATTCGATGGGATTATTTGTTTATTATTTTGGCACTAAGGAAAAATATGAAAATGTTGAACATCATACGATTAAATTTGGTAAAAAATATAAGGAGCATCTTAATGATATATTCAATAATAAGAAATTAAACGAGGATATTAGTTATTACCTCCATAGATCAACTGCAACAGACGAATCTATGGCTCCTGAAGGGAACGACTGTTTTTATGTCTTAGTTCCAGTGCCAAATAATCAATCTAAAATTAATTGGTCTTTTGAGGGTGAAAAAATGAAAAATCTGATAATAGACAAAATGGAGAAAGATTTGATGCCAAATCTTAGATTAAATATTGTGGAAGATTTTTATTTAACACCAGATTATTTTGAGAAAGATTTAAATACTAAATATGGCTCAGGTTTCTCAATACAACCAAAATTTTCTCAATCAGCTTATTTTAGATTTCATAATAAATCTGAAATATATGATGGTCTTTACTTTGTGGGAGCAGGAACTCATCCAGGCGCAGGCGTACCTGGAGTGCTATCATCTGCAAAAGTATTAGATAAAATTTTATAATGTCTGACGGTAGTAACTTATCTGTTTACGCAAAATCATTCAGTTGGGCTGGTTTTTTTTTACCAACAGAAACTTTAAAAAAATGCTCAGCTTTATACGATTTTTGCAGAATAGCAGATAATATTGCAGATGATAATGAAGAATTAAAAGTTAAAGAAAAAAAATTTATTCAGTTTGAAAATGACTTTAACCAAAAAAAATTACATAATCCAGTAATCAAAAATATGTGGGATCTCATAGAGGAGTTCAACATATCTTTAAAAATTGTCCAGGATTTATTAGATGGAATTAAGTCAGATATCAAAGATAAAGTTAAATTAAACTCAAAAAAAGATTTGTTAATTTACTCATATAGAGTAGCTGGAACTGTTGGATTAATGATGGCAAAAATTTTAAAAGTAAATAAAAAAAGTTCACTGAAAGCAGCTATTGATCTTGGAATTGCAATGCAGCTTACTAATATATCTAGAGATGTGGTGGAAGACTCAAAAAACGACCGATTTTATATCAAAGAGGATTTTAAAGAAATTTCGTCAACTATAAACCTTGCTGATATTTTTTATGAAAATTCTTTTTATTCAATTAAGAATATACCATTTAGTTTTCGTTTTTCTATCCTAGTTGCAAGAAGAATTTATAGAAAAATTGGATATAAAATACTAAGTAAAAAAAATTTGGAGAACTATCAAAATGCTGGAAAGATATATGTTTCAAATTTAGAAAAAGTATTTGAAACCTTACTTTCAATTTTGGACTTAATCCGTTTATCACTGACATATAAAAAAGATGATCAAATCAAGCATGATCATATCTTGATTAATGAGGAAATTAATTTGAATGAAAGAATTTGACTACATCATTATTGGAGGTGGTTGTGCTGGTTTATCGCTAGCTTACGAGTTAGAAATTCATGAGAAGTTAAGAGATAAAACTTTGGCTATTATTGAACCAAGAGCAGAATATAAAAGAGATAAAACATGGTCTTTCTGGAAAGTAAATCCTCATAATTTTGATGATTGTGTTAAAAAAAGTTGGGAACATTTTTCAATTAACATTCCAGGTAAAACAAATCACCTTCAATGTAAAAATTACCCCTACCAAAGTGTGGATAGTGGTTTATTTTATGAAAAAATAAATAATAAATTAAAAAAAAACAATAATATTTTTTTTTTTAAAAATATTGATGAAGTTAATACAAGAAATTCCTTTATTTTTAACAGTGTTCCAAATATTAAAAAAAAACATTTTAACCTTTGGCAACATTTTTGTGGAGTAGAAATTAAAACAAAAAAAAATTTTTTTGATGATGATATTTTTAATCTTATGGATTTTGACTGTGAGCAGAGAGAGAGTGTGCATTTTTTTTACACTCTTCCCTATTTCAAAAATAAAGCTTTAGTTGAGACAACTTGGCTATCAAGGATGAACGATAATTCACAAAAGGATTATGACCAACAAATTACAGATTATATTGATAAACACCTTAAAATAAAAGATTATAAAATTACCTACAAAGAAGAAGGTGCAATCCCTCTATTTTATCCAACATACGAAAAAGAAAAAAATAAAATAAACATTGGAACTGCTGGGGGTATGACCAGATTAAGTACCGGTTACACCTTTTTGAATATTCAAGAACACAGTAAATACATTAGAGAAAATATTGAGAATATTTCAAATTCTAAAAGTTTTCAAATTGACAAAAAATATAAATTTTTGGATGATATATTTCTGCGTGTTCTTGATAGACATCCTGAAAAAATGTCAGACATATTCTTTAATATGTTTAAGGCCTCACCAAAGACTGTTATAAAATTTTTATCAAACAAAAGTAATTTTTTGGATGATTTTAATATAATTCTTAAAATGCCGAAATTGACTTTTATAAAAGCTTTGTTTTACTAATGAATGATGAAAATTAAAATAAAAAAAATTTGCTTTAATCATTCTTTTATATTTTTTTTATTTTGTAATATTTTTTCATTAATATTTTTAAAAGTTGATATTTCAATTATATCTCCATTAGTTTGTTTATTACTTATTCTTATTATTGGGATATCTCATGGATCCTTAGATCATATGAAAGGACAAAGACTTCTTAAAGTTTTTGATTTACGTAATATTTCCATTTTTTATTTCAGTTATCTTTTATTAGCTATTTCGATAACTGTATTTTGGGTGTTATTTCCGGCTACAGCTTTAATAATTTTTTTAATCGTCGCGTCTTATCATTTTGGAAAAGAAGATACTCAATTTTTAATAAATGAAAATTCAAATATTTATCAATTAATATTTTTATTTAAAGGCTCTTTAATAATCTTGGCGCCATTATTTTTTCATTTCGATGAGACTATGGCTATTTTCAAATTATTATTAATTAAAAATGAGGCCTTTTATTTGGGCCTAGCATTCGTTGAAAATAAAAAAATTTTAGATATTGGAATAATATTAAGTACCTTATCAAGTATTTTTTTATTTGTTAAAAATTTTGAATTAAAAAAATTTACAATATTTTTAGATTATTTTTCAATAATCATCATAAATTATTATTTTACTCCTTTAATAGCATTTACAATTTATTTTTGTTTTCTGCATTCGATTCGACATAGTATTTCTTTGATGATTGAGCTTGATGATAAAAATTTAAAAAATGGTTTTTTTATCTTTTTTAAAAAAGCTCTTCCTTTAACAATTCTTACCACTTTCCTCTGTTTAATCGGAATGTATTTTTTGAATAAAAATTATGGTTTTGATAGTTCAATTCTAAAATTAATATTTATAGGTTTGGCTTCTCTAACCTTTCCGCATATATTGCTCGAATATTTGTTAGAAAAAAATGAAAAATAAAGAAATTAAAATTTTGTTATCTGCACCGCGAGGTTTTTGTGCAGGTGTTGAAAGAGCAATTGAAATTGTGGAAAAAACTTTGATTAAATATGGAGCGCCTGTCTATGTCCGACATGAGATAGTTCATAATAAATTTGTTGTTGATGATTTAATAAAGAAAGGTGCGATATTTGTGGAGGAACTTGAAGAGATTGAGGATAAAACAAGGCCTGTTATTTTTTCGGCTCATGGTGTGCCAAAAAAAATTCCTTTAGACGCTGAAAATTATAAAATGACATACGTTGATGCAACTTGTCCTCTTGTTTCTAAAGTTCATCGGGAGGCTGAAAATCTTCATAAATCTGGATATCATTTAATTTTAATTGGTCATCAAAATCATCCTGAGGTTATTGGTACAATGGGTCAACTACCAAAAGGATCTATTGATCTAATTCAAGATGAGGATGAGGCCAAAGGTTATAAATTTGATAACCAAAAGAACCTCGCTTTTGTTACTCAAACTACATTGTCAATAGATGACACTAAGGAAATTATCAAAATTTTAAAAAAAAGATTTCCAAAAATCAAAGAGCCTCATAAAGAGGACATCTGTTACGCAACAACAAATAGACAAATGGCAGTTAAAAATATCGCAAAAAATTGTGATTTATTTTTTGTTATAGGAAGTAGAAATTCCTCAAATTCAGTTAGGCTAGTTGAGGTGGCTAAAAAGTCTGGATGTAGTAATGCGCAATTAATTCACTCACAAAGCAAAATTCCTTATGACTTAATTGAAAATTCAAATACAATAGGAATTTCCTCTGGTGCATCTGCACCTGAAATACTCGTAGAAAATTTTATTAAAGACTTAAAGAAAAAATTTACAGTCTCAATAAACGAGGTTGAAATTATAAAAGAAAACGTTGTTTTTAAAGTTCCTAAAAAATTAAATTAAATGGCCGTTTATACTAAAATCAGTAAAAAGGACATTTCCTTAATCAGTAAAAAATTCAATATTGAAAATTTAAAAAGTTTCAAAGGTATTAAACAAGGGATTGAAAATACAAATTATTTATTAAAATCAAAAAATAGTAAATTTATCCTAACAATTTTTGAAAAAAGAGTTTTAAAAAAAGAAATACCTTTTTTTATTAATTTAATGGATCGATTAAGCTCTCTAGGTGTAAATTGCCCTAAACCTTTAAAAAATAAAAATGGAAAATTTTTAGTTAATATTCAGAATAAAACCGCATGTATTGTTTCATTTTTGAAAGGGAAAGATAAAAAAAATTTAACTCCCAGAAATTGTTATGAGGTAGGAAGTTTAATTGCACAAATTCATATGTATACAAAAAAAATGAAACTTTCCAGAGTTAATTCAATGGGTATCAAAAAACTCAAACCATTAATTGATAAGATTAAGTTCAAATCAAGAGAATTTAATAACTTAGAAAAATTTTTACGTATTAATCTAAGGGATATAAATAAGAAATGGCCTAAAAAATTACCTAATGGAATTATTCATGGAGATTTGTTTATTGATAATATCTTTTTTAAAAATGATAAGCTGTCTGGAATTATTGACTTCTACTTTGCTGCTAATGATTATTTCATGTATGAAATAGCAATATGCGTTAATGCATTATGCTTTGATCAAACTAATTCAAAATTTTATCTCAATAAAAAAAAAGTGAAGTGTCTTATTAAGGGCTATGAAAAAATAAAAAAGCTATCTAGCAAAGAAAAAAATTCATTGAATATCTTATGTCGAGGTGCTGCATTAAGGTATTTTCTTACAAGGCTTTACGACTATACTAACACACCAAAGACAGCATTTATTAAAATTAAAAATCCTAGAGAATATTATCAAAAATTAGTAACACATAACAAACTAAAAACTTATAAGGATTATTTATAATTTATGATCAAAATATACACTGATGGTTCATGTATTGGAAATCCAGGTAGAGGTGGTTGGGCAGCGATAATACTAAATGAGGGGAAAAAAACTAAAATAAAAGGAAGTAAAAAAGAAACTACAAATAATCAGATGGAATTATTAGCACCTATAAATGCCCTTAAAAAGATACCAAAAGGAAGCAAAGTTCAAATTTTTACAGACTCTAAATATGTAAAGTCTGGAATAACAGAGTGGATACATAATTGGAAAAAAAATGGGTGGAAAACCGCAAACAAAAAAGAGGTCAGTAATAAAGATCTTTGGACAGAATTAGATCTACTAAATAACGAATTTGAAATAAGTTGGAATTGGGTTAAAGCACACTCAACAGATGATTTAAACAATGAAGTAGATTTACTTGCTAAAAATGCTACCAATTTATAGTTGGGACACCTGGCAACAGAACTGCCCTACCTAGATTAAATTATTTAATAAGTTTTCTGCTGAAGTTAAACCACATTCTTTAGTTTCTTTTTCGACATAGATATTAACAACTGTCAAATTTTCAATCACCATTAAATAACGATTTGATCTAATTCCCATTCCTTTTGCATTACGATCAACTTCCGCACCAATTGCTTTCGTAAATAACAAATACGGATCAGATAACATTTTAATTTTATCTCCAGTATTATTAAACTCCCCCCAGCCATTCATCACATAAGGATCATTTACTGATAAACAAAATATATTTTGTATTCCTTTTGCTTTGATTTTGTCTGCGTTTGCTACAAAACCCGGTAAGTGAAGTTTGGAGCAAGTTGATGTAAATGCCCCAGGTAAACCAAACAAAACAACTTTACCTTTACCAATAATTTCTCTTAATTTACTTTTTTGAGGTTCTCCATCAATAAGTTGAAAAATCTCTGTATCTGGTAGTTGGTCTTTTATTTTAATTTTCATATCGAATTCATTACATATTTTTTAACTTCTTTAATATCATTTGATAGAAGTTTAAATTTCTCTTTTCTGTCATTAATATATTTTAAATTATCTGGTAAATTTTCAGTTTTTGAAATTGCATCTTCTATTGCTTTTGGAAATTTACACGGGTGTGCAGTTGATAATACAACACAATTTTTCTCCAATCCTAATTTTCTCACAGCGCCGATACCCACTGCAGTATGTGGATCCACTACCACTTGATGTTCATCATTAATTATCTTTATCATTTCAACAGTTTCATTTTCATTAAGCATCTCAGATACAAAATTCTTTTTAATTTTATCCAAATCATTTTTATCAATTTTATAAGTATTATTTTTTATTTCACCCATTACATCTTTTGTAAGTTCTGAGTTACAATCTTTTACGTCATATAAAAGCCTTTCGAAATTACTTGCTATTTGTATATCCATACTAGGTGTATTTGTTTCCTCAACTTTCTTTTGATTATAATCACCATCAGAAATAGCTCTGTGCAGTATGTCATTTTTATTTGTAGCTACGATTAGTTTATCAATTGGGAGACCTAGTTTTTTCGCTAAATAACCAGCGTAAATATCACCAAAGTTTCCTGTTGGAACAGAAAAGGACAAAGGTTGACCATTTCCAACTTTAAAGTAAGCATAAAAATAATATACCGATTGAGCAATAATTCTTGCCCAATTAATTGAATTTACACCCGACATATTGATTGCTTTAGAAAATTTTTCGTCATTAAACATTGCTTTTACTAAATTTTGGCAATCGTCAAAATTACCCTCCACCGCAATGTTAAATACATTGCTCTCCTCATGTATTGTCATTAGTCTTCTTTGCACTGGCGAAATTTTATTGTTAGGGTGTAGTACAAAAACATTTAAATTATTTTTTCCCTTTAAAGCGTCTATGGCAGCAGCACCCGTATCACCTGAAGTTGCTACTATTATATTAACTTCTTTTTGATCACGGCCTAAATGATATTGATAAAAATTACCTATTAGTTGCATTGCGATATCTTTAAAGGCAAGTGTAGGTCCATGAAACAATTCTAATACTTTTAAATCTCCTAGATCTGATATTTTAACAACGTCTTCGGATCTGAAATTTGAATATGATTTTGAAATCAAAGAGATTAGATCATCTTTAGACATGAAATCTCCTATAAATGGATAAATTATTTCAGCTGCTAAATCATTGTAACTAAGATTTTTTAAATTATTTAATTCTTCCTTTTTAAAGGGTTTAATTGACTTGGGAACAAATAGTCCCCCATCATCTGCTAAACCTTTAAGAAAAACATCTTTAAAAGTAAAGTTTTTTTGATTATTTCTTGTACTGATATAATTCATTTAATAATTCTTTTTTCTAAAATATAGATATAGCAAAAGAATTGAAATCGCTAATGAAAACCATGTCATTGCATATTTTTTATGATTGTTGGAAATATTAGCAGTAATTTTTTTTGGTCTGGGAAACTGATAATTTCCATCTAAATATATTATGTACTTAGAAAATTCTTTACCAGTGAATTTTGAGATATCTTCTCTATTTAAACTAAACCAGTAATTTTCTTTAATATCATTATCTGGTTTGAATATATTTTTTCTTCCCTGTGTTTTAAGAGTTCCCTCTATATTATTTTGATCCAATATATTTATTTCTGGAGCATCTTTTTTTTCAAATGGTATCCATCCTCTATTGAGTAAATAATTTTCACCATCTATTAGGATAGGATTTAAAACTTCAAACCCAGGTGTTCCAGAGTCATTTAAATTATATAAGTAAATTTGTTTCTCAAAATCAACACGACCAGATGTTTTGATTTTGAGATAATTTTGTTGGTTAGATTGTGAAAGCTGAACTGGAGGATTTTTCAACGAGTTTTCAATTTCTAAAATGAGATTGTTCTTCCAATTTAAACGAATTACCTGCCAAGTGCCTAAAGCAATAAAAACAAATATAAAAAATATGATAAAAACTGAAAATAAAAATTTATGTTTCAAGGCGCAAAATTAGCTTCCCCAAATATAGATCGCAGCAAATAAGAACAGCCAAACTACATCAACAAAGTGCCAGTACCATGCCGCCGCCTCAAAACCAAAATGATGATCTTTATTAAAATGACCCAGCTTTCCTCTCCACAAACATACAGCTAAAAAAATTGTACCTACTATTACGTGGAAACCATGAAATCCCGTTGCCATATAAAATACTGAACCGTAGATATGATCTGAAAAAGCAAATGTTGCATGATGATATTCATAAGCTTGTAAAGCTGTGAAACAAGCACCTAATATAACTGTTAAAACTAATCCTTGAATAAAACTTTTTCTATCATTCTCTAAAAGCGCATGATGTGACCAGGTCACAGTTGTTCCAGATAATAAAAGCACCAAAGTATTTATTAATGGAATGTCCCATGGATCAAAAGTTTTAATATCTTTTGGTGGCCATACATTTCCCACAAATTCATTTGGAAATAGGCTAACATCAAAATATGCCCAAAACCATGCAACAAAAAACATTACCTCTGAGGCGATAAATAAAGTCATCCCATAACGATGATGTATTTGAACTACTGGTGTGTGATGTCCTTGATGTTCTGCTTCGATAACTACATCTCTAAACCACATATACGCACCATAGATTAAAAGAGCGAGTCCCAAATACATTCCCCAAGAAACATCTGAATGCATATAATAAACTGAGCCAAGGGCTAAAACTAAACATGAAAATGAAACATAGATTGGCCAGGGACTTGGATCGACTAAGTGGTAATCATGTTTTTTTTCAGCTGACATATTTAGAATTATGATTGTTTATAATAGTCTGTCGAGAAAAAAGTATATGACATAGTCACATCTTCCAAATTTTTAACAGTAGCATCATTAACCATTTCTGGATCCAAATAAAAAGTCATAACATATGTGGCTTTTTCTCCAGCTTTTAATTCTTGTTTTTCAAAACAGAAACAACCTAGTTTACTGTAATATTTTCCAAAACTTGATGGGGAAACATTAAAACTTGCTACACCTGCCGTTGGCTCATCACCATAATTTAATACTTCAAACTCTATTTTATTAACTTGTCCTACTTTTACATCCATCACATTTGATTTAGCTTTAAAATCCCACGGCAAATTATTTACATTTGTATCAAATCTAACACTTACTACTTTATCTAAAACAATTTTTGGCGCATCATTAGCAACTTGTGTTGTTCCTCCAAATCCTGTGACCCTACAAAAAATTTCATAAAGAGGAACAGAAGCATAAGACAAACCTAACATTAAAACAAAAATGCCAGCAAGAACTAACGGGGTTAATTTTTTTTTCTCAATCATATGGATCTATCAAATACTCCTGTGTTATATAGAGTAAAAAAGAAAAGAAAAATCATAAATGCAATTATTGCTATTGCTGTAATAAGGTTTTTTCTTTTTGTTCTTTTATCTGGTGTAATCATACAATCTTATCTATCAAAAAAAGGACAAAAATCAAAAACAAATATAGTATTGAAAATCCAAATATGGCTTTTGCAAACTTTGGTTTAAATTTATTCTTTTTAAATCTAAGTAGTTCATAGCATAAATAATTATAATAAAATGTTAGAAGTAATGATGGAATTAAAAATGTTAACCCAACAAAATCTATTGCATATGGAAAAATAATTGTTGGCAACATTAGTAGTGAGTAAATAAATATATTTATTTTAGTTCTTTCAATTCCGCTAATTAATGGAAGCATAGGTATTTTAGCTTTTCTGTAATCATCGGATTTATACAAGCTTAAAGCCCAGAAGTGCGAGGGTGTCCAAAAAAATATTATAAGAAAAAAAGCTAAAGGTTCAATTGATATTGAGCCTGTAGCAATCGTCCAACCTATTACAGGAGGAAAAGCACCTGCAGCACCTCCTATTACAATATTTTGGGGTGTTCTTCTTTTTAACCAAATTGTATAAACCAATACATAAAATAATATAGTTAGTAGCAATATGGTTGCAGAGATCCTGTTAGTAAAATAATCTAAAGCTACAACTGACACTATCGATAAAGTTACACCAAATATTAACGCTTGGTTCTTGTTTACTTTGCCAGTTGGTATTGGCCTTAAACAAGTTCTAGACATCAAAGCATCTAAGTCAGACTCGTACCACATATTTAAAGCTCCAGCAGCACCTGCCCCCAATGAAACTAGTAAAATTCCAATTATAGCATCTTTAGTTGAGACTATATTTGGTGCTGTTAATAAACCAACAGCACACGTAAAAATAACTAATGACATTACACGTGGCTTCATTAATTTAAATAATTCTGAAAAATTAAATAAATCCTCTTGGCTTAAACTTCTTTTTTTTAGCCGTGCATTGTTCATATCTTTTGTATTCTGAATCTAGCCGTGTGATTTTTGTATATCTCGATCATCCTCAAACTTTGGTAATTCCTCAAAAGTATGAAAATTTGGAGGTGATGGCACAGTCCATTCTAATGTTGTAGCTCCTACACCCCAAGGATTTTTTTTAGCAGTTTTCTTTTTTGCAAATGCATAAATAAGATTTATAAAAAATACCAGCAAGCCTGCTACAGCAACGTAAGATCCTATAGATGATATATAATTCCAACCTGCAAATGCATCCGGATAATCTGCGTATCTTCTCGGCATACCAGCTAAACCCAAAAAATGTTGAGGAAAAAAGATTAAGTTCACCCCAATGAACGTTAGCCAAAAATGCAAATGACCCATCCATTCTGAATACTCATAACCACTCATTTTTGAAAACCAATAATAGAAACCTGCAAAGATTGCAAAAACTGCACCCAAAGAGAGAACGTAATGAAAATGAGCTACCACGTAATATGTATCATGCATAGCAGTGTCAACACCTGCGTTTGCTAAAACTACACCTGTTACCCCACCAACAGTAAACATAAATATAAAACCTAGTGCCCACATCATTGGCGTTTTAAAAGATATTGATCCACCCCACATGGTCGCTATCCAAGAGAAAATTTTAATTCCTGTAGGAACTGCTATAATCATTGTAGCTGCAAGGAAATAGGCTTTTGTGTCGGTGCTTAATCCTACTGTATACATATGGTGAGCCCAAACAACAAAACCAACTATTCCGATTGCTACCATCGCATAGGCCATTCCTAAGTAACCAAAAACTGGTTTTCTAGAAAATGTTGAAACTATATGGCTTATCATTCCAAAACCAGGGAGAATTAAAATATAAACTTCAGGATGCCCAAAAAACCAAAACAAGTGTTGAAATAAAACTGGATCCCCTCCAGTCTGAGCCTCAAAGAAGGCTGTCCCAAAATTTCTGTCTGTTAATAACATTGTAATTGCACCAGCAAGAACAGGTAAAGATAACAACAACAAAAATGCAGTTACTAAAATTGACCATGCAAACAATGGCATCTTGTGCAATGTCATACCTGGAGTTCTCATATTTAAAATTGTTGTAATAAAATTTACTGCACCCAGAATTGAGGAAGCTCCTGCTAAGTGTAAACTCAAAATTGCTAAATCCATCGCAGGGCCGGGCTGTCCAGCTTTAGATGATAATGGAGGATAAATGGTCCATCCACCTCCTACTCCTGTTTGACCTGGAGGTCCATCCACAAAAATTGATAAGATTAATAATGTAAGAGAGACTGGCAATAACCAAAAAGAAATATTATTCATTCGTGGAAATGCCATATCTGGTGCTCCAATCATAATTGGTACAAACCAGTTACCAAAACCACCTATCATAGCAGGCATAACCATAAAGAAAATCATGATTAAACCATGACCTGTCACTAAAACATTATATAAATGATAATTCCCACCCAATATACCATCGCCTGGATGCATTAGTTCCATTCTCATTAAAACTGAAAACGCCGTTCCTATAACCCCTGCAACAATTGCAAAGATTAGATACATCGTTCCTATGTCTTTGTGGTTTGTCGAATATGCCCATCTCTTCCAACCGGTTGGAGTATGATCATCTTGTGCAGTTTGTGTATACATAAATTACCTACTAGCTATTTTTAGTTTATCGTTTTTAATTTCATCATTTGCAAATTTTATTCGCGCCTCCGACAGCCAATCTTGGTACTCCTCTTCACTCACAACTTTTACTGTAATTGGCATAAATGCATGTTTGATGCCACAAAGTTCAGAACACTGGCCGTAGTATGTCCCCTCTTTCTCTGCCTTAAACCATGTTTCATTAATTCTTCCAGGGACTGCGTCTCTTTTAACTCCAAATGCTGGTAAAGCCCAGGCATGTAATACATCATTTGCAGTTATCAGAACTTTAACAACTTTATTTACCGGAACTACAACTTCATTATCTACTGCAAGTAATCTAGGTTGATCAGCTTTTAAAGCTTTATCCTCAATCATATAAGACTCAAAAATTATATTTTCGTCTGGATACTCGTAACCCCAATACCACTGATAGCCAATCGCTTTTATTGTTAGATCTGCCTTCGGGATAGTGTCTTGTTTATATAAAATTTTAAATGACGGCACTGCCATCACAATCAAAATTAAACATGGTATCAAAGTCCACAAAATTTCTACAGTAACATTATGTGTTCTTTTAGATGGGTTTGGATTTGCTGAGGCTCTAAATCTTATACAAGCATACAACATTAAAAATAAAACAAATACGCTGATTGCAATTATAATTGGTAATAAAAGATTGTTATGGAAAGCAACAATATCTCTCATAGACTCTGAAGCAGCTTTTTGAAACCCTAGCTGCCAATCAAAGGGTTGGTTTGCAAAAGCATTGCTAGAAATTAAAAGGCCTGAAAATATAATAAAAATTTTTTTCATTTAAATAGCTATATAAAGCTCTTTTATAAAAATTACACTTTAGTTTTCGCGACAATTTATCAATTTATTGCATAATTTACGATTGAAATTGCAGATATCACAGCCGTTTCTGATCTTAAAATATTCTCATTGATTTTAAATGGCTGGACTCCTCTAAAAGAGAGAATCTTTGCTCTTTCTGCTTCTGAAAAATCACCCTCTGGTCCTATAATTATGCAAACTGGTTTATTTGTAAATTTTGATTTATCGAGTTTGGTATTACTAGAATTTAAATCTGTAAAAATTAAGTTCATTGAATTTTTTAAAAGATTATCCAAATCCTGATTAGGTTCAATTAATGGTACATCGATACGATTTGATTGTTCACTTGCCTCAATCACTATTTTTTCAAAACGTTCTTTATTTATTTTTCTAACAATTGTCCTTTCAAAAATAATTGGTATAAATTTCGTGACTCCCAACTCCGTAGCTTTTTGTATCATAAAATTCTGATAATTTGATTTAATTGGAGAAAATGCCAACCATAATTCTTTTATTTTTTCTTTTTGTCTTATTTTTTTTATAACTTTAAATTCAACAATATTTTTTGAAATTCTTAAAATTTTAGCTTCCCATTCACCATTTTTATTAAATAAAGAAAACACCTCGTTTTCATTTACTCTCATTACTTTTGTTAAATAATGTGATTGTGACTTATCTAACTTACCATTCATATTCACTGACAGTGAGTCCAAAAAAAATAATCTAATATTACTCATTTGTGTTAAGTTAATTTATGAAAAATATTAAAGCAATAATTTTTGATGCTTATGGTACATTGTTTGACGTAAATTCTGCTGCAGAAAAATGTAAAGATAAAATTGGAGATAAGTGGGAGAATTTTGCTACTTTTTGGAGAACTACTCAGTTAGAGTATACTTGGCTCAGAAGTTTAATGAAGAGACATAAAGATTTTTGGCAGATTACAGAAGATAGCTTAGACAAATCAATGAGAGCTTTTAGCATAGATCCTTCTATGAAAAACGAATTATTGAATTTATACAAAGTTCTCTCGCCCTTTAAAGAAGTTCCAGAAACTTTAAAAAAATTAAAAGGAAGGAATTTTAAATTAGCTATTCTTTCAAATGGGACTCCTTCCCTATTAGATGAGATGGTCAAAAGTAATAACTTAGATAAATTATTTGATGACATTTTTTCCATAGAAGAGGTTGGAATTTATAAGCCGGATTCCAGGGTCTACGATTTACCAATTAAAAAATATAAAATAAAAAATAGTGAAGTTATTTTTTTAAGTGCAAACACTTGGGATGTTTCTGGTGGAGGAAATTATGGTTACCAATCTATTTGGGTTAACAGAAATAATAATATATTTGATAACCTTGATTATAAACCAAGTAATCAAATAAAAGATTTAACTGAGCTTTTTAGTTTAATTTAAATAATAATTAAGGGGAACATGACAAAGGGACAGAGAGCGGGCAATAGTGCAATAAAAATTGAAGTTAAGGAAGGCAAATCTTACTTTTGGTGTAGTTGTGGGAAAAGTTCCAAGCAACCATTTTGCGATGGCTCTCATAAAGGATCTGAATTTAATCCTGTTGTATATAGAGCAGAATTATCTAAAAAGATGTTTTTTTGCACTTGTAAACAAACTAATAACCAGCCATTCTGTGATGGTTCGCATAATAAAAAGTAACATTGCAAATTTCTGTTTTTTAACTATTAAATTCTAATATGAAAAATATTGAAGTTAGTAAAATCATCGATCCTATTCCAGCATCAGATGGAGCTGGGGTTAAATTAAAAAGAAGTATTGGTGTTGAACCAAATTATTTCGATCCTTTTTTAATGTTGGATGAATTTGGTTCAGAAAATAGTGAAGATTATGTTGCTGGATTTCCTCCACATCCACACAGAGGAATTGAAACTGTTACTTATATGTTAGCAGGAAATTTTGAACATAAGGACAGTACTGGTGGTAAGGGTAAAATGACTGCTGGCGATGTCCAATGGATGAAAACTGGTAGTGGTATTATACATTCTGAAATGCCAGGTATGAAAGAAGGTAAACTTCACGGATTTCAATTATGGATTAATATGCCTGCAAAATTAAAAATGAGCAAACCAGAGTATATCTATATCGATGCAAACAAAATGAGTGTTCATAAAGATGATGATAAACGTGTCAAAGTTATTGCGGGAAAATTTGAAAAAGCAGAAGGTCCAGTTAAAGGACATAATATAGAGCCTTTTTATTTTGATGTTGAACTAAATGAAGGAAAAGAATTTAAGTTTAGTTTACCTTCTACTCACAATTCATTTATATACTTAATAAATGGAGAGATAGTAGTTGGTGAAAAAGATCATAAAAAAATTAAAGATAGCACCTTAATCTTGCTCTCAAAAGGTGAAGAGTTAAAAGTCAAAGCTGCTTCAAGTGCAAAATTTTTAGTTATTTCGGGAAAACCTATTAATGAGGAAATAGCCAGAGGTGGGCCTTTTGTAATGAACACTAAAGCAGAGATATTACAAGCTGTTCAAGATTATCATAACGGCACATTTGTAAAATAAATAATGAAATCTATTCAAATAAATAAGTTTGGCGGGCCAGAGGTTTTAGTTATTCAAGATATACAAATAGGAAAACCTGGGCCTAAGGAGGTTTTAATTAAGAATCTATCAATCGGATTAAATTTTATAGATGTTTATCATCGAACAGGTCTCTACCCAATTCCATTACCCAGCGGTATCGGTTTAGAAGCTTGTGGTGTAATTGAAGAAGTGGGGTCAGAAGTAAAACTATTTAAAGTTGGTGATAGAGTTGCTCATGCTTCAATGCCTATTGGCGCTTACTCAGAAAAACAAATTATGCCTGAGGAAAAATTAGTTTCTGTACCCGATGATGTGTCTGATGAAGTAGCATCTTGTGTTACATTAAAAGGAATAACAGCAGAATATTTATTGCATCGAGCATATCCCTTAAAAAAAGGTGATAAAGTTTTATATCATGCTGCTGCTGGAGGTCTTGGTCAAATTTTATGTCCTTGGGCCAATGCTTTAGGTGCAGAGGTAATCGGAACAGTTGGATCAAAAATTAAAGAGGAAATTGCAAAAAAAAATGGTTGCCATCATGTCATAAATTATTCAGAAAAAAATTTTGTAGAAGAAGTTGAAAGAATTGTGGGTAAAAATGGAATTGATGTTGTCTACGACGGAGTAGGTATAAAGACATTCAAAGGATCAATTGAGACATTAAAGATTAGAGGAATGATGGTAGCATTTGGTAATGCTTCAGGTTATGTTGACACGATCGACGTAAAAAAAGATATAAATGCAAAAGGTCTTTTTTTTACAAGACCATCCATTGCACACTATACTATTAAAAGAGATGAGCTAGTGGAGTCAGCAAAAAAAGTTTTTGAGGCTGTTGTATCTAAAAAATTTAAGATAGAAATTTCTAAGAAATATTCTCTAAAAGATGCTGCTCAAGCACATAAGGATTTAGAGGCAAGATTATTAACAGGTCCAGCTGTAATAATTCCTTAATCTACATTAACATCCATATCCGACATATGAAGCCTAAGTGCATTTGTTGAAATATGAATTTCTTTTATAAAAAAAATTATTGAGACAATCATTGATAAACAACAAGAACCAAAAATTACTCGCGCCATAAAAACCTCATCAAGATATAAGGCAAACACCGTTAACATATTGAATAAAAACCCAAAAGCTGCAAATAAAATTGTCCATCTCAAAAGGCCTATTCTTGAGCTAAGATTCAAAAATTGTTTTTTCCATTCTGGTGGTATGTGTTTCTCGTAAACATGCTCATCATGTAATTTTCTAACTAAGTTACTTAAAGTGTGAAATCTATTACTATATACGGCCATCAATAGAGGAATTGCTGGAAACATCAGGGCTGTTACGGTGTAATCTATATTCATACGAATCAGTTTGATTATCAATCTTGCGTTTGTTATTTACAAGAAAAATTTTATGAACCAATTAAGCATATTTATCGAACTGACAAGATTGAAAAAACCAATTGGTTATATGCTGCTTTTTTGGCCATGTGCTTGGGGATTGTCTATTGGCTATGATTTTTCAAATAACTTAGATACCTATTTTTTTTATTTAACGCTTTTTTTTCTAGGATCAGTTTTTATGAGATCAGCTGGGTGCATAGTAAACGATATTTTAGATAAAAATTTTGATAATAGAGTTTCACGTACTAAAAATAGGCCTATAGCTTCTGGCAAAATTTCTATTCAAATTGGAATACTCTACGCAGCAATTCTTTGTATCTTAGCATTTTTAGTTTTAATAAATTTTAATTATTTTACAATAATTCTTGCGTTAGGTTCTATGCCATTAGCTTTTACTTATCCACTTATGAAAAGATACACTTATTGGCCTCAACTTTTTCTTGGAATAACTTTCAACTATGGCCTTATTCTCGGTTGGACATCAATTTTTAACGAGATAAGTATAGTTCCAATTATCTTCTACATAGGAGCCATATTTTGGACACTTGCTTATGACACTATTTATGGGTTTCAAGATATAAAGGATGATGAAATTATAGGACTCAAATCAACTTCAATAAAATTTAAAAAAAACCCCCAGTTATTTTTAATATTATGCTTATTAACATTTTTTATATCTTTAATAATTATAGGTATATTAATGAACCTGAATAATCTTTTTTATGTTTTTTTATTTTTAATTTTTTTTCATTTGTTTTTTTATCAAATTAAAAATTTAAACATTAAAGATGCAAAAAACTGCTTAAAAATATTTAAATCAAATAATTTTTTGGGATTTATTGTTCTAACAAGTATTTTGGCTGGGAAATTTTAAAAAAATGACATCAATTCAAATTTTCAAAAGACTTTACAGAGATTACACAAAAAAATACGTACCTAAAATTTTTTTATCAGTTTTTTTTTCACTTCTTTTAGCAGCTAGTACTTCCGCAATAGCATATCTACTTGATCCTGCTATTAATGAATTATTTGTTAAAAAGTCTTCTACTTTAATATTTACTATACCTTTATTAATTATAGCAGCTTTTGCCATTAAAGGTGTCTCGCTTTACTTAGCAAAAGTAATTATGATTGGTGTTGCCGAGGAAGTTAAAAAGGAAATTCAAACTGATATGTTTGCTTCATTAATTAAGGCTGATACGAAATTAATTGACGAAAAGCATTCGGGGAAATTTATCACAAATTTGATAAATGATGTTAATTGGATTACTAGTTTATTAAGTACTGCAATTTTGAATTTTTTTAAAGATAGCTTAACACTTATAGGTTTGTTATCAGTTATGTTTTACCAAAACTGGAAACTTTCTTTAATTGCAATTATAATGATACCTCTTGCCTCTCTAGCTGCAAAATCTTTAGGAAAAAGAATTAGTAAGGTCACTAATGAACAAATGCTTAAAGTTGGTGTTCTAAACACATATTTAATGGAAATTTTTAAAAATCATAAATTGATGAAAATATTTCAAAAAGAGGCCTATGAAAAAAAAAGAGCATTAAATTACATAAATACATTGAAAGAAACATCCAAAAAAATAAGTATAGTTTTTGTAAGGGCATCTCCTATAATGGAAATTTTGACAGGAATAATGATTGCATGTTTAATTTTTGTTTCTGCTAAACTCGTGGTCAAAAATGAACTTGAAGTTAGTAACTTTTTTTCTTTTCTTGCAGCTATGATGCTTGCTTATCAACCAGTTAGGTCCTTAGCTACTCTTAATATTACAATCCAGCAAGGTTTGACAGGATCTAGAAGAGTGCTACCAATAATTGATGATGTTAATGAAATAAAAGATGAGTCAAATGCAGAAGAATTAAAGCTTTCAGAGGGAGAAGTTAAGTTTGAAAATGTTTCATTTGATTATCAAAAAGATCAACTTCAGATAATAAAGGCAATAAATCTACAAATACCTGGAAAAAAAATGACCTCATTAGTCGGTCATAGTGGTGCTGGTAAATCTACAATACTTAATTTGATACCTAGATTTTATAATATTCACTCAGGTGACATAAAAATTGATAATCAATCTATCTATAAATCAACTATCAGCTCAGTTAGAAAAAATATTTCTTTAGTAAGCCAAGATACAACACTGTTTGATGACACAATTAAAAACAATATCGCATATGCGAATTTAGAAGCTTCTGACAAAGAAATTGTTGAAGCAGCAAAATTTTCTTTTGCCAGTGAATTTATAGACAAATTGCCAGAAAAA
Source organism: uncultured Pelagibacteraceae bacterium (assembly GCA_902524535.1). Lineage (GTDB taxonomy): Bacteria > Pseudomonadota > Alphaproteobacteria > Pelagibacterales > Pelagibacteraceae > Pelagibacter. The sequence goes on from CABZDR010000001.1 coordinate 121,563, forward strand.
TATGACACTTTAATAGGTGAAAATGGAATAAGACTATCTGGAGGAGAAAAACAAAGATTGTCCATTGCTAGAGCTATTTTGAAAAAAAGTTCAATAATATTACTTGATGAAGCAACATCTTCTTTAGATGCAGAAACTGAAAGTAAAATTCAAAAAGCTATTAATTTTCTTACTGAAGGCAAGACAACTATCGTTATTGCCCACAGGCTTTCTACAATTCTAAATTCAGATAAAATTTACGTAATAGATAACGGCCAGGTGGTAGACGAAGGCAAACATAATGAATTATTAGCTAATTCTAAAATTTACAAAAACTTTTATGATAAACAAATCAAAAGATCATAATGTTAATAATCTATAGAATTTTAATTAATATTGCTTATTTTTTATCACCTTTAATAATCATTTTAAGATTAATAAGAAAGAAAGAGGACCCTAAGCGTTATAAAGAAAAATTCTGTTTTTTTACAAAAAAAAAAATTAAAGGTAAACTAATTTGGATACATGGCGCAAGTGTGGGGGAATTTCAAAGTGTTGTTCCCATAATTGAAAAATATGAAAAAAAAAAAAATATTACTCAAATCTTAATTACATCAAACACATTAAGTTCCTCAAAAGTTATATCCAATTATAAATTTAAAAAAGTAGTACACCAATTTTTTCCAATAGATACAAATTTTAATACGCTAAATTTTTTAAGTTATTGGCAACCTAGTTTGTCTTTATTTGTTGACTCTGAAATTTGGCCCAATATGTTATTGAATTTAAAAAAAAGAAAAATTCCTACAATTTTGCTTAATGCCAGAATTACATTAAAATCTTTTGAAAGATGGAGAAAATTTAAAAATTTTTCAAATTTTATTTTTAGCAAATTTGACTTATGTTTGTGCTCAAGTCTGAAATCAAAAATTTATCTTAAAAAACTTGGAGCTAAAAACCTTAAATATTTTGGTAATTTAAAATTTTCGCAGTCTGAATTCGAAAATATCGAAATTAAGCAAAATCTAAAAAAATTTATAGAAAGAAAAAAAGTCTGGTGTGCATCAAGCACGCATGACGATGAAGAGAGTTTTATCGGTATTGTACATAAAAAATTAAAAAACAAATATAAAAATTTATTAACAATAATAATACCAAGACATATTAACAGGATTAATTCAATCAAATTTCAACTAAATAAACTAGGCCTAAAAACACACTTCAATGAACCTGCCAAAAAAGTACCCATTGATACTGATATCTACTTAGTTAACTCTTATGGTCAAACAAAAACTTTTTTTTCTCTTTGTAAGAATGTTTTTTTAGGTGGTTCATTAATTAGACATGGTGGTCAAAATCCTCTTGAGGCAGCAAGATATGGTTGTAATATTTTACATGGTCCTAATGTCTCAAATTTTCAGGAAATATATAGTTACTTGAATTCCCAAAAAATTTCTTTTGTAGTATCAACTGAGAACAGAATGTATAAAATTTTAGATAAATTGTTATCCTCTACAAATAACCAAAGAAATATTAAGAAAAAACTTAATAATGTAGGACAGCAAATACTTAAAAATTACTTAAAAGAAATTGATAACTTTTTAAAATAAAATGAATTTTAAAAAACCTATATTTTGGGATTTAAAAAAACCAAATATTTTTTCATATTTGTTATTACCATTCACAATTCCAGTTATAATTAATAACTTTTTTTTAGGCATTCAAAAAAAATATAAATTTTCTAAAATTAAAACCGTTTGTATAGGTAATATTTATTTGGGTGGAACAGGCAAAACACCACTTACCATAAAGTTATTTAATATTATTAAAAAATTGGGTTTTAATGTTATTACAGCAAAAAAATTTTATTCTAACCAAATTGATGAACAGCATCTATTAAAAGCTAAAACAAAAAGCATTGTTTCCAAGAGAAGAATAGATGCTATCAACCAAGCAATTAATAACTCAAATCAAGTTATAATTTTTGATGATGGTCTTCAGGAAAAAAAAATCGATTATGATTTAAAAATTGTTTGTTTTAAAAAAAAAAACTGGATTGGTAATGGAAAATTAATTCCCTCTGGACCATTGAGAGAAAAAATTGAGAATTTGAAAAACTACGATATCGTTTTCTTAAATGGAAAAGATGATAATACTGAAAACATTAAAGAAATAATTCATAAATTGAACCCTAAAATTGAGATATTTGAGTCTAATTATATAATTCAAAACTTAAAAGAATTGGATGTAAATTCAAATTATCTAATCTTTTCTGGAGTAGGCGATCCAGTTTCTTTTAAAGAAATTTTATTAGAAAATAATATTAGCGTAGTCAAAGAAATAATATTTCCGGACCATTATAAATACAAAAAAAAAGATATTGAGAATATTCTTCAAGAATCAAAAAAATTAAACGCTAAAATACTTACCACAGAAAAAGATTTCATTAAATTATCTGTAGATGATGTAAGAGAAATTAATTTTTTAAAAATAGAATTAAAAATAGTTAAAGAAGAAAAATTTATAAATTATATTAATGATAAACTTAACTAAAAAGATAAAGTATTTATTTCAATCTATAGCAATTTTATTTTTGTTTTTCGTATTTAAGTTATTAGGATTAAAAAACTCAAGATTATTTGCAAGTAAAATTTTTGTTTTTTGTGGTCCCCTTTTTAGGTCAAATCTTAAAACTATAAACAATATCGAAATTGCATTTCCAAATACTGATGAAAATTTTAAAAAAAAGATTATTTATGAAATGTGGTTAACTTACGGAAAAATCTTATCTGAGTATAATTATATTAAAGATTTTAGAGAGAAAGAACTTGAAAAGAATATTGAGGTAGAAGGTCAAATAGAATTAGAAAAAATTAAAACAAATAAACAACCAGTTATATTTATATCGGGACATTTTGATAATTTTGAGTTAATGGCAATGCATATTGAGAAATCAGGTATAGATCTTGCTGCAATTTATAGGCCTTTAAATAACCAATTTTTAAATCCAATAATGGAAAATATTAGAAAAAAATATATTTGTAAAAAACAAATAAAAAAAGGAATTTCTGGTATGAGAGATTTATTAGAATATTTTAAATCAGGAACTTCTATTGCGCTAATGATAGATCAAAGAGTTTCTGAGGGAATTAAATCCAAATTTTTTGGTCAAGAAGCTTTAACAACTACGATACCTGCGCAATTTGTAAAAAAATTTAATTGCAAAATAGTACCGATCCACATTAAAAGAAATAAGGACAACAATTTTAGATTAAAAATTCTAAAACCTTTAAGTTTTTCTAATAATGACACCATTGAAACTATAACATTGGCTCTTAACTCCATTTTAGAAAAAATGATTATTGAAAATCCTGGACAATGGATATGGACACACAATAGATGGAAATAGTTTAATCTTTTTTTTCCCTTTTCAAGGACGCCTCTTTATACGAAAAGTAAGGTTCCTGATCTTTGACATTCCAGTAGTTTAATTTTTCAAGAGGAATTTTTTTTCCTGAAATAGCGCAAATTACATGATCACCATCTTGAATCACTTCAAAATTATTTGGTAAATATTTTATTTTAGCTAATTTTTTAAACATTTTTAGTTTATATATTAATATATGAAAGTTGGAATAATAGGAAGTGGAGGCAGAGAACATGCTTTATGTGACTCTTTAAAAAAATCAAAAAAAGTCAAAAAAATTTACTGTTTTCCTGGAAATGCAGGTACGAAACAAATTGCTGAAAATATAGAAATTGATTTAAGTAATTTTGAGAACTTAAAAAATTTTACTATTGATAAAAAAATTGATTTTCTAATTGTTGGTCCGGAAAGGCCACTGGTAGATGGAATTGTCGATTATTTAGAAAAATACAATATAAAGGTTTTTGGACCTAATAAATTTTCTTCACAGTTAGAGGGGTCAAAAATTTTTACTAAAAAACTCTGTCAAAATTTTAATATACCAACAGCAAAATTTGGTATTTTTTTTAATGTCGAGGATGCAGAAAAATTTCTTAAAAAATGCAAGTATCCAATAGTAATAAAAGCAGACGGTTTAGCTGCAGGAAAAGGCGTTTATATTTCTGAAACTAATCATCAAGCTAAAATAGCTATTAAAGAAATTTTTAATGGAAAATTTGGCGAAGCAAAACAGTTACTAATTGAAGAATTTTTAAATGGTGAAGAAATGAGCTTTTTTATTATTTCGGATGGAAAAAATTATAAGCAGTTTGGAACAGCACAAGATCATAAGAGAGTACTTGAAGGAGATAAGGGTAAAAATACAGGCGGGATGGGAGCCTATTCTCCATCAAGATTGGAAAATAAAAATTTAAATAAAAAAATAATCGACAAAATCATAGAACCTACTTTAAGGGCTTTAAAGGAAGGAAATTCAACCTTTAAAGGATTTTTATATGCAGGTTTAATGATCACAAAAGGCGAGCCTTTCTTAATCGAATATAATGTTAGGATGGGTGATCCGGAGTGTCAAACTCTTTTGCCAAAACTTAAAACTGATTTTGGATTATTAATTAAGGCATGCATTGAGGAAAATCTAAAAAATACAAGTATCGAATGGCATAATGATAAAAGTCTTTGTATAGTAATGTGTTCAAAAGGGTACCCTGATAAATATAAAAATAACGTTGAACTTAACTTGAATAATCTAAAATTAGGAAAGAGCGAGTTTTTATTCCATGCAGGAACAAAATTAATTGATGGAAAAACTTACTCTAATGGAGGCAGAGTTTTAAATATAGTTGTTAGATCTAATTTTTTTAAATCTGCCAGAGATAAAGCCTTAAGTCTTCTAACAAAATTGAATTGGGAAAATGGTTTTTATAGAAAAGATATAGGTCATAAAGTTGTTGATCAATGAGGATTATTTCTGGAAAATTTAGAGGAAAAAAAATTAATCTTCCTAACGATAAAACTACAAGACCTTTAAGAGATTTAGTTAAAGAAGCATTATTTAATGTAATTGAGCATTCAAATAAAATTAACATTGACTTAAAAAATTCTGTTATTTTGGATCTATTTTCAGGCTCAGGTTCGTTTGGTTTAGAGGCAATATCAAGGGGTGCAAAAAAATGTTTGTTTGTTGAGAATTATCCCAGCGCACTCTTATCATTAGATAAAAATATAAAAAGCCTCAAATGTCAGGAAAGTTCTCATCTTAATAAATTAGATTGTTTTAAATTTATTGAGAACATTCAAAATAATGAGTTAAAATTAGATATAATTTTTCTTGATCCACCTTACAGAGAGGAAAGAATAAATTTTATAATTGAGGAAATTTTGAAAAAAAATATTCTTAATAAAAATGGAATAATCATAGTCCATAGACATAAAAAAGATAATATTAAACTTACTGAAAAATTAAATATTATAGATTTAAGGCTATATGGTATATCTAAAATAATATTTGCTAATTAAATATTCTTTAAAATTTTAAAGGTATTAACCTTAATTGACTCTACAGCAGGTTGATCATAAGGATTAATATTTAGTGCCTTTCCTAAAAGAATTGTTTCTAAAATAAAAAAAGCAAATAATTCTCCCAGAGTTTTTTCATCTCTTTTTTTTATAATAAAACTTCTAAATGGTATTTTTTTTTTTAGAAAAACATTTTGAGTGGCCCTAAATTGAGAATACAAAATATCAGACATTTTTTTATTTCTCAAATATTTATGTGAATCCAATAAAGAATTATTGTCGATTTTTTTTAAATTATTATCCATTACATAAAAAAAGGTAAAAAAATTTTTTTTAAAACCATCTAAATAGAGTTGCATCACACTATGATTATCTTTTGGAACTGGAGAGACAATTGGCAAAATACCTTTTGAAGACTTTCCTAAACTTTCTGCAACTAATTGTTGATACCAATAAAAGAGATTATTCGAGTTTTCGTCGTAATTTAATATTATAGAATTGTTTTTTTTCTTTTGGTGGAATGAAAAAATTGATGATACGTTATAAGTCAGCATATTTATAAATTTATTACTTGAGATCAAATTATCTAGTCTTTTAAAATTATTTGGTTCAAGTCCCATAAAAAATGCTGGTATCATTCCTGTTTCGGATAAAACTGAATATCTTCCTCCAATAAAGTTGTTATGTTCTATTATTTCACTTTTAAGTTTTAAGGCAAGGTTTCTAAGATAACTGTTTTTATTTTCAGTTATGAATAAACAGTTTTTTTTTACTTTTTGATAATTCAAATTCGCTAGAGTCTCAAGAGTATTTCCAGATTTAGAAATAATTATATTGAATTGATTAATTTTATTATTCTTATTACGAGATAAATCAATGTTGTTTACAAATGAAAATTTTTTCCTAATTTTTCTATTCAAGAAAGAATAGATAGCCTCAGCGCCTAAACTGGAACCTCCCATACCAAAAATTCTATAATGTTTGAATTTTTTATACTTTTTAATATTTTGAAATTCAAATTTATATTTATACTTTTTCGATAGACTTAAAAGTAGTTGATTATTTTTTTTTGAATAATTATCTAATAATTCATTTAAAATTTTTTTAATCTTAGAATTATTTTTTTTTATACTAAAATTTTTAAATTCAATGTTAGATGAAAACATTATTTATCTTTAAGCTGCTTCAAGACAAAATCCTCAGCAGAATCAGATTTTTCTGAATTAACACTTTGGGTTTTTTCTATATTAAGAATATTTTCAATGTTATTTGTTTCATCAATTGCACTTATTTCCTTCTCAAAAGTCTCTTCCTTAGGTTTTGGAAGTTCCATGAATTTTGGTGGCATTACTAGAGGATTCTTTTTTTTAACTAAAAACTCATCACTATTTTCGGATTTCCTACCACTCAAACCATCTTTGATTGACTGACATGACGTAAAAAAAATAGAAAAAATTATCAGATAATAATTAATTTTATGCATTTATTTTATTTTTATTAAAAAATATTTCAACAACAATAAGGCAAATAACACCTAAAGTAACAAATATATCAGCAATATTAAAAACAAACCAGTGAAAGTTAAATATATGAAAATCTATAAAATCTGGAACAGATGAATATCTAATTCTATCGGTTAAATTTCCTAATGCTCCTCCAATTATCATAGAATAGAAATATGAGGATTGATCATGATTTCGAATTAAAAATAGCAATATCAAAATTACTACCACAATCAAAAATGTTATTGAATTGTAATATAAGTCATTTTCAAAACTTAATAGTCCAAATGCAATACCCTCATTCCAAATTAATTGAAGGTTCAAAAAACTAGTAAGGTAAATTGCCTCATTCTGAGATTTAAAAATATTTATGATATAATGCTTTGAAATTTGATCAGTTAGAAAAATCAAGAAAATTAGTAAAATTTTTATTAAAAAAATTTTTTTATTCATTATTGAATATTACAATTTGGTCTGCTACATCCCTTCACACTTAATTTCCAACATATAGGACATTTTTTTCCAGGAGCTTTTGTGGTTAAAACTTTAATCTCTTTGTCTGAGCCTTGATTTATTTTTGCCGATGAAGTAATGCAAATTTCAGCAAAGTCAACATCTTTAAAATTTTCAAATAATTCTTGGCTCAATGTTATTTCTAAACTAGACTCTAAACTTGAACCAATCTCTTTGCTTGCTCTTTTTTCTTCAATACTCAAATTACAAAAATCTCTTATTTTGATAAGTTTAGACCACCTTTCACCTAATTTTTCGTTATGAAATTTTTTAGGAAAATTGATAAATTTTTGGAGATGAATACTTTTTTTTGATTTTGATATAAGTTGATAAATTTCTTCAGTTGTGAATGACAAAATAGGCGCGAACCATTTAAGTAACGAATTTAAAATTATATTTAATAATAATAGTGTAGATTTTCTTTTATCAGAGTTCTTAGGTTCACAATATAATGTGTCCTTTCTTATATCAAAATAAAATGCTGACAAATCTACAGTGCAAAAATTCAACAAATCCTTATAAAGATTATGAAAATTATAATTTTTAAAATTTTTTTCAAAATCTAAGTTTAATTTATATATCTTATGTAAAATAAATTGCTCCAATTCTGGTAATTTATTAACGTCAACTTTTTCTAATTCATTCTCATCAAATTTGTCATTTAAATTGCCTAATAGATATCTAAAGGTATTTCTTATTTTTCTATAAGACTCAGCATGCTGATCTAATATTGAATAGTCTATTCGAAGATCCTCAGCATAATTTGAGGAAGCAACCCAAATTCTAAGTATATCTGCGCCATATTTTTTAAGAATATCCTCCGGGGAAATTACATTTCCCAAAGATTTTGACATTTTTAAACCTTTGCCATCAACTACAAAACCATGTGAAAGAATAGACTCAAAAGGTGCACGATCTCTAGTACCACAAGACTCTAAAAGAGACGAATGAAACCACCCCCTATGTTGATCAGAGCCCTCAAGATACATAGATGCAGGCCACTTTAAATCTTTTCTTTTTTCCAATACAAATGAGTGTGTAGATCCACTATCAAACCATACCTCTACGATATCACTTAACTTTTCAAAATCTTCAGCTTTATATTTTTTCCCGAGAAATTTTTGTGGATCATCCGAAAACCAACAATCAGATCCCTCTTTTTCATAAATTTTCGCAATATTATCAAAAACTTCATCATCAATCAAAATTTCACCTGTCTTCTTATTAATAAAAATAGGTAATGGAACTCCCCATACTCTTTGTCTTGAAACACACCAGTCGGGTCTTGATTCAATCATCGATTTTAATCTTTCTTTTCCTTTGCTAGGATAGAAGGTTGTTTCATCAATTGCTTTTAAAGCTTTATTTCTTAGCTTATGACTATCCATAGAAATAAACCATTGAGGAGTTGCTCTGTGAACTAATGGTGCTTTGGACCTCCATGAATGAGGATAGGAATGAACAAGTTCACCGCTCGATAATAATTTTTTTTGTTCTTTTAATTTTTCAATCACAATAGAATTAGATTTAAAAATATGTATACCTTCAAAAAGTGCTACATTTTTTGTATACCTTCCATCGCCATCAACTGTTTCAATTGCTTTAATTCCATTATTCATACACAAATTGAAATCGTCAGGTCCATGGCTTGGCGCACAATGAACAATTCCAGTACCTTGTTCTGTAGTAACAAAACGTGCTTCCAGCATAGGTATGTCATACTCATAACCAAGTTTTAAAAAAGGATGATTACATATTGTTCCTTTTAAATCTTTACCTTTAAAATTTTTTAATTTTTTGAAACTTTGAATCTTGGTATCTTTTACAACTGTATCTATTAATGCATCTGCAATAACAATTTTCCTATTTTTAAAGTCTCCATTGTCATTTACTTCAATTAATAAATAATCTAGGCTTTCATTGTAAGCCAAGGCTTTGTTGGCTGGAATAGTCCATGGGGTAGTTGTCCAAATTACTATTTCACTATCTTTTAATTCTTTAATATTTGATGATTTAACTGGAAAAGATGCATAGATAGTATCTGACCTATGATCTTGATACTCAACTTCTGCATCTGCTAAAGCTGTTTTTTCAACAGTGGACCATAAAACAGGTTTGAAGCCTCTATACAAACTTCCTTCTTTTAAAAATTTACCTAGTTCTCTTACTATCTGAGCCTCAGCATCAAAACTCATTGTAGAGTAATAATTATCCCAATCTCCTACAACTCCTAACCTTTTAAATTGATCTTTATGAATTTCTATCCATTTTTCTGCAAAGGCTCTGCATTCTTTTCTAAACTCAACGATTGGAACTTCATTTTTGTTTTTTTTATTCTTTTTGTATTGTTCTTCAATTTTCCATTCTATTGGTAATCCATGGCAATCCCATCCTGGAACATAGACAGAGTCTTTTCCGTCCATTTGATGAAATCTCACAATTATATCTTTTAAAATTTTATTTAAAGCTGTTCCCATGTGTATATTGCCATTTGCATATGGAGGACCATCATGAAGAACAAATTTTTCTTCTCCTTTTCTCGATTTTCTTAATTCATCATAAAGATTTATGTTTTGCCAAAGTTTTAAAATTTCAGGTTCTCGTGTTGGCAAATTTGCTTTCATCGAAAAAGCAGTTTTAGGAAGATTTATTTGAGATTTGCTCATTTTATTTTTTTGCTGTTAATAAGTCAATTTTAATTTGTTTTCTAAGTTGGCCGACATCTTTAAATTTTTTTTCTTTTCTAATAAATTTTTTAAATTCTACTGATAAATACTTATTATAAAGATTTCCAGAAAAATTAAATAAATGAACTTCCAATAATATTTTTTTTCCATTAAATGTTGGTCGATAGCCTAAATTTGCAATTCCTTTTATGTGATTATTTTTGCCATATCTTTTTGCTTGTACCGCATATACACCTGGGCAGGCTAAAATATAATCTTTAATATCAATATTTGCTGTTGGGAAACCGATTTTTTTTCCAAGCTGTCTTCCTTTTTGAACCTTTCCAACAATTGACCAATTTCTATTCAGAATTTTGTTGGCTTTTTCTAATTTTCCTTTTTGTAAAAGTTTTCTAACTAACGATGAAGACGCTATTTTTCTATTGGTCAACAGTGGTTGTGGTTTAACTACCTTATAACCACATATTCTCTCAAATTTAATCAACTGTCTGACGTTACCTTCTCTCTTATTCCCAAATCTAAAATTATTACTTACAAAAATGAATTTTGGTTTTAACTTTTTACCTAATATTTCTTTAATGAAAGTTATTGATTTTATTTTTGAGAATTTTTGATCAAACTTTTTTATTATCAAAAAATCTACATCAAGATTTTTGAGATTATCAATTTTTTGCTGTAAATTAGAGATTCTAAAATTATTTAAATTCTTATTAAAAAACATTTTTGGCATTGGTTCAAAAGTCAACACGCCAATTTTTGAGGAATATTTTTTTTTATATTTCTTAGCTAATGAGAATAATTTTTGATGTCCTTTGTGAACTCCGTCAAAATTTCCAATTAATATTATTGATTCTTTATATCTTGGGTTGATATTAAAATTTTTATATATTTCTTTTGATTTTACCATTTCAATTCCGATTGAATATAATTACAAATTGCTTCGTAAGATTTTGCAACTTTTTCAATTCCTTTTTCTTTAATTTCATTCTTATGAATTCCATTCGAAATTATCAAAGAATCATAATTTAAAAGGTTTGCTCCTTTTATATCAGTATTTAAATTATCACCTATGGAAAGAATTTTTTTATTTTTGTTATCAATAGATTGATGATAAACTTCAGGATAAGGTTTTCCAAAGTAAACGACTTCTCCACCCATTTTTTCAAAAATCATCGCAACAGAACCAGCACAAAATTCTCTTGTGTTTCCTCTATCGACAATTAAATCGGGATTTGTACAAATCATTTTTTTTTTTATATTTTTTTCGAACAAATCTTTATAATAATTTAAGTCCTCATTGTGATCATCAAATAATCCAGTGCATAAAATATATTCACTTTTTTCTATATTATCTAATTTCATTTTTTTAAAGTCTTTAAACAAATCAAAATCTCTTGGTGGACCCACGTGAAAGAAAGATTTATTTATTAAATTTTTATTTAAATAAATGAGAGCTGCCTCACCAGAGGTAAAAACATGATCTCTAATTTCTTTCTCCATACCTAGTTTTTCTAAAAAAGATTTAACTACATGATTAGGTCTGGGTGCATTTGTGAGTAAAATATAGTCCTTTCTTTTTTTATTGATTTCTTTGAGAGCTTTTATCGCTTCAAGATGAAGAGTAACCCCATTATGAACCACCCCCCATAAGTCAACATAAAATAGCTGATAATTGTCTGCTATAGAACTTAGACCTTCTTTATCTAAATTTTTAGTCATGAAATTAATCTATAAACCATAAAACCCCCAAATTCCTTTATTTTTTAACAAACTAATTTTTAACTATATCTTGAAATAGTATGGCCAATCTCTATATGAAGACCATATTAATAAGGAGAATTTATGAAATTTAGACCGTTACACGATAGAGTTTTAATAGAAGTTTTAGATAGCAGCGAAAAAACTGCTGGTGGAATAATCATACCTGATACAGCGCAGGAAAAACCTCAAGAAGGCAAAGTAGTTGCTGTTGGCGGTGGTGCAAAAACTGAAGACGGTAAAGCAATACCAATGGATGTAAAAGTCGGAGATAAAGTTTTATTTGGCAAATGGTCAGGAACCGAAGTCAAAATTGATGGCAAGGAATACAGCATAATGAAAGAATCAGACATTATGGGTATCTCTAGCAAATAATTTAATTTAAAGGAGAAAATAAAATGGCGAAAATAGTTAAATTTGATGCGGAAGCAAGAGCAGCAATGATTAGAGGTGTAAATATACTTGCTGATACGGTTAAAGTAACACTAGGACCAAAAGGAAGAAATGTGGTTATGGATAAGTCTTATGGTGCTCCAAGAATTACAAAGGACGGGGTTTCTGTTGCTAAAGAAATTGATCTCGAAGATAAATTTGAAAACATGGGTGCCCAAATGGTTAAAGAAGTTGCTAGTAAAACAAATGATGAAGCTGGAGATGGAACAACCACAGCGACTATTCTCGCACAAGCGATTGTAAAAGAGGGTGTAAAATATGTTACTGCAGGTATGAACCCTATGGATGTTAAAAGAGGAATTGATGCGGCAGTAGACGTAGTAAAACAAAATCTTGTTTCTTCTGCTAAAAAAGTAAAAGATAGTGATGAGATTGCACAAGTTGGAACAATTTCTGCTAATGGCGATAAAGAAATTGGTACTATGATTTCGAAAGCAATGCAAAAAGTTGGTAATGAAGGCGTTATTACAGTTGAAGAAAACAAAGGAATTGAAACAGAACTAGACGTTGTTGAAGGTATGCAGTTTGATAGAGGATATTTATCTCCGTACTTTATTACGAATAGCGATAAAATGACGACTGAATTAGAAAATCCTTTTATTCTATTGCACGAAAAAAAATTAACAAACCTACAGCCTATGGTTCCTCTTTTAGAGGCAGTTGTTCAAGCTGGAAGGCCATTAATGATTATTTCTGAAGATGTTGAGGGTGAAGCATTGGCTACTTTAGTAGTAAATAAATTAAGAGGTGGTCTAAAAGTTGTAGCTGTAAAAGCTCCAGGATTTGGTGATCGGAGAAAAGCTATGCTTGAAGACATAGCAATTCTTACTGGTGGTTCGGTTATTTCCGAAGACCTAGGCATTAAACTCGAAAATGTTAAACTTGATGATCTTGGTTCATGTAAAAAAATTAAAGTTGATAAGGATAACAGCACTATAGTAAATGGTTCTGGTAAAAAATCAGATATAGAAGCTAGATGTTCCTCAATCAAACAACAAATTGATGAAACAACTTCAGACTACGACAAAGAAAAACTCCAGGAGAGACTAGCAAAATTAGCTGGTGGTGTTGCAGTAATTAAAGTTGGTGGAGCTACAGAAGTTGAAGTAAAAGAGAGAAAAGACAGAGTAGAGGATGCTTTAAATGCAACAAGAGCTGCTGTTGAAGAAGGTATTGTAACAGGTGGTGGTTGTGCATTATTGTATGCAGCTCAAGAACTTGATAAAGTAAAAGTAAAAGGAGAAGACCAAAAAGCTGGTGTAGATTTAGTCAGAAGAGCTTTGGAGTCTCCTATAAGACAAATTACTAAAAATGCTGGAGTTGATGGTTCAGTTGTAGTTGGTAAATTATTAGAACAAAATAAAAAAACTCATGGCTATGATGCACAGAATGAAGAATATTGTGATATGTTTGCTAAAGGTATTATTGATCCAGTAAAAGTTGTAAGAACTGCTCTTCAAGATGCAGCCTCAATTTCTGGGTTGCTAGTTACCACTGAAGCAATGATAGCTGATAAACCTGAAGAAAAAGATTCAGCTCCTGCTGGAATGCCAGGTGGCATGGGCGGCATGGGCGGTATGGGCGGTATGGGCGGTATGGGAATGTAATACGTTTCCATTTAGAGAACACTCCAAATACATACACTAAACAAAATTAGAACCCTCGGAACGAATGTTTCGGGGGTTTTTTTTAAATTTTGAAGTCTTCTTATTTTATTTTATCAAATATTTTTTTTAAAAATAAATTTGGTCTTATAATTAAAAGCACTAAATTTGAATATATAATTTTAAGGATTTTAAAACCTTTACCATTTTCATCTGTAGCATTTCTAATAAATCTTGGTACAGGTTGAAATAAAATGAAATTTTTCATTGTAGGAAACTTGAAAAGTTCTTTTTTTTGTATTTTTTTGTTTTCAATAAAAAACATTTCACCAAAATTATTAAATCCAAAGCGAACAGGTTTTAATTTTTCAATCATTTCAAAAACCTCAACTTTTTTGTTTTGATTTTGATTAAAATCTTTTTCAATAAAAATTAAATTACATACTGTAAAATTTATTAATTCATAATTATTTTTAGATAAATGATTATTAATACTTAAATAACTACTGCCATTACCTCCAATGTTATCCTCGCATTCTACATCAAAAGGTATGGTTGAATTATACTCAATTATTATAACTTTAGGTTTTACTAAGGTTAGTCTTTTTAATTCGGTTAAATCTTTGCCATCAATATCTATTGATAATACATCAATTTTATCAATATTATTTTCTTTGATTAAGTCATTTAGAGTATATTTTTCATCTATGAATTTATTTAAAACTTTAATTTTATTGTTATCTTTATAATTTTTTTTACAGTCTTCAAACCTAAGAGAATTACCTTCTATAAAAAAACCTGACCAATTATGATCAGCAAGTAATTTACAGTTTGAAAGATGAACTCCATCCCACGCTCCAAATTCTATAAAAACTCCATTTTTGATATTTTTTTTAAAGAATAAATCAATTACAATTTTATCTTCATTATTTTGAGCAAATGATTTCACTCTTAAAATATTATCATCTGTAAGACCAATTTTAAACTTTTATAAAGATTGCATATCAATTATTCAATGAAGTCATCTTTTAACTTGCTTTTAAATTAGAGGGTTTTCTCAATGAAGTTTTCAATGAAGTTCTTAAATAAGTGAGTATTGGCGTACTAAGAATGCGAATGTAGGCGAATGTAACCCCTGTTATACTCAAAAAAAATTCAAAAAGGGCGGTTTTTACTGCCCTTTTTTTTTATTCCTTATCTTTTAAAATAAATTTATTAAAATACTTCAATTTTTTATGACTTACTAACCAAAGAAAATTAGATAAAAATCTATTCCAAATTATTTTTTTTTTTTTAAATAAATAATCAAAATTTAGATGATCATAACCATAACCACAATATGAGTAACCATTCATATTTAGATGTTTTACTAAAATTTCTTTTTGTGATTTATTTAAATGAAGATGTTCAATCGAAATATTTTCTATTTGAAATTTCAAAAGATCAATTTCCATCATAACCTCATAATCAATACCTTCAAGATCAATACTAAGATAATCAATCTTTTCACCCACATATTTTAAAAAAAATTCATTAATTCTTAAACCTTTTACTGTAAAGCTTTCAATTACTGAATTGGGATAATGTTTTCTAACGTGATTTATATCAAGAGAACAAACTTGATAATGAGGCGCATCATCTTTTGTGAAAAAAAATTCACATAGATCAGTATTTTTGTGACTTATTGCAAAATTTAGAATATTTACATTTTTAAAATTTTTGTAACATTCTTTCAATTTATTTAGATTTTTTATATTAGCTTCGATTACAAAGGCTTTGTCTTCTTTATTAATTTTTTTTTTAATTAATTCAGTAAAACCACATCTATAATTTGCTCTGGAGTCTAAATCCCCTGCCCCAGCACCTAGATGAACAAAAATCTTTTTCAATTTTATTTAATATTTATGCTTTAATTTGTATAGTCATTCTATGTCAAAAAGATACAGTGGTAAATCATTCAAAGACTCGAGTGTTAAAAAAAAACCCAAATTAAGTTTTAAAGAAAAAAGAAAACTTAAACGCGAGAAGCGAAAAAATACAAATTAGATTAAAAATACTTGATTTTTTCAAGCATTACATGAGTTTTTTTAAGTTTCCAAAAGCGATTAAATATGTATAAGAGCTCAAATTTATGAATAATTCTATTCGAAACATCACGATTATCGCTCATGTAGACCATGGTAAGACAACTTTAATCGATAATCTTATGAAACAAAGTGGATCCTTTAGAGAAAATGAGGTTGTAGATGAGAGATTACTAGACTCTGGGGAACTGGAGAAAGAGAGAGGAATAACAATATTAGCTAAGCCTGCATCGATTAACTGGAAAAATTCAAGAATTAATATAATTGATACC
This sequence comes from uncultured Pelagibacteraceae bacterium, assembly GCA_902524535.1. Taxonomy (GTDB): domain Bacteria; phylum Pseudomonadota; class Alphaproteobacteria; order Pelagibacterales; family Pelagibacteraceae; genus Pelagibacter. The sequence continues at coordinate 137,858 of CABZDR010000001.1, forward strand.
CCAGGCCATAGAGATTTTGCTGCTGAAGTTGAAAGAGTACTTAGTATGGCAGATGGAGCCTTATTGCTTATAGATTCTGCTGAGGGCGTAATGCCACAAACAAAGTTTGTTTTAGCGAAAGCATTAAAACAGGGTTTAAAACCAATTGTTGTAATAAATAAACTCGATAAGTCAGATCAAAGAGCGGATGAAGTTTTAAATGAAACTTTTGATTTATTTGTAAGCTTAGATGCCAATGAAGAACAGTTGGATTTTCCAGTTTTATACGCTAGCGGGAGATCTGGATGGGCCGATAAAGAAGTTGATGGTCCAAGAAAAAATCTTAATCCACTTCTAGATAAAATTATACAACATGTTGAGCCTTCAAAATCAGATAAGTCAAAACCTTTCGCTATGTTATCTACTCTTCTTTATGCAGATAGTTTTTTAGGAAGAAGTTTAGTGGGTAGAATTTCTCAAGGAACTGCGAAAGCAAATCAACCAATTAAGGCGATCAACTTAAAAGGTCAAAAAGTTGATGAAGGTAGGTTAACTAAAATTTTTAGATACGAGGGAACCAAAAAAGTTCCAATCGAAGTTGGTGAGGCAGGAGATATTGTTGTGATTGCAGGTTTAGAAAAAGCTAGCGTTGCTGATACAATTTGTGATCTTGAGGTAAATGATCCTATTAAAGCTACTCCAATCGATCCACCAACCATGTCCATTACCATTACTGTAAACACGTCCCCTCTTGCAGGAACTGAGGGCAAAAAGCTTACAAGCACTCAGATAAGAGATAGGTTGATTCAAGAAGCACAGAATAATGTTGGAATTACTTTCACAGAAAATGAAGGTAACGACTCTTTTGTTGTAAGCGGACGAGGTGAATTGATGTTAGAAATTTTACTCACTCAAATGAGAAGAGAAGGTTTCGAAATGACTGTTAGTCCCCCAAAAGTTCTCTATAAAAAAGATGAAAATGGTAACAAACTTGAGCCAATAGAAGAAATAACTATGGATCTAGATGAGGAACATTCATCAAAAATTATTGATTCGATGAATAGAAGAAAAGGCAAATTAGTAGAATTAAAAGATACTGGTAAAAATAAAAAAAGATTAATCTTTCATGCACCGACAAGAGGTTTAATGGGATATACAAGTCGGTTTCTAACACTTACAAAGGGTAATGGTGTAATTAATAGAATTTTTCATGCATATGGACCATTTGAGGGTGAAATGGAAGGCAGAAGAAATGGTGCACTTATTTCAATGGAAAAAGGGAAAGCAGTCGCATTTGCAATATTTAATTTACAAGCTAGAGGAGAGATGTTTGTAACTCACAATGATCCTGTTTATCCAGGTATGATTGTGGGATTATCTCCTAAGCCTGGAGATATGATTATTAATGTTATGAAGGGCAAAAAATTAACTAATATGAGAACACAAGGTACGGACGAAAATGTCGTTCTAACACCAGTAAGAAAAATGTCTATCGCTGAGCAATTAAGCATGTTAAATACTGATGAGGCTTTAGAAATCACTCCAGACTCTTGTAGATTAAGAAAAGCCATTCTTGATCCGCATGAAAGAAAGAGAAGTGAAAAATCAGGAGCTGCGGCTTAATCGAAAATTTTATCAACTAAATACAGGCCTAAGGCAACACAAGGACCAATTCCAAAAGCAAATAATAAAGTTCCCACTCCCACAGTTCCACCTAAGTACCATCCAATACTAACAACAGAGATCTCTAAAAATGCCCTTACGGCAGCAACTGGTAAATTTGTTTTTTTTTGGAGACCGATCATTAAACCATCTCTTGGTCCAGCTCCAAGATTAGATATTAGATAAATACCACCACCAATCCCAACTGTTAGTACTGAAATTATTGCTAGAATGAGTTGATATAAGTAATTAGACGGGGTTGGAACAAATTTTATACAAAGATCTATCATCACTGCAATAATGATTGCATTAAGTATTGTTCCCATCCCCGGTTTTTGACCAAGTGGTATCCACAAAATTAAAACTGCAACACTAATTAAAAATGTTATTGTTCCTATACTCAAGTTAACATTTAAAGAGATACCTTGGGCTAAAACACTCCATGGAGAAGCACCAGTAAAAGATACAATTAATAAACCTTCTCCAAGACCAAAAAACATTAAACCAAAACATAAAAAAAAGAATGTAGAGAATTTTGGTTTAAAATTATAAGGCTTATCTGAACTCCAATTAACCCTTGGTATTTTCTTAATTTTTAAAAACATTTTAATAAGTTATTTCTATTCTTAATAAAGTCTATTAAACTAGTTGTTAAATGAAAAAAATTATAGTCATTTTATTTCTTTTTATTTACCCAACAAATTCAATCGCTCATATTGGACATTACATTAAATACAACAAAATTGAGATGGAGATTTTTCGAAATGGTGAACTTATTGGCTATAATCATTATTTTTTCAACAGAAATGGATCAGAGACTATTGTTACCAATCAAATTAAATTTGTAGTTAAACTTTTGGGAGCAACAGTTTTCCAAGTTGAAGGTTATAGTGAGGAAAAATATTTCAAAGATCAATTAGTTTCTTATAATTCTAAAACTTTACAAAACGACAAAAAGAAGTTCGTTAATTTAATATTTAATAAAAAAAATAAAAAATTCGATATTAAAGGCTCTTCATATAGTGGGGAAGCCTCAGCTGATAACGTGATTGGAAATTGGTGGAATCACAGAATTTTACAAGCGAGTTCTCAAATAAGTCCAATCTCAGGGAGCATTAAGGATCAAGTGGTAACTTTTTTAGGTAAAGAAGAAATAGATCTTTATGGAAAAGTTTATGATGTTGATCATTTTACACTAAAGTCTAAAGACATGAGTATACCAAAAGATAAAAGGTTAGATTTTGATATTTGGTACGATCGTGAAAATTTGATGATATTAAAAGTATCCTATTCAAGAATGGGTAACTGGGAATATAAATTAAAAAATTTTAATTAATTCATCTTGAGATTTTTTTAAATAAATCATGTGCACTTATCCATCCTGACTCTAATCTAGGTCCTACAAACCAATCAGCACAAACACCCAATCTTTTCCTAGGATCCCAATAACTTTTAACTTTAAATGGTCTCGAATTTGAGGAGTATCTCCAACCGTGGTTAAGTGAATAATAAATTTTTGTTTTTTTAATATTTGAAAGTTTAAAAAATTTATCAATCATAATTTTTGAATTTTCTTTTTTGTTATTCTTGTTTTTATTAATCTTTTTATTTGCCCATTTAAATGTACTTTGAAGAGTCCATAAATCATATTTTGATTTAAACCTTTTTTTTGAGTTTTCATTTCCAGCCCACCCAAGAATCGGATCATCAAAAAGATAGCTACTATTTGAATTCTTACTTTTTTTTATTGCAATCATAGTTGTAATATTTGCATCCATTTTTATAGATTTACTTAAAAAAGAATTATTAATAAATTTCTTAGAAAGTTTTTTTAATTGTGGGAAAGGACATGTCAAAATTAGGTTTTTAAAAGATCTCAATCTTCCATCGTCAAATAACAAATACCAGAGTTGATTTTTATAATAGATTTTTTTTAATTCACTGTGGTAGTTGCAATTAATTTGCTTTAGTAAATATTTGCTAATATCATTGTTCGCATTTTTACCAATTATCTTCAAATGTTTTTTATCCTCTTTTTTTTTTGAATTAAGAAAAACGTGTTTGCCACTCCATACCTTTAAAATTCTTTTTTTTATTAAATCTTTTGTAAATTTTTTAAATTTCCTTGTTTTTGGTGAAATATACTGAGTGCCATGATCAAAACCTGTTTTGCCTTTTATTCTTTTAAAAGATGCACGACCCCCAGGGCCTCTTGCTTTGTCGAACAGAATTACTGAATATTTTTTATTTAGAAGATTTGCAATTGTGGATCCTGATATACCAGAGCCAATTATACAAAATTCACTCATTTACCAGCAACAACCATTCCCTCTATTAACATAGTTGGTGAATTAGTTGCATATTTAAACTCCAAATCATTTGCTAAGGTGATATTTTGAAACATGTCTTTAAAATTACCTGCTATGGTAATTTCATTTATTGGATATTTAAACTCACCATTTTCAACCAAAAACCCTGTTGCTCCAACTGAATAATCTCCAGTCACAATATTACTCCCATGTCCTATGGTTTCAGTAATATAGAGACTTTTTGAATTTGAATTCAATAAATCTTTAAAACTAGTATTTCCATTTTCAAAATAAAGATTACTAGTTCCTCCACATCTTCCATTAGATTTAAGATTTAATTTTTTTCCATTGTAAGTATCAATCAGATAATGTTTCAAAATTCCTTGATCCACTAATTTAAGTGTATCAGTCTTTACACCTTCGCTATCAAAATTTCTTGAGCCTAATCCTTTGAGTATATCAGGTTTGTCAAATATATTAATTTTATCTGAGAATATTTTTTCATTAACTTTATCTTTTAGAAAAGAAGTTCCTCTTGATATTGCTGATGAAGAAATAGCGCTTGCAAAAGTACTTAATATTCCCTTAGATATTCTTTTATCAAAAATTATAGCAACTTTTTCACTCCCGATTTTTTTTGGACTTAATTTTCTAATAGTTTGACTAGCAGCTAAATTTCCTAATTTCTCTGCATCATCTAGATCTTTAAGAAAACATTTGCTAGTATATTCGTAATCTCTTTCCATGCTTTTTTCATCTTTTGCAACTGTTACACTTGATGCTGTAAATGAAGATGTTTTGTAACCGTCACAAAAATCTTCACTATTAGCTAGAACAAAATTAGATTTATTTTGAGTAAAACTAGATTCAGTGTTGACGATTTTTTTATCGTTTGAAGCGGCGGCCTCTAATTTTTTTAGATAATCAATTTTTTGATCATTAGCTATATGGCTATCATCATAAAGATCTAAATCTCTAACTTCTTTTGCTAATAAATCTTTGTCTGGTAAAGAATTGAATTCATCCTCAGGAGTATTTTTTGTAGTCTCTATACATTTTTCGATTAAAATATTTAAATTGTCATTGAGCAAATTAGAAGATGATATTGATGATTTTTTTTTACCAATATAAGTCGTGATACTTATGCCCAGATCATCTGACCTGTTAGACTCATCTAATTTACTATTTCTAAAATTAACAGTTTCAGAAACTGAATTTTTTACAACAACACTTGAGTCTGTTGCACCTAATTTCTTGGCTAAGCCTAAACAATATAATGCTTTTTTCTCTAAAAATTCTTGATCTTTAACCATTTAAAGTTTTGTACCACCCACGGTCATCGTATCGATTAATATTGATGGTTGCGCAACACCTACAGGTACACCTTGTCCTGCTTTACCACATGTCCCAATACCAGGGTCCATCATCATATCATTTCCTACCATGGAAACTTCTTTTAAAATTGAAGGACCATCACCAATTAACGTTGCACCTTTAATTGGCGATCCAATTTTACCGTCAACAATTTCATAAGCTTCAGTACAATTAAATACAAATTTTCCAGATGTAATATCAACTTGTCCACCACCAAAACTAACTGCGAAAATACCTTTGTCGACAGCTTTAATCATTTCTTCTTGAGTCTGCTTACCGCTTAACATCATAGTATTTCTCATTCTTGGTAGAACTATATGTCTATAGTTTTCTCTTCTTCCACTTCCAGTAGATCTTGTTTTCATCAAACGTGCGTTCAGTCTGTCTTGCATAAAATTTTTTAAAATTCCATTTTCAATTAAAACCGTTTTTTCTGTTGGTGTTCCCTCATCGTCAATAGTAAGACTACCTCTTCTATTATCAATGGTACCATCATCAATAATTGTAACTCCTTCACTTGCAACTTTTTGGCCCATTAGATCATGAAATGCTGAAGTTTTCTTTCTATTAAAATCTCCCTCTAAACCATGACCAACAGCCTCATGAATTAATATTGCTGGCCATCCAGGTCCTAGAACAACCTTCATTTCACCTGCTGGCGCAGGTTTGCTCTCCAAATTCACTGATGCTATTCTTAAAGCCTCATCACAAACACTCTTCCAATTTTCATCTTTTAAATATGAGTCGTAAGATTGTCTTCCACCAACACCGTATACACCTGTTTCTTTTCTTCCATTTTTCTCAAGCATAACTGATACGTTAAATCTTATCAAGGGTCGAACATCTGACAAAGTCTCTCCACCACATCTAATTATTTCAACAGACTTTTGCTCTCCCAAAAAATTAGCTGTAACTTGTTTAACTTTGTCACCTTTAGATCGTAAATAATCATTTACATCATTCAATATTTTAATTTTTTCATTAAGAGATTTTTGCTCAATCGGATTAATATTGTCATAATACTTTTTATTTGATTTAGGAATTTCATGATTATAAGTACCTTTAGTAGATTTTAATGTAGACTTTAAATTCTCTGAAGATTGTTTTAAAGAGTTCTTGGAAATTTCATTAGAGTGAGAATAAGCCACTACTTCATCAGATATAGCTCTAAAACCAAATCCTAAATCTGAATTATAATTTGAATTTTTGATTTTGTTATCGTCTAATAATATTGATTCAGATTTCGAATTTTCTAAATATAATTCACCATCATCACATTTTCGCAAAGTGTCTGAAATAATACTTTCAGCCTCTTTTCTAGATAGGTCAGATTTTTCGAAGAAATTACTCATAAAATACATTATTAAATAGATTGTTTCATAGAATTTTCAACTAGAGTATTTTACGCATGTACATTTATAAGACAAATCAGTATTAAATCCTATTATTATGAAAGTTTATTTTAATAATTCATGTAAAATTTGTAAGGCTGAAATTGATCTTTATAAAAAGGAAAAAATAGACGAAATTAATTGGGTTGATATTACAAACAATGAGTTAGCCGAAAAAGAAACCTCTAAAGATAGCAAGCAGCTTTTAAGAAGACTTCATGTAAAAGATGGTGATAATGTTTTAGGAGGCGCAAAAGCATTTTTATTGTTATGGAAAAAAATGCCAAAATATAGATTTCTTTATAATTTTTTTAAGTTACCAATAATTTACAATATATTTTCTGTAGTATATGAAATAGTAGCTTTTTTTCTTTATATTAAGAATAGAAAACAATTAAAAAAAACTAACTAAAGAAAAATAATAAAAATTTACTTAATAAAGACATAGAGGCTATAAACATTACTAAAACTATAGAATACATTAATAATACAATATTATTTTTTTTTCTTCTAAGTCTCACAAAATCTTTATCATCTAAATCTGACACATCTCTTTCTCCGATGACAGGATAATCATAAGTAAATCTCCATGTGCTATCACCAAGTCTTGGATCTAAGTTATTTAAATAAGTTATCCAAGCTATGATGTATCTAAAGACTAAATATAAAATTACAAAAAAAATAGACCCTAAAATCATAAGATATAATACCTAATTAAATCTTATTATTTAATTATTATTTTTGGCTCTTTTTCTAGCAATGAGTTGTGTTAAAGAGTCTACCATGGTGTCTGAGGCTTTAAAAATATCCACATTTCTAAACTCGTGGGAAAGATTTTTTTCTGGATTTGTTTTATCTTCTATGACAATTCCCTCATCCGGAGAATTATTTTTAATATAAATCAATAGTAACCATTCATCGTCTGATGACTCGTCCCATTTTATAAAAACTTCTCCAGTTTCAAATCTTCTATCTATACATCGAAAAATTGACATATCTCGTGTAATATATCTTTTATTTAGTTGAAATACTAAACTGCTTGCACTTCGATAAAAACTTTCAAGTGCAAATTCAATTTTTTGTCTCGCTAAAGTATATTCCTTTTCTTTTTCTAATAAAGTTTCTCTATCTTCGTCACCTTGAAGTTTGACTCCTAGCGCTTCAACTCTCTCTTTGATTTTTTGATCTCGCAGTAATCTGTATTTTTCTTTAAGTTTGTCAATTCTTTCTTGTAATCCAGAATAATCTTCTCTTTTTTCTTTTAACGAAATTTTCTCAAGTTTTTCTAATTCCTTGACCTCTCTTATTCTAAATTTTTCAATTTGTTTATCTAATCTTAATTGTTTTAAAAATTGTTTTTGTTTTTCTGCTTGTTCTATCCTCAAAAGTGCTTGTTCTTTTCTTAAAAATAATTTTATATCTTTAGTCCTTTGTCTTTCTAATCTTTCTTCTTCTTTAAGTGTTTGTTCTTTCAACTTTAATCTTAAAATTTCCTCGTCTTTTTTTCTTTTTGCTTCTTCTATTTTTTCCCTTCTTTCTTTTTCAATTTTTTCTATCTTAATTCTTCTTTTTTCATCGGTTTTTAATATCTTATAACTGGAAATAGTCTCTGAAATTCTATCAAAAAAACCTTGAATATATTTTTCTAAATTTAAATTAAATTTAAAATTAAACTGGGGCTTGAGAGATAATTGAAATTTAACTAATTTTAAGATTAAGCTATCTTTTTGTTTTTTTTTTACTCGTGATCGATAATTTAATTTTTTAAATTTAATTGTTTTCTTTTTTTTGATAAATTTTGTTTTTTTCTTTTTTTTTGTATTTTTTTTTATTTTATTTACTTTTCTTTTAACTTTATTAACTTTATTTTTTTTCTTAATTTTTGTTTTTTTTTTTGATTTTTTATGCTTTTTTTTCATTATTAAAGAAACCTAATTCTATCAATAATTTATTGATAAATATAGTCTCTAGTAACAGGAGTTGATTGATAATTTTTCGTAAGTTGAAATTGATATACAACTTGATCACCCCATTTAAATGCCATTTCACAACCTGTTAAGTAAAACTCCCACATCCTAAAAAATTTTTCATCAAACATTTGTGTGATCTTTTGTTTGTTTTTAATACAATTTTCTTTCCAATGTCTTAATGTGTGAGAGTAATGAAGTCTTAGAACCTCTATATCTGTAACGATAAGGCCCGCTTTTTCAATTGGGTTGGTAACTTCACTTAAACTCGGTGTATACCCACCAGGAAAAATATATTTTGTTATCCAAGGATGTGGGTCTCGAGGAGGATCAACAGATCCGATGGTATGTATCAATGAAACACCATCATCTTTTAATAAATTTTCAATTTGATTAAAAAATTTTTTATAAAATTTTCTTCCTACATGCTCAAACATTCCAACACTTACTATTCTATCAAATTTTTCTTTAAGTTCTCTATAATCCATCAATCTAAATTTTACTTGATTTTCTAAATTCATTTCCTTTGATTTTTTTTCACAAAAATTAAATTGATTTTCTGATAAAGTAATTCCGGTAACCTCACAACTTGCACTTTTTGCTATATCAAATGCTAATGAACCCCAACCACAACCTATGTCTAAAACTTTTTGATTTTTTTTAATATTTAATTTTTTTATAATATGTTGAATTTTATTATTTTGAGCAACTTCTAAACTATCAGTCTCTTTTTTGAAATAAGCACATGAATATTGTCTCTTTGGATCTAGAAATAAATCATATAAATCATCAGAAATATCATAATGGTGGGAAACATTCATTTTAGATTTTTTAATAAAATTAAAATTTGTTAAGTATCTGTAAGATCCTCTAAGTCTATTTATTATGTAACTAAAAAAATTCAAAGGCCCTCTTCCGAAATTCATTAATGCTAAATCTAAAAAATCACTTAAATTTCCATTTTCTATAATCAAATCTCCTTCTGTGTATGCCTCACCAAAATATAAGTCGGGATGTAACAAAAGTTTATAATGAAGCTTTTTATTCAAAAGTTTTATTTTCATAGGCTGTTCTCCAGGATTGCCTATTATATAATCTTTCGAGTCAGCATCAGTTAAGATGAAACCACCTTTTTTAAAAATTTTATTTAAGAAACTTGCAAGATACATTTTATGCTGCGAGAGGTGGTTTATTCGTAAAATTTAAATTTTTCAAAGCTTCAATTAAATTTTTTTGATCACTTTGATTTAAGATACTTAAGGGTGGTAGAACATTTTTATAAATTTCATTTTCTTGAGAACAAAAAGTATGTAAACCTGAAATCAAATTATATTTATCAAAAATAGCTCTTACCTCACATAATTTTTTATTATTTAATTGTTTTGCACCTGAAAAAAAATCATCATAAACTTTTCTTGAAAGGGCTGCTGTTACATTACACGTAGCTGTTATTATACCCGAACATCCCAATTCTAAACCTTTTAATAATTTAAGTTCAGAACCAGGAAAGATAGAAAAATTTTTTAATTTTAAATTTTCATATAAGTTATAAGAACTATCTTTAACCCCTACGATTTGATCAGGAAACCTTTTAACAAGCTCATTGACACATTTGATGCTAAATTTGTATCCAGATAATTTCTCAAAATTGTAAAGAATAATTTTACATTCAGGAACGGCCTCTATAATTTTTTTGTAAAACTCCATGACCTCAGTATCACCGTATTTATAATAGGCTGGTGGCATTATTAAAAATTTGTCGAAATTTAAAGAGCTCGCAATTTTAATTAAGTTAATAGTTTCACCAAGGGAATTTAAACCAGTACCAATTAGGTGTTTGTCTTTATATTTGCTCTTTGAGAGTTTATTTAATAAGTTGATTTTTTCTGAAATTGAAATTAATTGTGCTTGTCCGGTACTACCAAATATTGCTGTTCCATGACAACCTTGATCAATAAGGCTTTCCGCATGATTGATTGTTTTTTCGATATTAAGACTTAAATCTGGATTGATAACAGACATTGTAGCAGCAAAAATTCCACTTATTTTTGTCATAATAAAATTTTATGTAAAAAGTATAGTTATAAAAGTTTATAAATACCATATGAAAATATTAGCAGTACAAAGTAGAAAAGGTATTGGTGATAATATTATTTTTTTACCCTTTATTAAGGCATTATCTAACAAATTCAATTCGCCTATAAGTTTACTTGTTAAAAAAAATTCTAAAGCTGATCAATATTTATATCAAACAAGTTATATTGACAAAATAATCTTTTTAGAAAGGGATAACGAAATCAAAAATAAACACGATGGTCTTTTAGGAAGTTTAAATTTAATTAAAGATATTAAAAAATTTAATTTTGATAAAATTATCATTTTTAATTCATCTCTAAGATACAATTTAATTGCAAAATTTTCAGGGATTAAAGAAGTGTTTCAATATCCTTTATTCCAAAAAAAACAACAACACATAACTGAAACTCCGAAAAAATTTATAAAAGAAAAATTTGAATTAACGGTTAAAGATGATCCAGAGATAGAAATAGATGATATGATAACTCAAGAAATGATTGAAAAATTTCAAATTGATAAAAAAGAAATTAATATCCTTTTAGGAATAGGGGGCTCTGGTCCAACTAAAAGAATTCCTGCTAATACTTTTATTAAAGTGATTGATAAAATATCAAAAATAAAAAATTGTAAATTTTTTCTTGCAACAGGAAAAAACGAAGAAGAGCAAGTTATTTTACGTGATATTTTAAGCTCAGAATTTAGTGGTCTTTGTAAACCATTAGACGATTTTTCACTCAGAGAAATAATGCCATTAATAAAAAATTGCAACTTATCAATCTGCAATGACACTAGTTTTAGTCATTTATCTGCAGCACTTGGTGTAAAGACTATAACTTTAATGGCAGACACACCATTAATTTATGGTAATTATAGCTCGAAGATGTTTCCAATAATCCCTGATGGAGAAGAGACAGTCTCACATAATACTTTGGGTAAAGAAAAAATTAGTTCTCAAAAAATATTTGATAAATTTATAGAAATTATCAATTAAGAAATATCTTTTAATACAATATCTTTTGCCTCATTTACTATTGAAGATAATCGAGAAGTTTCTGGTGAAACGTCAGGGTGGATTTTTTTTTGTATTTTAACATAAGCTTTGTTTACATCTTCTTTTGTGATTTTTTTATTCATATCTAAATTTAAAATTTTATATGCTTCTGAAACTGAGATAGATGAGACATTATTTGAATTTGATTGATTAAATGAAAATCTTCCAGATCTTCTTAAAGTTTGAATTAATCTAAAGAGCGATATTATTTGAAAAATAGACATTCCCTTTAATTTTAAAAGCGCCAAACTAGCTAGCGTAAGGGGTAAAGTTAATAAAAATTTGCCACCGATAGCAAATAAAACTGATAGAATTATTAATCCAATAATTATCAAAAACCTTAAGGTTTTTGATATTTTTTTAGACGAAATATTGGTGATAAATTTCAACAGAAAATAAAAAATAGTCAATATTAATACTGTATAAATTATTATATTCATATAATCCTTCTCGACTATGAAAATACCACATCTTAGAAAAAAACCAGAAATAAAATCTTGTCACAACACTACATGGGAAGACAATTATAGCTGGATACATCAAAAAAATATTTTAGAGGTTTTAAAAGACAAAAATAAATTAGATCCTGAGGTTAAAAGATATTTAAAAGAAGAAAATGAGTACACTAATCATCATCTAAAAGACACAAAGGATTATCAAGAAAAATTATTTGATGAAATTAAAGCACGAATTAAACTCGATGATGAGTCTTTGCCTTTTAAAGATCATACCTTCGAATACTGGACAAAGACAACTTCTGAAGGAAATTACTCTATTAAATTAAGAAAAAAAATAGGTACAAATGAAATTGAGGAAATATGGAACGGAGATAAAGAAAAAGAAAAATTAGGTGTAGAATATTTTGGTATTGGAGATCTTGAGGTAAGTCATAATGATAAATATTTAGCTTACTCTCTTGATATTAAAGGATCAGAGTACTTTTCAATATTTATCAGAGAGATTGCTAACAATAAAATAATCTCTAAAGAAATCACCGACACATCCGGAAGCATACTTTTTAGCCTGGATAACAAATATATTTTTTACTCAAAATTGGACAAAAATCACAGAGCAAGAAAAATTTTTAGACACGAGATAGGAAATTTTAAAAATACCGATGAACTAATTTTTGAAGAAAAAAGTGATGCTTTTACAGTTGGAATAGCCTTAAGTTCAGATGAAAAATACTATTTTATCTCAACTTCTGACCACAATACTTCAGAACAATATTTCTTCAAAGCTGATGAAAAAAAACCTAAACCAAAACTGATAAAAAAAAGAAAAAAGGGTATTTTATACTCTGTTAATTCTTGGGATAATAAATTTTATAATCATACGAATGAAGAGGCAGAAGATTTTAAAATAGAAATTTCAGAAAGTCTTGATAATCAAAAATGGAAATCTTTTATAAAACCAAAAAATGAGGTTTTAATTGGAAGCTGCATCTTTTTAAAAAATTGGATAATTCGATCTGAAACATCTAACGCGTTAGATAGATTATTCGTAAGACATATATCAAAAGAGTCAGAGGAAGAATTAATTATTTCAGATGAAAAAGTTTGTGTTCCAAATATTTCTTTACGGCAAAAGGATAGAGATACTGATGAAATTTATATTGGTTACTCTAGCCCAAAAACTCCGTCGCGAGTTTACTTATATAATCTTTCAAAAAAAACTAAAAAATTGGTTAAAGAGCAGATAATTCCCTCAGGACATAATCCTAACGATTACGTTGTTGAAAGAATTGAATTTGAGTCTCATGATGGAAGATTAGTGCCTCTTACTATAACCAGGCATAAAAAAACTAAGCTAGATGGATCAGCTAATTTATTACTATACGGATATGGTTCTTATGGAAATTCAATGAGTCCAAGTTTTTCCTCAACACGATTAAGTTTAATAGATAGAGATATAATTTGGGCAACTGCACATATAAGAGGTGGCATGGAAAAAGGTATGAAATGGTGGAAAGAAGGAAAGCTTACTAATAAAAAAAATACTTTTGAAGATTATATATTTGCAGCAAAATACTTAATTAAAAATAAATATTCTGGTCAAGGAAAAATAATTGGTATGGGTGGATCTGCTGGAGGATTATTGATGGGTGCAGTGGTTAATCAAGCTCCAGAATTATTTCTAGGAATTATAATGGCAGTTCCTTTTGTTGACTCTTTAACTACTAATTTAGATCATTCTTTACCTTTAACAATTGGAGAATTTGATGAATTTGGAAACGCAAAAGATAACAAAGAACATTTTGATTATATATTTTCATATGCTCCTTATAACAATATTAAAAAAATGGATTATCCTCACATTTTAATCACGACAAGTTTAAGTGATAATAGAGTATTATTTGATGAACCAACAAAGTTTACTGCAAAACTCAGAGATTTTAAAACTGACAATAATTTATTACTTCTAAAAACAGAAATGAGCGCGGGTCATGGTGGTAAATCTGGAAGAGATGGTGCTATAGAGGAAATTGCATTGGATTATGCATTCGCATTAAAGATATCAAAAAAAATTTGATAATCTGGCCTTGAAAAAAAATAATTAGTAACCAAATAAGTTTAGTAAGTCGCCTGATGGGGCTTACATAAATTAACTTGCTTAATATAAGGAGGAAAAATGACAAGTAAGGACTTATCTATATTTAATTCTCTTAGGCCCTTTTCTATTGGTTTTGATGATATGTTCGACCAATTTGAAAATATGCTAGGGAATGGTGCTTTGACTATGCAGTCAAACTACCCACCATATAACATCAGAAAAACTGGAAAGGATAATTATGCTATAGAATTAGCTTTAGCTGGTTTTAACAAAAAAGATGTTGAGGTTGAGTTTGAGGATAATTTATTAACAGTAAGAACAAAACAGGTTAATAAATCTGAGGACAATAACACAGATGGTGAGATCATTCATAAAGGTATTTCTCAAAGACAATTTGCGCGATCATTTACTATTGCTGATGATGTAAAAGTTAATGGTGCTGAACTTAAAGATGGTCTTTTGACAATATCTTGTGAAAGAATTGTTCCAGAGCATAAGAAGAAAAAACTTATTGATATCAAATAAATAGACCTTGCTTGCGGAGATAACTTCTCCGCAAGTAATTTTTAAAAACATCCATTAGAAACAAATCCAATTACAATAGAATTAGAATTTATTTCAAATCTTCTCTCACATGGTATCCCGTACTTTTTAGTATTATATACTAAAATTAAATTCCCTTTTTCGTTTTTAAAATCTTCACTAGGAGCACCTAATTCCATTTTTAGTAAACCGGATGTTTTGCCAATGTATTTAGTTAATTTTTGATTTTCTTTTTCAACAATCTCATCAGTTTTATTTTTAATAGTCTGACAGGCTGAGATAGTAAAAGACAAAACTAAAATTAAAATTATAGGTTTGAGATTTCTCATTTAAACATGATAACAAGTAGGACAAACTATAAATATAAACTTCTTAGTTGTATTGTGTGAATAAGATAATAATTTACCGGGAATTTTTAGCGAGAATCAAATAATTAGAACGAATATAGGAGGAAAAATGTTAGATAAATATTTTAATTATAAAAAACATAAAACGAATTTTAAAACAGAAGTAATTGCTGGAGTTACAACTTTTTTAACTATGGCATACATAATGTTTTTAAATCCTTTCATACTATCAGGAGAATTTGCCGGTCCAGAAAAGGGTTTTTTTGATTTTGGTGCAGTCTTTACTGCTACTATTGTGGCTACCGCTCTCGCGTGTTTCATAATGGCCTTTTACGGTAAAACTTGGCCAATTGGTTTAGCCCCAGGAATGGGAATTAATGCTTTTGTTGCATTTGGTGTAGTTGCAGGTATGGGTTACACTCCTCAAGCAGCTTTAGGAGCTGTTTTGGTTGCAGGTGTTCTATTTTTGATTATTTCTTTAACGCCAATACGAGCATGGTTAATTAATTCTATCCCAAGAAGTTTAAAATTAGGAATTGGAGCTGGAATTGGTTTGTTTTTAGCAATTATTGGTCTTGAAATAATGGGAGTAGTTGCAGACCATCCTGTTACATTAGTCACTCTGGGAGATATAAAAAATCCACTTATCATTTTAGGATGTCTTGCATTTGTATCAATGATTGTGATGGAAAAACTTAATATTAAAGGAAATATTATTATTGGTATCATAGTCTTTAGCATTATTGCTTGGGCTTCTGGTCTTGCAAAATTCAACGGTGTAGTTGGAAGCATACCGCCAATGACTTACCTAATGGATTTTGATTTAACTGCAGCATTTACTGCTGGAATGTCTACGGTTATATTTACTTTATTATTTATAGACTTTTTTGATACGGCTGGAACTCTAACATCAGTTGCCAATGTTGCAGGTAAAGTTGATAAAAAAGGGAAGGTCCAAGATATTGAAAAAGCGATGATGTCAGATAGTGTTGGAACTGTAGCAGGTGCATTGATGGGTACTACCACAGTTACAAGTTATGTAGAGTCTGGAGCAGGAGTAAAAGCTGGCGGCAGAACTGGAATGACTTCCTTAGTGATAGGACTTTTATTTTTAGCTTGTTTATTTCTTTCTCCTTTAGCTACAAGCCTTCCTAAAGAGATTGATGGCGCAGCCCTACTATATGTTGCAGTTTTATTTGTTAGAAATATCACTGACATAGAGTGGGACGATATTGCTGAATCAGCTCCAGCAGTTTTAGCCATGATATCAATGCCTTTGACATATAGTATAAGTAATGGAATTGCTTTAGCATTTATTTCTTATGCTTTAATCAAAATATTTACTGGTAAATTTTCAACAACTTCACCAGCAATTTGGGTTATTGCTATCTTAAGCTTCATAAGTTTTATTGTAGCTTAAAGATTTTAAAAAAAGGGCTAGTTTTACCTAGCCCTTTTTATTTTTTTCTATAATTTTTTTTATAGATATTTCTTCATAGTGCTCTGTTGGTTGAACAATCCAAGGATCAGAGTTCAATTTTATAGGACAAAAATCTGGTTCAAATGTTGATGATTTTTTTTTCCACAAACACGCTGTTTTTACCTCTTTTATAAAGTCTTTTGTTGGTCCATAGTTTTTTAACCATTCAATACTTTTATTAAGCGTTAATCCTGTGTCAGATAAATCGTCAATTAAGAGTACTCGTTTAAAATCCTTATTATTTGCTAAAGAGCTTATTTCCCTTGCAAACATTAATTCTCCTTGCTTATCTTCAGTGCCTTTTCCAGAGTAACTTTGAATTACTATATAAGCTATTGGTAACTTTAAAATTCGTGACAAGATATCTATGATTGGTGCAGCACCTCTCATTATTCCAACAAGTACTGTTGGTTTATAATTTTGATGTATAAGTATTGCTAATTTTTCAACAATCTTGTTATATTCTTCAAAAGTGACTATTAATTTATTTGTCATTAAAATTTGGTATCACAAAAAAAAAATTAAAAAAGGAGAATTATGAAGGGTTATTGGGTTTGTATATATGAAAAAATCAATAATTTAGAAAAACTTAAGGAGTATGCAGTTAGAGCTAAGCCAGCTATAGAGAAATTTTCTGGTAAATTCCTAGTTAGAGGTGGAAAAAATAGAACTAATGATGGAGTTGAGTCGCCCAGAACTGTTGTGGTTGAGTTTCCTAATTATGATACTGCGTTAAAGTGCTACGACTCAAAAGACTATCAAGAAGCTCATAATATTTTAAAAGGTCATGTCGTAAGACATCATCAGCTTGTCGAGGGTAATTAATACTGTATCGGCTCTGGATCAATACTACGCCAAAGATACCATGTTGCGACCGAACAATATGGTGAAAACCTTTTATTCAATAAATTGATAAATGAATCTGGTGGTAAATAATTCTTATTATAATTTTTTGAGATTGCTCTTAATAAGCCTATGTCTTGTATTGGCCAAATGTTTGGTCTGTTGTAAGTAAATAATAATATCATCTCAGCCGACCACCTACCAATTTGTTTTAATTTAGAAAGATAAATTATCGCCTCTTCATCATTCATGCTGACAATAAGTTTTGGGTCAAAGCTATTATCTAATATTTGTCTAGATAAGCTTTTTATTCCATTAACTTTTTGTTTACTTAATCCACAACTTTTTAATTGAATTGAGGACAATTTTTTAACTGTTTTTGCGTTGATTTTGTTCTTACATTTTTTTTTAAATTTTAAAAAGACTGAATTTGCAGCTGCTACACTTATTTGCTGTCCAATTATACTCTTGCATAATGAAAAGAAAATATCTCGTCTAGATGTTAATATTATCTCTGTAGGGCTTTCATATCTTTTGATTAATTTTGCCATAACTTTATCTTTTTGGGATAAATACCTTTTTGCTTTATTCCAATATTTAGGAATATTAGTCATTTAAAGGCTCAGGGGTAATAACTTTCTTTTTGTAAATCTCTCTTCTAAAAATTATTAATGTTGAAATTATTACTAAGAAAGCTCCAAAAAGTGTTTTGATCGTTGGAATTTCATCCCAAATTAAATAGCCAAAAATTATTGCAAAAACTAACGCTAAGTATTTAAGCGGAGTAACAAGTGAGACTTCTGAGTATTTGTAAGACTGACTTAACCACAAATTTGCAACTCCTCCAAAAATTCCAACAAAAGATAATAAAATCAAATGATTAAAACTTGGCATAACCCACCCATGTGGAATAGTGAAAAAACTTAATATCATAATTGATAGAGAAAAATAAAAAGAAATTAACCATACTGGTTCAGTTGAGGAGAGTTGTCTGATTGTTATTGCTACATAAGAAAGTCCTAAACAAAAAATTATTGGAAAAATATAATAAATATTTAACTCACTTAGTCCCGGTTCTGTAATAATCAAAATTCCAATGAAGCCTATAATCACTGCTAGCCATCTAAAAATACCAACTTTTTCACTCAATAAAAAAATTGAGAAGATTGTAGTAAATATCGGTGCTGCAAAAGATATACTTACAACTGTTGCTAAAGGTAATTCTCGCAATGCAATAAATATTGATACTAGAGCAATTAATCCAGAAGTGCATCTTAGCAAATGTAAACCTGGTCTCTTAGTCTGATAAAAATTATGGAGCCTTTCCTTTGGAATAATAAAAAAATAAAAAATTATTCCAAAAAAGCCTCTAAAAAACAATACTTGCCCAATTGGATAATCAACAGACCATTTGACTATAATATCCATTAAAGAAAAGGCACAAATGGACATAAACATGTACAAAAAACCCAATTGATTTTTACTAAGCATATGAATAATTTGTAAATTAATTTATTTGATAATCAATGGAAATAGCAGTTTTAGCATTAGGATGTTTTTGGGGACCAGAAATTAAATTTAGTAAAATCGATGGAATTATCAAAACTGAGGTTGGTTATTGTGGTGGCGATAGCCCTACAACTACTTATAAAGAAGTATGCACAGGTAACACAAACCATGCTGAAGTTGTCAAACTTGATTTTGATGAAAAAATAATAAGCTATGAAAAGATTTTGAAAATTTTTTTTCAAATCCATGATCCAACTACTTTAAACTCTCAAGGGCCAGATTTTGGTACACAATACAGAAGTGAGATTTTTTACTTAAATGATAAGCAAAAAATTATAGCTGAAGAAGTGTTGAAAGATACAAATGAAAGATTATCAGGGAAAGTTGTTACAAAAATTTCTTTACTTAAGAATTACTGTACAGCTGAGGAATACCATCAAAAATATTTAGAAAAAAGATAAAATGTCTCTGGTAGAAACTGACTGGCTAGATCAAAATCTTAATGACGTCAAAGTAATTGATTGTTCATGGCATATGCCCCAAACTAAAAGAGTTGGTTTCGAAGAATACAAAAAAGTGCATATTCCAAATGCAATTTTTTTTGATCTAGATAAAAATTCAAAAAAAAATACTAGCTTACCTCATATGTTAGTAGAAAAAACAGACTGGGAAGAAATAGTATCTAAAATGGGAATTAAAAATGATGATAAAATCATCATTTACGATAACTCTGATGTTATTAGCTCATGTAGATGTTGGTTTAATTTTATTTATTTTGGACACAACTCTGAAATGGTCCATGTGTTAAATGGGGGATTAAAAAAATGGATAAAAGAAAAAAGAAAAATTACTGAGGATTTAAAGAAAATTGAAATAAGTGAATACAAAGGATCAGAAAATAAAGAATTGATAAAAAATATGATAATGATTGATCAAAATATAGATACGCAAGAATTCAAAGTAATTGATGCAAGAAGCAGAGAAAGATTTGAAGGAAAAATACCAGAGCCAAGAAAGGGTTTGCGAAGTGGTAATATAAAGAATTCTTGGTGTTTGCCTTTTAATGAATGTTTAAATGATGACAAAACTTTCAAAAACAAAAAAGATCTTCAAATGATTTTTGATGCTTATATAAAAAATAGTCAAGAAACAGAGATTGTTTTCTCATGTGGATCTGGTGTTACTGCATGTGTTTTGGCACTAGCTTATTCTTTAATAAATGATAAATATCGTCCATGTATTTACGATGGCTCTTGGGCTGAATATGGAAAAATTTAAACGAATATGAAAAGATCTACAAAAATTATTTCTATTATATCAATATTTTTTTTAATTATAGCAAGTGTGATAATTGCGAGAGCAATGATTGGTAGCCACTTCAAAAAAAAATTCAGCAAACAACCACCCCCGGGAATAATAGTTACCGAGGTAAAAAAACATGAATTTTCTGAAAAAATAGAAACTTTTGGGACTGCTGTTTCAAAAAGATCTAAAACTTTTAAAATTAAGAAAGAAGATCTATATGAGGATTTGAAATTCAAAGATTTTGTAAAAGAGGGTGATATTTTAATAAAGCTTAAAAGTGGAAATATCTTAGCTCCTTTTGATGGTGTACTAGGATATACTGGCTTAACTGAAGATATACTTGTTTCTGACAATATATTCATAATAACACTAGACGATAACTCAACAATCTATTCAGATATAAAAATTCCTGAAAATTATTCTGCATCTATTCAAAAAGAGTTGCCTGTAGATGTGAGGATTTCAAGTTATAAAGATAAAATTTTTCAAGGTGAAATAGATTTTGTCTCAAGCAGAATAAATGCAGATACAAGAAGTTTATTATGTAGAATTAAAGTAAAAAATGAAAATTTAGAATTAATTTCAGGATCTTTATTAGAAGTGAGTATTAAATTTAATTTAAGAAATTCTGTAGGAGTGCCAGATACGAGTATTATGGTAGAAGGTGATAAATCATTTGTCTATAAGATTTCAGACAAAAATATTGCAAATAAAATAAATGTCACTACAGGGATAAGATCTAATAAAAATATTGAAATTATCTCTGGGTTAAATGAAGGGGACATTATAGTGGCCGAAGGTCTAAAAAAAGTTCGACCTAAAGGGAAAATTAAACCTATAATCAAATAAATGTTCATCACTGAATTAAGCATTAAAAGACCAACAGTATCCTGGGTAATGTCTCTAATTTTAATTATTTTTGGTTTATTCGTTTTTTGGAAATTACCTGTTAGAGAGCTACCAAGTGGTATTCAGCCACCAGTTGTTCAGGTACAAGTTGATTACAAATCTGCTTCAGCTTCTATTGTTGATCAAGAGATAACTCAAGTAGTAGAAGATGTCATCGGCGGTGCAGAAGGTATAAAAAATATTGACTCTAAATCAGAGAATGGAAGAAGCACTATAAACATTGAATTTGATACAAGCATAGATTTAGATAATGCTGCGAATGATATTAGAGAGCGTGTAGCAAGAATTACTGACAATCTTCCCTCTGAGTCTAATCCTCCCCAAATATTGAAAAGAGCAGCGGGCTTTACAACAACAATGTGGTTATCTTTGTCATCATCAACTTGGAGCGATTTAGAACTAGGAGATTATGCTGAGCGTTTTTTAATAGACCAATTTTCTAGTGTAAAAAATGTTGGGAGAATAAGAGTTGGAGGATTAAGAGAGCTGAGTATAAGAGTATGGGTTGATCCAATTAAATTAGCAGCAAATGACCTGACTATACAAGAAGTTGAAATCGCATTACGTGGGGAAAATATAAGTCTACCAGCCGGAACGCTAGAAGCAGATAATATTGATCTTACTTTAAATTTAGATAAATCTTACAACGATATTGAGTCCATTAAACAATTACCTATAAAAAAAAATGACAACAAGGTTATTTTATTATCAGATGTTGCAAATATAGAATTCGGCCCAGTTTCAGAAAAAACTCTTTTTAAAGCTCAAACAAGAGATCAAATAAATTTAAAGACTGTTGGAATAGGTATTTATGCAAAAAGTGGGGCTTCCACAGTTGAACTTTCAAAAAATATTAAAAAAAAAATCATTGAGGTTAAAAAGTCTTTGCCTGAAGAACTAGATTTAAGAGTCTCTTTTAATAGGGCAAATTATGTTGAAGCGGCCATTGAAGAAGTTTACAAAACTCTCATAATTGCTTTTGTTTTAGTTGTATTAATAATTTACTTATTCTTAGGAAGCCTAAAAGCGGTAGTGGTACCTGCCATTGCTTTACCTGTTAGTTTAATAGCCTCATTTTTAGGACTTTATATATTTGGACTATCAATAAATATTTTTGTTCTCTTAAGTTTTATCCTGGCAATAGGCATTATTACTGACGACTCGGTGATTATGACAGATGCAATATACAGAAGGATAGAAAACGGAGAAACACCTTTAGTGGCAGCATATAGAGGTTCTAAACAAATTTCATTTGCGATAGTAGCCACAACTTTAATTTTGGTAGCTGTTTTTTTACCTCTGATTTTTATAGAGGGTATAACAGGAACGTTGTTTAAAGAAACTGCCATCGCATTGTCTTTTTCAATTATTATATCCTCTTTCGTAGCACTGACCTTATCACCAATGCTTGCAAGTAAATTTTTAAACAAGAAAAAATCTAAGAAAATTTTTGTTCAAAAATTTGATAAAATCTTTTCTAGTTTTTCTAATTTTTATGAGGATTCATTAGAAGTTGTTATAAATAAAGCTAAATCAGTTGGTGTTTTTATAATATTCATAATGATCACATCAGCGTTATTATTTAATTTTTCAAAGAAAGAATTGTTGCCTATGGAAGACCGTGGAGCTTACTTAATTATTGGAGCAACTGATGAGGGAAGTTCATTTGAGTATACTCAAGAGCAAGCTCAAAAGGTTGAGGCAAGGTTGCTTCCGCTCCTCCAAGCTGAGAATAGTCCATATTCAAGATTTATAATGAGAGTTCCAGGTTTTGGAAATTCTGCGAATTCATATAATAGTTTTATAATTATTGCTCTCCTCGATGATTGGAAAAAAAGGGAAAAAAGTCAGCAAGTTGTCCTTAGAGAAGCAATTGGAAAAATTGTAACTTTACCACAGGCTTTAGCATTCCCTATATCGCCTCAATCAATACGAGTATCCAACTACAACAAACCTGTTCAGATGGTAATCTATGGAAATACTTATGATGAATTAGAGTTAATACAAAAAAAAATAATTAGAGCACTCAGATCTAATAAAAATTTATCAAGAGTTGAGTCAGATTACAATCGGAATAAACCTGAAGTAAAATTAATTGTAAATAAAAATAAAGCTAAAGATCTAGGAGTTTCAACTAAAACAATAGGTGAAACGCTTGAGACTTTATACGGTGGCAAAAAGATCACAACCTTTAATAAATTAGGCAAAGAATACCCAATAATTGTTCAGCAATACATATCTGATAGGAGAAACAAAGATGGAATTTCTAAAATATTTGTGCGTTCTGAAACAAACACAAAACTGATTTCAATGGCAAATCTTATAAGTTTTAAGAATGAAGGAACTGCTAAACAACTGGCTCGATATAATCGACAAAGAGCAGTGACTATCTCGGCAAACATAAATGAAGGCTATACTTTAACTGAAGCAATAAATTTCTTTGAAAATGTAATGTCCGATATAGCCCCAAAAAATCAAATTACTTGGAAGGGAAAATCTGAGGAAATTAAGGAAACGAGTAATGAATTATTTATGATATTTGCTTTAGCCTTACTGACTGCTTATTTAGTAATGGCTGCAACATTCAACTCTTTTATACATCCATTTATAATAATACTGACTGTCCCATTGGCTATTTTTGGAGGATTAGTATTTATTCTTTTTTTAAATAGTTCAGTGAATATTTTTTCTCAAATCGCTTTGATCATACTAATAGGCATTTCAACAAAAAATAGTATTTTAATTGTCGATTATGCTAATCAAATAAGAGCAACAGGAAAAAATATTATTTCAGCAGTTAAAGAAGCGTGTTTAATAAGATTTAGACCTATAATAATGACATCATTAAGTACAATGATCGCGATGTTACCTTTAGTTATAGGAAATATTGGCCCAGGTGCTGGGGAAGGTTCGAGATTAGCAGTAGGTTCAACAATCTTAGGAGGAATGATAATTTCAACATTTTTTACTTTATATGTTACACCAACAATGTATCTAGCATTAGCTAAAAATACCAAAAGAATTGACTCGGTTGATTTAGAGCTAAGGAGAGAATTGTTTAAAAAATAATATATTTATTCTTATTAAGATTATTTTTACATCCAGACAGTTGTTTTTTATAAATATTAGACTGTTTCTCTACTTTTTTGGCTAATTTAATCACTTTTTTATTTTTTTTATAATATTTATAATTTCCCCATCCCTCATGATAAGCAAGATACTGTCTAAATGCATCTTTTTTTGAAATTTTGAGAATATTTTCAGTTTTACTTGTATACCATCCAATAAAATCAACACTGTCCTTAAATCTCGCTCTTGTTGCAAATTTATTTCCTGTTTCTTTTTTATACTGTTCCCATGTCCCTCTAACTGCCTGTGAATATCCAAATGAGCTTGAGGGTCTTTTAAAAGGTATTACTTTAAAAATTTTTTGTCTTGGAGGCTTAGCTAACCAGTCAAAATCGGACTCCATTTTAATTATTGCTAATTGAATATATATCGGTGTACCCCATTCTCTTTCTACCTTTTTGGTATGTTTGTACCAGAGATATCTTTCATTAAAAATAGAACAGCTATTAGCTGTATTATTAGGTATTGATGAGCATCCAGTTAGTAAAAATATAATTAAGATTAATAATTTATTTTTTAAAATAACCATATTTCTTTATAAGAATATTACTTATAATTACAATAAAGACACCTAATAAATTTCCTAATAAATCTGACCACTCAAAGCTTCTCTCTGGAATAATTAAATGAAATGTTTCTAAGATAATCGAAAGAAGAATTAGATAAATTGCTAACAATCTAATATGTTTTTTTTTTATAAAGCTTAAAAAACCTATTATTGAAATTAGAGTAAAGACATAAAAGTGATTCGAGGATATAAAAAAATCTGGTGTTAGTTGTGGTTGAATATTTTTATTATCATATATAATTATCCCCAATAAACTTCCAGGAAAAAGATACAAAAATATCAAAATAACGTTTAAAAAATAAAAAATTATTTTAAATTTGGAAAAAAAATTAGTCATTTAATTATATAGTTTTATTTATAAATATATTTTAAAAATAACAACATGAGTTTTTTAATACTAGTAAGACATGGTCAAAGTGTTTGGAATCTTGAAAATAGATTTACTGGCTGGGTAGATGTTGACCTTACTAAAAATGGAATGTTAGAGGCTGAAAAAGCAGGTTTTTTAATTAAAAATAAAAATATTAAAATTGATAAATATTTTTCATCTCTACAGTTAAGAGCAAATAATACTTTAAAGATAATACAAAAAATTTTAAATGATGAACATGATTTCCCTAAAGCGTGGCAACTAAATGAAAGACATTATGGAGCCTTAACTGGTCTTAATAAAATAGATATGGCTCAAAAAATTGGTGAAGATAAAATATTTGAGTTTCGAAGATCCTGGGACACAAAACCTGAACCACTAGATAAAAAAAGCCCTTATCATCCATTTAATATTGAAACTTACAAAAATATACCAAAAGAAATAATTCCAGACACCGAGTCACTGAAAGATACATATGAAAGGGTTCTCAAATACTTTCATGACGAAATTGAAAAAATACTTTTAAATAAGAATGTATTAGTTTCAGCTCATGGCAATTCAATAAGAGCATTATGTAAGTATTTATTTAAACTAGATAGTTCTCAAATCTCTAAGTTAGAAATACCAACAGGGAATCCTCTCATAATAGAGTTCGATGATAAATTCAAAATAAAAAATTGTGAGTACTTAGATAAAGAAAGATCTAAAGATCTTCTAATTTTCTAAAAGTTTCTAAATTTGTTAGATGATAAAATTGATGAAAACTTTCAAAACCATTTAATTCATTATTTTTCATCAATTCATTCCAAATTTCAGTTACAGAGAAATTTTTAACTTCATATTTATTAAATAAATTTTTATTTAAAATTTGGCAACCAATATAAATAAAGTTTGTTGTATCTTCTCTGTATATTAAATTATCTTTAAGATTAAAATCACCTGAGAGATTTTTATCAAAACTCAGTGTCTTATTGGTAAGTAGAAGAGCGTTGTTAAGCTTATTTGAAAAATAAAAATTCTGCATTTTAATAATTTCTTCATGATAGGTCTTATTCCATAGAGTGTCAGGATTAAAAATGATGAAATCCTCATCAGAAGATTTTTTCATCATATTTAATATCCCACCACCTGTATCTAAAATTTCTTTACCATCTTCAACTATCTGAATTTCGATTTGAAAATTTTTTTTTTTAATAAAGCTAATTATTTGATCACTTAAATGAAATGTATTTAAAAAAATTTTTTTAATACCAAGTTTAATAACTAAGTTAATACAGTTTTCCAATAATGTAACATTATTAAGTTCAAGGAGTGGTTTTGGAATTTTTTCTGTCAATGGATTTAACCTCTTACCAAAACCTGCACACAGTATTAGAGCTGTTCTAATTTGCATTTAATTCTTTTTTAAAATTTTGATTTAAAAGTTTTTTTAATTCTGAAAAAATTTGATTATTAATTCTAATACGAATTAACTCCCAAGCTCTAGGAATTAATTTTGAATAACCCTTTTTGCCATCTCTTATTCTAAGACGAGTAAATATTCCAATAATTTTGAGATTTCTCATAACTGATAAAATATCAAAATCGTTTTTAAATTTTGATTTATTTAAATTATGTTGTCTATCAATATAATATTTGTAAATTTTATTTTTGAATGTAACTGGAGTTTTCAATCTTACATCATCTATTAAAGAAGCTAAATCATATGCTTTATTTCCAATCAGAGCGTCCTGGCTATCTATTACTCCAATTCGATTATTTACTAACATTAAATTGGATATATGAAAATCTCTATGAACAAAAACGTTATTTTTTAATTGGAGGTTGGAGATTAATTTTTTAGTTATTCTTTTAAAATTCTTATTAAATTCATCTCTGTTTTTTTTTATTAGTTTTTTTTTAGTATACCAGTCACAAAATAACTGAGCTTCTTTTAAAAGAATTAATTTATCATATTTTGGTATTATATATTTTTTCTTTTTAAAATCTTTAATACCTTTATTTTTTATAGATTGTATTTGCATCAAAGTTTTTAATATTTTCTTAAAATATCTAATTTTATTATTTTTTTTTTTTAATAAAATTTTAAAAATTGTATTATCACCGAAATCTTGAATTTCTATATAACCCTTTTTATAGTTTTCCTTGTATAAATTTGGAGCTAGTATTTTGTTTTTATTTAAAATTTTATTAATTGCGTCATACACAATCAAATTTTTAAATTTTTCTTTCTTTGCAAAAACTACGATAGAACTTTTATTTTTGATTTTATTTCGAAAAAACTTTCTAAAAGATGCATCTCCTTCGATTGGTTTTAAATTTTGAAACTTATACATTCGATTTATGTCTAATTAAGACCCTTAACTTGAACTGTTCTTATTTGATAATCATTCTCATATGTAAAAGTCAATTCTATCAGATTTTTTGGTTTTTCTTGAATTAATTGTGGCCATTCGATTAAAGTGATTGATCTAGAACTATCATCAAATAAACCTAAATTTTTTACTTCATTTACAGATTTAAGTCTAAATAGATCATAATGATTTATTTTTATCTGCTTAATTTGATACTCGTTCAATATATTAAAAGTAGGACTGGTTACCTCAGATGGTTCTAATTTGTTTTTCTTTTCAATAATGTTAATCAAATATTTTACAAATGTGGTCTTACCTACACCTATCTCACCGTATAAGAAAATTATATCTCCAACTTTAATTTTTGATGAAAGAGTATCAGCAAATTCTTTTGTTATATTTTCTGAGTTTAACTTTATTTTTGTGCTCTTAGTAGCGGTAAGCATCTGGTTTATAAGGGCCTTCAACCTTAACACTAATATAATCTGCCTGATCCTTTGATAATTTAGTCAACTTTGCACCTACCTTTTTAAGATGTAATGTGGCAACTTTCTCATCCAAGTGTTTTGGCAATACATAAACTTTTTTTTCGTAATTTTTAGAATTATTCCATAATTCGATTTGTGCAATAACTTGATTTGTAAATGAGGCGCTCATAACAAAGCTAGGGTGTCCTGTTGCACAACCTAAATTTACTAACCTGCCCTCTGCAAGTAAAATTATTCTTTTTTTGCTTGGTAAAGTTATTTCGTGTACTTGAGGTTTAATTTCATCCCATTTATAGTTTTTAAGTGCATCAACCTGTATCTCATTATCAAAATGTCCAATATTACATAAAATAGCCCGATCTTTCATTTCTCTCATGTGATCAGCTGTAACGATATCTTTATTGCCAGTTGCAGTTACAACAATATCTGCTTCACTTATCATATCGTCCATCGTCACTACTTCATATCCTTCCATAGCTGCTTGTAATGCACATATTGGATCTGTTTCTGTAATCATTACTCTTGCACCTGATTGTCTTAAAGATGCTGCACTGCCTTTTCCAACATCTCCAAAGCCTGCTACAATTGCTACTTTTCCTGACATCATTACATCTGTAGCTCGTTTAATTCCATCAACTAAACTCTCTCTACATCCGTATAAATTATCAAATTTTGATTTTGTAACAGAGTCATTAACATTAATTGCAGGCACTAACAAAGTTTTCTCCTTTTCCATTTTTTTTAGCGCTAATACACCGGTGGTGGTCTCTTCAGATAAACCTTTCACATCTTTCATTAAGTCTTTATATTCTTTATGCATTAAAGCTGTTAGATCTCCTCCATCATCTAGAATCATGTTTGGTTTCCAATCCTTTTTACCTTCGATAGTTTGTTTAACGCACCACCAATATTCGTCCTCTGTTTCGCCTTTCCATGCATATACTGGTATTCCAGCTTTTGCTATTGCTGCTGCTGCGTGGTCTTGGGTTGAGAAAATATTACAAGATGACCATCTCACCTCAGCTCCAAGATGAACTAATGTTTCGATTAACACTGCTGTTTGTATTGTCATATGAAGACAGCCAACAATTTTTGCTCCTTTAAGAGGATGCTTTCCAAGATACTCTTCCCTCAAAGCCATCAATCCAGGCATTTCACTTTCAGCTATTGAAATTTCTTTACGTCCAAATTCTGCTTGAGATAAATCTTTTACTTTGAAATCTTCCATGAAAGATCTTCTAGCAATAAAGAATTAATTAATCAATAGAACTCTTTAAACTTTAGGGAACTCTATTTCAATTTTTGCTCCTTTTTGATCAGTTCTATTGGAAGCTTTAATTGTAGCATTATGCAAATCCACTAAATTTTTTACTATATTCAAACCTAATCCAGAATGTTGTCCAAATTTATCAGGCCTATTACTATAAAATCTATTGAAAATCTTTTTTGTATCTTTTTCTATAAAACCTTTACCTTCGTCAAGTATATTCACAACCACATTGTCTTTGTCTGATTTAAATATTTTTACTAAAACTTCTTTATTATCCTCACTAAAAGATACTGCGTTATCCAAAAGATTTGCTATCATCTGCTCAATTCTATTCTCAATTCCATTAATCAGATAATTTTTTTTTTGATCATTTTTATAAGAAATTTTTATTCCTCTCTTTAATTCATAAAGATTATTAAAATCATCTACAACAGATTTTATAATCGGTTCAATATCAATTTTTTTAATATTCTCCTTACTAAGTGCAACTTCATCCTTTAATATTTGAGAGTAATCAGTGATTAATCTCTCAATTCTTTGAACATCATGACTTAGTATGTCGATCAATTTAATCCTTTGAGCAATGTCATTCGTGTCATGTAGAATTTCTGAAGCACTTTTTAAAGATGCAAGTGGATTTCTTATTTCATGGACCAGATCTGTAGAAAAATTTTCAGCATGTCTTATTCTTTTTTGTAGTTCAAGTGTCATGTCATCTAAAGAACTAGACAATAAACCAAGCTCATCATTTCTCAGTTTTAAATTGTCTATATTTGTTGTTTTTTGTTTTTTATCTTTAATTGTTTTTGTATAACTAACTAGATTTTTAATTGGTTTTAAAAAATATCTATTCAAAACAAAAGAAAAAATTAATATTACTATACCTACAGCAATAGCAGTTCTAATGATAAAAGTTTTTCTCTCATCAATTGCTGCTTTTATATCATTAGCATTTTCGGTTATAGCTAAATAACCAATATTTTTACCATTTTGCATTACATTTTTGATAGTAATTAATTTGAATTTATTAAATTCTTCTTGAGTGAATGTAAATGGAATCCCAAAATCCTTTGAGGTAGAATAATTTAACAATACATCATTTAAAGAAACTGTTTTTTTTTTTCCAATATCAATATTTTTCTTTTCTACTATTTCTTTTGATTTCTTCTCGTTTAAAGTTTCTAATTCTATAATATCAAGTCTCGAAGAAAATGATCTAGGATCCAGATCTAATGTATCTGTGTCACCGACTAAATTTAAATTATTGTCAAAAAATATTACTCTATCAAGATTCTGAAATAAAAATCTTGTAGACAATAAAAATCGTCTAATATCTTCCTCAACAAAATTAACATTTAGTCTTGTTAAATTACTAATTGTATTATTAATCACTTCAATGTGATTAGAAGATTTTTTTTTTATCAGGTTTGGTTGCACATTTTTTATATAAATAAATGTAAATAATCCAATAATTGTAAAAAAAATTAAATTAATAAATAGAAATTTTTTTAGGATAGATAAATCTTTAAGTATTTTGTTGAACATCAGCTAACATTCCACCTATAACCACTCCCATATCTTGTTTCAATAGCTGAAAATTCAGGATCAACCTTTTTAAATTTTTTTCTAATTCTTTTTACGTGACTATCGATTGTTCTATCTTCAATATCTGTATCTTCCCTATAGGCTATGTCCATCAATTGTCCTCTCTCTTTGATAATTCCAGGTCTTTTAGCCAATTCTTTGACTAACAAAAATTCAGTGGTTGTTAATTTATCTGGTAACTGTTTACCATTCCATTCACATTCAAGTTGAGATGGATCCAACTTTAGTTTTCCATGAGATATAATACTTTTATTTTCTTCAATGGTGTCCTTGCTATCTTTCTTTCTAAGTTGAACTCTTATTCTCTCAATGAGCACTTTAATAGAAAAACCTCCTGATTTTTTTACAAAATCATCAGCACCCAATTTTAATCCAAGTAACTCATCAATTTCGTCATCCTTGGATGTTAGAAAAATTACTGGTAAAGAGGTTTTTTTTCTTAATTTTTTTAGTAACTCTTCACCATCCATTTTAGGCATCTTAATATCAACTATTGCAAGATCAGGGGGTGTTCTTGTTAGACCTATTAGCGCACTTTCACCATCAATATATGTCTGAACTTTAAATCCTTCTTTTTCCAACGCAATACTTAAACTTGTCAAAATATTACGATCATCATCTATTAATGCGATTACTTGTTTATGCATAGCGCAGTATAAAAATACTAAATTGTTCTAATTTGGGCAATCAAATTTAATTAATGAAGTTCACCCCAATTATCACCTATATTCAAATCTACAGTTAATGGTATTGAAAATGAGTGGTGTTCGCTTTTAACTACGCTAGACATTTCTTCGATTATAATTTTGCTGATTCTTTTCACTTCTTCTTTAGAAGTTTCAAAAATAAGCTCATCATGAATTTGAAGTAACATTTTCGTTTTTTTATTTTTTTGCTCTTTAAGTCTTTTGTCAAGCCTGATCATCGCCAATCTCATAATTTCAGACGCAGATCCTTGAATTGGAGCATTTATGGCGGCACGTTCTTGGAAGTTTCTAACATTATAGTTTTTGTCATTGATGTTTATGAAATGAGATTTTCTTCCAAAGATATTATTCACATAACCACTTTTTCTACAAAATTTGATTGTTTTATCCATATATGATTTTATTTCTGGAAACTTAGCAAAATATGCATTCAAAAATTCCTCAGCGTCTTGGTTAGATACGTTTATTTGTTTGGCTAACCCATATTGAGAGATACCGTAAATAATACCAAAGTTTATTGCTTTTGCTTTTCTTCTTTGATCTTCATTAACTTTATTGATACCAATATTAAATATCTGGCTAGCTGTTAAAGAATGAATATCCTCGTTATTTCTAAAAGCTTTTTTTAATTCTTTAACATCAGCTAAATCAGCTAAAATTCTCATTTCAATTTGATTATAATCTGCTGAAATTAATGAGAGACCCTTTTCTGCAATGAATGCTTTCCTAATATCCTTGCCGTCCTCAGACTTTATGGGAATATTCTGTAAATTTGGATCACTTGAAGCTAGTCTTCCTGTTGTAGTCGCTGCCAGTAAAAAGGAGGTATGTATTCTTTTAGTTTTTGAATTAATATGCTCTGGAAGAGTGTCCGAATAAGTATTCTTTAATTTTGAGATTTGCCTCCAATCTAAAACTAATTGTGGAAACTTATGGCCTTTAAAAGCTAAATCTTCTAATACTGATGCACTAGTTGCAAAGCTTCCTTTTTTGGTTTTTTTTAAGTCTGAAATCTTAAGATCATTATACAAAATCTCACCAAGCTGTTTTGGAGATGCAATATTAAATTCTTTTTTTGATATTTTATAAACTTCACGTTGAATTTTTTCAATTTTTTTCCCAAATTTTGAAGACAGAGTCTTAAGAAAATCATTGTCAATTTTAATACCTTCTATTTCCATATCAGCTAAAATTTTTATCATTGGTTTTTCAAATGTTTCGTAAATATTGATCATTTTCTCGTCTTTCAAACTTTTATTAAATTTTTTATATAATCTAAAAGTAACATCAGCGTCTTCTGCTGCATAGTCTTTGGCCTTTTCTAAATCAACAAAACTAAAATTAATTTCTTTTTTTCCAGTACCAACTAAGTCTTTAAATGCTATCGGTTTATGATTTAAATGAATTTCGGATAAAGTATCCATATTGTGTCTATTTTTACCAGAGTCTAACACGTACGACATAAGCATGGTATCCTCCATAGATGTAATCTTAATACCGTGTTTAAATAGAACAATGAAATCAAACTTAATATTTTGCCCTATTTTTTTTATACTCGGGTCTTCGAGCAAAGGTTTAAGTTTTTTTAATGTTTGATCTTTATCAATATTTTTTTTTGATTTATGCCCTAGAGGAATATAGCAAGCTTTACCAATTTTAGAACTAAGTGAAATTCCAATAAGATCTGCTTGATGAGGATCTAGGGAACTTGTTTCTGTATCTACCGCCACTTCTCCAGCTTCCTCAGCCTCTTTAATCCAGCTGTCGATTTCGTCAAGATTTGTTATTAAATAATATTTTTTTCTATCGATAACTTTTTGTTTTTTGTCAGTTTTAACAATATCTTTTTCTGAGGTAAGTTTCGGTTCACCATAAGCTGAAATTGCTGAGCTTAGCAATCTATTAAACTCCATTTCTCTTAAAAATTTATAAAGTTTATCTTTATCGATTTCCTTTAATTGAAACTCTGTTAAAGACCTGTCTACAGGAGCATCATTTTTTAAAGTAACTAATTTCTTACTAATTAATGCTTTGTCTTTATTCTCAATAATTGTTTCTCTTCTTTTATTCTGCTTAATTTCATTAGCAGATTTTAAAAGTGTTTCTAAATTTCCATATTTATTTATCAATTCTGCTGCTGTTTTTACTCCTATACCAGGTACACCGGGAACATTATCACTGCTGTCTCCAGCTAAAGCCTGAACATCAATTACTTTTGAAGAGTCTACTCCAAACTTTTTTTGTACATCTTCATCAGAAATAAATCTATTTTTCATCGGATCATAAATTCGGACATTTTTTTTGAATAATTGCATTAAATCCTTATCTGAAGATACAATTGTAACATTTGCACCTTTTTTTAAAATTTGGTCTACATAGGTTGCAATAAGGTCATCTGCTTCATAGTTGGCGAGCTCGACTGAAGGTAGATTAAATGCCAAAACAGATTTTCTAATGTATTCAAATTGTGGAGCTAAATCGTCTGGTGCTTCAGATCGGTTCGCTTTATAGTCACGGTAAATTTCATTTCTAAAAGTTTTTCTTGCTGAGTCAAAAATAACTGCAAAGTGTGTGGGCTTTTGTTTATTTTGATTTGATTTAGAGTCTTCTAATAATTTAAATAACATGCTGCAAAATCCACTTACAGCACCGGTTGGTAGTCCATCACTTTTACGTGTTAAAGGTGGTAGAGCATAATAAGCCCTAAAAATATAACCTGAGCCATCAATCAGATAAAAATGATCAGATTTTTGAATTTTATTCATTATAAATAAATATAGATTATGTATTGAAATAAGAGTATTATTTTTTATGGACCTTATAAAGCAAAATACTCACACACAAATAATTAAATCAGTAATTGTAATTTTTTTTGGTTCAGTAATGCTCGCAATCTCTGCAAAAATTAAAATACCTTTTTATCCAGTGCCTATGACAATGCAAACCTTTATGGTTTTATTTTTAGGTGTCTGCTTTGGATACAAAATCGCAATTTCTACAGCTGGATTATATTTACTAGAGGGTGTTCTAGGATTGCCAGTTTTTTCTAATTCTCCTGAAAGAGGTGTGGGTTTAGTTTATTTCACTGGCCCTACTATGGGCTACCTTATAGGATTCATCTTTGCTAGTTTTTTAGCTTCGTTTGTTAAAATCAAAGATAATTATTTTATTATTTTTATTAAGTTAGTAGTAGCAGTTTCAATAATTTATATCTTAGGGGTGTTATGGCTAGGAACTCTAATAGGTTGGGATAAACCTATTTTTCAATTAGGAGTAAAGCCATTTTTATTAGCAGAATTATTTAAGATTGTTTTGCTTACAGTCATTTCCAAGTACGTTTTAAAATTTAGAAAATTTATTTAGGGGATCTTTTTGAAAGAATTCTTTGAAGAGTTCTCCTATGCATTTTTAATCTTCTAGCTGTTTCGGATACGTTCCTATTGCACAATTCAAACACTCTGTGAATATGCTCCCATTTTACCCTGTCTGCTGACATTGGATTTTCTGGTGGAGCCGCTTTTTTTGATGGATCAGCTAACAAAGCTTTTTCAACATCGTCGGCATCTGCTGGTTTTGCTAAATAATCAATCGCCCCCTCTTTAATAGCAGCTACTGCTGTTGGTATATTTCCGTAACCAGTTAACATTATAATTCTACTTGAAGAATTAGTATTCTGGATTTCTTTAACTACCTCTAATCCATTTCCATCTCCCAACCTAAGATCTACAACCGCAAACCCTGGTTTTTTAGATCTGACTGAATCTATGCCTTTTTTTACACCTTCAGCTTGAATAACCTCAAAACCCTTCTTTTCCATGGCTCGTGCTAACCTTTCTCTGAAAGGATTATCATCATCAACAATAAGTAAGGATTTATTGTCGAAATCAGCTAAATTTTGTAATGGTGCCTCATTTTTCATGGGATACATATGGATATTTTTTTCCACAATTCAATAGGCCATTATTTGCTTTACATTAATTAACTAATGAATTAATTGCTGCAATTACTAAAGTTTTTTAAATAAAAAGACTTTTTTTATTAAATTTTTTTAGGGGGCATTTTAGATGCAAAAATTTAAGTCGGTTGAAGAATTAGTTGCTCAACTGAAACCTGATAAGCCAGTCTATTGTATAAGAAAGAATTCTATTCTTTCAGCTTCTAAGTACTTTCAAAAAAACTTTCCAGGTAAAATATTATATGCTGTAAAAACAAACCCTCATAAAGAAGTCATTAAAACTCTTATTGAAAGTGGAATAAATCAATTCGATGTTGCCTCAATAGAGGAAATAAAAGCTGTCAGAAAATTTAGTCACTCAGCTAAATGTTCCTATATGCACACAATAAAAAGTAAAAACAGCATATTCGATGCATATTTTAAATATGGGATAAAGACATTCGCTTTAGATACCAAAGATGAACTTATTAAAATTATGAAAAACACAAATAATGCTAAAGATCTTGAATTATTTGTTAGAGTGGCTGTGTCAAATGAACACGCTGAAATAGATTTATCTAAAAAATTTGGTGCCTTAAATTCTGAAGCAGTAGGATTATTAAGATTAGTAAAGCAGTACGCAAAAAAAATTGGGTTAAGTTTTCATGTTGGATCTCAATGTATGCATCCTATTTCTTATCACAAGGGCATCAGTGAAATTGGGAATATAATTAAAAAAACTAAAATAATTCCTGATTACATTAATGTCGGAGGCGGTTTTCCTACAATATACCCTGACTTAATTCCACAATCCCTAGATAATTATCTAAAAGAAATTAAAAAAAGTTTAGAAAATTTAAAATTAAATAATAAAACAGAAATTATTTGTGAACCTGGAAGAGCACTAGTTGCAGAAAGTGGTTCCACAATAGTTAGAGTTAATCTAAAAAAGAAACAAAAGCTTTATATAAATGACGGAACATATGGAACACTTTTTGACGCTGGAACCCCAAATATAGTTTTTCCATCTAAAATGATTAAAGATAACTCTAGTAAAATTATTTCAAAAAAATTGACTGCATTCGATTTTTATGGGCCTACTTGTGACAGTATGGATTATATGAAAGGTCCTTTTTTACTTCCAAATAATATTAAAGAAAATGATTATATTGAACTTGGGCAACTAGGGGCTTACGGATTAACCTTTAGAACACAATTTAATGGATTTTTTTCAGACGAAATTTATGAAGTAGAGGACCAACCAATTATGACGCTTTATGATAGAGATGTTAATAAAGCTATATTGGTTGCTTAATGTCAGAAGATAAAAAATTTGGTCATAACAGTAAAAAAGATTTTTTAAAAAATCCGGTTCAACACATTGATATAACTTCCTTTGACTCACAAAAAATTATAGCCTCAATGGAAAAAATGTCTTTTGTTTCAAGAGAGACCGCTAATGCCGCTAAAATATATAATCAAATGATAAAAGATAAAGATTGTACAATTTTTTTAACATTAGCAGGCTCTACCTCTGCAGCGGGATGCATGCATATCTACAGAGATATGGTAAAATATAATATGGTAGATGCGATTGTTGCAACTGGAGCATCAATAATTGATATGGACTTTTTTGAAGCATTAGGATTTAAACATTATCAAGGTTCTCAATTTCAAGAAGACACCGAGCTGAGAAAAAATTATATTGATAGAATATATGACACATACATTGATGAAGATGAATTACAAATTTGTGATAAAAAGATTTGCGAAATAGCTGATGGATTAGATCCTAGAAATTATACATCAAGAGAGTTTATTCATGAAATGGGCAAATATCTTAAAAAAAATTCTATCAAAAAAAACTCATTGATTGAAACTGCTTTTGATCATAACGTGCCCATTTTTTGTCCAGCCTTTACTGATTCTAGTGCTGGTTTTGGTTTGGTAATTCATCAAGAAAAAAATCCTAAAAAACACATCACAATAGACTCGATAAGGGAATTTAGAGAATTAACTGAAATAAAAATTAAATCAAAAAGTTCGGGTTTGTTTATGGTTGGTGGTGGTGTGCCAAAAAACTTTATTCAGGATACAGTTATATGTGCAGAACTTTTAGGTAAAGAAGTTGAAATGCACAAATATGCAGTCCAAATTACTGTTGCAGATTCAAGAGATGGTGCTTGTAGTAGTTCAACTTTGAAAGAAGCTAGTTCCTGGGGTAAAGTCGATGTTACAAAAGAGCAAATGGTCTTTGCAGAGGCAACAAGTGTATTACCTTTAATTGCAAGTGATGCTTATCACAAAGGTGCATGGAAGAATAGAGACAGAAAAAACTTTACGAAAATTTTTGGATAAAACCTTGCAGTATCTTTCAAATAAAAAAGGATTTCTAGGGATAGATAATAAATTTAATTTTAAGGAAAAAGTTGTAGTAGTTCCTTTCGGTTTAGAAAAAACCGTAAGTTATGGCGGCGGAACCAAAAATGGTCCAAAAGAAATAATTAAAGCATCACATCAAGTTGAATTATACGATGAGGAGTTAAATTGTGAACCTTTTAAAAAAATTGGAATAAAAACTTTAAAATTTTTTAAAATTGATAAAAATATCAAAAAAGCCTTAAAAAAAATAGCAGATATAAACAAGAAATTATTAAGAAAAAAACTTTTTCCCATGACACTTGGTGGAGAACACTCAATTACGTCAGGATGTATTGTTCCATTTGTAAAAAAATATAAAAAAATATGTATTTTACATTTCGATGCTCATACTGATTTAAGAGAAAATTATAATGGGGAAAAATTTTCACACGCATCAGCTATGAGAAGATGTTTAGATTTTAAAAATGTATCGATAATTTCATTTGGAATTAGAAATATATCTCAGGAAGAGATACCATTTTTAAAAAAGAACAAGTCTAGGATTAATATTTTTTGGGCAAAAGATAAGGCAAAGTGGGATTTTAAAAAATTTAAAAGGCTTATAAAAAATAAAACTGTTTATCTAACTTTCGATGTTGATGGTTTAGACTCAAGTATTATGCCTGCAACTGGAACTCCTGAGCCCGGTGGCTTATTATGGGACGAAGCATTAAACATTATAAAAATTGCCACAAAAAATTCAAATATTGTTGGAGCTGATGTTAATGAACTTGCACCGATAAAAGGATTCAATTCCTACAATTTTTTAGTTGCTAAATTAGTTTATAAAATTTTATCTTTGAAATTCCTGTCAAAAAATTAAACTGGCTTAAGTGTTTTTAATAACAATCTGAATGGAATTAACATTAGCAATGCTACAAAAATTTTTACACTTAAATCTCCCAAAGACAAGGTGACCCAAGGAACACCTGTTCCATAAAAAGAAATTGAAAAAAATATAAATGTATCAACTGTTGAACCTATCAATGATGAAGTTAGAGGTGCAACAAACCATTTCTTTTGCCTTAATTTATCAAAAATTTGAACATCTAACAATTGTGCAAATAAAAATGCCGTACCCGATCCAATGGCAATTCTTATTGATATTAAATCTGTGAAATTTGTTGAAAATAAAAGCGTAAAACTAATACCAATTGCAAAACCAATATAAACTATTTTTCTAGCGACTACCTTGCCAAATGATCTATTGGCTAAATCTGTTATCAAAAAAGCAATAGGGTAGCTAAATGCTCCATAAGTTAAAATTTCATTTAAACCATAATAATTAATGGGAAACTGTACCAGATAATTGGAGGCTAATACAACAACTCCCATTAAAAATGAGAGTATTAAAAATATTCTTTTCATTAACTGGTTCTAGATTGAACTTGTTTTTTTTGAAATGGAAATTTAATAAGCAAATTTTTTTTCAATTTTTTTAATCTTGGTGATAGGTTTTTATTTTTAACAGTTTTAAGAAACTCATCAAAACTCCCTTTTTTGTCAACAGATCTTACACCTGCATTACTAACCGTGAGTTTCATGCTCCTTTTTAAAAGTTCACTAGTAAACTTAACTTTTTTTAAATTAGGTAAAAACCTTCTTTTTGTCTTATTATTTGCGTGACTTACATTGTGACCTTTAAGAGGGATTTTACCAGTGAGTTCACATTTTTTTGACATAAT
This sequence comes from uncultured Pelagibacteraceae bacterium, assembly GCA_902524535.1. Classification (GTDB taxonomy): domain Bacteria; phylum Pseudomonadota; class Alphaproteobacteria; order Pelagibacterales; family Pelagibacteraceae; genus Pelagibacter. The sequence continues at coordinate 177,687 of CABZDR010000001.1, forward strand.
TACAACGAGTATATAAAGAGAGATTTCTAAAGCGTCAAGTTTATATATTTTAGGAAATTGTTTTTTTTCCTACTATTTCATTAAAGTGCTTAACACCGTCTTTTAACATCAATTCCTTTAGCTCTTTTTTAATTAAGTTCACAATATTAGGTCCTCTGTAAACCATCCCTGTATAAAGTTGGATATAACTTGCTCCGGCCAAAAACTTCTTATAAGCACTTATTCCTGAGTCCACTCCCCCAACTCCAATTATTTTAATTTTTTTACCTATAATTTCATAAAATTTTTCAATCAATTTTGTTGATTTTTCCTCTATCGGTTTTCCTGAAAGGCCACCTTTTTGATGTTTTTGAATGTCATTTAGTTCATCTCTAGTTGAGTCTGAGGTATTGGATAAAATTACTGCTTCTATATTATTTTTTAAAAGAACATCAGATATTTTAGGTATTTCTTGATCCTTTATGTCGGGCGAAACCTTAACAACAATTGGAATATTCGAATTAAGTGCTGTTTTTTCATGGTTAATAATTTTTAGTAATTCATTCAACTTATTTTGATCATGAAAATTTCTAAGCTCATCTGTATTGGGAGATGAAATGTTAATTGTAATATAATCAGCAATTCTGTGAAAGGCTTTTAAACATTCGATATAGTCGTTGTGTCTATCATTTGTATCTTTATTAGGACCAATATTAATTCCAAGTAAGCCGATCTGTTTGTTTGATAAAATCCTATCAGCAATATTTTTTGCACCTAAGTTATTAAAACCTAATCTATTTATTAAGGCTTCATCCTCTACTAGTCTAAAAACTCTAGGTTTAGGATTGCCATATTGTTTTAGAGGGGTAACAGTGCCAGCTTCTACAAAACCAAATCCAAGCTTAAATAATGAATTATAAACTTCGGCATTTTTATCAAATCCAGCTGCTACTCCAATCGGATTAGCTATATCTTTATTGAATAATTTGGTTTTGAATAAATCATTATCTTTATTTGTGTCTAAAATATTTGGAACAAAATTTAATTTTAATGATTTTATTGCTAAACTATGCGCTATCTCTGGATCTAGTTTAAAAATTAAAGATCTTAAATTTGAAAACATTATTTAATTCTATTTATTATAAGATCTTTTGTTTCTTTAACACCAAAAAAACTTATAAAAAAACCCATTCGAGGACCATTTTCATCTCCGAATACAACTTCATAAATCAATTTAAACCAATCTCTTAAATTTTCTGAGTATCCATTATCTTTTCCAGCTGAATAAATTAATGTTTGGATCTCTTCTGGAGACATTTTATCGCTACATCCGTCAAGTGTTTTGATTAATACCTCTAAAGCCTTTTTTTCTTTTTGATTAGGTGTTTTATATTTCTTTTTAGTTTTAATTATATCGTTAAAATATTTTATTGCATATCCTACTAAATCATCAAAAATAGGATGTTCTTTTTCAAAAATATTTTCCTTATATCTTTTAACAAATTTCCACAAAAGTTCTTTATTATTAGCATTACTAGTTTCAACGAGGTTTAATAACATCGAAAAAGTCATAATCATTTTTTCTTTAGGAACTTTTCCATTGTGAACATGCCAAACTGGATTCATCAATAATTTAAGTTCATCTTGAGTTTTAGCCTTTTCTATAAAATCGAGATATTCATCAACAGCTTTTGGAACTATTTCATTGTAAAGTTTTTTTGCTCTTTTTGGATTTTGATACATATAGAGTGATAAGCTCTCTGGAGAGGCATAATCTAACCATTGTTCTATTGTAATTCCATTACCTTTTGATTTAGAGATTTTCTCACCTTTTTCATCTAGAAAAAGTTCATAAGCAAAACCTGATGGGTTTTTTTTTCCAATTAGTTTAATTATCTTACTAGATAAAATTGCACTCTCTATTAAATCTTTTCCATACATTTCAAAATCTACATCGAGAGCATACCATCTCATTGCCCAGTCAACCTTCCATTGTAATTTACAATGGCCATCTAAAATACTGGATGCTAAATCTTTACCATTATTATCAAATACTATTTCTGATTTTTCTTTATTTATTTCTTTCACTGGAATTTCTAAAACGTGATGCGTATCTGGACAAATCGGTAAAAATGGACTGTATGTTTTTTGTCGTTCCTTTCCAAGAGTAGGTAAAATAATATTCATAATCTCCTCATAATTTTCTAAAATGATTTCTAGAGTTGGATTAAAAAAACCTGATTTATAGAGTTTAGTAGAGCTTTTAAAATCGTATTTAAAATTGAAACTATCTAAAAAACTTTTTAACTTTTCATTATTATGTTCACCGAAACTATCATATTTATTAAAAGGGTCTGGGACTTGTGTTAAAGGTTTATGAAGATTTTTTTCTAAAGTTTCTTTATTTGGCACATTATCTGGCACTTTTCTAAGACCATCCATATCATCTGAAAATGTGATTATCTCTGTTGGTAAATCAGTCAAATGTTTTAAAGCATTGACTAACATTGATGTTCTTGCAACTTCACCGAAAGTTCCAATGTGCGGAAGCCCACTTGGTCCATATCCTGTTTGTAGAGTAATTTTTCCTTTTTTTTCAATAATAGACTTTCTCTCTCTAAGCATTTTTTTTGCTTCAACAAACGGCCAAGCACTAGTTTTATCTAAATTTTCTTTTTTAATCATGAATAATTCAAATATAATCTAAAATTAATGGTTAAGTTTATTCTTATAGAGTTGAAATTTATTTACCATAAAATAATCTCTTTTCAAAATGTCTAATTATAAAACAGTTTTTTTTACTTTAGGGATATTACAGATAATTCTTGGAATTTTTATGTTCATTCCAATTATGGCTCAATTTTTTTACCAAGAAATAGACTCGTCTTTTTTTGGTGCCTCTATAGTAACAATTATTTTTGGTACATTATTTTTCCTATCAAATCTAGATCATGAAAATAAATTGAATTTACAACAAGCCTTTTTATTGACTGCCTTATCTTGGCTAAGTGTTGCTATTTTTGGTTCTTTACCCTTTTTTTTCTCAAATTTAGATTTCTCATTTACCAACGCTTTTTTTGAGAGTATGTCTGGTATTACTACCACTGGTTCAACTGTTATTGAGAATTTAGAATACATGCCAAAAAGTATTCTTTTGTGGAGAGCAATACTTCAATGGTTAGGTGGCATAGGTATAATTATAATGGCAATAACGCTTATGCCCATAATGAATGTGGGTGGTATGCAATTGTTTAAAATTTCAAGTAACGATTCTTCTGAAAAAGTGCTTCCTAAATCAAAAGAAATTGCTGTGAGGTTAATTTATATCTATTCAGCTCTAACAACGATGTGTGCATTAACTTATTACGGATTCGGTATGAATCTTTTCGATAGTATAACCCACTCAATGACTACTTTAGCTACTGGCGGATTTTCGAATTACAATGAGTCAATCGGTTTTTTTGATAGTCTGGCTATTGAAATTTCAGCCATGTTTTTTATCATTTTAGGTAGCTTACCATTTATTTCATATATTAAATTTATTAATGGAAATAGAGATATTTTTTTTTCAGATACTCAAATAAAAACTTTTTTTAAAGTAATATTCATAAGTATTATAATTTTGTCGATTTATCTAATTTTTGACAGTCCAGAATCTTATAACATTCGTTCAATATTCTTTAATGTTATATCTATTCTTACCGGAACCGGTTACGTCAATGCACAATTTGATAACTGGGGAGGTTTTTCGTTATTGGTATTCTTGTCTTTAATGTTTATAGGCGGATGTGCAGGATCAACAACTTGTGGTGTAAAAATTTTTAGATTTCAGATATTATATCTATTTATAGCAAATCAACTAAAAAAGATAATTTATCCCAAGGGAGTATTCATTGTAAAGTATAACCAAAGTTCAATTGATGAAAAATTTATCTCATCTATAATTTCGTTTATATTTTTTTACTTTGTAATTTTCCTCATTTTAACTGCTTTACTCTCTTTAACTGGTTTAGACTTTGTTACTGCAATTTCTGGAGCTGCAACATCAATTTCTAATGTTGGACCAGGGCTTGGTTCAGAGATAGGTCCAAATGGTAATTTTTCATCTTTACCTGATCTATCCAAATGGATCTTATCATTAGGTATGATTCTAGGAAGATTGGAATTATTTGCAATATTAGTTTTATTTTTACCATCTTTTTGGAGAAATTAATGATGATAGAATTTAAAAAACAGTCTTTTTCAGAAACTTTCTCCATTTACTTTGATCGGAGAATGTTGAAAATTTTATTATTAGGCGCAATTTCAGGTTTCCCTTGGGTATTAATTGGAAGCAGCCTTAGCTTGTGGTTAAAGGAAGATGGGCTTAGTAGATCAACAATAGGATGGGCAGGCTTAATTTTTGGAGTTTATGCGTTTAATTATTTGTGGGCACCTTTAATAGATAGAATACAAATACCTTTTTTAACAAAAAAAATTGGTCATAGAAGAGGATGGATAATATTTATGCAAATTATTATTTTATTTTCACTTATTCTATGGAGTATTTCTAATCCAGCACTAAATCTAGCTTTTGTAATTTCTGTAGGATTAATAATTGCAGTTGCATCCGCCACACAAGACATAACTGTAGATGCTTTAAGAATTGAGCAAATTGGAGAAAATGAGGGGAAGTCAATGGCTGCTGGTGCAGCAATGGCTGTAGTGGGTTGGTGGAGCGGCTATAAACTTGGAGGTGTAATCTCTTTATTTTCTGCTGAATTTTTGCAGAACAAAGGATTTGAAAATTATTGGCAGTTAACATTTTTAATTTTAGGAATCTTAATTATTTTAATGAATGTTGGTTTAATGTTCATAAATGAAACTGGTGGTAAGGAAAGACGAACTAAACAAAAAGAAAATGATAAATTAATTTCAAATCGACTCGGAAGTGAAAATCTTTTTTCACAATTTTTTATATGGATTGGTGGAACCATAAGTGGCCCTATAATTAGTTTTTTTAAAAAAAATGGGTTTTCTATTGCAATCGGAATTCTTGGTTTTGTTTTTTTATTCAAAGTAGGTGAAGCTTTTCTTGGAAGAATGTCGATAATTTTTTATAAAGAAATTGGTTTCAGCAAATCTGATATCGCTATTTATTCAAAAACCTTAGGATGGATAACAACAGTAGTATTCACACTTTTAGGAGGATTGTTTGTTATTAGATCTGGGGTTTTGAAAGCAATGTTTGTGGCAGGAATTATAATGGCAAGTACCAATATTCTATTTAGTGTTCTAGCCTGGTCTGAAAAATCAGAAATCTTATTTGCTTTTGCTGTCATTTTTGATGACATTGCTGCTGCGTTTGCAACTGTTGCTTTTGTTGCTTTTATTTCTCTTTTAGTAGACAGAACTTATACTGCAACTCAGTATGCCTTATTGGCATCAATTGGCACAGCAGGAAGAACAACACTGGCTTCTTCATCGGGAGCACTTGTAGACTGGTTAAATGGTGACTGGGGTGTATTTTTTATATTAACAGCATTAATGGTAATTCCATCTCTTATTATATTGTGGATAATGAAAAATAAACTTAAACTTAGTGAAAAATAATTTTTTTAATAAATCGATAGGAAATATAAATTCACGACCTTTTTTAAATTCGGAGGTGACATCTCAAATTCTATATGGAGAAAAATTTAAAATTTTATCAAAAAATAAAGGCTGGGTAAAAATTATAACTAGATACGATAATTATACTGGTTTTATTAAGAGTCATAAATTTCTTAAAAAATTTAAACCAACAAATAAAGTTTATAAACTTAAATCAAGAATATTCAGAAAAAAAGGTAATAAATTTTTTCAAACAAAAAATTTTTTGTATTTCGGCTCAGGGATTTCGGTTACTAATAAAAGTAAAGAATTTTTTGAATTTGAAAATAATAAATGGATAAAAATTTGTGACACAAAAAAGATTAATCATTCGGAAAAAAACTTTATAAAAGTTCTAAAATTGTTTTTAAATGTCAAGTATTTGTGGGGTGGAAAATCATCTGAGGGTATTGATTGTTCTGCATTAATACAAATCTTCTTTTATTATAATAGAATTTTTTTTCCTAGAGACTCAATAGATCAATTAAAATATTTTAGAAAAATTTCCAATAGAAAGAATTTTAAAAAAAAAATTATTTTTTGGAAAGGACATGTTGCATATTGCTTAAATAAAGAAAACCTAATACATGCTTACGGTCCAAAAAAAAAAGTTTTGATAATGAACATAAAAAAAACTATCAATAAGATATTTAAAGATACAAAACTAAAACCAATACAAATTAAATAATGCTTACTGATATAGAATTGCAAAAAAAAGTTGAAATTTTGACTAACAAACTAAAATTAGGGATGTTTAACGAGGTTATAGATGAAACAAAACTTTTACTTAAAAAAAGAAAACATCAGGTGCTTTTCAATTTATTAAGCCTTTCTTATCAAAGTTTAGGTCAAAATGATAAATCTATAGAAATAATGGAGATAGCTTTAAGGGCCAATTCCAAAAATCCTCATTTTTTAAATAATATTGGCCTATCACATTTTAGATTGAGTAATTTTAAAGAGGCAGAAAATTATTTTAAAAGAGGTTTAGTTGAGGCACCAAAACATATAAGTATTTTAAATAATTTAGGAAATCTCAAAAGTTATCTTAACTTAAATAAGTCAGCTATCGAGTATTTTAATAAAATTTTAAAAATTAATGATAAATTAATCGAACCATATTATAATTTAGCAATTAACTATGAGGCTTTAGGAAAGTTTGAAAAATCTTCAGAGTGCCTAAAAAAAATTTTAGAGTTAAATCCAAAATTTACAGATGCTGATAGAATGTTATCAATAATGACAAAATATTCAAATAACCATCCACATTATTTCAATATTAAAGACAAATTAGAAAATATTAAATTAAATGAAATGCAAAAATCTCATTTGTATTTTGCACTGGGAAAATATTTTGAAGATAATAATGATTATGAGAAATCATTCAAAAATTACTCATATGCAAACAAAATAATTAAAAAAAAAACAAATTATAAAATTCAAAAAGAAAAAAATGACTTCGCCAAAATTAAAGATTTTAATTACGAAAATTTAAATATCCCAAACATAGAAAGCTCTAGAAAATTAATTTTTATCGTCGGAATGCCCAGATCTGGAACTTCATTAGTTGAACAAATTTTATCTTCTCATCAGGAGGTATTTGGAGGAGGTGAATTGCCTTTTTTGGAAACAGAAGTAAGAAAGCTTTTTCAAAAATTTGAAAAAAATAATCAATCAAATATGAAAGAAATTCATAATTTAATTATAGATTGTAAAGAAAAGTATCTAGATAGAATTTCAAATTACAATATCTCATCCAAGATCTTTACTGACAAAGCTCCTCTGAATTTCAGATTTATTGGTTTTATTAAATATATTTTTCCCAACGCAAAAATAATAAATTGTAAAAGAGACCCTATGGATATAGCTTGGTCGAATTTTAAAAATTATTTTTCAAATTCTATGCCATTTACAAATGACCTAGAAGATATCGCTCAATTTTATAAATTATACGAGGAACTTATGATTTTTTTTCGAAAAAAATTTCCTGAAATTATTTATGATATTGAATACTCAAAACTTGTCGAAAATACTGAAGTCGAAATTAAGGAATTATTAAATTTTTGTGAATTAAAATGGGATAACAAATGTTTAAGCCATCACAAAAATGAAAGGGCAATTAAAACAGCAAGTTCAACGCAAGCAAGAAAACCAATTTATAAAACAGCTGTAAAATCCTCTGACCGTTACAAAGATTATCTTAAAGATATTAAATCAATTATTGAGACTAATTAAATCGCCCAAAATCAGGTTTATTGATATCTTGTTTTAATTTTATTATTTGGGATCTAACTTTTTTTGCTTTAATGAGTTTATTAATAATTGATTTATTTTTCTTTAATTGAATATCCTTTTTAAAATCTTTTAGATTCTTTACAAAAATATCAATCGTTTTAGATATATTATGACTATTGTCAAAAAAAATATCTCTCCACATAATTTCATTAGATGCCGCAATTCTTGAAAAATCTCTTAAGCCTCCAGCGCTATATTTGATAAGATCTAATTTTATTTTTTTTTCATAGTCTTTTGCTGATTTAACTAAATTATAAGCTATCAAATGAGGTAAATGACTTGTAATTGAGAAAATTTGATCATGTCTTTCAGAGGTCATTAAAACCGTTTTTGAACCAGCTTTTCTCCAAAAGGAGGTTAAAAATCTCAGATGTTTAGGATTTGTTTTTTTATCTTTGATCAAAACACACCATTTATCAACAAACATATTCTCTTTGCCATGCTCTGGTCCACTCACTTCAGACCCTGCTATAGGGTGACTTTGAATCCAATTAATCCCATTCTTTAAAAATTTCTTAATGATTTTTGATGACTCTATTTTTGCGGAGCCAATATCCGTTATAATTGTTTTTGGAGATATAAATTTATTTATTTTTAAAATAAGTTTTTTATATTCACTCATAGGTGTGCAAAAAATAATCATATCTGAATTTGATACACCATCTTTGAGTGATTTAGGAATTTTGACTGGCAATTTTAATTTTTTAATTTTTACAATATTCGATTTAGATTTTTCGTAAATAAAAATTTTTTTTGCTAATTTTTTTTTTGCAATTCTTCTAACTAAAGAAGATCCTAGTAAACCACAACCGATAATAAATACCTTTTTCATTTCTTGAATATATTTTCAGTTGTTTTCATAAATCGTAAATTTTCTTTTTTTGATCCAATAGTCAATCTCAACATATTTTTTATCTTATAGCTATTCTCTGTAGATCGTAATATTATTCCAGTGTCTTTTAATTTTTCATAAAAGTATTTAGCATTAATTTTACATTTATCAAAATTCAATAACAAAAAATTAGCAGAGACTTTATTAGAGCTAATTTTGTATTTATTTAAAAAATGTTTTAGTTTTGTTGCATAAAAAAAATTATGATTAACTGATCGTGTTATAAATTTATTATCTTTAAGTGACTCTACAGCAGCTTTTTGGGCAACCTCATTTACATTAAATGGGGGCTTTATGACGTTTAAAGCTTTAATAATTTTTTTTGATCCATGACCCCACCCTATTCTTAAAGATGATAGCCCATAAATTTTTGAGAACGTCCTTAATATAAAAACATTTTGCTTATTTCTAAATAAATCTAGACCAGATTTATAATCTTTATTTTTCATATATTCTGCATATGCATCATCAATAACTAATAAAATATTTTTTCTTAGTTTTTTTCTTAATTCAATTAATTCTAACTTTGATAAATAAGTGCCAGTTGGATTATTTGGATTAGCTAAAAAAACAATTTTTGTTTTTTTGGTAACTTTTTTAATTATTTCTGGAACAGAAACTTTAAAGTTTTTTTCTTTTGAAAAAATAACATTGGCACCGACTATTTTTGCATAAATTCTATACATCAAAAAACTAAATTTTGGAACAATTACCTCATCTTTTGGTTTTAAAATAAGCTGACATAGCATTTGAATTACTTCATCAGAACCTGCTCCACAAATAATTTTTTCTTTATCGCAATTAAATTTTTTAGAAATTTGATTCCTTAATATGTCAGACTTACCATCTGGGTATCTAAATAGTTTTAGGTTTTTTGGTGATAGAATCTTTTTTACTCTAGTACTCACACCAAGTGCAGACTCATTAGCAGAAAGTTTTATAATTTCTTTAAAATTTCTGATACTTGATTTACCAGGCTCATAAGCTTCAATATTGAATTTTTTAAATTTTATAGTTGTCATGTTTTAAATTTAAGCCCCTTTATAAATAAAATAACAATTTTTTATATAGTATTAGTTAAAATATTTTTTTAAAATTGACATACTAATTAAGTTCTTGTACAAAAACATCGCGCTGATTTACCTGAATTGCGAGCGCTTTAAAAAAACCGCTAAAAAAGTTTTTTTCTCACAATTCAATTTTCAGCTTTTATTATGGATATTAAACAAAATATAAAAACGTTGATTGTTGAAAAACCGCTCAAATTAGATTGTGGTCAGACAATTAATAATTTTCCGTTAGCATATGAAACTTATGGTTCACTAAATCATGAAAAAGATAATGCGATTTTGGTATTTCATGCTTTAACTGGTGATCAATTTGTAACAGGTATAAATCCAGTGACCAAAAAGGACGGTTGGTGGTCTTACGCAGTAGGCTCGGGTAAGTCGATAGATACAGATAAATATTTTGTAATCTGTGCAAATGTAATTGGTGGATGTATGGGGTCTTTTGGGCCTAGCCATGAAAATCCCAAGACAAAAAAAATTTATGGGACAGATTTCCCAGTTATCACAATTAATGACATGGTAAATGCACAAATTAACTTGTTAGATTTTTTTGGAATAAAAAAACTTTTTTCAATTGTAGGTGGTTCAATGGGCGGAATGCAAGTCCTACAATTTATTAGTAATTATCCTGATAAAACGAAAACAGCAATACCAATTGCTTGTACTTCAAGTCATTCAGCTCAAAATATTGCTTTTAATGAACTTGGCAGACAAGCCATTACAGCAGATCATAATTGGTCAGATGGAGATTATAATTTAAAAAACATTGTACCCGATAAAGGATTAGCTGTTGCTAGAATGGCTGCACATATTACTTATCTCTCAAAAAAAGGGCTTCAGGAAAAATTTGGTAGAAAACTTCAAGAAAGAGATGATTTAAAATTTGGTTTTGATGCTGACTTTCAGATCGAAAGTTATCTTAGATACCAAGGTTCAGTATTTGTAGATCGGTTTGATGCGAATAGCTATTTATATATTACTAGAGCCATGGATTACTTTGATTTAGTAAAACAATTTAATGGTAATCTATCTAACGCCTTTAAAGATACTAAAGCAAAATTTTTCATAATATCTTTTACCTCAGATTGGCTTTATCCAACACAAGAAAATAAAGAAATTGTAATTGCCTTAAACGCGGTTGGAGCAAATGTAGGTTTTGTTGAAATTGAGTCTGATAAAGGCCACGATTCTTTTTTGCTAAATATTCCAGATTTCTTAAAAGCTCTAAAAAATTTTTTAGACAAATCTTATGCCGAAAAACTTTCATGAAACCAGAATATAAAATTATTTCAGATTTAATTGAAAAAAATGCCAAAGTTCTTGACGTAGGATGTGATGATGGAACTTTAATGGAATTTTTAAAGACAAATAAAAATGTCAATATCAGGGGGATTGAAATTTCAAAAGAAAAAGTACAAACTTGTATTGCTAAAGGGCTTACAGTTATCGAGGGGAATGCAGAATTTGATTTAAAGCAATTTCCAAATGACTCTTTTGAGTATGTTGTTCTTGGACAAACATTACAAGCTTTTATAAATCCTGAGATTGTAATTAAAGAACTTTTACGAGTTGGCAACAAAGCTATAGTAACTATTCCAAATTTTGGACATTGGAAAGTAAGATTAAATTTATTATTTAAAGGAACAATGCCAATCACAAACTCTTTGCCTCATGATTGGTATAACACTCCAAATATTCATATGTGCACTATAAAAGATTTTGTTAGATTTTCTAAGATTATTGATTTTAAAATTTTTAAATCTTTAGCATTAATTAATGAAAATGTTTCTGATATTAATAATTTAAATCTTATTTTTAAAAATTTATTTGGAGAACTTGGTATATTTTTAATAGAAAAATAAATGAAAATTGAAATTATTAGATGTTTGCAGGATAATTATAGCTATTTAATTATTGATGGTGAAAATCAAACTGCCTGTGTTGTTGACCCAGGCGAGTCTACACCGGTAATCGATTATCTTGATAAGTCAAAAATAAATTTAAAATTTATACTTAATACACACCATCATCATGATCATGTTGGTGGAAATCTTGACTTGAAAAAAAAGTATAATTGTAAAGTGGTTGGATTTATTGGAGATAAAAATCGTATACCCGGTATTGATATACCTCTAGAGGACAACCAAATTTGGAAACAAGATAATTTTGAGGCAAAAATTTATCACGTTCCAGGTCATACATCTGGACATATCGCTTTTCATTTTTTTAAAGAAAAAAAAATTTTCACAGGAGATACTTTATTTTCTTTAGGTTGTGGGAGAATTTTTGAGGGTACCTATGAACAAATGTACAATTCACTAAAAAAAATTAAATCATTACCAAGTAATACAGAAGTATATTGTGGTCATGAATATACCTTACAAAACTCAAATTTTTGTATTGCCAATGATCCAGGTAATTTAAAACTAAAAAATAAAATCCTAGAGATTAAAAAAAAACTTAAGAATGCATTACCAACTATACCAAACACTTTAGCTGATGAATTGGAATGTAATATATTTCTTAAAGCAGAAGATTTAGAAAGTTTTTCAAAATTAAGAGATTTAAAGGATAATTTCTAGTTAATAAGCTTGACTAAAGAAATGCCCCGACTATATTGCCACATAAAAAATCAAATTTATGTCATACGCAGTTATAAAAACAGGTGGAAAACAATATAAAGTGAAGTCTGGTGAAATTTTAAAAATTGAAAAACTACCAGACTCAAAATCTGACGCTAGAATTGAATTTAATGATATATTGGCATATGGCGATAATAAAATTATAGAAATAGGTTCACCAACAATTCAGGGTGCCAAAGTTGAGGCAAACGTAATAAAAAATAGTAAAAATAGAACAGTACTTATTTTCAAAAAAAGAAGAAGACAAAATTCAAGAAGAAAAAATGGTCATAGACAAGAATATTCTATGATTAGAATAAATAAAATTTTTTCAAAAGATGGTAAAATTTTATCTGAAGCTGAGAAAATTTCTAAACCAACAAAAAAAGATCCTACGAAAAAGGAATTGAAGAAATAGAGGAATAAAATATGGCTACAAAAAAAGCTGGTGGATCATCAAGGAATGGTAGAGATAGTGCCGGCAGAAGACTTGGTGTAAAAAAATATGGTGGTCAAAACGTTATTCCTGGCAACATAATTGTAAGACAAAGAGGTACTAAAATATTTCCAGGAAAAAATGTGGGTATGGGAAAAGATCACTCAATTTTTTCAGTAATAAAAGGTAAAGTTGTTTTTAAAAAAACAAAATCCGATAGAACTTTTGTTTCAGTAAAACCCAATTAATATTACAACTCAAAATAGTGTTGTATTATGAAATTCTTAGATCAAGTAAAAATTTATATTAAGGCTGGCAACGGAGGTGATGGCTCCCCAAGTTTTAGGAGAGAAAAATTCATTGAGTATGGTGGACCAGATGGTGGTGATGGTGGTAAAGGTGGTTCAGTAATTTTAAAAGCTGAGAGAAATTTAAATACTTTAATCGATTTTAGATATCAGCAACATCATAAAGCTAAAAGAGGTAACAATGGTGCTGGACAAAATCGGACTGGAAAAAGTGGAGACGATCTCATCCTAAAAGTTCCATTAGGAACTCAGGTTTTTGAAGAAGATAATAAAACCTTAATTTTTGATTTTATAAAAATTGGAGAGGAATTCGTAGCTGCCGCAGGTGGTAAAGGTGGATTAGGTAATACTAGATTCAAAAGCTCAACAAACAGAGCTCCAAGAAAATTTACTAAAGGTAATCGAGGTGAAGAATTCACTATATGGCTTCAACTAAAAACAATTGCTGATGTTGGAATAATAGGATTACCCAACGCAGGTAAATCAAGCCTACTGGCAGCTATTACAAATGCTAATCCTAAAATTGCAAATTATGAATTTACAACATTAAATCCTAATCTTGGTGTGGCAAGCTATGATGATAAAGAAGTTACAATTGCTGACATTCCTGGATTAGTAGAGGGGGCACATAAAGGAACTGGTTTGGGTACACAATTTTTAAAACATATAGAGAGGTGTAAATCTCTTTTACACATGATCGATATAACAAACGATGATATAAAAAAAAGTTACAACCAAGTGAAAAAAGAATTAAAGAGTTATAGCTCTAAACTTGCAAAAAAAAAGGAGCTTATTGTTTTAAATAAAACCGATTTAATTGATGATAAAGAAATGAAAAAAATTGAAAAAAATTTAAAAAAAATCACTAAATCAGAAATTATTGCTATTTCTACAATAGAGAAAAAATATATTTCTAAAATTAAATCAAAATTAGTTAGTTATGCATCTTAAAAACTCGAAAATTATAGTAATTAAAATTGGCTCATCACTGATTGTAGATAGTAAAAAAAAGATAAGAAAAAAATGGCTATCTACATTTGCTAAAGATGTACAAAAACTAAAATCTAAAAATAAAAAAATTATAATTGTTAGCTCAGGAGCAATTGCACTTGGATGTAAAAAAATGAGTTATAATAAGTCAAATTTAAAGCTTGATAAAAGCCAAGCGATAGCCTCTGTGGGCCAAATTGAACTTATGAATTTATTTTCTCAAACTTTTTCAAAATTAAAGATTAATATTTCTCAAATTTTGTTAACTTTGGATGATACAGAGGAGAGAAGAAGATCAATAAATGCTAAGAGGACATTCGATAATTTATTTAAACTAGATTACATACCTATAGTTAATGAAAATGATACAATTGCAACTTCAGAAATAAAATATGGTGATAATGACAGACTTGCTTCACGTGTTGCACAGATAACTAATGCCGATACTTTAATACTATTATCTGATGTGGATGGTCTTTTCACAAAAAATCCAAAATTATTTAAAGACGCAAAATTAGTAAAAAAAGTAAATAATCTAGATAAAGATATAAAAAAAATTTACATAAAAGGGGTAACACAGTTTGGTAAAGGTGGAATGAATACTAAAATTGAAGCGGCTAAGATTTGTAATTTGGCAGGATGTAATATGATTATTGCGAATGGATTATATTTAAATCCAATAGAACGAATTGAAAAAAAGAATATTTGTACTTTATTTGAGTCAAAAATAACTAAATTACATGCACGAAAAAAATGGATAATAAGTTCTGTTTCACCAAAAGGAACTCTTGTCATAGATGACGGTGCCAAAAAAGCCCTGGTTGGTGGTAAAAGTTTATTAGCAGCAGGAATTGTTAATTTATCAGGGAAATTTGATAAAGGTGATCATATAAAAATTCTCGATACCAAAAATAAAGAATTTGCAAGAGGTTTGAGCTCTTTTTCATCAGAAGAAATAAATAAAATAATGGGTTGTCAATCAAATGAAATTGAAAAAAAACTTGGATACATAACAAGATCCGAAGTGGTTCATAAAGATGATATGGTCGAGGTTTAATGAAAAAGCTACTAACTAATATCGGAAAAAAATCAAAAAAAGCATTCAATAAAAGGTTAAGTACAAAAAAAAAAGACAAAGTTTTGAAAGATTATCGTCTTCTAATCATAAAAAATAAAAAATTGATAATTAATGAAAATAAAAAGGATGTTAAGAATGCCTATAAAAGAGGTATTAAAGATAATTTGATCCAAAGATTGGTATTAAATGATAAAAAAATAATTACGATAACCAATTCTATAAAAAAAATTATTAGTTTAAAGGATCCTACAAATGTTGTTTTAGAAAAATGGAAAAGACCTAATGGTTTGGTAATATCAAAAATATCCATACCTATTGGTGTAATTGGTGTCATATACGAAAGTAGACCTAATGTTACAGCAGATGTTGCATCATTGTGTTTTAAGTCTGGGAATGCTGTAATTTTAAAAGGTGGATCTGAAGCATATTATTCTAATCTTATTCTGACAAAATTCTTTAGAAAATCACTAAGGAAAAATAACGTCGATGAAAATTTTATTCAGTTTTTAACACTAAAAAAAAGAAGTGTTGTTGATTTTCTTCTACAAAAAATGGGTAAATTTATTGATGTAATAATTCCAAGAGGTGGGAAAGGTTTAGTTAAAAAAGTACAGGATTTGTCATCTGTTCCAACAATTGGTCATTTGGAAGGTATTTGTCATTCTTATGTAGATAAAAATGCAAATCCAAAAATTGCAAATAAAATAGTTCAAAATGCTAAAATGAGGAATACCGCAATATGTGGAGCAACCGAAACAATTCTTTTACATGAAAAAATAATTAAGAAATTTGGAAATAAAATTTTAAAAAATTTAGAAGAAAATGGATGTAAAATTATTGGTGATAATAAGATCAGAAAACTTTATGATAAAAAGATTCAGAAGGCTTCAATAAAAGATTGGTCAAAAGAATATTTATCACCTGTTGTCTCTGTGAAATCAGTAAAAAATATAGATGAAGCTATAGTGCACATTAACAAATACGGAACTATGCATACAGATTGTATTATTACTCAAAACAAAAAAGCAGCAAAAAAATTTTTAAATGAGGTAAAAAGCTCAATAGCTATGCACAATACTTCAACACAATTTGCAGATGGGGGTGAGTTTGGATTCGGTGGTGAGGTGGGAATCTCAACTAACACGCTTCCGCCTAGGGGACCAGTTGGACTTAATCAACTTATTTCCTACAAATATCAAGTCACTAGTAAAGGTCAAATAAGGAAATAATTTGAATTTAAAAAAAAAAAAAATTGGAATTTTGGGTGGTTCATTTGATCCTGCCCACAAAGGTCATCTAGCTATATCTAAAGAAGCAGTAAAAAGGTTTAAACTTAAAAAAATTATATGGGCAATTACAAAAAAAAACCCTTTTAAGAAACAAAGCAAAATTAAAGTTTTAGATAGAATTAAATTTTGTAAAAAATTGATAGGAAAAAATAAATCTATTGAAGTTCAGTTTTACGAAGACAGAATTAAATCAAATAAAACTTTCGACTTAATTAATTACCTAACTAAGAAACAAAAATATGATATCTACTTTATAATGGGTGCAGATAATCTAATTAATTTTCATAAATGGTACAAATGGGAATCAATTTTGCAAAAATGTAATATTTTGGTTTTTGACCGCCATGGCTATAAAAAGAAATCTTTAAATTCTATGACATTTAAAAGGTTAAAGAGTAATATTAAATTTATCGAGTTTAATAAAGTCAATATTTCATCTTCTCAATTAAGAAAAATTTGATAGAGTTTAAATTTTTAATGGATAAAATATCAGAGCTCAAAAAAATCATAATACAAACCTTAGATATCAATAAAGCATTGGATATAGTCAGTATTGATTTAAAACATAAAAGTTCTATGGCTGATTATATGATAATAGCAAGTGGCACCTCATCTAGACATATTCAATCTTTGTCCGAACAAGTTTTAGATAAATTAAAGGATAATGGTATTAAAGATTCAAAAATTGAAGGTAAAGATAGTAATGAATGGAAATTAGTAGATGGTATTGATCTAGTAATTCATATTTTTCATCCTGAAAAAAGAAAATTTTATGAGTTAGAAAAAATGTGGGCAGAATTAATCCCGAAAGAAAAATTAATAATATAATGAAAAAAAAAATTTTTATAATAATCACTCTATTGAATTTATTTTTTTTCCAACTTGTAAATTCATCTGAACAAAACATTTATAAAAAAATTGATTTGTTTGGTGAAGTTCTTGAAAAAGTTAATAAGGAATATGTTGATGAGATTAATCAGTCTGAAAGTATGGACTCTGCTATAAACGGTCTCCTCCAATCTTTAGATCCATATTCTGCTTATATGTCACCTGAAGTTTTTAATGAAATGCAAACTGAAACAAGTGGAAAATTTGGTGGACTTGGTATCGAAGTAAGTATGGAGTCTGGTGTTGTAAAAGTTATATCACCTATTGACGACACACCGGCCTCTAAAGCTGGCATTAAAGCAGGAGACTATATTGTCAAAATAAATGAAATTCAAGTTCAAGGAAAATCTTTGAGCGAGGCAGTAGATTTAATGAGGGGCCCAGTTGGTTCTGCAATTGAACTAACAATTAGAAGAAGGGGTGAGAGAAAAGCTCTAACATTTAAAATTGTAAGAGAAATAATACAAATCCAATCTGTAAAAGCAGACTTATTAGAAAAAAATATTGGATATATAAGATTAACTTCTTTTAATGAAAATAGTGATACCCAAGTAGAAAAACAAATCAAAGAATTAGAAAAAAATAAAAATGTAAAAGGATACATTTTAGATTTAAGAAACAACCCGGGTGGTCTGCTGTCCCAAGCAATTAAAATTTCTGACTTTTTTTTAGATAATGGGGAAATAGTATCAACAAAAAGTAGAAAAGCCTCTGAAAATAGAAAATGGTTTGCTAAAAAAGGTGATTTAACAAATGGAAAATTGTTAATTGTATTAATAAATTATGGTTCGGCCTCAGCGTCTGAAATTGTAGCAGGTGCTTTAAAGGATCATAAAAGAGCAATTCTTTTAGGTGAAAATAGTTTTGGAAAAGGATCAGTGCAATCAATAATACCTTTAAAAAATGATGGGGCTATTAGGTTAACAATAGCTAAATATTACCTTCCCTCAGGAAAATCTATCTCAGAAGTAGGTGTTTCTCCAGATATTGAAATTGCAGAGGAAACTGATGAATTCAGAATTAAAACAGAAACAGATAATCAATTAAACTACGCTATAAAACTACTCAACGGTTAAGGTGAAAGAAAAATTTAAAAATTTACCTTTAAGAAATGGTGTGGGTATTGTTGTTTTAAATAATAAGAACAAAGTTTTTGTAGCAAAAAGAATAGATAATCCTAAAAATTTTTGGCAAATGCCTCAAGGTGGAGTTGATGATGGTGAGGATTTTTTAACCGCTGCTTATAGAGAACTTGAGGAAGAAACAAGTATAAAAAATGTAAAACTCATTAAAGAAATTGATGGCACAATGACATATGAACTCCCTGATCATTTACTGGGTATAATTTGGAAAGGAAGATATAAAGGTCAAAAACAAAAATGGTTTTTAATGAGATATTTAGGTGATGACAAAGATATAAATATTAAAACAAAAAAACCTGAATTTTTAGAATGGAAATGGATTGATCTTGATATGATAACAGATGTAGCAGTAGACTTTAAAAGTCACGTATATGAGGAAATTAAAGATAAAGTTAAGAAAATAATTAATTAAGCGATTTTAAAACTTCAATTTTTTGATCAATTAAAAATCTCGATTGATCATCAATTTCTTGTTTACTAGCCTCTTCCTCTGCTACTTTAATTAAATTCAATAACCTACTTTTTTCTATTTTTTTTAAGTCAAAAATTGAGCTTGTTAAGACGGATAAATTGTTGTTCTTAAATTCAAATATTCCATCCTCTACATAGAATTTATGCTCTCCGGACTTAGCATGAATAGTTAATATACCTGGTTTTAAAAAAGAAATTATAGAAATATGATCTTTAAGTATTCCCATTTCACCCTCAAATGCAGGAACTATTACTTCCGTAACATCTTCTTTTGACAAAAAAGACGTCTCAGGATTGACTATTTCTACTTTAAATTCCTCACTCATTAAGCAGCAGCATCTTTTTTCATTTTTTCAGCTTTTTCTATTGCTTCCTCAATGGTTCCTACCAGATAAAATGCTGCCTCTGGTAAATGATCATATTCTCCCTTACAAATAGCATCAAAACCTTTAATAGTAGCCTCTAATTCCACAAGTTTTCCTGGTGATCCTGTAAATACTTCAGCAACAAAAAAGGGTTGCGATAAAAATCTTTGAATTTTTCTTGCTCTTGCAACTATTAACTTGTCTTCCTCAGATAATTCATCCATACCTAAAATTGCAATAATATCCTGCAAAGACTTGTATGTTTGGAGAATTTTTTGTACCTCACGAGCCACTCTGTAATGCTCTTCACCGACTATTCTTGGATCGAGAATTCTTGACGTAGAGTCTAGCGGGTCAACTGCTGGATAAATGCCAATTTCAGCAATTTGTCTAGAAAGCACAGTAGTTGCGTCCAAATGAGCGAAAGAAGTTGCAGGCGCTGGATCAGTTAGGTCATCTGCTGGTACATAGATTGCTTGGACAGAGGTAATTGATCCTTTATTGGTCGTTGTAATTCTTTCCTGCAAATTACCCATGTCAGTAGCCAGTGTAGGTTGGTAACCTACGGCAGAAGGTATTCTACCCAAAAGAGCTGAAACCTCTGAACCTGCTTGAGTAAATCTGAATATGTTATCTACAAAGAACAGAACATCTTGTCCTTCTTGATCTCTAAAATATTCTGCTACTGTCAACCCTGTAAGAGCAACTCTTGCTCTAGCTCCAGGAGGTTCATTCATTTGACCATAGACCAAAGCAGCCTTTGATCCAGGACCGTCAGATTTAATTACGCCTGACTCCATCATTTCATGATAAAGATCATTACCTTCTCTGGTTCTTTCACCAACTCCTGCAAAGACAGAAAACCCTCCATGAGCTTTAGCTACATTGTTTATAAGTTCCATAATTAAAACTGTCTTTCCAACTCCAGCTCCACCAAATAAACCAATTTTTCCACCCTTGGCATAAGGTGCCAGCAAGTCAATGACTTTAATACCCGTTACTAAAATTTCTGTTTCAGTTGATTGATCGTTAAATTCAGGCGCTGCTCTATGAATCGGCCAACTTTCTTTTGTTTTAACTTCTCCTCTTTCATCTATTGGCTCTCCAACTACATTTATAATTCTACCTAAAGTTTCTGGTCCTACTGGAACTTTAATCGGTGCTTTTGTATTTATTACCTCATCGCCTCTTTTAAGCCCCTCTGTTGCATCCATTGCAATAGTTCTTGCGGTAGATTCTCCTAAATGCTGTGCAACTTCTAAAACAAGTCTATTATCACCATTTTTACACTCTAAAGCTGTTAAGATTTCTGGTAGTTCTCCCTCAAATTTTACATCTACTACTGCTCCAATAACTTGTGTGATTATTCCTTTGCTCATAATTATAAACTTTCTGCTCCTGATATGATTTCTATTAATTCTTTTGTAATTGCTGCCTGACGACTTCTATTATACTGAATAGTTAGTTTGTCAACCATCTCACCTGCGTTTCTAGTTGCATTATCCATCGCACTCATTCTTGCACCTTGTTCACTCGCTGAGTTCTCTAACATAGCCTTGAATATCTGTGTAGAAATATTTTTTGGTAATAAGTTATTTAATATTTCGTCTTCATCTGGTTCAAACTCGTAGCTATCTTCTAATTCGTTTTCATCTGCACTTTCTGTATTTAAAGGAATAATTTTTTGAGCCTGAGGAATTTGAGTTATTACATTTTTAAATTGATTATAAAATATTGTGCATATATCAAATTCTTCCTTTTCAAACTTTTCAATAATTATCCTACCAACTTTTTCTGCATCAAAATAATTAGCATTTTTTGAATTTTTAAATGAAATATTCTCGATTATTTTATTTCCATATTGTCTTTTTAGTTGATCGTTTCCTTTTGATCCTACTGTTATAATTTTTAATACTTTCCCTTCTTTCAATATCTCTCCAAAATAATTTTTGGCTTTTTTAATTATATTAGAATTAAAACCACCGCACAGACCTCTATCAGATGTCATCACAACACAAAGATGGATTTTATCTTTTCCAGTGCCAGAGAGTAATTTAGGTGCAGTTTCTTTATCTGAAATACCGTTAGATAAATTTAAAATTACATTATTCATTTTTTCTGAATAAGGTCTTCCTTTTTCTGCACTTTCTTGAGCTCTTTTTAATTTAGCTGCTGCAACCATTTTCATCGCCTTGGTAATTTTTTGTGTAGATTTTACACTTGTAATTCTTTTTTTTAAATCGTCTAAACTCGCCATAAATTATTAAGACTTAAAATTTTTCTTTAATTTAATTATTATATCGATTAATTTTTTTTCAGTATCATCATCTAATTTTCCAGAACTTAAAATTGCTTCTATGATTTCAGGTTGATCAGCTTTACAGCTTTCAATTATTTTATTCTCAAAGTCTACAATTTCTTTTAAATCTAGATCGTCTAAATAACCTTTTACACCACAAAATATTGAAATTACCTGTTCTGCAACTGTCATAGGAGAAAATTGATTTTGTTTTAAAAGCTCTGTTAATTTAGCACCTCTATTCAAAAGTTGCTGTGTTGAAGCATCTAAATCAGAACCAAATTGTGCAAATGCTGCCATTTCTCTGTATTGGGCTAATTCTAGTTTCATAGATCCAGAAACTTTTTTCATTGCTTTAGTTTGGGCAGCAGATCCAACCCTTGAAACTGATAAACCAACATTGATTGCAGGCCTAATACCTTGATTAAATAATTCTGTTTCTAAAAATATTTGCCCGTCTGTAATCGATATTACATTAGTAGGTATATATGCAGAGACATCACCCCCTTGCGTTTCAATAATAGGTAACGCTGTTAGAGACCCGCCGCCATGTTCATCACTTAACTTAGCAGCCCTTTCAAGTAGTCTACTATGTAAATAAAATACATCGCCTGGGTACGCCTCTCTTCCCGGAGGTCTTCTTAAAATTAATGACATTTGTCTATAAGCCACAGCTTGTTTTGATAGATCATCATAAATTATTAAGGCATGCATTCCATTATCTCTAAAGTATTCACCCATTGCACAACCTGTATATGGAGCTAAAAATTGTAGTGGCGCTGAATCTGAGGCTGTTGCAGCAACAATTGTTGTATATTCCATTGCGCCAGCTTCCTCTAAAGTTTTTTGTATTTGTCTAACAGTTGATCTTTTTTGTCCTATAGCGACATAAATACAATAAAGTTTTTGTTTTTCATCACCAGACTCATTTATTTTTTTTTGGTTTATAATTGTATCAACAGCAACAGCTGTTTTTCCTGTTTGTCTATCACCGATAATTAGCTCACGTTGTCCTCTTCCAATTGGTACTAAGCTATCTATTGATTTTAAGCCTGTTTGCATTGGCTCACTTACTGATTGTCTCGGTATAATCCCTGGCGCTTTAACTTCTACTCTGCTTTTTTTTACAGATTTATCAAGACCTCCTTTCCCATCAATAGGATTTCCAAGGCCATCTACTACTCTACCCAGTAGCTCTTTTCCAACAGGAGTGTCCACAATACTTCCTGTCCTTTTAACAACATCTCCCTCCTTAATATTTCGATCGTCACCAAATATCACAACACCTACATTTTCGCTTTCCAAATTCAAAGCCATTCCCTTTGAGCTATCAGAAAATTCAACCATTTCTCCTGCCTGAACATTATCCAAACCATAAATTCTTGCTATTCCATCACCAACGGACAAAACTTGACCTACTTCAGATATTTCTGCTTTTTCACCAAAGTTTTTAATTTGCTCTTTTAATATTTTTGTTACTTCTGAAGGATTAATTTCCATATTATGCCTCTATCATCTTATTTTCTATTTGTTGTAATTTATTTTTTATGGAAGTGTCGATCATTGTACTTCCTACTTGCACAATCAAGCCTCCAATCAAACTTTGGTCGTACTTATAGTTTAATTTTATTTTTGATTTAAAGTTATTTGAAAGTTCGTCAGTAATTTTGTTAATCTCAATTCCAGATAGTTGTTTTGCAGATTTAATTTCTGCTTTAATCTCGCCTCTTTTTTCAGAACATATTTCCTCGAAACTTTTAAGAATTTGTTCTATATAAAAAAATCTTCGCTTTTTTATCAAAAAACATAAAAAATTTTTAAATAAATTTTCTAATTTAAAATTTTCAGATATTTTATTAACAATGTTAGTTAAATTATCTTGGCTTACTGTTGGGTCTTTAATAAGTTTATTGAACTCATCATTAACACTAATCAAATTTAATAGTTCGGTTGAGTTTTTTTCAATGTTCTCGAGTAAATTTGACTCACTAGCTAATTCATATAAAGCCAAAGAATATCTATTAGCTGATGTGTCAGAAAATCCTTTATTATTACTCAATTTGTTACCTTAAGACTTGATTATTAATTATAAAAAACACGATTTAATTAACATATGACCAAATACTGTTCAAGCAACACATTCGTCCAAAATGACTTTTTTTTGGTTTAATTGAAGCTTATTGGATCAACATCAACTGAAAGTTTTATTCCTGAAGGAAATTTATAATTATAGATTGCTGCAGCTAGAGAATTTTGCAATTTTAAAGATTTTGGGCCACGTATTAATAATCTAATTCTATATTTCCGTTTAATTTTAAATATAGGAGCACTGACTGGTCCTAAAACTTTACCTTTAATTTTATTCACAATGAGACTCTTAAAATTTAGAGCTTCTTTTTCTAATTTAATATTATTTTCACCAGTTAAGATTAAAGAAATAAATCTTTGAAAAGGAGGTAGATTGTTTTTTCTTCTAATTTCTATTTCCTTATCTAAAAAAATATAAGGGTTATTGCTTGTTATGTCTAAAATCATCTTATTGTTTGTATTGTAAGTTTGAAAATAAACAGTTGAAGAATTACCTGCTCGCCCTGCTCTTCCAGATAATTGATGATATAATTGTAAATTTTTCTCTGCTACTCTTAGATCATGTCCTTGTGATGATAAATCAATATCAACCACAACAATACAATTTAAATTTGGAAAATGAAAACCTTTTGAAATCAACTGGGTGCCAACCAAAATTTCAATTTCATTATTAATGATTTTTTCAAGTATATTTCCCGAGCTTTTTTTGTTCATTGTGTCACTCGAAAAAATTTCAATTTTTTTTGATGGAAAGTATTTTTTAACTTCTTCAGAAATTCTTTCAACACCAGGTCCCGTAAATTTGAAATCACATTTTTTTCCTTTTGAACAATCTTTTATCAACGAAGACTTAAAACCACAGTAGTGGCATAAGAGATTATTCTTGTTTTTGTGATATACAAGATTGATAGAACAATTTGGGCACGAATAGCTGCTTAAACATTTAATACAAAAAACATTAGGTGAAAAGCCTCTTCGATTTAAAAAAAACAAAACCTGATCTTTTTTTTTTAAATGATGACTAACTTTTTCAATTATATTTTTAGAGAGCCAAGATTGTTTATCTAACTTTACGTTATTTAAATTAATTATTTCATAGTTAGGTAGAGAAGCGTTTTGATATCGGCGACTCAATTGTGAATGAGTGTATTTCTTTTTTTTTATATTTTCATATGTTTCTACTGATGGTACCGCTGTAACTAAATTTATTGGTATATTCTCAAACAATCCCCTAGAAATAGCCATATCTCGAGCATTATATATTATTCCTTCATCTTGCTTATAAGACTGGTCGTGTTCCTCATCAACTATGATTAAACCTAGTTTCTTAAATGGTAAGAATAATGATGATCTTGCTCCTATAACAACTTTTATTTTATTATTAATAATCCCGCTCCAAATTATTTCTCTATTTTTTTTTGTAATTCCCGAATGCCAAATCGCTGGTGAAAAGCCAAAAAATTCTTTAAATTTCTTTTCAAATTGGTTCGTTAAACCAATCTCTGGTAGCATTATCAAACCTTGATATCCCTGTTTTAAAATTTTTTTCAATGCTTCGAAGTATACAATCGTTTTTCCTGAGCCTGTTACGCCCTGTAACACGTGAACATTAAATTTTTGATTATATTTATTTATTTGATTTAATGAGTCCTCTTGTTCTTTTGTTAAATTTAAAGGGCAATCTTTTATCTTTGAGTTAAAATTTTTATAAAACTTTATATCGAACTTGTGTGCAGTTTGGCCACTCAATAAAGTAAGTTTTAGTGCCATGCCTTTTGGCACAATATTATACTCTGAAAACCAATTTAAAAATTTTACAATATTTTTATTCAGTCTTGGAACATCAAGTTTTTTTATTACTCTTTTAATTTTAAAATCTTTATTTTTTTTTTCTTCAAAATTATCCCAAACTACACCTGTTTTTTTTGATTTCCCAAAAGGTACTTCTACAAAGTCTCCAACATTTAATTTTAAATCACTTTCATAAGTAAATGGATAATTAAAAATATTTGGTAAAAGAATCGGAAACTTCATTTATGAATAATATGAAAAAATTTTAAGAGTGTATTGCTCTTTTATCTACAGATAATGCTGCTTCTTTTACCGCTTCAGAGAAAGTAGGATGTGCATGACAAGTTCTAGCAATATCCTCTGAGCTAGCACCAAATTCCATTGCAACACCAATTTCAGCAATCAATTCTCCTGCATGTGGACCAATTAAATGTGCACCTAATACTTTATCAGTTTTTTCATCTGCTAGAATTTTTACAAATCCTTCAGCATCATCAATCGCTTTTGCTCTGGAATTGGCCATAAATGAAAATTTACCAATTTTATATTTTATATTTAATTCTTTAAGTTGTTCTTCTGTTTTTCCAATAGAGGCAACTTCTGGAGTGGTGTAGATTACTCCCGGAATAGTATCGTAATTTACGTGTCCTGATTGGCCTGCTATATTTTCCGCAACAGCAATACCTTCATCTTCTGCTTTATGCGCTAGCATAGGTCCCGCTATTACATCTCCTATCGCATAAATGTTATCTTGATTTGTTTTAAAGTTTTTATCTGTTTTAATTCTATTTTTTTTATCTAAATCAATATTTACATTATCTAAATTTAATCCAATTGTATTTGGTTTCCTGCCAACTGAAACTAAAACAACATCACAGTCAAAATCCTTTTTTTTACCTTCTTTATCTAATGTGGAAACTGTTGCATTTGTGCTATTATTTTTAATTTGTTCTACTTTGTGCTGCAAATGAAAATTTATTTTTTGTTTTTTAAGAATTTTCATAAACTCCGTTGAAATTTCTTTATCCATACCAGGTGTAATATGATCTAAATACTCAACCACATGAACCTCAGTTCCAAGCCTGGACCAGACTGATCCCATCTCAAGACCAATATATCCTCCTCCAACTACAACCATTTTTTTTGGAACTTGCTCTAATTTCAATGCACCAGTCGATGATACAATAACTTTTTCATCAAATTCTACGCCTGGCAAAGACACAGGCAAGGAACCTGTTGCAATTATAATTTTATCTGCTTCTACATGTGTTTCTTTATTCTCACTATCTTTAATCAGAATTTCATTTTTTGATTTGAAACTTCCAGTACCCTTAAAGTAAGTAACTTTATTTTTTTTAAGTAAAAATTCCACACCTTTAGTCAAAACTGTAACCGCTTTATCTTTGCTCTTCATCATTTTTGGTAAATTTAATTTTACCTGTCCAACCTCAATCCCTTTATTTGATAAATCTTTGACTTTATGAAATTCTTCAGACAAATTAAGCAAACTCTTAGATGGTATACAGCCTATATTCAAACAAGTTCCACCTAATGAACCTCTAGACTCTATACATGCGGTTTTAAGACCTAACTGTGCAAGTCTAATTGCACAAACATAACCTCCAGGGCCACCTCCTATAACAACTGCTTGAAATTTTTCTGCCATTTAAATATCTAAAAATAATCTCCTTGGATCCTCTAAATTTTCTTTTATCATTTTTAAAAAAGAGACTGACTCTTTTCCGTCTATAATTCTGTGATCATATGACAAGGCTAAATACATAATTGGTCTAATTTTTATCTCTCCATCAATTGCTGTTGGTCTGTCGACTATATTGTGCATACCTAATACTCCGGACTGAGGTAAGTTTAATATTGGGGTAGACAACATCGAGCCATAAACACCGCCATTGCTTATGGTAAAAGTCCCCCCTTGGAGGTCTTCTATAGTCAGTTTTCCCTCTCTTGCTTTTTCTGAAATATCTTTAATATTTTTTTCAATATCTGCAAAAGATAGTTCATCAGCATTTTTCAAAACTGGGACGACTAATCCTTTATCAGTTCCTACTGCAAAACTTATATTGTAATAATTTTTGTAAATAATTTCATCACCCTCTATCTCAGCATTTACCGCTGGAAAATTCTTCAGCGCAACGACACACGCTTTAACAAAAAAGGACATAAACCCAAGTTTAATCCCATAACGACTTTGAAAATCTTCCTGATTTTCTTTTCTTATATCCATTATATTAGTCATATCGACTTCATTAAAAGTAGTTAATAAAGCTGCATTCTCTTGTGCCTGTTTTAATCTCTTTGCTATAGTTTGTCTCAGCCTGGTCATTTTGATTCTCTCTTCTTGACCATATTTAATTTTTCTCTCTGACGGAGGTGGATTGACTCCCATTAAATCAATCAAATCACCTTTCAAAACTCTGCCATCTTTTCCTGAGCCTTTTATATTTTTAATATCAATTTTATTCTCACTTACAATTTTTCTAACTGCTGGAGATAAATTTAAATTTTTTTTAGGTTCTTCAATTGATTTCGTTAATATTAGGGGCTCATCTAAATTTTGATTATCTTGTTCTTTTTTATCTTTTATGACTGGGGAGATAAATAACTCCTCTTTTTTTTCTTCAACCTTAGGTTCTATAGATTTTATCTCTTTAACCTCATCCTTTTTTATTATTTCACCATTTGTAGAGATTGAACCTAAAGTAGCACCAACTTCAACAACAGAACCATCTTTGGAAATTATCTTATCTAAAACACCTGAGGCGGGAGAGGGGACTTCTAAATTTACTTTATCTGTTTCCAATTCTACAATAGGCTCATCTGCTTCAACTGCGTCGCCTTCGCTTTTTAACCATTTAGAGACTGTTGCCTCTACAATGCTTTCGCCAAGTACTGGAACCAAAATTTTTTCACTCATTTTACTCAAAAACTTTCTTCAGAATTTCTTGCTGTTGTGACATATGTCTCTTTAAATATCCTGTTGCAGGTGATGCATCAGGACTTCTTCCAATATAAGAAATCATATTATTACTAGCCTTAATATTATCTAATGTCCATTGTATATAATCTCTAACAGAAAACCATGCACCCATATTTTTAGGCTCTTCTTGACACCAATAAAAATTAGCATTTTTTGAGTAGGGTTTAAGCTCTTCAGCTAGCGTTTTTGCAGGAAATGGGTAGAGTTGTTCAATTCTAAAAAACACCACATCATCTCTTTTTAATTTTTCTCGTTCCTCTAATAGATCAAAATAAATCTTTCCCGAGCAAAGAATTACCTTCTTTATTTTTTTTGTTTTTTTCAGCTTTATGAAACCCTTTAGTTTTGGATCCATAGCATGATCCCATAAAATTCTATGAAATGAATTTTTTTTACTAAAATCCACTAAGTTTGATGTACAGTGTTTGTGTCGTAATAGTGATTTTGGTGTCATTATAATTAATGGTTTTCTAAAATCTCTGTGCATTTGTCTTCGTAATGCATGAAAATAATTTGCAGGAGTTGTACAGTTCATAACCTGCATGTTATCATTTGAACACAGTTGCAAAAACCTTTCTAGCCGTGCAGAAGAATGTTCGGGTCCTTGACCTTCATATCCATGAGGCAGTAGCATAACTAAGCCAGATGCTCTTGACCACTTTCTTTCTCCAGAAGCGATAAATTGATCAATTACCACTTGTGCACCATTTGCAAAGTCACCAAATTGTGCCTCCCAAATTGTAAGTGTATTTGGCTCTACTAAACTGTAACCATACTCGAAACCTAAAACTGCTAGTTCAGATAAAAAACTGTCAACAACCTCAAATTTTTTTTGTCTTTCTGAAATATTATTTAAAGGTATATATCTTGAATTATCCAATTGATTTCTTAAAACAGAATGTCTTTGACTAAATGTTCCTCTACCAGAGTCTTGGCCAACTAATCTAACAGGATAGCCTTCCTCTAAAAGTGAACCAAAGGCTAGTGACTCTGCTGAAGACCAGTCGATTTCTGCTCCTTTTAAAACGTTGTTTTTTCTAATATCTAGAATTTTTGATATAGTTTTGTGTATATTAATCTCTTTTGGAATTGAATTAATTTTTTCTGAAATCTCTATCAACTTTTTTAAATCTGACCCTGTAACCCCCCTTTTATCTTTTCCTTCATCAGGTTTATATCTAGACCAGGTTCCCTCAAACCACTCAATTTTTGGTTTATAGTTTTTTGCATTTTTAAATTGCTCATCCAACAAATCTTTGAATTTTTTAATTGAAGCGTCTAAAAATTCTTTAGAAATTGAATTTTCATTAACCAATTTTTCACCGTAAACTCTTATTGCGGATGGATGAGAGCGTATTTTTTTATACATTAATGGTTGAGTAAATGATGGTTCGTCACCCTCATTGTGTCCAAATCTCCTATAACAAATCAAATCAATAACAACATCTCGGTTAAATTTTAACCTAAAGTCAGTAGCGATTCTTGCTGCATAAACCACAGCCTCTGGGTCATCACCATTAACATGAATAATTGGAGCTTCAACCATTTTAGCAATATCTGAGGGATACGGGGATGATCTAGCAAATCTTGGGCTTGTGGTAAAACCAATTTGATTATTAATTATGATATGAATGGTTCCACCTGTATTGTGTCCTGGTAGTCCTGACATTGCAAAACACTCTGCTACAACTCCTTGTCCAGCAAAAGCAGCGTCTCCATGAATTAAAATTGGAATTACTTTTTTTCTCTCTTTGTCTTTATGAAAAAATTGCTTAGCCCTTGTCTGGCCTAAAACAACTGGATTTACTGCCTCTAAATGTGAAGGGTTATCAGTTAAACTTACATGAACTGAATTTCCATCAAACTCTCTATTTGAAGAAGCTCCTAAGTGATATTTTACATCTCCAGTATCATCCTCTGATTTTGAGCTTATTTCACCTGCAAATTCATTAAATATTCTTTTATAAGATTTTTGTAAAACATTAGCTAATACATTTAATCTACCTCTGTGTGACATTCCAATTTTAACTTCTTTGATATTTGATTGTCCCCCAATCTTAATTATTTGTTCAAGTGCGGGTATCAAACTTTCGCCTCCATCAAGACCAAATCTTTTTGTTCCCACATATTTAGTATGTAAAAACTTTTCAAAACCCTCTGCTTGTATTAATTTATTTAGAATTGCTTCCTTCCCATTTTGAGTAAATTTAAAGTCATCATTTTTTTCAACTCTGTCTCTAAACCATTTTCTTTCTGTAGGATTAGAGATATGCATGTATTCATAACCAAGCGAACCACAATATTTTTCTCTTAAAAAAGCCAATATTTCATTTATATTTGAATACTCTTTATTTATTACACCGTCTAAAAAAATTTTTTTGTTATAGTCCTCTTTTTTAAATCCATAAGATTCCGGGTGAAGTTCATCTAAATACTCAGACTTTAACATGCCCAAAGGATCTAATTTAGCAATTAAATGCCCTCGTTGCCTATATGATCTAATCATGGCAACAGCTTTTATTGAGTTTGCACTTGACTTAACTGAGTCTTGGTTATCTTTAAAATTATTTTCATTATTTTGAACTTGAGATTGACTTACAGAAAATTTTTTAGCTGGACTCCAAGATGGACCATTAATCTCATCAACAATGGTTTCAAATTCATCTCCAATTTCATTAAAATAGCTTCTCCAGCTGTTAGGTAATGACGGGTCATTATTTACAAATTTCATGTACATCTCATCTATAAATGTACTATTTGATTTACTTAAGAAATCTGTTTTCTTTAATTCGAAATTTTTAGAAGAAGACATTTGTAATCAATATAAACCTAGCGGAAAATTTTTCAATTAGACAATTTATTGAACAATGTTTTTCCAATTTTTGAGGGTGAGTTTGCCATAGTTATTCCACATTCCTCCATCTTTTTCATCTTTTCCTCTGCACCCCCCTTGCCTCCGGAAATTATTGCACCAGCGTGACCCATCCTTCTTCCTGGTGGAGCTGTGATACCAGCAATAAATCCAACAATTGGTTTTTTTATTTTATGATTCTTTATGAAGTCTGCGGCTTCTTCTTCTGCAGTTCCTCCAATTTCTCCAATCATTAGTATAGACTGTGTTTCCTCATCATTTAAAAATAAATCTAAACAATCTATAAAATTTGTACCGTTAATAGGATCACCACCTATTCCAATACAAGTCGATTGACCTAAACCATTTTCAGTAGTTTGAGCAACTGCTTCGTAAGTTAAAGTACCAGATCTTGATACTATTCCCACACTTCCTTTTTTATGAATATTGCCTGGCATTATTCCAATCTTACATTCCTCTGGAGTAATAATTCCTGGGCAATTTGGACCTATTAATCTACTTTTTGATTTTGATAATCTTTGTTTCACTTTTAACATGTCTTGGATGGGAATTCCCTCAGTTATACAAACAATCAGTTCAATTGATGCATCAATTGACTCAATAATTGCTTCAGCTGCAAATTTAGCTGGCACATAAATCATAGAAGCATTAGCATTCTCAGCATCTTTTGCCTCTTTCACCGTATTAAAAACAGGTAATCCTAAATGTTTTTGACCACCTTTTTTAGGAGTAACGCCACCAACTAATTTTGTTCCGTATTTGATAGCTTGTTCAGAATGAAAAGTACCGTGTGAACCAGTAAAACCTTGGCAAATTAGTCTAGTGTTCTTATTTACTAAAACTGACATTTATTTTATAGCCTCAACAATCTTTTTTGCTGCATCGTCAAGGTTTTCTGCAGAAATTAATTTTAAACCTGAATTATCTAAAATTTCTTTACCCTCTTTAAAATTTGTACCGGCTAATCTTACAACTAGTGGAACTTCAATATTAATTTCTTTTGCTGCATCCACTACACCTTGAGCGAGGACATCACATCTCATAATACCGCCAAAAATATTAATCAAAATTCCTCTTACATTTTTATCAGACAAAATAATCTTAAATGCAGCAGAAACTTTTTCTTTAGAGGCTCCTCCTCCAACATCTAAAAAATTTGCTGGCTCTTCTCCATATTGTTTGATTATATCCATTGTGGCCATAGCTAAACCGGCACCATTAACCATACATCCGATATTTCCATCTAATTTTATATATGCTAGATCATGTTTGCTGGCTTCAATTTCTGCAGGTTCTTCTTCATTCAAATCTCTTAATTCTAAAATTTCTGGTTGCCTAAATAGAGCATTGCTGTCAAAATTTACTTTAGCATCTAAACAAATAATTTTTTCTTCTTTCGTAAGAATTAAGGGGTTTATTTCAACCATATTTGCATCTGTTTTAACAAACATTTTATAAATAGATTTAATCAAAAAAATTGCCTCATTTTTTGAATTTCCTTTTAATTGAAAAATCTTAATAATAGTTTCACACTCTTCATCAGAAATTTCCTCTTTTAATTCAACTTTAGTTGTTAAAATTTTATCAGGCGATTTACTTGCCACTTCCTCAATATCCACTCCGCCTTGATCACTAGAAATAAAGGCAATTTTTGAAGACGCTCTGTCTACTAAACAAGATAAATAAAATTCTTTGTCGATATTTGATGACTCCTCAACATAAAGTCTTTTTACTTCCCTTCCCTCTGGTCCTGTTTGATGTGTTATTAATTTTTTGCCAAAAAGCTCTTTTGCTGATTTTTCAAGTTCACTTAAATTATCTAAAATTTTAACGCCCCCAGCTTTTCCTCGACCACCTGCATGAATTTGGGCTTTTAAAACGTACTTATTTGTTTTTAATGACTTGCATTTCTCTAAAAGTTCCTCGACTGTTAATCCAAATACTCCCTCTGGAACTGTTACACCAAATTTTTTTAAAATCTGTTTAGCTTGATGTTCATGTATATTCATTATTTTTAAGCTAAATCTGGATCTATTTTAGAAGCTGCTTCCCAAAGCTTTTTTACTGCATCAATTGAATGAAGAAATTCAGATTTTTCTTTTTCATCTAACTTTATTTCCTCAATTTTTTCAACTCCATTTTTACCAATGATTATTGGTACACCAGCATAAATGTCTTTTATTCCATATTCTCCATTAAGATAAGCTGCGCAAGGAAGTAATTTTTTTTCATCATTTAAATATGCTTTTGCCATCTCAACACCTGACGCTGCAGGGGCATAAAAAGCAGAGCCTTTTTCTAAAAATTTGACTATTTCTGCTCCACCGTCCCTAGTTCTTTGATTTATCTCCTCTAATCTTTCTTTAGAGATTTTCCCTTCCTTAACTAGATCTAATAAAGGTTTTTGTGAAACTTTAGTAAATCTTGGTAAGGGAACCATTGTATCTCCATGGCCACCCATTACCATTGCTTCTATTTCTCTTACTGGAGTATTAAATTCTTCGGACAGAAATAATTTAAACCTTGAGCTATCTAATATACCAGCCATCCCAACCACTTTACTAGGTAATAAACCTGAGAATTTTTGAAATGCCATTACCATTACATCTAAAGGATTAGTAATACATATTACAAATGCATCTGGAGCATTTTGTTTTACTCCTTCGGCAACTTGTTTGATTATTTTTAAATTAATACCAAGTAAATCATCTCTACTCATTCCAGGTTTTCTTGGCACACCCGCTGTTATGATAATTACATCTGATCCTTTAATATCATTATATTTGTCTGTGCCTGAAAATTTTACATTAAAACCATCTACTGAGGATGATTGAGCAATATCTAGTGCCTTTCCCTTTGCAATACCACTTGCAACATCAAACAAAACTACCTCACTGACTAGTTCTTTGATTCCAATCAGGTGAGCTAAAGTTCCACCTATTTGCCCAGCACCTATTAAAGATATCTTGCTCATTTTTTTTATTTCATTGTAGGCATCACAAATTCAGCATTTGATCGAATTCCTGAAGGCCATCTTGAAGTTATAGTTTTTAATTTTGTATAAAATTTTATTCCCTCCATACCATGCATTGCACTGTCACCAAATAAAGATCTTTTCCACCCCCCAAAGCTATGAAATGCCATTGGCACAGGTATTGGTACGTTTATCCCAACCATACCAACTTGGATTTTGCTAGCAAATGTTCTCCCAGCATCCCCATCTCTAGTATAAATACTAACTCCATTTCCATATTCATGTTCATTAATTAATTTTGAGGCTTCCTCAAAAGTCTTCACTCTCACAACAGAGAGAACTGGTCCAAATATTTCTTCTTTATAAATTCTCATATCTTTTGTGACATGATCAAATAAACAACCTCCAATATAAAAACCATTCTCATACCCTTGTAACTTTAAACTTCTTCCATCAACCACTAACTTAGCTCCCTCTTTTACTCCTAAATCAACATAGCCTTTTACTTTTTCTAAGTGTTCCTTAGTCACAAGTGGTCCCATTTCTGAATTTTTATCCATTCCGGGACCGACTTTTAAAGCCTCTGCTTTTTTTGATAATCTAGATACCAATTCATCTCCGATATCACCAACTGCAACAGCAACTGATTGGGCCATACATCTTTCTCCAGCAGAACCATAAGCTGCACCCATTAGACCATTAATAGCACCATCTAAATCGCAATCAGGCATTACCACCAAATGATTTTTTGCGCCTCCTAAAGCTTGAACTCTTTTTTCATTTTTAGCTGAGTTTTCATAAATATATTTAGCAATTGGAGTTGACCCAACAAAACTTACAGCCTTAATATCTTTATTATCTAAGATTGCATCTACTGCAACTTTATCTCCATTTATAACATTGAATACACCATCTGGCAGGCCAGCTTCTTTTAACAACTCAGCTAATCTTATAGAACACGATGGATCTTTTTCTGATGGTTTTAATATAAAAGTATTTCCACAAGCAATAGCGATTGGAAACATCCACATAGGTACCATCGCTGGAAAATTAAATGGAGTTATTCCAGCTACTACTCCCAAAGGTTGTCGCATTGACCAACTATCAACATTTGTTCCGACATTTTCCGAAAATTCCCCTTTAAGCAAATGAGGAATTCCACATGCAAATTCGACAACTTCTAGTCCTCGTGTCAAAGATCCTTTTGCATCTTCATAAACTTTTCCATGTTCCTCGACAATTAATTTTGTGAGTTCATCTGAATTTTTCTCAATTAGCTCTTTGAATTTAAAAATTACTCGAGCTCTTTGAAGTGGAGGTTTTAATGACCATTCTTCAAATGCTTTTTTTGCAATTATAACTGATTGATCTAAATCAGATTTAGATGCTAACCTAACTTCTTTAACTTGTTCACCAGTTGCAGGATTAAATACTTTTCCTTTTTTGTCAGAAGTTCCAGAAATTATTTTTCCACCAACAAAATGCTCTATTAATTTCATGAACGATCTTTTAGAGTAAAAATACTTGTTAGTCTATTGTTTAAATATTAGCTGTTGCTAACATTTTTTTTATTTCAGCTATAGCTTTTGCAGGGTTTAATCCTTTAGGACAAGCACTTGTACAGTTAAGAATTGTATGACAACGATAAAGTTTAAGCTCATCAGCAACCTTTTTTAACCTAGCTTGTCTTTCATCATCTCTACTATCTATAATCCATCTATAAGCTTGTAGTAAAACAGCTGGACCTAAATATTTATCCCCATTCCACCAATAGCTAGGGCATGACGTTGAACAACATGCACACATTATACACTCATAAGCACCATCTAACTTTGCTCTATCTTCTTTTGATTGATAAATTTCCTTTGTTTCTGATTTAGAGTTTGATTTTAACCAAGGTTCGATTGACTTATATTGTTTGTACAAACCATCTAGGTCACCAATTAAATCTTTTTTCACTTTTAAATGAGGCAGAGGATAAATATCAATATCACCCTCTATTCCTGCATGCGGTGTTGTGCATGCAAGGCCATTTTTACCCCCCATGTTCATTGCACATGAACCACAAACTCCGTGTGCACAGGATCTTCTATATGCTAGAGTTGGATCTATCTCATTTTTTATCTTATTTAAAATATCAAGCACTTTTGAGGGACAATTATCCATATCAACCTCATAAGTATCAATTCTTGGGTTTTCTCCTGAGGATGGGTCCCATCTATAAATGTTTACTTTTTTAAGATTTTTTGAACCTGTTGTGTCTTTAAAATATTTACCTTTTTTAACTTTTGAATTTTCAGGTAAATTTAATTGAACCATTAATAAACTCGCTCTTGTGGAGGAAAATATTGTACATCATTAGTCAATGTTGATTTATGAACTTCACGATAGCTTATTTTTGTCTCTTTGCCATTACACCAGGCAAGAGTATGTTGCATAAATTTTTCGTCATCTCTTTTTGGGAAATCCTCTCTTGCATGAGCTCCTCTACTTTCTTTTCTGTGATAGGCTGAGTCTACAGTTGCAACTGCCTGTCTAATTAAATTATCAAACTCTAAAGTTTCAACTAGATCAGTGTTAAATATTAATGATTTATCTTTTACGGATAAAGACTCTAATCCATCATAAGTTTTTCTTATTTCGTCAACCCCTTCTTTAAGTGTTTTTTCAGTTCTAAAAACCGCACATTTCGATTGCATTGTTTTTTGCATTGATAGTCTTAGTTCTGCAGTCCCTATTTCTCCATCCGCATTCCTAATTCTGTCAAACCTATCAAGACATTTTTGCGTTTCAGACTCTCCAATTTCTTCGTGAGGTGTTCCTGGCTTAATCACTTCTGCAGCTCTTTTTGCGGCTGCTCTTCCAAAAACTACAAGATCGATTAACGAGTTAGAACCTAGTCTATTTGCGCCATGAACTGAAACACATGCTGCTTCACCTATTGCCATTAAACCTGGTACTACTTTTTCAGAGCCATTAACTGTTAGAACTTCGCCTTTATAATTAGTTGGAATTCCACCCATATTATAATGTACAGTGGGCACTACTGGAATTGGATCTTTAGTTACATCTACATTAGCAAATAATCTTGCAGCGTCTGTTATCCCCGGTAGTCTGCTTTCTATAACCTCTTTATCTAAGTGGCTTAAATTTAAATGTACGTGATCTTTATCTTTTCCAACTCCTCTACCTTCATTTATTTCTATTGACATTGATCTGCTTACTACATCTCTAGATGCTAAATCTTTAGCTTTAGGTGCATATCTTTCCATAAACCTCTCACCTTTAGAGTTCGTAAGATATCCTCCTTCACCTCTTGCTCCTTCTGTTATAAGTGTTCCATGACCATATATTCCAGTTGGATGAAACTGTACAAATTCCATATCTTGCAATGGTAATCCTGCTCTTAAAACCATAGCATTTCCATCACCAGTACAAGTATGTGCAGAAGTTGCAGAATAGTAAACTTTGCCATAACCACCTGTAGCAATGATTACTGAGTGAGCTCTAAATCTGTGAATAGTTCCATCATTTAAGTTCCATGCAATTAAACCTTTGCACTCACCATCTTTCATCAGTAAATCTAATGCAAAATACTCTATGAAAAACTCTGTTTTATGTTTCAGGGCTTGTCCATACAAAGTATGTAAAATTGCATGGCCAGTCCTATCTGCAGCTGCACAAGTTCTTTGAACAATTCCATTACCATAATTTTTAGTCATTCCACCAAATGGTCTTTGGTAGATTTTTCCGTCCTCTGTTCTACTAAAAGGAACTCCATATTTTTCTAACTCTATAACTGCTTTAGGAGCCTCTTTACACAAATACTCAATACTGTCTTGATCACCTAACCAATCAGCTCCTTTCACAGTATCATACATGTGCCAACGCCAATCATCTTCACCCATATTTCCAAGAGCAGCAGAAATACCGCCTTGAGCTGCAGAGGTATGACTTCTAGTAGGAAAAACTTTTGAAATACATGCAGTTTTTAAGCCAGCTTCACTCAAACCAACAGCAGCTCTCAAACCGGAACCTCCAGCTCCCAATACTACTACATCATATTCATGGTCTATTATTTTATATGAACTCATAAATTATTTATTAATATAATTGTAATTAAAGGAATTACCACAGCTGATGTATATAAAAGTCTGTTTGCGACATTTTTGATTTTTTCATTTTTAATATAATCCTCAAAAACCTCACTTATACTTAAAGCAGAAAAGAAATACGCATTAATAATAAATAAGCTAAATAAAAAATTAGACAACGGGTTTGTAAAAAAATTGACTATATCTAAATAACCTTGGTCATAAATTTTTATAAAATTTATAATAAACCATAGCATTGATGGAACTAATATTGCTCCACTAATTTTTAAAAAAATCCATTTTTTTGTTGCGTCAATCATTTTATAAAAAATTTTTTCCAATTAAAAAAAAAATCACAGTCAACAATACTGATCCAAATATAACAATTAAACCAGTTATTTTTGTTGTCTTTAGTTCAAAACCGTAACCCAAATCCATAATTAAATGTCTAATCTCACTTAAAACTTGAAAACAAAAAGACCATGTAATTCCAAGAATAAAAAATTTTCCTATTGTTGAAATTAAAAATAAATTAATCATTTCATAACTATTCTGACCAAAAACAAGGAGAGAAGCTAACAAACAAATAAAGGTAATTGCAATTATATTAATTATTCCTGTTATTCTATGTGAGATGGATACCAATGATGAAATATGCCACTTATAAATCTGAATATGAGGTGATAAAGGTTCTTTATTTTCCATAAAAATTATTTTTAATTAATTTTTCTGCTATTTCTACTGCATTCAAAGCCGCGCCTCTTAGAAGAT
Organism: uncultured Pelagibacteraceae bacterium; assembly: GCA_902524535.1. Lineage (GTDB taxonomy): Bacteria > Pseudomonadota > Alphaproteobacteria > Pelagibacterales > Pelagibacteraceae > Pelagibacter. Next base: position 217,029 of record CABZDR010000001.1, read on the forward strand.
TATCAGAAACAATCCAAAGATTTAATCCATTTTTAATTGTATGATCCTCTCTTATTCTTGAGATAAACGTCTCGTCTCTTCCTTCCGCCTCCAAAGGTGTTATATATCCACCATCTTCTCTTTGATCTATCACTTTGCAACCCTCAAAGTCATTTAGTGCCTCTTTTACTTTTTCTAAAGAAAATGGCTTTTCAAACTGTAAATTAACTGACTCAGAATGAGATACAGATATTGGTAATCTCACGCATGTTGCTGTCAAATTAATTTTATCATCCAAAATTTTTTTCGTCTCATGACTCATTTTTAATTCCTCTTTTGTATAACCATCATTCGAAAATACATCGATATGAGGAATTGCATTAAATGCTATTTGTTTAGTAAAATTTTTGGATTCAACTTTTTTTTTACTCAAAACTAATTTTGTTTGTTCAATCAATTCATCCATGGGTGCTTTACCACCACCTGATACTGATTGATATGTAGAAACAACTACTCTTTTTATTACAAACAAATCATGTAATGGTTTTAAGGCAATTACTAGCTGAGCTGTCGAGCAGTTTGGATTTGCTATAATATTTTTTTTTATATTTTTTAAGTCGTTAGAATTCACTTGTGGCACAACTAAAGGCACATCTGGATCCATTCTGTAATAACTTGAATTATCAATAACTAAACAATATTTTGCTGCTTTTTGTGCAAATCTTTCTGAGATAATTCCTCCTGCAGCAAAAAAAGATATTTTTACTTTAGAAAAGTCAAAGGTTTCTAGATCAAAAACTTCATGGTCTTTTCCCCTAAAATTTATTTTTTTTCCAGAACTTTTTGAAGAAGCAATCAAATATAAATTATCAATAGATAAATTTCTTTTCTCGAGAAGTTCTAAAGTTTTTCTACCAACATTTCCTGTAGCTCCTACTATTGCAATATTCATGATCTAGCTTTTATACTAGATGAAAGGTAAATCGCAAACTTTAACACTAACAGAATTTCCATCAATTTTTAACTTGCCTTTTGCTGACGATTTACAGTATGGCTCATTAATCATTGCAATTCCTATAACTTCTTTAAAATGAGGTGAATAACAGGCAGATCTTAGCTCACCCATCATGTTACCCTCATTATCTGTAATCTTTAAAGATTTGGTTAAACTAATTTTATCCGTTTCAAGGTGAACACCCATTAATTTTCGCTTTATTCCCTCTTTTTTTATTTTCTTTAATTTTTCTTTTCCTAAAAAAGTCACCTCAGAATCTAAATTGACATATTTTTCAAAACCACATTGAAAAGGATTGTCGTTATTATCAAAATCATTTCCATAAGAAAGAAGACCACTTTCAATTCTTTCTATAAGATTTGGACATCCAGGTTTCAAATTAAACTCTTTGCCAATTTCAAAAAAATAATCGTATAAATCTAGGCCCGACTCAGTATTTTCTATATATATCTCAAAACCACCTTGTTTTGACCACCCAGATCTTGCAATTAAATGTTTTGTTCCTTTAAAATCAAAATAATCAAAACCAAAAAACTTCAATTCTATTATCTTTTTACCGAAAACCTTTTCCATCAAAGCAAATGATTTTGGTCCCTGAATAGCAATAATATCAACATTAGGTTCAAAAATTTCAACTTTAAAATTATTACCTGCGGCTAAACCTTTTGCAAAAAAGATAACATCTGAGTCTGCTATTGAAATCCACCACCTATTTTCAGCCAACTTTAAAATTACAGGATCATTTACTAAGTTGCCGTTATCATCTATTATTGGACAATAATAGCATCTCCCTATTTTTGATTTTGATAAATCTCTACAAGTCATTAATTGTACGAGATTTGCTGCATCCTCACCAAAAATTTCGACTTGTCTCTCAGCAGCCACATCCCAAACTTGGACATCTTTTTTAAGATGTTCACATGAATCCTCTATCGAGCCAAATGCAGCTGGTAATAACATGTGGTTATAAACTGTGTAAGCTGTAACTCCTTGTTTTTCTATTCTAGATGTAAAAGGTGTACTCCTTACTCTTCTCGATTTTGTAATTGGGTAACTTTTCATCTAAAATATATTCTTAAAATTTTTTCCTTAACTCAAATTTTTGAATTTTTCCAGTCGAAGTTTTTGGTAGCTCACAAAAAATAACCTGCTTTGGAACTTTAAATCCGGCAAGTGTTTCTTTACAAAAACTGATTAATTCTTTCTCAGTAGCTGACTTATCTTTTACTAATTCAATAAACGCACATGGAACCTCGCCCCATTTTTGGTCAGGCTTAGCAACAACCGCAGCAATTGAAACCGAAGGGTGCTTTGCCAAAGTATTTTCTATTTCTATTGACGATATATTTTCTCCTCCTGAAATAATTATGTCTTTAGATCTATCTTGAATTTTGACGTAACCATCAGAATGCATGACTGCTAAATCACCAGAGTGAAACCATCCACCATCCATAGCTTTATTCGTGGCATCTTTGTCCTTAAAATACCCTTTCATAACAACATTTCCCTTAATCATAATCTCGCCAATTGTTTTTCCATCTTTAGGTACTTCTTTCATTGTTTCTGGATCCATCACTGATATTCCTTCAGTATTAGGATATCTTACTCCTTGTCTTGCTTTAATTTCGTTTTGTTTTTCTTCATCAAATTCATTCCATTCATCATTCCATGCACATTGGGTAACATGTCCATAAGTTTCTGTTAATCCGTAAACATGCATTACCTCAAATCCAAGTTCCCTCATTTTTTTGAATATAATACTTGGTGGAGGAGCTCCAGCAGTTAGCACATAAACTTTTTCTTTTAATTTTTTTCTGTCAGTTTCAGGAGCCCCAGTAATCATATTTAATACAATAGGAGCGCCACCAAAATGAGTAACTTTGTATTTATCAATTAATTCAAATATTTTTTTTATATCAATATTTCTTAAACAAATAGTTCTTCCATTTAACATTGGGACAGTCCACGGATAACCCCAGCCATTACAATGAAACATTGGCACAATAGTCAAAAAGTTTAATCTATTAGGCATATTCCAAGCAACAGCGCTTCCAGTAGACATCAAGTATGATCCTCTGTGATGATAAACAACTCCCTTAGGATTCCCTGTGGTTCCTGATGTATAACTCAATGATATTGCTTGCCACTCGTCCTCTGGCATTTTCCAGTCATAATCTTCATCACCAGTATTTAAAAAGCTTTCATACTCTAAATCGCCAATTTTTTCACACTTAGATTGATCAGCAAATTTATCAACAATATCAATGATGGTAATTTTTCTTTTTAGAACACTTAATGCTTTCTTAACTTCTATATGTAGCTGTCTATCTACAACTAATACTTTCGCTTCACTATGATCTAAAATATAAGCAATCGTTTTAGCATCTAATCTTATATTAATTGTATTTAAAACTGCACCTGTCATTGGCACAGAATAATGACCCTCAAAAATTTCAGGAGTATTGAAAGCTAAAAATGAAACAGTGTCACCTTTTTTAATGCCAATTTTGTTAAGCGCGCTTGCAAATTTAACAGTCCGTTTATAAACCTCACTCCATGAATATTTTCGATCTTCATATATTACAGCTTCATAATTTGGATAGATTTCTTTAGCTCTTTTGATGAAAGTTAAAGGGGTTAAAGGAACATAATTTGCATTATTTTTTTCTAGATTGGTATCGTAATGATTCATTTAACTAAATTTGAAGTTCATTATATTTAAACTTCCGGTAATTGCAGACTTATAATGTTGTTCAGCTCTTGGTAGCACTTTGTCAAAATAAAATTTAGCAGTATTTATTTTGTCATCATAGAATTTTTTATTCTCCTCATAGTCTTTGAAACTTATATTAAGAACTTTTATCCATGAAAATGCTAATGATATATAGCCAAGAGTTTTTAAATAATCATTTGCAGCTGCGCTTACATCATCTTTATTGGTTTCTAATCTTTGAATAGTCCAATCACTAAAGTTCTTAAGCACATCTAAATAATAATTAAATTCTTTTATAAAAGGCTTGACTTTTTCGTTATTTGTATTTGTTTCAGCTTTAACTAAATCTAAAAATTTATCTATTATATTTCCATTCTTATTTAATAATTTTCTAAAAACTAAATCAGCAGCTTGAACAGAATTTGTTCCCTCGTAAATTGGTGTAATTCTGTTATCTCTGTATAATTGCTCTATACCTTGATCTTTAGTATAGCCATACCCACCAAAAATTTGCATTGCATCGCTTGTAATCTCCATACCTAAATCTGAAAACAAAGATTTTACAACGGGTGTCATTAATGAAACCATGTCTGAAGCATCTTGTTTTATTTTCTGATCATTATGATTTAAACTTACTTCAGTTTGTTGCGATAACCAAAAACATAATGCTCTCTCTCCCTCAATTATAGATTTCATGTTCAACAACGTTTTACGTATATCTGCATGTTCAATAATTGCATCAGCATTTCCATTTTGCGATTTATTATTGTTGCTTTTTCCTTGCTTTCTTTCTTTGGCATAACTCAATGAATTTTGATAAGCAATTTCTGAAATTCCTAAACCCTGAATTCCAACAACGATTCTTTCTAAATTCATCATTGTAAACATTTGACTTAATCCTTTATTCTTAGGACCAATCATAATTCCAGTTGCATCATCAAAATTTAAAACGCAAGTAGCTGAACCTTTAATACCCATTTTCGTCTCTATTGATCCAGTAGATATTCCATTTCTAGCACCAATAGTTCCATCTTCTTTTACAATAAATTTTGGAACTAAAAATAGACTTATTCCCTTGGTACCTTTTGGTGAGTCTGATGCTCTTGCTATTACAAGATGAATTATATTTTCTGTTAAATCATGATCACCAGATGTAATAAATATTTTTTGTCCAGTGATCTTATATGTTCCATCGGGTTGCTCTACAGCTTTTGTTTTAAGTAAACCTAAATCTGTTCCACAAACTGGTTCTGTTAAACACATAGTGCCGCTCCATTTTCCCTCAACCATTTTTGGAAGATATCTATCTTTAATTTCATCTGGGGCATGGTGGTGAATACAATTGTAGGCACCAAGTGATAATTCACTATAAAGTTTAAATGCTAAACTAGCTGAAGATAACATTTCATCGAAAAATGCACTCACTGTTCTAGGCATACCTTGTCCTCCATATTTTGGATCACAAGATAAAGAAGTCCAACCATCCTCGATGTATTTCTGATAAGCTTCTTTATAACCTGGGGGTGTTCTTACTACTCCATTTTCTAATATAGCTGGATTTTCGTCTCCAGCTTTTGCAAGAGGTAAAATTAAATTTTGATTTATTTTCGCAGCTTCCTCTAAGATATCTTTTACTAACTCTGGGTTAACTTCTTTATATTTCTCTAACTCATTATAATTTTTATTATCCCTTAGTTTCTCATAGAGAAACATCATATCTTTTACTGGTGCATTATAGCTAGGCATATTTTAATTTTAGAATAAATAATTAGTTATTGCAATTTTGAAATAATCGCATCACCCATTTGTGATGTCGATATCTCTTTCATTCCTTTAGATAAAATATCTTTTGTTCTTAATCCATCATTTAGTACACTCTGAACAGCTTTTTCTAGAGATTCTGCTTCTTTATCCAGGTCTAAGGAGTATCTCAAAGCCATAGCAAAACTTAGTATAGTTGCAATCGGATTTGCAATGCCTTTACCTGCTATATCAGGTGCAGATCCATGAATTGGCTCATACATTGCTCTCATCTCTCCCTCATTATTTTTGGCTCCTAGAGATGCGGATGGTAAAAGACCTAATGATCCAGTCAACATGGATGCTTGATCAGACAACATATCACCAAATAAATTGTCTGTCACAATAACATCAAATTGCTTGGGATTTCTAAGCAATTGCATTGCACAATTATCAGCTAGCATGTGGCTTAACTCAACATCTTTATACTCCTTCTCGTGAAGTGCTTGGACTTCCTCTTTCCAAAGCTGACCTGCTTCCATTACATTCGATTTTTCACAAGATGTGACTTTATTTGATCTTTTTTTTGCTAAATCGAATGCAATCCGAGCGACTCGGATTATTTCACTACTAGTGTAAGAGTGCGTATTAATTCCTTTTCTCTCACCATTTTCTATTGGTTTTATGCCTCTAGGTTCTCCAAAATATATTCCACCAGTAAGCTCTCTAACGATCATAATGTCTAAACCTGAGACAACATCTGGTTTTAAAGTTGATGCGTCAACTAATTGTTTAAAACATATTGCTGGTCTTAAATTAGCAAAAAGTTTTAACTCTTTCCTTAATTTTAGAAGAGCTCTTTCAGGTTTCTTAGAAAATTCAACTTGATCCCATTTTGGTCCACCAACAGCACCTAACATTATAACAGCGCTCTCTAAAGCTTTATAAAATACCTCATCAGTAATTGGGGTTCCATGTTTGTCAAAAGAACATCCTCCGGCCAAATCTTCATCAATTTCAAAATCTAAAGATTTTTTGTCATTAAACCAATTTATTATCTTTCTAACTTCACCAATGACCTCGGGGCCTATACCATCACCTGGTAATAGTAATATTTTTCTTTTTTTAACCTTAATCATTAAAGATCCATGGTTTTTGACTTTTCAGATCTTTTTCGAAACTTTCAATTTTTTTGGATTTGTTAAGTGATAGCGCTATGTCATCTAAGCCCTCTAGTAGACATTTTTTTTTAAATGGGTCTACCTTGAATCTAACTTCATTATTTCCATAAATTACTTTTTCTTCATTAAGGTCTACAAAAATTTCCTCTTTTCTATTAGCATACTCTGATAATTCTTTAATTTTATCATCATTAAGAATGATTGGTAAAATTCCGTTTTTAAAACAATTGTTGTGGAAAATATCAGCAAAACTTGAGCTTATCACGCATGTAATACCAAAATCTAACAATGCCCAGGGTGCATGCTCCCTCGAAGAGCCACATCCAAAATTTTTTCCAGCTATCAAAATTTTTGATTTATTAAATGGAGTTTTATTTAAAACAAATTCATTTATTTCTTTACCTTTATCATCATACCTCATTTCAAAGAATAAGTTTTTACCTAACCCAGTTCTTTTAATAGTTTTAAGAAATTGTTTAGGAATAATCATATCAGTATCAATATTGACAATTGGTAAATATGCCGGAATACTTTTAAGTGTGCTAAATTTTTGCATCTAATTTTGGTACTTTCTCACATCATCGAGACTACCAGATATTGCTGCAGCAGCGGCCATGCCTGGACTGACAAGATGTGTTCTTCCACCTCTGCCTTGTCTTCCCTCAAAATTTCTATTTGAAGTGGATGCACATCTTTCCTCAGGTTTTAATTTGTCAGCATTCATTGCTAGGCACATCGAACAACCTGGTTCCCTCCATTCAAAACCTGAGTTAACAAATATTTTATCCAATCCTTCCTGCTCCGCTTGCTCTTTTACTAAACCTGATCCAGGAACGACCATCGCATGAACGTGGGAGGCTATTTTTTTGTCTTTAAGAATTTTCGCAGCCTCTCTTAGGTCTTCAATTCTACCATTTGTGCAGCTTCCTATAAAAACTTTATCTATTTTAATATCTTTTGCAGCCATATTAGGTTTTAAGCCCATATAATTTAGCGCTCTTTCTAATGAATTTTTCTTATCTTCATTTTTTTCATTTTGAGGGTTGGGAATCTTGCCATCTATCGTGATTACATCTTGTGGAGAAGTCCCCCAAGTTATCATTGGTAAAATTTCTTCAGCTTTTAAATTAACTTCTTTATCAAATTTTGCTCCATCATCTGACTTTAAATTTCTCCAATATCCCAAAGCATTTTCCCAATTTTTTCCTTTTGGTGACATAGGTTTGCCCTCAAGATATTTAAATATTTTTTCATCAGGGGCAATCAATCCTGCTCTAGCTCCACCTTCTATAGTCATGTTACAAATAGTCATTCTTTGCTCAACACTCAAAGATCTAATTAGATCTCCAGCATATTCTATAACACATCCAGTTCCACCAGCTGTTCCAATTTTTCCTATTATTTGAAGAATTACATCTTTTGATGTTACTCCTAATGGTAGTTTACCTTCTACATTAATTCTAAAATTTTTTGCTTTTTTTTGAACTAATGTTTGAGTAGCCAAAACATGTTCTACCTCTGATGTTCCAATTCCAAAAGCTAAAGATCCAAAGGCACCGTGTGTCGCTGTATGGCTATCTCCACAAACAATTACTGTTCCTGGTTGCGTAAAACCTTGCTCAGGTCCGATTATATGAACTATACCCTGTCTCTTATCACCCATTCCAAATAATTTAACACCAAACTCTTTACAATTTGCTTCTAATGTATCTACCTGAATTTTAGACTCTTTATCAGATATTCCTTTTGATCTATCAGTTGTTGGTACATTGTGGTCTGCAACAGCTAGAGTAAGTTTTGGATGTCTAACTTTCCTATTTGAATTTCTTAGACCTTCAAAAGCTTGTGGGCTAGTTACTTCGTGAACCAAATGCCTATCAACAAACAATAAAGCTGTTCCATCAGCCTGTTGATCTACTAGGTGATCGTTCCAAATTTTATCGTAAAGAGTATTGGGCATTGAGAAAAAAATTATTTTTTTTCTGAGGGATTTTCAAGTTTTTTTTCTGCTTTAATATCAGCTTTAGGTGCATCTATTTGAGGTTCTTTTTTAGTAGTTTCCTCTTTTTTTTCATCCGATGTTGACACAACCTTTGTATTTATCTCAGTTTCAATTTCTTTATTTGTTGGGGCAAGATTTTCCTCATTTACCGTTTCAGGCTTTACATCAATATCAATGCCAATTTTTTTTCTTATTTTTTCAGCAATCCTTGCTGATTTTCCTGTTCTATCCCTTAGGTAGTAAAGCTTTGCTCTTCTGACTTTGCCTGAACGGATTACTTTAATAGAGTCAATCACAGTCCCATATAGTGGAAAAGTTCTTTCAACACCTTCTCCAAATGAAATTTTTCTGACTGTAAATGACGAGTTCAAATCTCTATTTTTCTTTGCAATACAAACGCCTTCGAAAAACTGTATTCTCTCTTTTTTACCCTCTGTAATTCTGACACCTACTTTAACTACATCTCCAGCAAAAAAATCAGGAATTTTTTTCTCTGATAGAATTTTTTTAACATTATGTTGATTTATTTCCTCGATTGTTTTCATTCTATAATTGTTCAATTAGTTTTTCTTATATTTTTGCCACAAATCTGGTCTTCGGTCGCGAGTTATAGCCTCAGATTGAGATAAACGCCAGTCTTTAATTTTAGCATGATCTCCAGATAATAATACCTCGGGTACTGGTTTTTCCTCCCAAATTTGAGGTTTTGTATATTGGGGGTACTCTAAAAGACCATTTTCAAAGGTTTCATCAATTGCAGATTTTTTATTTCCTAGTACACCAGGTAAAAGTCTTAAAATGGTATCAAGCACAACTAATGCAGCAGTTTCTCCACCAGACAAAACATAATCTCCTATACTTATTTCCTCTATATTTCTTGTATCTAAAACTCTCTCATCAACTCCTTCAAAATGACCACAAATTAGAGAGATAGATTTTTCTTTTGATAAATCTTTTGCAAATTTTTGGTCAAACTTTCTTCCCTTAGGTGATAAATAAAAAATTCTTTCATCTTTTTTTACTCTTTGGTCTAACGATTTTGCTAATATATCTGGTTTAAGTAACATTCCTGTTCCACCTCCATACGGAGTGTCATCAACAGTTTTATGTTTATCTGTTGCTGCATCCCTTATATTTACAACATTCAAATTCCATAACTTATTAGATAGAGCTTTTCCATAAAGACCCTTAGCAAGAGGGCCAGGAAAAAATTCTGGGTACAAAGTAAATACTTGAGCTTGGAACATGATGATTTTTTAAATTACTTTTTTTCCCCTTTTGAAGCCTCTTCTTTTTTAGGAGCTTCTTCTTTTTTTGCTTCTGCTGATGGTGCTGCATCTGCTTTAGGAGCTTCTTCTTTTTTAGGAGCTTCTTCTTTTTTTGCTTCTGCTTTAGGAGCTTCTTCTTTTTTTGCTTCTGCTGCTGGTGCTGCATCTGCTTTAGGAGCTTCTTCTTTTTTGGCTTCTGTTGATGCTTCTTTTTTTCTATCTTTTTTTGGAATAGCTTTTTGAGGATTATTTCCGTTAACAGGCATAGGCATTAACTCATTTTCTCCTAGAATTCTTGCCACTCTTGTAGTTGGTTTTGCTCCTTGACCCAACCAATATTTAATTCTTTCAGCTTCAAGTCCTATTCTCTCTTTTTTTTCTTTTGGAAGTAACGGATTAAAAAAACCTACCTTTTCTATAAATCTTCCATCCCTTGAAAACCTACTGTCTGCAACAACTAACTTGTATACTGGTCTTTTTTTTGTGCCACCTCTTGATAACCTTAACTTTAACATTTGCTCTCCTTTTATTTTAATTGATTAAATAGCTCTGGTGGTATTCCTTTATCAGACATACCTTTCAGATTTCCCTTTGACATTTTTTTCATCATTTCTGACATCATTTTAAATTGTTTAAGCAATTTATTGATAGTGGCTGGATCTGTACCAGAGCCATTAGCAATTCTTTTTTTTCTTGAACCATTAATTATTTTTGGATTCTCTCGTTCTTTTTTGGTCATCGACAAAATTATTGCCTCGTTTTTAGTGATAACACTTTCATCTATACCAGCAGCTTCCATTTGGGACTTAACCTTAGATACACCAGGCATAAATGACATCACACCTTCTATTCCTCCCATTTTTTTCATCTGTCTTAATTGTGTTAAATAATCCTGCATTGAAAATTGACCTTTTTTTAAATTCTCTTCAGCTTTCTTTATATTTTCCTCACCTAAATCCTCAGCTGCTTTTTCTACAAGAGATATGATATCTCCCATACCAAGAATTCTATTTGCTATTCTATCTGGATGAAATAATTCAAGATTTTCAATTTTTTCACCAATACCTAAAAATTTAATTGGTACTTGTGACACAAATTTCATACTCACTGCTGCTCCACCCCTTGCATCTCCGTCTGCTCTAGTTAAGATTATTCCTGAGAGGTTAACAGTGTTTTTAAATTCTTTTGCGACGGACGCTGCCACTTGTCCTGTTAATGAATCTGCAACAAGAAATATCTCTGCAGGGTTAATAGTATTTTCAATTTGCTTAATTTCACTCATCATCTGCAAGTCTATTTGAGTTCTACCAGCGGTATCAAATAGAATTATATCTGCGCCATTTAAATTTGCAGCACTTAAAGCTCTTTGACAAATTTCATTTGGTTGCTGACCTTCAATTATCGGTAAAGTTATAATATTATTTTGTTCACCTAATAATTTTAATTGTTCTTGTGCAGCAGGCCTATAGATATCTAAACTAACCATCATTACTCTCTTTTTTTTAGTGTTCTCTAGATACCTTGCTAGTTTAGCAGTTGTAGTAGTTTTACCAGAGCCCTGAAGTCCAACCAACATCATTGGTACAGGCGGGACTGCGTTGAGATTTACATCATCATTTTTTTCACCAAGCAAACTGACTAATTCGTCATAAACGATCTTCACAACCATATCTCCAGGGGATGTCGATCTGATAATTTCTTTACCTAGAGCTTTTGGTTTTACTTTTTCGATGAAGTCTTTTGCAACTTCAAGAGATACATCTGCCTCTAACAAGGCCTGCCTAATACCTCTTAATCCCTCATCTACTTGATTTTCATCTAGTGATGGTGCTTTTTTTAAAGAGGAAAAAACTTCCTCAAATTTATTAGTCAAATTTTCAAACATATTTATTACACCCAACAGTAATCGCACTAGTGGGCGAACCCTCGCAGACTAGTGTCGATCTCTTTGTTTCCAAAGACACCGCAAATTTAACGTTTTTGCGGAAACTGCCACAAACTATAATAGAGGTTCAAAAAGTCAATAAATAAGTTAAATAAACATATATGAACATTAAAGCATTTAAAATGGATGGTTTAGGTAATGACTTTGTAATTATTGATAATAGACAAAAAATTACCAATTTAAATAAAGAGCAGATAATTAAAATTTGCGATAGAAGTTTTATTGGTTGCGATCAATTGATTTTGATAGAAAACGATAATTCAGCTGATGCATACTTGAAATTTTTTAATTCTGACGGTGGAGAGTCAGGAGCATGTGGTAATGGAACAAGATGCATTGCTAATTTCATTTCAAAAGAAACAGATAACAAAACTATAATTTTGAAGACATTTTCTGGACTGTTAAAGTCTGAAATTTTAGGAAATAAGATTGTTACAACAGAAATCGGTAAAGCTAAAACAGATTGGAGTGAAATACCCTTGTTGGAAAAATTAGATACAAGAAATTTAAATATTAAAATACTTGATATAAATGATAAAGAGCATATCGGTGGCACTGCAGTGAATGTCGGAAATCCACATATCATTTTTTTTGTTAATGAACTAAACGATTTCAATATTAAAAAAATTGGTCCGGAAATTGAAAATCACTCAATTTTCCCAGAAAAATGTAATGTCACAATTGCTCAAGTAATAAATAAAGATTTGATTAAAGTTAAAGTCTGGGAAAGAGGAGCTGGATTGACTAAGGCATGTGGTACTGCTGCCTGTGCAACTGCATTTGCTGGTAAGATAAATAATTTAACAGAAAATAAAACAGATATAGAATTTTCGACAGGAAAATTGTCGATATGGATTGATGCAAAAAATTCAATACATATGAAAGGTCCTGTATCAGATGTAGAGGAAATTGAAATCAAACTATAATGGGAATTTTTGATAAATTTAAAATTGGCTTTCAAAAAAGCGCTTCTGCACTTACATCCGGTCTAAAAGAAATAATAATAAAAAAAGAGATAGATGATAAAAATTTAGATAAAATAGAGGAATTTTTGATTCAATCAGATGTAGGTTTAGAAGCTGCATCAGAAATAAAAGAAATTATTTCGAATAAAAAAATCGATCCAAACAAAGATCTAACTAGTGAGATAAATTATATTTTAAAAGAGTACATAATTTCTTTAATGAAACCTTTAGAGAATAACTCATTTTTTGAGAAAAAAGAAAAACTTAATTCAACTTTAGTTTCAGGAGTTAATGGAGTTGGAAAAACGACAACTATCGGTAAAATTGGTAAAATTTTAAAATCTAATGGCAATAAAGTTATGTTTGCAGCCTCAGATACTTTTAGAGCAGCAGCAATTGAACAACTAGAAAATTGGGCAAATAAAATTAATGTTTCAATTACTAAATCTTCTCAAGGTGCTGATCCCGCATCGGTGGCATATAAGGCAGTTGAAAAAGCAATTAACAATAATTTTCATCAAGTATTAATAGATACAGCCGGCAGACTTCAAAATAAAAAAAATCTTATGGAAGAATACAAAAAAATAGCAAATGTTATAAAAAAAATTGATAATGAAGCGCCCCACAATGTTATTTTAGTTTTAGATGCTACATCTGGACAAAATATAATTAATCAGGTTGAAGAATTTAATAAAATAATTCCTATAACAGGTGTTGTAATGACTAAATTAGATGGAACAGCAAAAGGTGGCATACTTTTAGCATTAGCTAAAAAATATAAACTTCCCATTATTGCATTAGGCTTAGGTGAAAAAGAGGATGACCTTCAGTTATTTGATGCCGAAAAATTTGCTGAAGCATTTACCCAAGTTAATTAATCAAATTACTAGAAATTAATGGTTTGTAGATATTACATTTGTAATTATCTTTAAATTTATAATACCCACAATCTTTTGAAAATGATGAAATTATAAAGTCAAACTTTCCTGTAGTGGGATAGAGTTCTAATTTTTTCTTACTGATATCATACTTAAAATTTGCATTTAAACTTTTTACTGCACTAATCATCACCAATGTTTTGTCATCCTCTAATAAATAATATGCAAAATCATCAGGAAATACTGGAAAATCATATTCCTGTAAAAAATATTTTGCTTGAGATGGAAACCAATCATAAGAAATTAGAGGAGAAGATGACTTAGTTGAATAATTGTAAATATACAGATCTTTTGGATAATCGTTTATATAATTACTTTCCTCACCTCTTGCTAAAATAGATTTTTCTCTGCCTTTAAAATATAAACTAAATTCTTTGTTATGAGAATCCATATTATCTATGTGAAATAAATCATCGGGCTGGAAAAATTTTTCTTGAGAATTAACAATATTTGTAAATGTTAAATAAGATAAAAGTATTAATAAAAATTTTCTCACATTATCAAGCTATAAAAAAATTTTGAAATATATTTGTTGAGATTATGGCTTAATTTAAACTTTTCAAAAAAGATTCAAGCGCAAATATCAAATCTTCATCGTATTCCATCATATGATTGTCATATTTTGTAAAATAGGAATATTTTGGTCTATTAGCTAATTCATAAATTTTTTTACCCATCTGAAATGGAACTATTTGATCTTTTTCTCCATGCATCACTAATAATGGTATATTTATATTTTTTAATTTTTTAGAATTTTCATACTTATCTTTAAGTAGTAACTTGACTGGAATATAAGGATAGAAAGTTTTGGCAGCATCTATCATGGAAGTAAATGGTGTTTCCAAAATTATTCCTGCAAAATCTTTGTTTTGTGCAAGATGTGTAGCTACCCCAGTGCCTAAAGACTCCCCATAAAGGATAATATTTTTTTTTCTTACACCTTTTTCAATAAGCCAATCGACGGCACTTTGACCATCTTCATACAGACCTAATTCTGAGGGATTACCTTTATTTCCACTAAAACCTCTCCAGGCTATAATCAAAAAATTTAAATCCATGTTTTTGAAATGATTAAGCTTATGAATTCTATTTTCTAAAGATCCTGCATTTCCATGGAAAAAAACTAGTGTTTTATAGTCTTTGAGATTTTTCTCATGATACCATCCAAGTAATTCAATATTATCCGAAGTTAATATCTTAACTTTTTTAATTTCAACAGAAATTTTATCTCCAGAATAATTATTTTCATTTGGGTGATACAATAAATTTCTTTGGTTAAAGTACAAAAAGACTAAAATTAAAAAATAAATAAAAATTAAGATTAAAATAATTTGAGTCAATTTTTTCCTAAATTTGTTTAGCATTTTTCTTCTTCGCTAAATATACTCCAATAAATACTAAAACTGTTCCAATTAAGTGGTAATTCTCAAGTTTTTCTCCAAATAAAAAGTAACCATAAATCGCACCGTAAATTGTGAAAACATATAATGTAAATCCAGTTAGAGAGGCACCAAGTTTTTTTTGAGCCACTGTATAAAGAGTGAAAGCTATAATTCCTGGAGAAATAGCAGCAAAAATAATCCACATAAAAAATTCATTACTAAATGTTGTTCTTTCAAAAAAAAATTCTTCGCCAATATAAAAAGGAAATAAACTCAAAGCACCAAAAAATGCAATTAAGGTAAATCTTTGAAAAATCTTGAGCTTTGATTTCCAGTGAAATAAATAAATTGAATATAAAGCCCAACCGATAGCAGCTGCCAGCATCCATAAATCACCAATTGTAAAATTAAGATTAATCAATAAATCAAGATCTCCCTTAATAATAATTGCAAAAACACCAATTAAACATGAAATGAGGCCAATTATCTTAGTAAAATTAATCTTTTCATGAAAAAAGAAACTAGATATTAAAATTATAAAAATTGGAGAAGAAGTATAAATTATTCCCATATTTGTAACTGTAGTAGTTTTTCCAGCTAAAAAAGGGAAGGCTCCACATACTCCACATCCCATGGCTCCTAAAAATAAAAGTTTTTTAAATTCATTTTTTATAATCTTATAATTTTTTCTTAAAGACAAATATGTAAAAGGTAAAAGGATAACAAAAACTAATGTCCATCTCCAAAAAGCCAGAGAAATTGGCGGAACATATTCAACTCCACCTCTCGCAACAACTAAGTTTGATGCCATAAATATTGGCTGAATAAATAAAAGTGAAAATGCTAAAAGATTTTTTACTTTAGTATTCAATCGTTTAAAATTTTGAATAATTATTTTTTATCAAAGAAAGCTTCATAGACCATCATAAAAATCGCAATACCCATTAATATGTAAACAGGTAACACATCAAAGAAACCTATCATTGATGATCTAGTTAGTGTAAATGCAAGACCCACTAAAAAAGCTATGGCGAGCAAAGACCCTAAAAATGTTGTAAACTTTTGCATTTAGTTATTACATTCTTTTTCTAGCCAATTAGCAACACCTAAAAATCTGTGATCATCGTATCTATCACCTATGAGCTGTACTCCTAAAGGTAGGTTATTTTCACCTTCAAGTAGCGGAAGAGATATACAAGGCGTTCCCAGGTATGACCAAACTTTATTGAATTCTGCTGTGCCTGTACTTTTTAGACCTTTTGGAGCAACACCGGGACTTGCAGGAGTAAGAACACCATGATAATCCTCGAAAACTTCTTGATAAGACTCATAGCTTCTTTTTCTAAAGTCAATTGCTTCAGCATAATCTTTTGCAGAATGTTTATTACCTTTAGCTATAGCGGTTTGCATAAACTTTGATAATTTATTTTTGTATTTTTTGTAATATAAACTAAAATTATTAGCTAAATCAGTTTCATGAATAATTTGATGATATTTATGAATATCTTTAAAATAAGATGGTGTATCGAATACCTCAACATTTTTAAATGACTTTATAAAATATTCAAAGGACTCTCTTGATTTTTTATCCACTATTTTCCAATAATCTGATTTATAAAAGATAAATTTTGGTTCAAATAGTGGTCCTTTTTTTGTTTCCTCTAAAATATTTTCAGCTGAATAATAAATAGTTGCAGGATCATACTGATCCTTTTTGATTAAAACTTTAGCTAATAATGCAACATCCTCTACATTTCTTCCAAATAAGCCAATATGATCTAATATATATGAAGTTCTTAAAACTCCATTTCTTGAAATAAGACCATATGTAGGTTTATATCCTACTACTCCACAATAAGATGCAGGTCTGATGACCGATCCTCCTGTTTGAGATCCTATTGATAATGGCGCCATCAGTGACGCTACCGCTGCTGCAGATCCACTAGAGGAACCTCCCGGTGTTCGAGAATAATCATGAGGATTAGTTGTTTTTGGAGGTCCGAGATAAGCTAGTTCTGACGTAGCAGTTTTACCCATAACGACAGCACCAGCAGAATTCAAAAGCTCAACTATTTCAGCGTTCTGAGAATAAGATTTTCCTTTTCTTATAGATGTACCACACTCTGTTGGCATATCTACCGTTCCAATTATATCTTTTAAAGCTATAGGAACACCATGTAATGGTCCTACAGGTTTTCCTGATTTTCTGTGCTCATCTGATTCTGCAGCTTTCTCCAACAAAATTTTTTTATCAAAATGAGCCCAAGCTTTTACATCTTTCTCAAACTTATTAATTCTTTCAATATACTTTTCACAAATTTCAACTGAAGTAATTTGACCTTCTTTAATATTTTGGGCCATTTCTTCCACACTTAACGAAAAAATATCAATCATATTTATTAGTCAGCAAACAATACGTCTGGCAGCCAAAGTGCAATTCCAGGAAACATATACATTAAGAACATTCCAAAAATTACAATACTTAAAAATGGCATGATACCTCTAAATATCTCCAACAATTCAACGTTAGTTTTCTGGACACCTTTAAGATAATATGCGGACATTGCCATCGGTGGTGTCAAAAAAGATGTCTGTAGGTTTAAAGCAATTAACATTGCAAAGAAATATGGATTAACGTCAAATATTTCAAGAAGTGGTAAAAATATCGGTACAAATATAATTAAGATCTCAGTCCACTCTAAAGGCCATCCTAATAGAAAAATTATTATTTGAGTTATAATCAAAAATTGCCAAGTAGTTATATTTATAGATGTGAAAAAATGCTCAAATACTTCATGACCTCCTAGATAAGAGAAGACTGAAGAGAAAGTCCAAGATCCAATAAAAAGCCACATTATCATAGCAGTGGTTTTTGCTGTTAAAAAAACTGACTCTTTAAAATTTTGCCATTTAAGTGTTTTATAAAACCAAGAAAGTATTAATGCCCCAAAAGCACCTGCAGCTGCAGCTTCGGCAGGGGTTGCAATTCCTGCTAAGATCGTACCTAGCACTAACATTATTAACCCAAATAAAGGAACAAAAGAGACCAATACCTCTTTTAAAATCTCTGCTCTTGGAGGAATATCTTCTTTTGGAGGTCTCGGTGCTAATGAAGGATTCAACCATGCTCTTATCACTGCATAAGCGATATAAAGACCTGCCAACATTAATCCTGGAAAAATCGCAGCAGCAAATAATCTTAATGGAGATAATTGGGCAATAACAGAATAAACAATAAGCATAATGCTTGGTGGTATTAAAATACCCAAACATCCGCCGCTACAAATTATTCCAGAAGCAAATTTTTTATCATATCCAGCTTTAACCATTGCTGGCCAAGCTAATAATCCCATCAAAGTTACAACTGCTCCAATAATACCTGTTGCAGTTGAAAATAATGTGCATGTTATTAATGCTGCTACAGCCATGGATGCTGGTAATCTATGCGCGGCTAATCTTATTGCAAAGAAAAGTTTAGCTACAATACCCGCTCTCTCAACCAAATATCCCATGAATAAAAAGAGAGGCACTGCAGTAAGAACGTTATTATCCATAACTGTGTATGTGTTTTTTACAAATAAAGAAAAAATTCTATTATCGAAGAGATGATCCATCAAAACTGGATCGTAATAAGCATAATAACCAAAACCAATTCCCATTGCCATAAGAGTAAAAGCAATCGGAAAGCCTAACAAAACAGAAAAAAGGAAAACACCCATCATCAAAATAGCAACTTCTGGATTAGTTAAGCCAAACATAAATTTATTTATTTTCCTCTTGAGAGCTTCTCATTAAAATTTTTTCTGTCTCTTCAGCAACAACCATTCTTGCTGGCCAATGACCTGTTTGAATGCAAATTATTGATCTAAACACCTCACCTATTCCTTGAATAATTAACATAATTCCTGCAGCAGGAATCATTGATTTAACCATATAAATTTGAATTTGAGCAGGACTACTCCAACTTGTCTCTTTTACTTTCCAAGCTTGTGCTGCGTACTCATAACCATAAAACGCTAATGCCAATACACCTGGAAAGAAAAATACAAAATATAGTATCAAATCTATCCACGCCTGAGTTTTTTGGCTGAATAATCTGTAAATTACATCTCCTCTTACATGAGCTTCTGTAGCTAAGCAGTATGCACCTGACATCATTAGTATAGCTCCGTACATTTGCATACTAAAATCAAAATTCCATAGTGTTGGCTTATTGAAAGCATATGCCATTACCACTTCATAAACAGTCCCTCCCATTAAAATAACAATACACCATGAAAAAGCTTTTCCCATTGATGTACTAAGTGTGTCTGCAAATTTAATGTAAGATGACATCATCATTTTAAAATATAGTAAATTTAAGTAAAAAAAAAGGGGGTTTTTGAAACCCCCTTTATTTTAATTTTATTAAAAGCTAATTAAATTTTAACTTTTGCAATTGGACCAAACTCATTTTCATAAGCTAATTTGTAGTTCGGTTGATTCATCAACAGATACTTCATTGTTCTCTTAGCGTATGCTTTCTGAGATGCTATAATTTTCTTGAAGAAAGGATCTTTTCCAGAAAATTCAGCTACTATTTTATCCCAACCTTTTAACTGTTCAGCTAAAATAGCGTCAGATGTTTGGTATACATTTACTTTATGCTCATTCATTAACTTAGCTAAGTCTGCAGAATATCTAACTAAAGCTTTAAAGTAATTATCTGAGTTAGCAGCATAAGCAGCATTTTTTAATATAGCTTGATGAGCTGGTGAAAGGCTGTTGTATCTTTTCTTGTTCACCGGTATCTCGAACATTTCTTGAGATTGGTGGAAACTACCTAAATGATAGTGTTTAGATACATCTTGCATTCCAAACTGTGAGTCTGATGTTGGGTTGTTAAATTCAGCAGCATCAATCAATCCAGTTTTCATTGCTGGTTGGATTTCACCACCTGGTAATTGTCTTACAACCATTCCCATAGCAGTTAAAACGTTAGTCGCTAGACCAACTGTTCTATACTTCATACCTTTAACGTCAGATACTTTTGTTACATTCTTCTTGAACCAACCAAAAGGCTGCGCTGGCATAGGCATATGGAAAAAACCAATATAATCAAATCCCACTTTAGCAAGTGTTTCATCATATAGTTTTCTTCCTCCACCGTACTCCATCCATCCCATTACTTCTTGAGATGACATTCCATACGAAGGACCAGTTCCAAAAAGAGAAGCGGCAGGGTTTTTACCATACCAATAAGCTGTTACCCAGTGACCCATATCTAGGTTACCATCACTAACAGCGGCTCCAATTTCTGAAGTTTTTACAACTGCTCCAACTGGTTGAAGGTCTATTCTTAATGAACCTCCTGACATTTCTTTAACCATGTTGCAGTAGTCTCCAGCCATTTCAAAAAAGATGTTTGCGCCTGAAGGCCAAGCTGCCTGCATCTTTAAAGTTACATGACCATCCGACCTTGCAATGTTTGGCATTGCAACAGTAGCAGCAGCAACAGCTCCTGCTTTTGCGGCAGTCTTAAAGAACTTACGCCTTGAAGATGTTTTAATCTTCAACGATTTATTTTCTTTTGTCATTATTTCTCCTCTAGTAGTTAATTAACTAAATAATTAAAACACAGAATTAGATGGGAGTCTTTCTAAAAAAAGGCGTAGATGTCGCATAAGTTGAATTTTATACAATCCTGAGTAGAATTAATTGACTTTGTTTTTACAATTTCCCGTTTTAAAAAATTCGTCAATGTTATCTATCGCTAAATTTGCCATTGCTATCCTGGTGTCTTTAGTTGCACTACCAAGGTGGGGTAAAATAAACGCCGATTTTATTTTTAGATAACCAGGATTTAAATTTGGCTCATTTTTATAAACATCCAAACCAACAGCATAAATTTTTCTACGATTTAAAGCATCAATAAGGGCATCATCATCCACTATATCACCTCTTGCTACATTAGTTATGACTGCTCCTTTTGGAAAATACTCAACCGTTTCTTTATTGATCATATTTTCAGTTTCTTTTGTTGCGGGACAACAAATGGATAAAACATCAGAAACAGAAAAAAGGCTTTTTAAATTATCATGATAAATAGCACCATCTTCTTTATCAGGGCTTAATTTTGATCGGTTATGATAATGAATTATCATGCCTAAAGACTTTGCTATTTTTGCAATTTTTTGACCAATCCTTCCCATGCC
Organism: uncultured Pelagibacteraceae bacterium; assembly: GCA_902524535.1. Classification (GTDB taxonomy): domain Bacteria; phylum Pseudomonadota; class Alphaproteobacteria; order Pelagibacterales; family Pelagibacteraceae; genus Pelagibacter. The sequence continues at coordinate 238,351 of CABZDR010000001.1, forward strand.
TAAGATGCCTAACCTTGAACCTGTTAATTGTTTTCCGATCAAGTAATCTGCAGACCATTTCCATCCACCTTCTCTTGCTGACTCTATCCCCTCAGCGGCTCTTCTGCATGCACCTAGAATTAATAGGACACCTATCTCTGCTGTAGCGTCTGATAATACTTCAGGAGTATTTGTTACAGCGATGCCTCTTTTTTTTGCTGCCTCTAAATCAATATTTCCAAAACCAACAGCAAAATTAGAAATAATCTTAATTGAATCTGGTAACTTATCTATTGTTTCTTTATCCATTTTATCTGTTAGTGATGTTAAAACTCCATCACAACCTTGGCACATTTCTATCACTCTTGATTGGGAATATAATTCATCATTTGGATTAAGTTTTACATCAAAAATTTTTAGAGCTTTGTCCTCGCTATCTTTAATTAGTTTTCTTGTTACTAAAATTTTTTTCATCTTCATTAATTAATTTAGATCAAATATTTTACCAGGATTCATTATATTGTTTTGATCTATACTTCTTTTAATAGACTTCATTAATGGGATGCAATCACCATGTTCTTGTAAAAGATATGATTTTTTATGTAAACCTACTCCATGTTCGCCTGTAATTGTTCCATTTAAATCTAAAGTTTTCTTGATTAATAAATCACTAAAATCTCTTATTTTATTATATGTTCCTTCTTCTTTAGGATCATAAGGTAAAATCACATGAAAGTTACCGTCTCCTAAATGACCAACCATAGGGGCTCTCAAACCAAGTTTTTTAGTCTGTTCTTCAGCGAAGTTTACACATTCAGTTATGTTTGAAATTGGTAAACATACATCTGTAGAGTAAACACGACCATTATTTATTAAAGCTTTAACTGAATAATAAACATCCCATCTTGCTTTCCAGAGTTTATTTCTCTCCTCTAAATCTTTAGCCCATTTAAATGAACTTCCATTATTGTCTTTGGAAATTTCCTCAACAATTTTTATATTTTCTTGATTTGATACTTCTGAACCATGAAATTCAAAAAACAATGTTGGTACAGCCTCGATATCTTTTAATTTCGAGTAGTTTATACTAATTTCCATCTGTTCTTTGTTAAGCATTTCTATTCTAGCAATAGGCACCCCATATTGAATGACTTGTTGAGCTGTTTGGACTGCTTTTTCTAAAGATGGAAAATGACACACAGCGCTCATAATGCTTTCAGGAATTGGTGATAATCTCAATTGAATTTCTGTAATGATACCTAAAGTACCCTCAGAACCAATAAAAAGATTTGTTAAATTATATCCAGCAGAAGTTTTTTTAGTTCTGCTTCCAGTTTTTATAATGTCTCCATTTGGCAAAACAACTGTAAGGCCTGTAATTACGGTTTTCATGGTACCATACTTTACTGCCATCGTCCCTGAGGCAGAAGTTGATGCCATTCCACCTATCGCAGCATTAGCTCCAGGATCAATCGGAAAAAAAACTCCATCTTCTCTTAAATAATCGTTTAATTGTTCTTTAGTTACACAAGCTTGCACTCTACAATCAAAATCTTCTGCATTAACTGTTAGAATTTTATTCATTCTTTCTAAAGAAATAGTAATGCCTTTCTCATTGCCAACAACATTACCCTCTAAAGAGGTTCCTGTCCCAAATGGAACAACTGGAACTTTATGCTTATTACACAGGCTTAATACTTTTGAAACTTCTTCATTTGTTTCTGGAAAAACTACAGCTTTTGAAAGAACTGGATCGTAAGTATCCTCGCCTCTTGCATAATTAGTTCTTGTAGATACTGAAGTTGAAAATCTTCCATTAAAAATCTTTTTTAACTCTGACTGAACAAGATCATTCATTGAATAGAATATTATTAGTAATTAAACAAAAAATACAGCTTATTTAGTCAGCATTTTCTTTATATTTTCTAAAGCTTGAGAAATATTATCTCTAGAGGCTGCAAAACTAAATCTCACATAGTCATTACAAGTTTTACCAAATGCTGTACCTGGTACAATAGCAACACCAGCCTCATGCATGGCTTTTTTACAAAACTCTGAACCTGTCATACCAGTTGCACTTACTTTCGGAAATGCATAAAAAGCTCCTCCTGGTAAACTACATTCGACACCCGGAAGTTCATTTAAACCTTTGTGAATTAAATCTCGTCTTTGTGTAAATCTAACCATCATCTCATCAATAGAGTCATCTGGTCCATCTAGAGCTGCTATTCCAGCAAACTGTGCTGCTGCGTTTACACATGAAACACTATTTATTAAAAGTTTATTAACATGTTCTACCAAATTTTTAGGCCAAAAACTCCAACCTAGTCTCCATCCTGTCATAGAATATGCTTTGCTCCATCCTTCTAGAACAATTAATCTTTCTCGTAATTCTGGATAATTGAAAAAACTTGGCATTTCTTTGTTATCAAATATTTGTCTGCTATAAATTTCATCACTTAGTATTGTTACATGAGGGTGTTTTTTTAAACCTTCGGCTAAAACATCAATATCAGATTTATCTACGAAACTCCCTGTTGGATTGTTTGGATTTATTAATATCAAAAGTCTGGTCTTATCAGTGATTAGGGATAAAATTTTTTCTGGATTAAATTTAAGATCTTTGTCTTCAGTCAAATCGTATGGCACAGGAGTAGAGCCAGTATAATTAATCATTGACTCATAGATTGGAAAAGCTGGAGTAGGGTGAATTATTTCTGCTCCTGGTTCACCAAAACATTGAATAGCGTAAGTCATGGTGGGTTTTCCACCTGGCATTATTAAAATCCTCTCGAAATCTATGTCAACACTATAACGTTTTTTTATCCATCTGGTCACTGCTTGTCTACATTCTGGGATCCCATTTGACATGACATAGCCATGATGTCCGTCATCCAATGCTTTCTTAGCCGCGTCGACCACATGTTTAGGTGTTTTGAAGTCTGGTTGGCCTAAACCTAAGTGAATCATAGGTTTTCCTTGTGCTTCTAATTTTTTTGCCTCAGCTAGAACTGAAAACGCTGTTTCTGTTCCTAATCTATTTAAGCTCTCTGCTAGTTTCATCCTAAATCCTTTTTTTAAATACTACTTCTATAAATTAATTTTGAACTATTCAACTCTTTTAAATTTTTACAACCCATAAGTACCATATTTCTATTAAGTTCATCGTGCATGTTTTGTAACAAATGTTCCACACCTTTTTGACCACCTGCGGCTAAAGAGAACAAAAACATTTTGCCAAAACTACAGGCTTTTGCACCTGCAGAAATTGCTTTTAATACGTGAGTGCCTCTTCTTATGCCTCCATCTAAAATTATTTCTAATTTATCACCTACAGCATCGGAAATTGCTTTCACTTGGTCGAAGGGTGATCTTGATCCATCAAGTTGGCGGCCACCGTGATTTGAAATCATAATAGCTGTACAACCAATATCAATCGCTTTTTTTGCATCTTCAACAGACATAACACCTTTAAGTGCAAAAGGACCGTTCCATTTTTTTGCACAATACTCTGCGTCTTTCCAGTTCATCAACGGATCATACTGCTCATTAATATACTCGATAACGGATTTAGCAATATTAGTGCCTTTGTCTGTCTTTTTTTTTACATTTGAGAGTTCAAATTTTTTACCTGTAATGTAATTAAAAACCCAGTTAGGTTTTATTGCAAAACTCATTAAACTTTGTAGTGTAAGTTTTGGTGGCGTTGTAAAACCCGTTCTATGATCTTTTTCTCTGTTACCAGCAACTAAAGTGTCTACGGTTAAACACATTGCATCAAAACCAGATCTTCTCGATCTATCAATTAAATCATCTGTTATTGATTTATCTTTATGCACATAAAGTTGAAATAGTTTAGGGCCTCCAGAAATATTCGATATTTCCTCAATTGAATTGTTACTCATTGATGACATGCTATAAAAAGTACCATATTTTTCTGCAGCTCTTGCGGAAGCTTTGTCACCTTCTGGATGATAAAGTCTTTGCATTGCCGCTGGAGACAGAAAGATAGGCATATCTATTTTTCGTCCAAACAATGTTGTTGATAAATCTGGTTTTCCAACGCTCGCTAAAATATTAGGAACTAAGTCACAGTCGTTAAATGAATCTGTATTTCTTCTTAAAGTAGTTTCATCATCTGCACCTCCATCGATGTAATGGAATATAGGTGAAGGTAATTTTTTTTTTGCTAATCTTCTAAAATCTTCAAAATTATAACAATATTTTAAACTCACTATCTTCTGAATCTTAAATTACTTCTATTAAGATCACTTATCTTTGTGCAACCCATGAGCTTCATATCTCTTTGTAACTCGGCTTTATATTGTCCTAAGGCTCTCTCAACACCATCTTGGCCTGCAGCTGCTAGCGCGTAAAGATAAAGTCTTCCACCAGAACACGCTTTTGCACCTAACGATAATGCTTTTAGCATATGTGTTCCTCTATGAATTCCTCCCTCACAAATAACATCTAGCTTATCACCAACAGCATCGACAATTTCTGCAAGTTGATCGAAAGGTGCTCTAGATCCATCTAATTGCCTTCCACCATGATTTGATACCATTATACCAGTGCATCCAATGTCAACTGCTTTTTTGGCATCTTCTACACTCATAATTCCTTTCAGTGCAAAATGACCTCCCCATTTAGAGCAAAGATTTTCAGCATCTTTCCAGTTCATAGATTGGTCCAACATAGTAGAAAAATAATTTCCAATTGATGAGTTAACATCGGTACCTTCTTTTACAAAATCTTGCAAATGAGGTAATTCAAATTTACCTTTAGTTAAATAATTAATTCCCCACATTGGCTTAGTCGCAAAACTAAATAAACTTGCTAAAGTTAACTTTGGTGGAGAAGTAAATCCTGTTCTTAAGTCCCTCTCACGATTCCCTCCAGTGATAGTATCAACTGTTAAAGCCATAACATCAAAATTTGCAGCTTTAGCCCTCTCTAAACAAGAGTCATTTAAACCTCTGTCTTTGTGAAAGTAAAATTGAAACATTTTTGGAGTATCTATCAAAGAAGAAATTTCCTCTACACTGACTGTGGCTAATGCTGAAACACCAAACATTGTATTAAATTTTTTTGCTGCTTTTCCAACTGCTCTTTCACCATCATAATGAAAGAGTCTTTGAAGTGCTGTCGGTGAAAGGTAAAACGGTAAGTCCAATTTTTTTCCAAATATTGTAGTTGATAGATCTACATTCTCTACTCCTCTTAAAACATTTGGTACTAAGTCAACATCATCAAAAGAACTAGTATTTCTTGCATAAGTTATCTCATCATCAGCAGCCCCATCTATGTAATGAAAAATCGGGGATGGTAATTTTTTTTTAGCTAGTTTTCTAAAATCTTTAAAATTGTGACAGTCTTTTAAATTCATTTTTTTATTATGTTAAAATTGTTGAAGAAAGTTAAATGAATAACTATTAGCGCCTGGATTTTTATCACCTAAACTTGCATTTGATATATGGTTATATGAAAAACCTAGTTGACTATTATTTTTTGGCAATTCAAGAGATATTTGCACTTCACTTTTGAACTCAAGAGAATGACCAAGATCTTTACCATCTCCCTTATTATAATACCCTGGTGCAAAACTTGGAGTAAGGTTTAAAACACCAAGCGTGTATTCTGCTTGAACCCCAGTGTAAAAGTAAGAAGCATTATCTGCTGTTAACATTGCACCTGTTATTGGAGATAAGTTTCCTATGAAAGAGTTTCTTCTTAAATTTTCATTCTGATGTTGAATTCCAATTAAGGTTGATCTTTTTCCATTATCACTAAAATCAAACATTCCTGTATAAACGTTTAGTTCCGTAGATTTATCTTTCATTTTAATTTCCTCAGACGTAGTTGCTAAAGGAAATGAAAATAATATTAATACAAATAAACTTTTTAAAATTTTCATCGGGTTAATATGCTTAATTTTTTTTAATTTTCAAATTTTTAAATATTATTGCACCTCCAATTAGAAATAACAATAAGGGTAAAAGCCATAAAATATAGGTTTTTTGGTTTAAAGCTGGGTCATATAATATCCATTCCCCATATTTTGTCTTAAGAAATTCATAAATTTCATTCTCCGACATTCCCTCTGTAATCTTTTTTTCAACAACTAATTTTAGACTGTTGGCAAACTCAGTATCAGAATCGTGAATTGATTGTCCTTGGCAAATTAAACAACGTAAATTTTTTGTAATTTTGCTATTTAAATTTCTATCTTTTGCGTTGGACACATTAAAATTAAACAAAAAAATAATTATTACTAGAAGATTTAACATTTTCATTTTACTACTCTCTCAATTTCTTTGAAAAGGTTGTTATTCATGGGTCCTATAATTTTTTTTATAATCTTTCCATTATATATTAAAAAAGTCTCAGGTACTCCGTATGCTCCCCATTCAATTGCAATAGTTCCATCTGTATCTGATAAAATTAATGTATACGGATTATTTAATTCGTTTAAAAAATTATTAGCATTCTTTACTTTGTCTTTATAGTTTAAACCAACAATTTCTAATTTTTTATTCTTTTTTAATTCCATTAAATAGGGATGTTCGTCTCTACAAGGAATACACCAAGAGGCCCATATATTTAGTAAATAGTAAATATCATTTTCAAAAATTTCGTTAGACGTTAATTCTTTTTCTGAATTAAAAACTTTTACTTTAAATATTGGAATTTTTTCATTAGTTACTGTCTCTGGTATATAAATATTTGAGCGATTTAAACCCACATAAAGAATAAAAAAAATAAATAGAAAAGAAACAATTGTAAATGGTAATAAGATTTTAGTTTTCATATTTTTTTTTGAAAAAGCTGAACAACCCACCAAAGCTAATTAATATTACAGAAAACCAAATCCAAATCATAAAAGGTTTGATCTGATACCTAATATTAAAATACTCCTGATTTTGAACTAAATTCATGGTCATAAATTTGTCGGATAATAAATTTGTCTTAATATCAGCTTCACTTGTAACTATATTTGGTTGGTTATAAATTCTCAATTCAGGTTTTAATATATCTACTAATTCGTTATCACTTTTTACATTAAATTTACCAATAATTGCCTCAAAATTTTGTTTTTTAATTTTTTCTATCTTTTCAAAATTTATTGTTAATTCATCAGATTTATAAGTTTCCCCTATCTTTAAATTTGTTATTACCTCATTTGATAAAAAATTATTAAATAAGATACTCAGTATTAAAAGGCTAAAACCAAAATGAGCTATATTTTGAGCCAGGTTTTTAAATCCCTTAATAAAAAAATCTCTCAAGGTAATAAAAAATAAATAAAAAGCTGAAGTAAATAAAATCGTATTCACTAAAAAACTAATTTCTAATATTCTAATTATTAAAAAAGATAATATTAATGAGATTGCAAAAAGTAACAATAAATAGGATTTATTTTGAAGATTTGATTTAATCCAATTCAATTTTGGACCGATTGCCATCGCCAGAAGAAAAGGAATTAAAAATGGAATTATTAGTTTATGATAAAAAGGTGGACCAACTGATATCTTTTGTGAAGTTAAAACATCTAAAAATATTGGATATATAGTACCAATTAAAACAACTGCTAGAAAATACATCATAAACCAATTATTAATTAAGATTGAAGTTTCCTTACTTAACCAAAAAAAAGAACTGTTGTTTTGTCTATCAGTTTTATGAAAAAAGAAAAAAACAAAAAGTGAGAGAAATATTAGCGTGAATAAAAAGATTAATATGTATAAACCTCTTTCCGGATCATTGGCAAAAGTATGTACAGAATTCAAAATTCCTGATCTAACTAAAAAAGTACCACTCATACTCAGAGTAAACGTTGCAATCGATAGGATGACAACCCATGAAGTTAAAAGTAATTTTTTTTCTAATACTAGCACACAATGAAAAAGAGTGGTCAATGCTAACCAGGGCATTAATGAAACATTTTCGACGGGATCCCAAAACCAAAAACCTCCCCAACCTAATTCATAATAAGCCCATATAGAACCTAATAAAATTCCTAAAGTAAGAAAAATCCAAGAAATTAAAATCCATTGTTTAATATGCTTCGCCCACTCTTTTGATATGTAATTAGTTGATGAGGCTGCTAAAACTGAAGAAAAAATTATAGATGATCCAACATATCCCAAATATAAAATTGGAGGATGAATTGCTAAAGCAGGATCCTGTAAAATTGGGTTTAGCCCAAGACCTTCTGATGGTACTGGATAAATTTGAGCAAAAGGATTAGACGTTTGTATCAAAAAAATTAAAAAACCAATTATTATTATTTGTTGGAACAATAAAGTTAATACTCTATATTTTTTTGGTTGTTTTTTAGAGCTTATTAAAAACAAAAAAATAAATAAAGATAGTACTAACAACCAAAGAAGTAAACTTCCCTCATGATTTCCCCAAGTTCCAGAAATTTTATAAAACAAAGGTTTAGTTGTATGTGAATGGTTAAACACTGTTGAGTTACTAAAATCAGAATTTATAAATGCTATAATTAGTCCAAAAAAACTTAAAATAATAAATAACAATTGTAGAAAAGTTAAAGATAAAAGCTTGTTATCAAAATTAATTGTGTTTTTTAAGTTTTTAAAAGAGAAAAATAAAATTAAAACTGAAAACCCAAGGCTAAAAAATAAAGAATAAAATCCAATTAAACTTGCCAAAATCTACTTCCCCTCAATTGCAGCTTTTACCTCTGGTGGCATATAGTTTTCATCATGCTTAGCTAATATTTTAGTAGCTAGAAAAAAATTTTTATCTTTTAAATATCCCTCTGCTACAACCCCTTTGCCCTCTGCAAAAAGATTTGGTACAACACCTGAATAGGTAACTATTATTTCACTTTTAAAGTCAGTAATAATAAAATTCAGCTCCTCTGCTTGAACCGATATTGATTTATTCTTGACCATTCCACCCACTCTAATCTTTTTTTTATTTAGTTCTGGTAACTCTTTTATTTCTGATGGGGATTGAAAAAAAACTACATTTTCCTCGAGTGATTTTAAGATTAAAAAAATTGTCAAAGATAATGTGACGAATATTAATAAGATAAAAAAAAACCTTAATTTAACTTTACGACCATACATGGTTTAAAAGCTAAATGCTTGAAGTGTTTGATAAGATTTCTTTGTTCATCCCTTGAGATTTAGCTAATGATACTCTCTCAGAGTTTAGAGTTCCAAATTTAATAATAAATTTATTTCTCTCTTTCACATACTGATTTTTGATAACAAAGTATAGTGTAGCAAAACTTACAAGAGTAAATATAAAAGCAGACCAAACATAAAGTCCGTATCCGTTCATAATTAAAATTTCATTTATCATAATCTATCAAGGCCTTTATTTTTAATCTTTATCAGTTCTGTATTATATTTCATTAAAAAAATTAATAGAGAAAATAGAGCAAATGCCGCAGTCATAATCATTAGCGGGAACAACATCGAAATATCAATTGAAGATTTAGTAAAAATATTAATAGATGCTGGTTGATGCAAAGTATTCCACCAGTCCACTGAGTATTTAATTATTGGTACATTTATTATACCAAGAATTGTAATCATCAATGTTGCTTTAAAAACCTTATCTTTATCTTCAAAAATTCTCCACGCTAAAAGATATAATAAATAAAATAATGCTAAAATTAACATTGCAGTAATTCTTGCATCCCATGCCCACCAAGTTCCCCAGGTTGGTCTACCCCAAATAGACCCTGTAACAAGAGCAATAATATTAAATATAAAACCAGAGGGAGCTAAGCTTTTAGAAATTAAGAAAAAGTTCTTAATTTTAAATGTATATCCAACTATTGACAATAAGGTTATCAACGAAAATATCCCTAAAGAAATCCATGCAGAGGGCACATGAACGTACATTATTCTTACCGCATCCCCTTGTTTATAATCCTCTGGAGAAAATATTAATGCCTCAAACAATCCTATCGAAAGGACAATAATAAATAACAATAAAACGTACTTAGGCGCCTTTGATGTTATTGAGAAAATTTTATTTAGTTCAAAATATTTAAACATATACTTATGATATATTACGGAATTTTTATCTGATCAAGAATGTAGAGGGAGATAATGAAGGGTAAAAATTTAACACTCTTGATCAGAATTGCATTTAATATGGTATATTGCTGTGTCAAAGATTTGAGCTAAATGTGTTTAAAAAAAGATTTATCTAATTTGAGGGCTTAAAATAACTTGATCCTTTTTTTCCTGAAAAAATTTCCTCAATTAAAGGATGTTTGATAGGCTCACCTGAGTCATCTACTAACAGGTTTTGTTCAGATACATACGCCTCATAAGTAATTTCATCATTTTCAGCTAGTAAATGGTAAAATGGCTGATCTTTCCTAGGTCTTACGTTTTTTGGTATTGATTGATACCATTCCTCAGAATTATTAAATTCGAAATCGACATCATAAATCACTCCTCTAAACTCGAAATGTTTGTGTTTTACAATATCACCAATAGAGAATTTCGCTTTTTGCACTGACATGATCTTTAGTATGGGTATTTAAATTTAAAAATCAATAAGAAAAATTTTAAATTTTCGCAAAAATAAAAACTTATGTTAATATCTTAAGAGTGAATAAATCTTTTATAAAGTTTCTAACTGATTTTGGGCCATTAGTAATTTTTTTTTACTATTATTACTATAGTGGTAAAGATTTAAAAATTGCCATTCCTCCTTTCATAATTGCGACAATAATAGCATTAGGTATAATGTGGTTTTTAGAGAAACAAATACCTAAAGTTCCCTTGTTAAGTGGAATATTAATTACTTTTTTTGGAGGATTAACAATTTATTTTGATAACCCGGTCTTTATCTATATCAAACCTACGATTATAAATGTCATGTTTGGATTTGCTTTAATATTTGGAAAATATTTTACTAAAGAACCGGTTCTAAAAAAGTTGTTGGGTAAATCAATTTCATTAACAAATGAAGGTTGGGAAATACTTAATAGAAGATGGATTTATTTCTTTTTTGCTTTAGCAATTTTAAATGAGTTAGTATGGCGAACACAATCAGAGGAATTCTGGGTTAATTTTAAAGTGTGGGGTTTATTACCTATTACATTTATTTTTACAGGATTTCAAATAGGGCTAATTAACAAATATAAAACAAATGAATAATAATTTAAGACTTATAATAAATAATAGCAAAGACAAAAAATTAGAAGAAAAACATTTTTTTGAAAGAGAAGAGTTGAAAATTATTTTAGACTTATACGCAGAGATGGTTTCACAAGGTTCATGGAAAGATTATGGACTTTCTATATCAAGTAAACAGGTTAGCTTTAGTGTATTCAAAAATAGCACTGAAAATGCTTTGTATAGAATATGTAAAAATTTTAAACCTAAATACAAAAACCTTAAATATTTAATAACTGATGTTAATGGAAAAATTATAAAAAATTCTTTTGAACTCGAATCACTGTTAAAAAAAACTGACTGGAAAAAACTAACTTAATAAACTATCTTCTTTGACCAAAAAGTCTAAGTAACATAATAAATAAATTTATGAAATCTAAGTAAAGAGTTAAAGCTCCCATCACAGCTTTTTTACCCATTAATTCACCTGTGTCACTAGCTGTATACATGTTCTTTATTTTTTGAGTGTCATATGCCGTTAGACCAACAAATATTAAAACCCCTAATATTGAAATTACAAAATACATCATCGAGGATTTCATAAAAATGTTTACTATTGAAGCGATAATAATTCCTATTAAGCCCATCATTAAAAAAGATCCTAATCTTGTAAGGTCTCTTTTTGTTGTGTAGCCATAAATACTCATTGCTCCAAATGTTGCAGAAGTTATAAAGAAAACCCTTGTAACACTCATACCAGTGTAAACTAATAAAATTGAAGATAAAGATAATCCCATCAATGCGGCAAAGATCCAAAATGTTGTTTGTGCTTTTGAGGCACTCATTTTATTAATCCCAAAACTCATATAAAAAACAATTCCAAGTGGAGCTAACATTACTAGCCATTTTAAACCTGACAAATAAATGGCGTTACCTATTTGTGTAAGTCCAACAATAGAACCAGAAGCATCTGTGACAACTGACATTTTAAATGTTATCAGCGCGATTATACCTGTAAGCAAAACCCCTGTTGCCATATAATTGTAAACTTTGAGCATGTAAGCTCTTAAACCTTCATCCGTTACAGCAGTTTCTTGAGCTGCAGCTTTTGCTCTTGCGAGTATTCCTTTTTTATTAAATTCCATGATGAGAGAAATATATAATCTTTTACTAATTATTCAAGATGCCTTAAAAGATTAACAAAAATTAACACTAAAAAAAACCTAAATGAATTATAAAAAATTAGGGAATACTGACCTTAATGTAAGTACAATTTGTCTCGGTACAATGACCTGGGGTGAGCAAAATACTCAAAAAGAGGGTTTTGAACAAATGGATTACGCCTTAGGTGAAGGCGTAAATTTTTGGGACACAGCTGAAATTTATTCCATACCGATGAGGAAGGAAACGTACGGTGAAACTGAGAGGATAATTGGAAATTGGTTTGAGAAAAATAAAAAAAGGAAAGAGGTTATTCTTGCAACTAAAGTATGTGGTAATACATCCAACACATACATTCGTGGAGGTGGCAATAATTTTGGCAAAAAGAAAATTAGTTTAGCGTTAGAAGAGAGTCTAAAAAGATTAAAAAATGATTATATAGATTTGTATCAACTTCATTGGCCAGAGAGAAATACAAATTTTTTCGGTAAACATGGTTACGAACACGATGAAAATGACAATGATTGGACACCTTTTGAGGAAGTTTTAGAAAGTCTAAATCAATTTATCATTCAAGGTAAAATTAGATATATAGGCTTATCAAATGAAACTGCATGGGGTTTATCTAAATTTTTAGAATTGTCTAAATTAAAGAAATTACCCAAAATGATGTCAGTTCAAAACCCCTACAATCTTCTTAATAGAACCTACGAAGTTGGATTAGCTGAAATTTCTGTTAGAGAAAAGAGTGGATTATTAGCATACTCGCCGTTAGCATTTGGATACCTAACAGGAAAATATAGAAATAATAATCTTCCTGAAAAATCTAGAATGAAGTTATTTAAAGACTTTACCAGATATAAAAATGAAAATGGTCAAAAAGCTATTGAAGAATACTACAAGATCTCAAAAAAATTTGATATCGATTTTACGCAAATGTCATTGAAATTTTGTGAAATACAGCCTTTTACAACAAGTGTAATTATTGGTGCAACAACAATGCAACAGTTGAAAACAAACATAGAAAGTGTAAATGTAACTTTATCAAACGAGATAATTAATGAGATTAATAAAATTCAAAAAAAATATCCAAATCCATGCCCTTAATTAAAAAATTTTTATTTTTATCAGTCATAATTACAGTACTATTTACCCAAAAAACATTCGCAGCAGACCTAAAAAAAGTTGGCAAATACAAGGATTGGGAAGTAATGGTAATCTCAGAACAATCAGGAAAAGTTTGCTTTGCACAATCAATACCTGTTTTGCAAGCTCCAAAAAAAAACAAAAGAGATGCAAGATTATTTGTAACTTTTAGGCCAAGTGAAAAAATTTCCAATGAAATTAGCACCACTGCAGGTTATGAATTTAATAAAAATAATTCTGTACTAGCAACCTCAGGAAATAATAAATTTAAATTTGATATAAAACAACAGGGCTTCGCATGGATGACAAGTAGTAAGAAAGAAAATATAATGGTTAAAGTGATGAAAAAAGGTTCTAGAATAATGATTGCTGGTTATAACGAAAAGGGTTCGCAAACCATTGACCATTATTCACTGTTGGGTTTCACTAAAGCATATAATACTGCTAAAAAAGCTTGCAGTTAGTTAATGAAATTAAAAAAAAGAATTGTTCTTGCTTACTCTGGAGGTTTAGACACATCAATAATTCTAAAATGGCTACAAGAAAACTATAAAGTTGAAGTTATTTGTTATACGGCTGACATTGGACAGAAAATTAATAAAAAAAAAATTATTTCTAACGCAAAAAAACTTGGCGTAAAAAAAATAATCATTAAAGATTTGAAAAACGTATTTGTAAAAGATTATGTCTTTCCGATGTTAAGAGGTCATGCAATTTACGAAGGTGTCTATTTGTTAGGAACTTCAATAGCTAGACCACTTATAGCTAAAGACCAGATTAGAGTTGCAAAAAAATTTAATGCTTATGCAGTTTCTCACGGGTCAACTGGAAAAGGTAATGATCAAGTGAGGTTTGAGCTTGGTTATCATTATTTTGGGCCAAAAATAAAAATAATTGCCCCCTGGAGAATTTGGAAACTAAAGTCTAGGTCAGATTTAATAAATTATGCAAAAAAAAATAATATATCAATTCCAAAAGATAAAAAAGGTGCTCCACCTTTTTCTGTTGATGATAATTTATTTCATACTTCTACTGAAGGAAAAGTTTTAGAAAATCCAAAAAACTCAGCACCAGAATATATTTTTCAAAGATCTATCTCACCAGAAAAAGCTCCTAACAGAGCAACATATTTATCAATTAAATTTAAAAACGGAGATCCGATTGAAGTTAATGGAAAAAAATTGCAGCCAGCAAAATTACTTGAAAAGCTAAATCTAATAGCTGGAAAAAATGGTATAGGCAGAGTTGATCTTGTAGAAAACAGATTTTTAGGGATTAAATCGAGAGGAGTTTACGAAACTCCGGGTGGAACACTATTAATCAATGCTCACAGAGCTATAGAGTCTGTTACTTTAGATAAAAAAACAATGCATGATAAAGATAATATAATGACTAGGTACGCTGAACTTATATATAATGGATATTGGTTTTCAAAAGAAAGATTAAAACTTCAAAAAATTGTAGATCATAAAAAGAATAAAGTTAATGGAATTGTAAAACTTAAACTTTACAAAGGAAATATCATGATTGTTTCTAGACAAACAAAAAGTTCCGCCTACTCTCTGAAAAGAGTTTCTTTTGAGGAAAATAAAACATTTAATAAATTTTATGTTGAAAAATTTATTAATTTTCACAAGAAAAAACTACGATCTTAATTAATTTTAGGACAATTTATTAATTGTTAAATTTTTTAGAAAACTATATTCTATCTTCATGGAATCATTTAAAAATTGGATGAGAGATACTGCGAACATTTTGTTTGATGATAGTAAAAATGATTTGAGGTCTCTTCCTAAAACAGTAAGACTGCAAATTCTTTTAGTATTAAGTTTTATTTGGACTACTGTTTTCAGTTTATATGTATTTTCATATACTACTTTTGCTTTTGGATGGGCAGGACTTTTCATAGCTCATGTTGGATTAATATTTGCAGTATACATGACATTTAAACATTTCCACAGAGCTGAAGAGAGTTCAGCAAGCGTTTTTAAAACTAAAAATTTTGATCCATTTAAAATAATGGTTTTAGTTTTTGTGATTGTTTTTATATTTGTTTTTTCAAAAGGAATAGAGGTCTTAACTAGTCCTAATCCGTATTCGTATTCTATTCCCTATGATGGTTCTTCTAAATCAGTATTTGAAAAATGGTTACCATTTAGTAAAGATAAATAATGGAAAAGATAACTAAAAATTTGCAGCTAGTTTTGATGGTTATTATTTTAATAAGTACTGTGATAGCAGTTGGGATAGAAATTAATAAAATGTTTTTAATTCAATCAGTTACTTTGGCTGATTTACTTTTAATGTTTCTTTACTTAGAAGTATTAGCAATGGTTAGGGTTTTTTGGAACCAGCAATCAATCAGTATCACATTGCCATTATTAATTGCTATTACCGCATTAGCGCGATTTATTATCCTACAAGGAAAGGAAATGGATCCCACTGCATTAGTTTATGAGGCGGTGGCAATTGTTTTAATTGCAGGTGCAATTGTTATCTTGAGATTAAGACACAGCGATAAATTAGGTCTTAAAAAAAAAAAATCGAAATAATTTTAAATGAATTTTGAACCTTCACGGGCTAAAGCCTTGGATAAATTAAATAATTTTGTTGAAAATAATCTGTCTGAATACTCAAAGCTTAGAAATTTTGACTTTGGACCAGAGAATAGATCTAATGTTTCTTGTTTGTCTCCTTATATCACACACGGTATTATCAGTGAAAAAGAAGTAATAAACAAATTATTAAGTAAATTTTCATTTTCAAAGAATGAAAAATTTATTCAGGAAGTTTTGTGGAGAACTTATTGGAAGGGTTGGTTAGAATTAAGACCGAATGTTTGGACAGACTATTTAATAGAATTAAATAAAATCAGAGAAGATTTCAAAAATAATCAGAATTACATAAATGCTATTGAAGGTAAAACAAATATTGAGTGCTTTAATGTATGGGTTAATGAACTTAAGGAAAAAAACTATTTACATAATCATACAAGAATGTGGTTTGCTAGTATTTGGATTTTTACCTTAGAATTACCTTGGCAATTAGGAGCAGAATTTTTTATGCAACATCTTTATGATGGAGACGCTGCATCTAATACTCTTGGTTGGAGATGGGTAGCTGGAATTCAAACACAAGGAAAACATTATCTAGCTAGCGAATGGAACATTAAAAAATTCACTAATAATAGGTTTAATAACATTAAATTAAATGAAAATGCTACTCCAAAAGTTTCAGAAAAAACTTACTCAATAGTTAAACAAGATTTTAGTAGTAAAAATATATATGATAAAAATCTTTTTATTTTTGAGAATAATCTATCATTTGAAACTACTGATTTTCAAAATGAGAAATTTGAAAAAATTTATATAATTTCAAACAAGAATGAAAACAGATCTATCAAACTAAGTGAAAAAGTTATTAGATTTAAATCTCTTTTAATTAATGATCAAAAACAAAGAATAGAAAATAATTCTATCGCTTGCGAAATAATAGATATAAGTGAAATTAAAAATATAAATGAGAAAATTATTGCCTTATATCCAACTGTAGGTGAAAACCTGGATTATTTAAACTCAAATAATTTTAAATTAAATTTTTTATATAGAAAAATCGATCAATATTCTTGGCAATATTGTAATAAAGGTTTTTTTAATTTTAAAAATTATATACCTAAAATAATTACAACTTTAAATTAAAACCACCTAAACATTCCAATAATCCCTGCTGTGGCATAAAAAAATTGTAAAAATAATATTCCTCTATGACCGCCCCTATAAGCCCAAATTCCAATTAAGATTGCAGATATAAGTAATAAACAAAAACCAAAAAACTCTATACCAATATTCAAAGCTACAAATAATGAGTATAATATTGCTGTAATAACACCTGCCCACTCAAAAATCTTATTATTCATAAATTCTATCTCGCAAGTTTGATGAAAATATCACCCATACCTGCGTTTAAATTCTCTATAGGTGTGTTATTTCTTAATTCGCAAAATCTACCAGTTACCTGATGACTTTTTACAAAATCTATCTCGTTCTTTGTGCAAATTTTGCCATTATGTAATAAACCAATAACTATTCGACCGTTTAGTTCATAAACTTGTTTGTCATTAATTTTATCTCCATTACAGAAATAATTTTTATTTACCCTATCGGGAAAATCCTTTTTTCCACATGGATTTTTAATCGTAAAAACAAAAAATTCCTTGAAACCGTCTTCAAATTTATGTTTCATTTTTTCAACCTTAGAGTATTTCATGATATCGCATGAACATGGAATACAACATTTATAGTAATCACCACATATTTTCTTTTTGGTTTCTCTTTCATTGACTAATAAAAAATCTGGCTCGCTATTCGGATCAATTAATGAACCAGATACAGCGCAATAAAGTTTATTATATTCAATAAAATCATCGTAATTTATATCTTTATCAATTATATATTTGAAAAATTTTGGACCAGCAGCATTTCTGTTACTGTCTGGAAAGATTCTAGACCAATCTGTTATTAAATCTTTGTAATAATTTTTTTCTACTGAATTTGAAATATTACAAAAAGATAAAGCTAGGATGAAAATAATTATAAATTTGTAGATACTTTTTAAGAAATTCATCTATTTAATTAATTTAAAAAATTTTTAACATTTGTCGCACCTAATTTACTTTTAAATTATAAATTTAAAGCTATTAAAGTCCAATGAAAAAATTTTATGCAATATTTTTTACCCTAACCATGATGATTGTTCCATCAATAGCATTTGGAAATGTAATTGATAAACTTAATGAGGCTGGGAAATTCACTAAATTAAATGAAACTCTTTCTAAATCAGGTCTTAGCGAAAACTTAAAAGGTAAAGGACCATTTACCGTTTTTGCACCTTTAGATGACGCATTTGCTGCCATTAGTGCACAAACATATTATGGTTTATTGAGAGAGGATAATAAAGATAAACTTGTAAATATTTTAGGACGACACGTTTTTTCAAAAAAAATAACCTCTTCTAATATAGATAGTGAAATAAAACTAAAAGCAATTAATGGTGAGGAAGTAACTATAAAAAAAGTTAATGGTATAGTCTATATAAATGAGGCTGAAGTTGTAACTGCAGATATTGTAGTTTCAAATGGTGTGATTCATTTTATCAATAGAGTTCTTCAACCTTTAAACTGATTATTTTTGGTTTAAAGTTATTGTTTGGTTTAATTCTTTAACTGAAATTGTTTTAGTTTTACCATTTGTCCATTTTATTTGAATTTTTATATCTTTTTCATTTTTTCTAATTCCATAGTGAGCAACTGGCTCCATTTGGCAAAGATATCCGGATCCAGAGTCAATTGTTTTAGAATGTTTTCTTAAATTAGAAATCAATGTTACTGTTGCTCCCCTAGCGGGTGCACCATATTGGTTTAAAGGTTTTATCCTTAAATATTTATTATCAGGATCTACTTTTGCCTTATACAATGACAGTGGTTGATCCCAACTTTCTCCATGAGAAACTAACAATTCTAATACACCGTCGTTATCTATGTCAGCTACAGCTGCTCCAGTTCCATATCCATCTGGTTCTAAACCAACATCTAGAGGTATTTGCTTTATCAAACCATTTTCTAAAATTCTAAAAAGTTTGTTGGGTTCACCAATGTTATTCAAGAATACTTCGTCGTAACCATCGTTATCTAAATCAGCCGAAATAACAGTTCTTATCTTTGATGGCTCATCAAAAGGTGGTTTTGCTATATCCTCAAAAATATCATTTTTAAGTACGTATGCTCTATGAAATCCACCCCAATTTCCATTTAGAATATCAAGCCTTCCTCGATAATAAATATCTGACAAAGCTGTACCTCTCCCATTTTGAAGGACGTCTTGAACTCTATATTCATAAGCGACGTCTAAAAATTTACCTTTATCATTTTTATATAAAAAATTTGCCCCTCTTTCATTAGCCGCAAATACATCAATCTTATCAGAAATAATATGTCCTGCCACGACAGCACGACCGCCTGTAACTTTCGCCAGGTTCAATTGAACCGATTTATCGACTAATATGTCATTATTATATTCGTAGTACCTTGTAGGTCCTCCATAGTTAGCAACATATACACCATATTTACCATCTCCTTTTCTATCAACACAAACAACTGACCTACCTGCAGTTAAATTAAGATCTTTCTGATTTTTCTCGATTTCAAATAAATCTATAAACTTACTTTTCTCTAAATCTATCAGTCTATCTGAATATTTTTTTGTTCCACTATATGTATCAGTGTTGAGAAAATATATTTCTTCATATCCGTCTCTATCTATATCACATGCAGCAACACCAATTGTACGTCTAAATTCATCCGAAAATTTTTTTTGATTTACAATATTAACCAGTTTTCCATTCTCGTAGGATAAAGCTAAATTCAAATAACCAAATCCAGTAACTATAAAATCAAAATTTCCATCTTGATTTACATCGGTGACGGAAACTCCATAACTAAGTCTTTTAGGATTCTCAACAATTTGGCTTGTTATATCCTCAAAAAAATCAGCACTCAGATTATTCGGAATTAGTAGAAAAAATAAAACTACTAATTTCTTTAAATAATTAATCACTTTTATTTTCATTTTTTTTACTATTATACTTTTTCATCCAATCACCAAATATTTTTATAGCATCTTCCATATCCTCAGTTTTGTTGGGATGGTTCTTTGCTCTACCCAGCATGGTTGCAATAACATTTACCTGATACTTAATTGGACGATTTTTAATAGTTTTAATTGTGTAAAGAGCTTTTTCCTTATTTTTGAATCCTAACCCATGAGTAGTAGTTTTAGGGTTATAATCTGAATACAGCGATAAATTTATAGGTTTAGATCTTTTACTTAATGGCATTTTGTCTATAATTTTAAAAATTATTTTATAATTAAGTTTATTCATCTTCTTTTTGGATTTGCCGTCAAAACCAATTAAATCAATTGATGATTTTTCCTGTTTATTAATTCTACAAATTAATTTTACAGATCTTTTATGAAAATCTTTTATTTTATCTTGATATATTTTTTTCGTCTCCTGATAAATTCTATCCTTATAGCTTGTTGTAGAAACAAGTAAAATTCTACTTTTCCATTTGTACTTTCCTAAGTTCATATTTTTTTACTAGAACATCTTTTAGAGCAATACTTAACTTTTTCCCAATTCAATCTCCATTTCTTACGCCAAACAAAAGGTCTTTTACAAACAGGACATGTTTTAAAAGGGAGTTGATTTTTTTTCATTTTTTTAGACTTGAAAAATTATAAATCGTTTTTACATAATTTCTATGAATAATGAGTTATCAACTAAAAAAGAACCTCAAAAAAAAGAAGAAGATTTCCAATTTTTAATAGATAACTATCTAAATTTTAATCAACAAAAAGCTGTTGAGCTGTGGTTTGAAAGAGTTGAACAATCACCACATGAACCTGCAAAATTTTTTCCGAACCAAAATTCAAACACATACTACATACAACTTAATGCAATATTAAGAGGACTAAGAATTAAAAGAAAAAAAACAATTATAGATCATTTTAAAAATTTATATTTGGTATCAGCTAAAGAAAATCTTAATTTTACAATAGAGGATCTAAAAAATTGTGTTGAAAATTATATACCCTCAACAAAACCAATTAATAGATCCATGAAATCTAAGAAAATAAATAAATCCAAAATAGTAAACATAGAAGATAAAAAAGATAATTTAGATAGTACTAATAATGATGAAATTGATAATGAAATTACTTTTGAGGAAATTTGGGATGAAATTGGTGACCTTAGTTTTGGAAATGATTTACTTGAAGAGATACAAAAAAACTTAATTTCTAGCGTGCATCAGAATGTTTCAGATGATATTTTACCTTTCTTAAAAGATGAAGTTGGAGATCCTCGTTTAGAATTCAAAAAAAATAATCATCGAGTATTTCAAACTGAATTCGATACTGATGAAATAAATGATATTGAAACTGTCAACTTGATAGCTGAACTTTCTTCAATTTTAGATAAAAAAGCTGAAATGATCATAAATGAGAATGGAATTCTTAAAAAATTAATTTTTCAAACATCCGACGAAAGAATAAAATGCAAAATTAGAGGTTTTGAAATCGTTAAAAAGCTAAGAAAAAAAGGGATTAAAATTTCTTTATTTAACGATATCATGAGTAACATAAATTTTAATTCTGATATTCAAAAACCATCAGCTCAAAATATGCCTAATTTAATGACAATAATTACAAATATAAATATCCAAACATTTTTCACTATAACTTTTGGTAGAAAGCAATTCTTATCACCCGCAAGTGGAAACCTAAATACAACTATTAATGAACATGCAAAAAAAATTGCAGGTTTAATAGAAGCTCAAACATCATGGGGACGACCAGTCAAATAACAGTTTTACAATTCCTTCACGATTCCTAACAATCTCTCACAGTTCCTAACAATCTCTCACAGTTCCTAACTTCATTAATTAAAAAAAAAAATTAAATGTATTAGCGCAGCAGTGGGATATTAACCCTGAGCAACACCCAGACCCGCTGTCCTGTCATTGCTTTCTTTCATCTGGGTGTTGCCAATAAGGAAAAAAAATGAGTACACAAGACAAACTTTTACCTGCTGTTATTCCATTCCCAGCAGATATAAGCGAAGAAATCAAAAATGGTAAACAGGAGGAAAAGCTGGATGTTAATATTCAAACAGTTGCAGTTCCTGAAGAAATACTATCAGACCCAGATATGTGGATGCCACAGCTTTTAAAAAAGATTGAAAAAGCTTTTGCACCAAATTTAGGTTACGATAATCAAAACAAGTTGGCGTTATCACTACCTCTAATAAGAGAAATTAGAGGTGATTATAAATCAAAGAGAATGATGATTTCAATTATTGCAGTTGATGTTTCACCAGTAATTAGGGAGGAGGCAATCTATGAGTAATAAAGATAATTGGACTGCCTGGAAGCGTGACTCGCATTTCAGACTAACTGAGCCGAGTATAACAATTTATAAGGATGGCATTACTTTTAATGCCTCCTTAAATAAGATTGTAGATGTCTCGAAGTTTATGAATGTAATGGTAGAGTTAAATGATCCTGATAATGAGAAGGCTACTAAGGTTAGATGTGTTCTCAATAACTTAGAGGAGAGCGATAGCAACTTTAAGATCACAAGATCTAGAAACTCAGAAGATCATCGAAGAGGCTTTGTCTCATGTCGTAATCTAATCCAATTTCAACCAAGGCTGAAAAAAATAAGTGACAATAAACGATCAGCAAGAAGAATAGAGGTCAAACAATTTGGAAGGGACGCAAATTCATTTGTGTTTAATCTAATACCTTGTTTTGAGTTAGCTTCAACTGATACAGTTGAACTTCCAACTGAAGCTGGTATTTATCGTTACATGGACAAAGCTGAAGTTGTTTATATTGGAAGAGGAAAATCAATTAAATCAAGATCCAAAGATTTACAAAGAAGTAACTGGGTTTTTGATAAAATTGAATACTCTTTAATATCAGATGAAAAAGATCAGGTGTTCTGGGAAAGTAAATTTCTTGAAGACTTTAAATTAGAGTTTGGACGTTTGCCTAGATATAATGAACAAGCTGGTGCAACAATTCATCAACTAAATTAGGAGATCTTATGAGTGAAATATTTAAATTAAGCCCCTCTGATTTTGGCTTTTTGTATGATGAATGCAAAAGATGTTTTTATTTAAAGGTGAAACATAACTTCAGCAGGCCAAGAAGTATAATGCCAAGTATTTTTATTAAAATAGATGGCATTATGAAAGATTACTTTGAAGGAAAATCACCAAAAGATATAACAGCTGAATTACCAGATGGTAAAGTTGAATTTGGTGATAGATGGATTCAGTCAAAACCCTTTTTAGATAAAAAAACTGGCAACAGATGTTTTATAAAAGGAAAGACTGATACAGTGCTTGGTTTCAATGACAACACATATGGTGTTGTTGATTTCAAGACCTCAAATGTAAAAGATGGTAATGTAGAAAAATATTCAAGACAGCTGCATGCCTATTCTCTTGCTCTTGAAAATGCTGAACCAGGTAAACCTTCACTTAAACCAATATCAAGAATTGGATTATTTGTAGTTGAACCAAACTTATTTTTGAAGAATGAGAACAACGAGTATCTCTTTAAAAATATTGTTAAGTGGCAAGAAATCCCAAGAAACGATATTGGTTTCTTTGACTTTTTGAGAGAGGTTATGTCACTCCTATCACAAAACAAAATACCTGAGGCAGGTCCTTACTGTTCTCATTGTGAATATATCAAAAAAAATAAACTAAATAATTTTGATAATTTCAATAATAAATTAGCAAGCTAAATTTTTGGTGCCCAGTAAAATGGGCACTAAATTGTATTTTGTTTTATAAACTTATCAGCTGCAGATAAAATCATTTTTTTTCTATCTACTTTCATTTTATCAAAAATTCTAACCATCATAGAAAGTCTTGGATTTTTTAAAAAAAACTTTCTATTACGATCTATAAATCTCCAGTAAAGTCCGTCCATGGTATTGCACCACTCACCTTTTTTAAAATCCATCATTTTCATAAAATAACTTGATCCACAAATGTATGGTTTAGTTGCAAAAATTCCTCCATCGCTAAATAATCCCATACCATATACGTTTGGAACCATAACCCAATCAGAGGAGTCAACAAACATCTCCATGAACCATTTGTAAACAATCACAGGTTTGATCTCACAAAGATTCATGATGTTTGATAAAATCATTAATCTTTCAATATGATGAGACCATCCATAATTTAAAGCATTTTTAATTGCGTAATCTAGTGGAGGTAAACCAGTCGTTCCTTCATACCATGTTTTTTTCATTTTACGATTTTGTTTGAAAAAATTTCCAGTTTCCATTTCATTTGAGTAACTTTGATAAATTCCTCTCATAAATTCTCTCCATCCTATAACCTGACGCACATAACCTTCTAAAGAATTTAATCTGATTTTTTTACTCCTATGGAAATCTAAAACTTTTTTGATGATAAATTCAGGTGTGATTAAACCTAAGTTGATATAAGGACTTAAAGCGCTGTGAAATAAAATATTATCTTTTTGATCCACTGCATCTTCATAATCGCCAAATAAATTAGATTTTTCTTTAATAAAAAAATTCAATAATTTGACCACATCATTATACTCTGTAGCAAACCAAAAATTTTTGGTTGTTCCTGGATGATCTTTAAATAATTTTTCAATAATAGGTTTTAATTTTTTAGTATGATTTGTTTCATTAATTTTAGGAAACTTTGGAATAGAAATATTTTTTGGTAACTTATTTCTATTATCTTCATCAAAACTCCATTTGCCTCCAATAGGATTTCCATCAGAACCCATTAATATTCCAGATTTTTTTCTCACTTCCTTATAAAAAGTTGCCATAAATGGTTTTTTTGATCTTGAAAGATATTGCTTAAATTCATCTCTTGAGTTTAAAAACATTGGTGTTTGAACAATATTCCATTTAATTTTTTCTTTTTTAATGAACTGATCAATTTTTTTTTCAAAAAATTTATCCTCAACTTCAAAACTAGTAATCTCTTTTATTTTTTTTGAATTAATTATTTTTTTTAATTTCTTTAAATAGTCGTCTTTAAATTCTTTATCCTCAATTTTAAAATACTCTAATTTAAACTTATCTTTTTTAAGAGTTTCCGCATGTGAACGCATTGATGACAAGAAGAGAAGGATTTTATTTTTATGATGTTTTTCATAAGTGCATAATTGGTAATCTTCTGCCATAAACAATAGGTGGTCTTTTTTGAAGCGGTCCAAGTATTTTGATGGAAATAATTGATTACCCAGTATAAAAAATAACTTCATAATTAAATATAACTAATAAAATTTTTTATGTCAGAAAAATATCTTATTTTTGGTGCGACAGGATCCATCGGTTCTAGTTTGGCTGAACAATTAGTAAATTCAGGGAATTCAGTTCATTTAGTTGGTAGAAATGAAAATGAAACTAAAAATATTTCTGATAAATTTGGTTGTGCATTCACAATAGCTGATGTTTTGCAAGATGGATTTGTTGATAAGGTTAAAAATGATATTTCTGACGTGAAAGGTATCGCATATTGTGTAGGGTCAATTGATCTCAAACCTTTAAGAATGGTCAATGAGCAAGATTTTAACAAGTGTATGAAATTAAATTTATACTCTGCAGTCGAGATTATAAAAGGATACCAGGATAGTTTGAAAAAAAATAAAGGTTCGGTGGTTTTATTTTCTACAGTTGCTGCTCAAAGAGGTTTTACAAATCATGCAATAATTGCCTCTACAAAAGCTGCCGTTGAAGGTTTGACAGTTTCTTTGGCTGCAGAATTTGCTCCGAACATAAGAGTAAACTGTATTGCACCAAGTTTAACCAATTCTAAAATCGCTGAACCAATGTTAAAGAACAAGGCTTTAGCAAATGGAATTGCAAAAGCTCATCCATTAAAGAGATTGGGTGAGGGAAAAGACTCAGCCTCTTTAGCGAAATTTCTTATTACAGATGATAGCTCATGGGTGACAGGTCAAATTATAGCAGTTGATGGTGGAAGATCAAAGCTCTCGTAAAGTGAGAAAGTTTATTTTTTCAGTATCTTTATTCTTACTCTTAACAAACCTTTCATTTGCAAAAAATTTTGATTTAAAAAAAATTGCCAATTTAAATGATCCTTGGGGCTCATCATTTATTAATAATGAAGAGCTAATTATAACTGAAAAAAGTGGAAAAATAAAAGTTGTAAACATTATTTCAAAACAAATTTCTGAAATAAAGCACAATCTTAACTTTTTAGAACACGGCCAAGGTGGAATACTAGATGTTCTTTTTAAAAATGATTTTATTTATGTATCTTACACAGAAAATAGAGGTAATGGCAAAACCAGCACCTCTATTGCAAAAACAAAATTTTCCAAAAAAAAATTAAAATTTAAAAATATTTTTCAAGCTAATCCTCCTATTAATTCTGGTTATCACTTTGGATCAAGATTAGTTATTAAAGATAACTATCTTTTTGCATCTGCCGGTGAAAGAGGCAAGGGTATGATTGCGCAAGATCCAACAAAACATCCAGGTAGCATTATAAGAATAAATCTAGATGGAAGTATTCCAAAGGACAATCCTAGATTTAAAGGGAGATCCGACTGGCTTCCAGAGATATATCAAATTGGGGTAAGAAATCCTCAAGGTTTAGCTTTATCTCCATTTGATAGAAAAATTTACATGAGTAATCACGGAGCAAAGGGTGGCGATTGGTTTGGTGAGGTTAAAGAGGGTGAAAATTATGGTTGGAAAATTTTAGGATGGGGAGGAAAAAATTACTCTGGTCTGCCAATAGGACCTAAATGGAAACCAGGCTTTACAAAAGCAATCCAATATTGGGTACCTTCAATTGCAACAAGTGCAATTACAATTTATGAAGGAAATGAATTTAATGAGTGGAATGGTCATGCTTTAATTACATCATTAAAAGATCAATCCTTAAGAAAACTAATCTTCAATGATTTGTCCAATATAAAAGAAGATATAATTTTTAAAGATGAAATTGGACGAATTAGAGATATACAAGTTCATCCAAAAGATGGAAAAATTTACTTTTTGGCGGGTGATAACCTTTGGCTGATGGAGAAGGCTAAATAAATCTTAGTGATTATTGATTTCTAATAAGTGGATAAACCTTTGGATTTAAATATTTGATATTAGTTAACAATATTAACACCAACGTTACTAAACCAATAGATAAACCAAGATAAATCAAAACTTTAAGATCGAACTCCCAGAATAACTCAAATATATTTTCTATAATAAATTTTGAACCAACTACAGCGAACAAAACTGCAATCATTATTACAGATATAAAAATAATCATAAATTCAATCAGCGAAGAAAAAATAATCTCTTTCCTTGAAAAACCTAAAATTTTAAAAACTAAATTTTGGTATTCTCTTACTTTTCCTTGGACCATTATTGCACTTGATATTACAATTAAACCAATGACGATAGTGACAGTTGAAATTACAATAACTGCTATGAAAACTTTATTTAAAACATTTGTTACTTTGTTTAAATAATCAGCAATTTTAATCATTGATAAACTAGGTAAAATTTCAAGCATTTTTGTTTCATCAAATTTATTTAAATTATAGAACTTTGTGGTCGCTAAATATTCGTGAGGAATATTTTTTGCAAAGTCAGGATTAAACAGCATAGCAAAATTTATATTAAGATCTCTATAATCAACTTGTCTAAAGTTGACTATTTCACCATCAATTTCTCTACCATAGATATTTAAAGTAAATATATCCCCTAATTTAATGTTAAAATCTTTTGCAACCTTAGCGTCTAATGATATCTGAAGTTGGTTAGGTTTAGACAAATCCCACCATTTACCATCAATAATTAGATTATCGTCAGGAACTTCTGTTGTCCAAGATGATCTCCGTTCACTACCTATAACCCAATAACTATCATTTTCAGGTGTAATATATGTGTTTGGATTTATACCATTAATCTTCACTATTCCTGAAGAGACCATTGGCACAATTTCAATATTAGCAGCAGGATCCATTGATAAAATTCTTTGTTCAAACTTTTCACGCTCTCCATTTTGAATACCCACAAAAAAATAATCAGGAGCGATGTCGGGTATTGATTTTGCTATTTCTCTTTTAAAGTTAGTTCCAACTAATGCCAAAGTCAAAAGTAATGTAACACCTAAGCCTAAAGACATAATTGTTATAGGTGTGATACTTTTTGATTGTGTAATATTTTTAATAGATACTTTTAAAGTAGTGCTCAAATTAAATCTAAACTTTTTTAATGAAAATATGATCAATTTTGAAAGTAGAAAAAATATAATCAAACAAATAAAAAATGCCCCAAAATACCCAAGACTATAAGTAAGATTTTCTGATCTATATGTAAATATTAAAATCAAAATTGATAACATGAAAATACTCATAAAAATTAATTTCTTTGAATAATAAAATTGTAAATTTTGGAAAACATTTCTAAATAGACTTGAGGCTTTGACTTGATCAATAGAACTAATTGTAGGAATTGAAAAAATTATCAAAACTAACAAACCTATTAAAAATATCTTAAAAAAATTAAAAAAAGAAAAAAATAAATTTATCTTAAGTCCAAAGCTACTTGACAAATATTTGTCTGCTAATGGCACAATTAGTAAACTACTGAAATACGCCAAAATAGTAATTATAAATAATAATATTACTAATTGAAGATAATAAAGTTTTTTAATATTGCCAGAATAGAAACCTAAAGCCTTTCTTACTGCTATAGACAAGTTATTTTGATTTATAAAAGACAGAAGAGTATTAGCAATTCCAATACCAGCAATTAGCATCGCACTTATTGAGACAAGGGATAAAAATTGTGAAAAGTTACCAATTACTCTTTTTAATCCACTTGCTGCATTTTCTGGATATCTAATTTTTACCTTTTGATCGTCTTTAAAAATACTTTCGATTTTTTTTATAATCATTTCTGGGTCATCATTATTATTAAATTTTACCTTGTATTCGTAATTTAAAAAATTTCCTATTCCATTAAGTTTTAAGATAGCCAAAGTTTGTTTACCTGTTAAAACCCAATCTCCAAAAGTCACAAATCCACTTACATCTGGAACAGATCTTACCTTACCAATAACAAGAAATTCTTGATCTTGAATTTTTACAATTTCATTTGTCTTGATATTTAAGGTTTTTGATAAACTTTCATTAATTAAAATTGTATAAGGTTCATTTTGCATTCTTTCATAAGCATCAGCAGGTTCATAAGTTATCTCACCATATAAAGGATATTTTTGATCAACAGTTTTTATTCTAGTGAATAAAGATTTATTTTTCTTTCGATTTGATGTTGAGAGCATTGTACTAAATTCAACTATCTCTGATATAATTGTAAACTCTTCAACTTTATTTAATAAATCTATATTTCCTTGATTTCTATTATAATCAATTTCTAAGTCTCCACCTAAAAGCTCTTTGGCATTCTCTTTGAGTTCTTTTTTCAAACTATCCTCAATAGTAAATATTGCACTTAATATAAAAAGACTGATGAACAGGGTGATGATTATACTTGAGATTTTTTTATAGTTCCTTTTTAAATCTCTCAGAGCATATATTAAGATAAACTTGTATTGATAAAATTTATTTAATTTTTCCATCTATAATTCTAATTTTTCTGCTTGCGCGGTTAGCAAGTTTTGGGTCGTGTGTTACCATAATTAATGAGGAACCTTCCTCTTTAACATACCTAAATAAAATTTTAGAAATCATATCGGAATTTTCTGTATCTAAATTTCCTGTAGGTTCATCAGCTAGAATTAGCTCTGGCTTCATAGCAATAGCTCTCGCGATAGCGACACGTTGTTGTTCTCCTCCAGATAACTGGCTGGGTAGATTGTTTAGTCGATGTTTTAAGCCAAATCTATCTAAAAGAGATTTTGCTTCTTTCTCAGGATTTTTGAATTTATTTAATTCAAGAATTAAGGTTACATTTTCTAGGGCTGTATAATTGGGGATTAAATAAAAAGACTGAAAAATTATACCAATATTTTTTTTTCTGATTTTTGATACTTCGTCTTCACCCAATTTTGTAATTTCGTTATCTAGAAAGTATATCTTGCCTGAAGTTGGACGCTCTAAACCACCAATTAACATTATTAAACTTGTTTTTCCTGAACCGCTTTCACCTACTATTGAAATAGTTTCTTTTTTTTTTGTGGTCAAATTTATATCTTTCAAAACGCTAATATTATCTTTACCAGTTTGGTATTTAAGATTTATTTTTTTTAATTTAAGAAGAGTACTCATGAACAAAAGTTTTATTATTAAAATAATTATTATCTGTCTACTAACCATTAATGCATATGCAATCGAAAAGATTGTATTATTTGGTGATAGTTTAATG
Organism: uncultured Pelagibacteraceae bacterium; assembly: GCA_902524535.1. Classification (GTDB taxonomy): domain Bacteria; phylum Pseudomonadota; class Alphaproteobacteria; order Pelagibacterales; family Pelagibacteraceae; genus Pelagibacter. Next base: position 268,742 of record CABZDR010000001.1, read on the forward strand.
GCTGGTTATGGTTTGTCTGATGCCGATAGTTTACCAGTCGTTTTAGAAGATAATTTAGAAGCAAAGGGTTATAATATTGAGATTGTTGATGGCAGTGTTTCTGGTAGTACATCTTCAGGTGGTTTAAATAGAGCTGATTGGACTTTAGCTGAGCCAGATATAGATCTAATAATTTTATGCTTAGGCGCCAATGATATGTTAAGAGGGATCGAGCCAAAAGAAACTAAAAGCAATTTAGAAAAAATCATAAAAATTGCTCAAGATAAAAATATTGAAATTATTCTAGCTGGAATGATTGCTCCAACCTCACATGGTTTTACATATAAAAAAAAGTTTGACAAAATTTTTCCTGATTTAGCAAAAAAATTCAAAATTGAGCTTATTCCTTTTTTATTAGAGGGAGTAGCCATGAAACCTGAATTCAATCTTAGTGATGGAATACATCCAAACGAGAAGGGGACAATAATAATTAGTAGAACCTTAGAAGAGATAATCATAAAAACTCAAAATAAAAAAAATTAGTCAAAATGGAAAGAAAACCTTATCACCATTTAGTAGACGGTAGTTTCAGAAATCCTGAGGGTTCGCCAAAAGCTGATCCTAACATTAGATGGTCCTTCAAAATTTTTAATAAAGAAAAAAAGAAACTAGATATGACAGTTCCTAAAGAGCATGTAATTGAAAAAAAAAAAGTTTTATCAGATCTAAAGAAATATCAAGAAGATGATTATGTGGCTTGGATTGGGCATGCAACTTTTTTAATTAAACTCGGTCAAACTACAATAATCACAGACCCTGTGTTTTCTAAAAACGCTGGCCCACTTTTTTTTGGCCCAAAAAGATTTACAGAACCAGCACTTAAGCTAAATGAAATTCCTAAAACAGATGTTTTTTTACTTACTCATAATCATTATGACCACCAGGATATGATGACGATAAGAAGATTTCCTTTTAAAAAAGTTAAAGTTTTACTTCCACTAAAACTTGGAAAGTATTTTAAAAAAAATGGTTATGAAGATGTAAATGAAATGGACTGGTATGATGAAATTAAAATAAACCAAAGTTTAAAAATTACTCTTTTACCAGCTGTTCATTGGTCAAAAAGAAGTCTTGCAGATACGAACAAAAGCTTATGGGGAAGTTTTTTGATTGAATATAAAGGTAAGAAATTATTATTTGGTTGTGATACAGGGGTTGGAAATATCTATAAAGACATAGGTAACAAATACGGTCCAATTGATCTTACATTTATTAATATTGGAGCATACAATTTTTTTCCAATTATGCCCTATAAAGATAAATCTGTTTATCATACTAATCCTGAGGAAGCTTTAGAAGTTGCAAAAAATTTAAAGAGTAAAAAAGTAATTGGAATGCATTGGGGTACTTTTGTTTTATCTTTAGAACCTATAATGGAACCACCGGTAAGATTTAAAGCTAGTGCAGAAAAATATGGCTTTAAAAAAGAAGATGCTATTATTTACAAAATAGGTGAGTTTGGGTCATTAAAGAAACTGCTTAATTGTAATTAATTATCTAATAATTTTTTTTTTGCTTTTTCAAACTCTTCTTGTGTCAAAACACCATCACTTAAAAGTTTATTTAATTTTTCAATTTCATCACTAAGTTTATTTTCTTCATTCATGGTATCCTCAATTTTTTCAGTCTCAATATTTTCATTTGTTTTATTTGCACTTTTAGCACTAAAACCTTTCATTATGGCTGTAGCACCTAAATATAAAACAAAACCAAGAATTGGTATCACTAGAGCAAAAAAAATTATTTTTTCCATTTATTAATCCTCATCTTCCTCACGCCAATTTTTTTCATACATTAACCAAGCTGCGTATATAACTGAAAATGTACCAACTATCATACCATAATCATATCCGGTTTGTCGGTCATATAAATACCAACCTAATTGAGTTGCTCCTATAGGCGGAACAGTAAGTATCGTCATTAAAATTGCTATTCGGTAAGGGTATTTTGGTTTTTTCATTAAATTATTTTAATTTTTTTTAAAAAAATAAACAATTACAAAAGTTTAATTTTAAACGGATTTAATGTTTAATACTTTATTGTCGCTTTTTTGATATTTTACTATTTCTGGAATCTTCTAAAACAAGTTATCGTATTCTTCAATAAACAAGCAATTGTCATAGGTCCAACACCACCTGGCACTGGAGTTAATGCCTTTGCATTTTTTGAAACTTCTTCAAACGCTACATCTCCAACTATTCCTTTATCTGTTTTATTAATACCTACATCAATAACAATCGTATCTTTTTTTACCCAATCTCCCTTAACAAGTTCTGGAATACCCACTGCTGCAACAATAATATCTGCCTCTAGACATTCTGCTTTTAAATCTTTTGTTTTTGAATGAGTAATTGTTACTGTGCAATTTTCTTTCAAAAGAAGCTGAGCCATTGGTTTACCATTTAAATTTGACCTACCAATGATAACTGCCTTTTTTCCATTTAAATTTGGTTCAACTTTTTTTATTAACAAATAACATCCTAAAGGAGTACATGGCACTGAACTTTCATAACCAGATGAGAGATTTCCTACATTCATTGGGTGAAAGCCATCAACATCTTTTGAGGGAACAATCGTTTCTATTACCTTTTTTTTATCAATATGTTTTGGTAAAGGTAGCTGAACTAAAATGCCTGAGACTGTTTCGTCATTGTTTAGCTCTTGAATCTTATCTAGTATAACTTTTTCCTCTACAGAGTCTGGATACTTAACCACATCTGATTTTAATCCAACTTCATTTGCAGACTTCTCTTTGTTTCTTACATAAATTTGACTAGGTGTTAAATCACCTATTAAAATTACCGTTAATCCTGGAACTTTGTTGTATTTAGCTTTTAGATCAGACACCTCTTTTTTAAGTTCCTCTCTAAGTTCTGCAGCAATTTTCTTTCCATCAATTAAAATCATAATTTAAAAAATCATAGGTGCAATGTAGAGCTTCATACACATTTCTATAAACCAAATCAATAAAAGTAAAATGATCGGAGAAATATCTAAAGAACCTAAATTAGGTAAAAAACGTCTAATTTTGTTTAAAATTGGATCTGTAAGACGATAGGTAAACTCTAAAATTGAATAAACAAATCTATTTTGTGTATTTAAAATATTAAATGCTATTAACCAACTGATAATCACGTTGGCTATAACAACATATGAGTAAAGTTTAAGTATTTGTAAAACCAAATAAAAAATCGCAATCATTTTTTTTCAATATAAATTGAAGAACTTGGAAACGCAAAAGATGCTTTATTATTCTCTACAATTTGTTTGATTGCTATGGCTAGCCTCTCTTTTACCGAAAGCCACTCATTCCAGCTACCTGTTTTTGTGAAACAACGAACATACATATCAATTGAGCTATCCGAGAATTTATCCACCCTTACAGCAACTCCTATATTTACATTAAAATCCTCACTTTTATTAATATGATCCTCTATTTGGTTTCTAATAGTTTTTAACTGATCAACAGTAGTGTCATATTGTAGAGTGATAATCCAACTTATTAACCAATTAGATGTTTCACTTACATTTACAACTGCATTTTCAGCAAATTGAAAATTTGGAATAATCGCTAATGATTTATCAAATTTTCTTATTGTTGTTGATCTAAAGCCAATTTTTTCAACTATACCCTCGATAATTCCATCGACAGAAATCCAGTCGCCTATTTTAAATCTTTTTTCCACAAGAACTAAAATCCCTGAAATTAAATTTTTAAATAAATCTTGAGCACCTAAAGCTACAGCCACACCAAACAAACCTAATCCTGCAATAATAGGGCCTATTTTTATTCCCCATAATTCTAAAACTGCAGCAAGTCCTAAAATGAATATCAGTATTTTTAATGATTTTATAATCCATCCAATTAATTCTTTTGTTAAAAGTTTATCTAGACCACTTAAAATATAAGAAACTGGTTCAATGATTTGATGAATTACCCAAAAAATAAGAATGGTGATTAAGGTTCTGTTTATGGTATCCACAACTTCTCTACCTTCTATAGAAAAAGTCATATAATAACTTGCAATAAAAAATCCTATAACTATTGGAGTAAATCTAGCTGGTCCATCTAGCGCTGAAACAAAAGTATCATCCAACTTGTTTGTTGTTCTTTTTGAAATGACCTCTAGTTTTTTTATTATAAGTTTACTAATTAATCCCCTAAAAATAAGAAATATTAAAAAAATTCCAATTCCAATTAATATCTGAAAAATATCAACACCTAAAATGCCTTTGTTCCAAACAGACAGAAAAATATCAGAAAAATTATTAATTATTTCCATAATCAAATTTTATATAACAAAAACTCCTCTTCTCCAGGGTTAAAAAGAAAAATCTTTTTCCACTTAATTTCGTTTAATATTGATGAGGTTTTTTCACCAATACACATTAAATTAGCATTCATCCAATGGCTATCCAATTGATGAACTTTTATAAAATTTAGAAAACTAGATGCACTATTCTGTGAATAAACATAAACTATGTCAGGGATATTAATTTTTAAATCATCAACAAATTTTTTATCAAATTTTTGAATGTGGTTGGTTCGGTAGTTAATCACCCTTTTAACATTATATCCCTCATTTTTTAGCTGTTCATCAAGATTAGCTGATACAATTTCTCCGCTAAAGTAAATTAGTTTTCCATTTTTTTTATCAAAATTTTGTAAAATTAATTCTTTTAAATTTTCAACACTACCACTGGCGGATATAACATTATGAAAACCTAAACTTCTTGTTTTTTTTTCAGTTGCACTTCCAACACAAAAACATAATGTTTTTTTATCAATTTCTTTTGTATCTAAATATTTGACTGCATTGGCACTGGTAAAGATAATACTTTTAAATTCTGAGAAATTTATTTCATCAAAATTTATCTTTTCAATATTTAATAATGGTAAATGAGAAACTTGATGACCCAATGATTTAAACCTTACAATCATCTCTGAACAATCTTCTAATGGTCTGGTTAATAAAATATGCATACTATCTTTTATAAGAATTATTTGATTTTGTTTTCAAACTTTGACCTACCTCAATGCCTAGTTGTTTAAATTTATTTAAAGTGCTTGTTTTTTTTTCATAAAACCTTAGCTTTCCATCTAGAGAAAATAATTCAGCTTCTAAAGTAATTTTATTTTTGTGTATTGTGGCATGAGCCCCTACTGCAGTTTCACAATCACCCTCTAAAACTTTTAAAATATTTCTTTCAGCATGTGCTTTTTTATAAGTTTCAATATGATTAATCTTTTTTAAAATTGAAATAATTTTGTTATCTTTTTTTCTACATTGTAAAGCTATTACTCCTTGGCCTGCACTTGGAATAATCTTATTAATAGAGAATATTTCAGAAATTTGACTATCTAAATTCAGACATTTCACTCCAGCATAAGATAGCACAATTGCATCATAAACACCTTCTTTAAGTTTTTTAATTCTTGTATCAATGTTGCCTCTTATAAGCTTACAAACAATATCAGGTCTCATTTTTTTTATTTGAAATTCTCGTCTATATGATGAGGTTCCTATGATCGATTTTAAATTCAAATCGCTAAATTTTTTCTTGTTAATAGATAGCAAAATTTCTCTTGGATCATTTCTTTCTAAAAATGTCTCAGTCATAAGTCCTTTTGACTCAATAACTGGCATATCTTTAAGTGCGTGAATAGCTATATCAATATTTTTATTTAACAATTCTTTTTCTATGTTGCTAGAAAATAAACCTTTCCCTCCAAACTCAGATAGCCTTTTATCTTTTATCAAGTCACCTTTTGTTGTTATTGGCTTTATCAAAATATCATCATCTTCTAATTCAGTATTTTCAATAATTTTATCTTTTGCCATTTGGGCATAAAATAATGCAAGTTTGCTGCCTCTGGAGCCGATTATAATTTCTTTACCCATGAATAAATTTATTTCTTTCTTGTATTAGGATTGTACAATTAATAAAAACTATTTGAATGAGTAAAAAGCCCTTAATTCTTGGAATAGAATCTAGCTGTGATGAGACAGCCGCATCTTTAGTTACTGAAAATGATGAGGGAAAACCTATAGTTTTATCAAATATAGTATCGAGCCAAATCGAAATCCATAAAGAATACGGAGGAGTAGTACCAGAGCTTGCTGCTAGATCACATGTTGAAAAAATAGATTGGATTGTTGAGAAAGCAATTGATGAGAGTGAAAAAAAAATAGATGAAATTGATGCTATTGCTTCAACAGCTGGACCAGGACTAGTTGTTTGTCTTTCGGTGGGTTTAAGTTTTGGCAAAGCTCTAGCAAAATCATTAGATAAACCATTTATTGCAGTCAATCATCTTGAGGGTCATGCGTTGAGTCCAAAAATTAGCTCAAAATTAGATTATCCCTATTTGCTTTTATTAATCTCTGGTGGGCATTCTCAATTTTTAAATGTAATTAATTTTGGAAAATATAAAAGGCTAGGCACAACAGTAGATGATGCCTTAGGCGAGGCTTTTGATAAAACTGCAAAGCTTTTAGGTATTGAATTTCCAGGTGGGCCTCAAATTGAAGTTTTGGCTCAAAAAGGAAACCCCAATAAATTTGACTTACCAAAACCAATACTTAACAAAGGAGGTTGTAATTTATCTTTCGCGGGACTTAAAACTGCAGTTTTGAAAATATCAAAAAATATTAAAAACGAACAAGATAAATTTGATCTTGCAGCCTCTTTTCAAAATACAGTTGAAAAGATATTGTATAAAAAAACTAAAATCGCATTCGATGAATATGAAAAACAATCAAATCCGAAAAAAAAAGTATTAGTTGTTGCTGGAGGTGTGGCAGCAAATAAAAATATAAGATCCATGCTCAAAAGTTTATGTGCTGATGAAGATTATCAGAGCATTTTTCCTCCAATTGAACTGTGCGGAGACAATGCTGCAATGATTGCATTAGTTGGCCTTGAAAAATATAAATTAAAAAAATTCGATGAATTTGATTTTCCTGCTAAACCAAGATGGGCCTTGGACGAAAGTGCAGTCTTTCTTAAAGGGGCTGGAGTAAAGTTATAGTTCTAAATTTTGAGGTTTTATTCCATCAAGATAATTTTGATGTACTTTTTTATAGGCTCTTTCAATATTTTTTGTATAAATTTCAGTTTTAAATAAATTTGAGTCCTTTTTATTGATATTAATTTTCTTCTTTATTTCATTTAAATAGCTTTTTTCATTATAAATTTTTATTGCTAATTTTTTATAATCTTCAATATTGGTTACAATAAGTTCATCTAATTTAATTGTATTAAGTAAACTTGCAGCCACTCTACTTGCAAATGAGTTACCTTTAAGAGTCAAAACCGGTACACCAACCCGCAACGCATCACTACAAGTAGTATGAGCGTTATAAGGAAAAGTATCCAGAAATAAGTCTGCAAATTTAATTCTTTGAAGATGATCTTCATTTTTTAAATTTTCAGCAAATATTAATCTATTAGGATCAATTCCATTTTTTTCTATTAATAATTTAAGATTATCTTGTGAAAACTTATTGTCTTTTAAAAGCCATAAAACGCTATTTTTAGTATTATTTAAAATGTATATCCAGGCATCAAAGATTGTAGGATTTATTTTTTGATGACTATTAAAACAAGAAAAAATAAATTTTCCATCCGGAAGGCCGAAAGTTTCTTTTTTAACTAGGGTGTTTGAAATTTTTTTATCATTTTCATTTGGTTGATAAGTATCAGGAAGGTAAATAATTTTTTCAGAATAAAATTTTTGTTCATCTGGCTCTATTAAAATTTTATCTGCCACTATATAATCCAATTTATTGGATCCTGAAGTACCTGGATAACCTAAAAAATTAATTTGTATTGGAGCTAATTTTTCTAGAAATAAGTTAAAACGATTGTAGTCACCTGTATGACACATAAAGTCTATCGCGATGTCAATTTCTAATTCTCTGCACAAATTTAAAACCTCAGAATCTGACATTAGACTAATGTCAATAAATTTATCAAAACATTTAAAAATTCTATTGTGTAATGTGTCACCTGATTTAATTTTTGGACCAAAGTAAAAACCATATAGCTCAAATTGTGACTTATCATGCAATTCTAGCATCCCGATCATTAAGTGACCCATTGCATGTACTCTGAAATCTGCTGAAAAATAACCCAGCTTTATCTTCTTTGAAACTTTCTTTTTAAAAGAAAAGTTTTTTTTATGCTCTAATTTATATTCATTTTGCCAAACTTTAGCGCATTCAAATTGAATTTTAGGGGAATCACATAATGTAGTAACTGTATAGGGAGGTGATACTTTTTCTTGTTTTATTATTTTATCTTCAATATGTTTTTTCATCTCAAAAAAATCAGTCCATATACACATTTTATTTTTTGTTAACCGTATACTCCCAAGTAAAAAAGGTTTGTCTGGGTTTAATTTTTGAGCTTTTTCATAACTTTGCAATGCCAAATCTAAATTATTAATCTCCGAAAATATATCGCCCTTTCGATGATACATTGATGCATTATTCGGCTCTAAACTCAAAAAATTTTGTATTTCTTCCAAGGCAAGTTTATGATTCTTAAAATTATAATATATATCAACTTTACTCTTAATAGATGGAAGATAATTTGAATTAAACTTGGTTGACAAATTATAATTTTCTAACGCCTTATCGATTTGTCTTAGTTTTAAATATACATTACCTTTGTTATGATAAGTCTCATGATAATCAAATTTTATATCGATGGCCTTTTGATAGGCCTCCAAAGCTGCATTAAAGTCATTTTTTTTAAAAAAGATATTTCCTAAACTGTTATAGCCTTGGTGATAATTAGGATTGATTTTGATTGATTTTTTTAGTTGAGCTATAGCTTGATCATATTTCTTTAATTCAAATAAAATCACTCCATATAAGTTTAGTAATTCATGATTTGGTTTTATTTTTTTAGCAATGTTTAAATATTCTTTTTCGGCCCGAACAAAATTTCTACTTTTATAAAAATCAAGCAATTTTGATAATGGATTGTCCATAATTATATTGTCAATATATTCAAAATATTTTATTTCTTAAACACAATTAATATTTACAAATATTAGTTATTACACAAGTTTTATAATAGCTTGAGAAATATAAATGATATAACCTTTAAATGAATGAGATACTGGTTACTAAAATCCGAGCCTGATGTTTGGTCTGTAGATCAACAAAAAAAAGCTGGTAGCAAAGGCGTCCCATGGGATGGCGTACGAAATTACCAAGCAGCAAAGAATTTGAAAAATATGAAAAAAGGTGATCAGTGTTTTTTTTATCATTCTAATATTGGAAAAGAAATAGTTGGAGTGGTTGAAGTTATAAAAGAACATTATTTAGACAAAACTGATAAATCTGGTCGATTTGTTGCTGTAACTGTAAAATTTTTAAAAAAATTAAATAAACCAGTAAAGCTTGAGGAAATTAAAAAAAACAAGGAATTAAGCCATTTATCACTTATAAAACAAAGTCGTTTATCAGTGATGCCAATAGACTCTAAAAGCTGGAAAATCTTGAATAAGATGGGTAACATTTAAATATGCCAAAAAAGAAAAAATCAAGAACTAAGAATAAAAAATCAGTTAAAAAGAGAAAAACAAAAAATAAAAAAATAAAACGAGTAAAAAGTAAAAGATTTAAAACTAAGAAAAGTAAATTAGTTAAAAAATCTTCAAATAAAACCCAAGAAAATCAAGAGCTAATTATTAAAACTAAGCCTGACTGGGTGAAAAGTAGTTTAGCTAATAAATCACAGTATGCTAAAAAATATAAAGACTCTATTAAAAATAACAATGAATTTTGGAAAAAAGAAGGAAAGAGAATTACTTGGATAAAACCATATAAGAAAATTAAAGATGTAAAATATAGCAGCAACGATGTTAGAATTAAGTGGTTTGAAGATGGTACGCTTAATGCTTCAGCGAATTGCATAGACAGACATCTGGTGGATAAAAAAGATAAAACAGCTATTATTTGGGTAGGAGATAATCCAAAAGATACTCAAAAAATTACTTATAAGCAACTTCATCAAAAAGTTTCTAAAGCTGCAAATGGACTTAAAAAATTAGGAATTAAAAAGGGTGATCGTGTAACAATTTATTTAACAATGATACCTGAGCTCGCAATTTTAATGCTAGCATGTGCAAGAATTGGTGCTGTTCATTCAATTATTTTTGGAGGTTTCTCTGCTGACTCGATTGCAGGACGAGTTAATGATTGTGAGTCTGAATATATAATTACAGCTGACGAAGGTGTGAGAGGAGGAAAGACAATTCCTCTAAAAGAAATTACAGATGAAGCTTTGTTAAGTTGTCCTAATGTCAGGAAGTGTATTGTTGTTAAAAGAACGGGTAATTCAATAAATTGGAATAGTGGTAGAGATGTTTGGTATCACAGTTTAATTAAAGATGTTTCGAATATTTGTGAACCTGAAGAAATGGGAGCGGAAGATCCTTTGTTTATTCTTTATACCTCTGGATCTACTGGTAAACCAAAAGGTGTTTTACATACAACTGGTGGGTATATGGTTTATGCTTCTATGACACATCAATATATTTTTAATTATAAACCAAAAGATATTTACTGGTGTACTGCAGATATAGGTTGGGTTACTGGACATAGTTATATAATTTATGGTCCATTAGCAAATGGTGCAACAACTGTGATGTTTGAGGGTATTCCTACGTATCCTGATAGTTCTAGATGGTGGCAAATTGTTGATAAATACAAGGTAAATATTTTCTACACTGCTCCAACAGCAATTAGGGCACTTATGAGAGAAGGAGATGAGCCAGTCAAGAAAACATCTAGAAAATCTTTAAAACTATTAGGAACTGTAGGTGAGCCAATTAACCCAGAGGCTTGGATGTGGTATTTCAATGTTGTCGGAAATTCAAAATCTCCGATTGTAGATACTTGGTGGCAAACTGAAACTGGTGGTATTATGATTGCACCTCAAACAGGAGCCATAAACTTGAAACCTGGTTCTGCAACAAAACCATTTTATGGTATCAAACCCATTTTAGTTGATAAAAATGGGAACGAAATTAAGGGAGCAGGAGAAGGAAGGCTTTGTATTGCTCAATCTTGGCCAGGTCAAATGAGAACTGTATATGGTGATCATCAAAGATTTATTGACACTTATTTTTCTCAATTTGACGGAAAATATTTTACAGGTGATGGATGTAGAAGAGATAAAGATGGGTACTATTGGATTACAGGTAGAGTAGATGATGTAATCATAGTTTCTGGTCATAATTTAGGAACTGCTGAAATTGAGAGTGCTTTTGTTGCTCATCCAAAAGTGGCTGAAGCCGCCGTAGTTGGCTATCCACATGACATAAAAGGAAACGGTTTATATTGTTATGTAACTTTAAATGCTGGAGAGCAAGAAAATGGGGAGCTCGAAAGAGACTTAAAACTTTGGGTTAGAAAACAAATTGGACCTCTAGCCACTCCAGATATTATTCATTTTTCACCTGGCTTACCCAAAACAAGATCAGGGAAAATCATGAGAAGAATTTTAAGAAAAATTGCTGCCAATGATCATGGCCAACTTGGGGACACTACAACACTCGCCGATCCAAGTGTAGTTAACAGTTTAGTTGAGAATAGAAAAAATATTTAAAATTTAATTCTCTCATCAAATTCTTTTTTTACTACATTCCATTTTAGAATTACTGAATTTAAAACAATCTTTCTGTCTAAATTTTTTAGTTCTTCTGCTATTGGAGCCCACTTATACAACGATAAAGCGCTTGGATTAAAAGGTAGATCATTGTGATATGTATCCCAATTTATAACTTTCATTCTTTCAGCAAAATTCTTTTTAGCTTCCTCTATAATATCCTGGGGCATTTTATTTGAAGTTTCATCATCTAAAATTTTAAAAAAAATTTCCTCTGCATTTTTCATCTCTTGATAGTTAAAATCTGCTTTTAATTTAGAAAAGGTAAAAAAAGTTAAATCTTGAAGAGCAACAGAATAGATATTCCATTTAGCCAGGTTCACCGATCCCATAAATTCGTCATTTTCAAAATGCAGAACGTATCTTGTGCCCATTCTTGTTTTTAAATATCCATAAAGAGTTACTTGAGTTACCCAGGCAGACTTTGTCTGTATAAAATTCTCAAGCTCGTCTAAATTGCTAATTTTTTTCTTGGGTATAAAAGCCTTAAAAAGTGCAAATAAGTAAACTTTGAAATCATTCCAAGAGAGATCTCTCCACGTGAGTTTATATTTTCCCATAAAATCAGTATTTTCTTGATTTATAACCTAAAAATCCCCCTAATATGAGCAATTTTAACACTTTAAATCTTCTTTATAATCGTTATGGTTTTCAGCAGTTATAACTAAAAAGGGAGAAGTATAATGTCAAAACAAGAACAACACTGGGAAAAAACCAGAGGTTTGCTATTTATGACTTTAGCAATCTGGTTTGTATTCTCAATTGGCATCTTCTTATTTGGAGCTGAAATGAACGAAGTAGGGGGACCATTTGGTTATCCACTAACTTATTGGTTCACTTGTCAGGGTTCTCTTGGAATTTTCGTAATTCTAATTTTCTGGTTTGCGAATAGACAAGAAAAAATTGATGAAGAGTTCGGCTTTTCAGAAAGAGGAGATGACTAATGATTAAAGGTAATTTTATAGACAATTTACCTAAAGTTTATGGAATCTATACAGGAGGTTTTTTAGCTTTCATAATCATTATGTCGATTGCAGAGCAGATGGGTATGACTGCGAAAACAATTGGAATTTGTTTCGTTGCTTTCACAGTAGCCATCTATGCTATTATTGGTTATCTATCACGAACAGCTCAAGCAGATGCTTACTATGTAGCTGGAAGACAAGTACCAACCGTATTCAATGGAATGGCTACAGCAGCAGACTGGATGTCTGGTGCATCATTCGTTGCGATGGCAGGTGGTATTTACTTCAAAGGCTATGGCTATATGGCACTTCTTGTAGGTTGGACTGGTGGGTATGTATTAGTCGCATCATTATTAGCACCATACCTAAGAAAATTTGGTTGTTACACAGTTCCAGATTTTATTGGTACAAGATACGGTGGTAATTTAAGTAGATTTATGGCGGTGGTGGTTTTAACTGTTGCTTCATTTACTTATGTGACTGCACAAATCAACGCTACAGGTACAATTGCATCTGTCGCCCTTGATATTCCATTTCAATACGCTGTATATGTTGGATTGATAAGTATCTTATTATGTTCAATGTTAGGTGGTATGAGAGGAGTAACTTGGACACAGGTTGCACAATATATAGTTCTAATTATAGCTTACTTACTTCCAGTATTCTGGATCAGTAATAAAATGGGTGCAGGTTTCTTCCCTCACTTTATGTTAGCTGATGAAGTAGCTAGAATTGGTGAATTAGAGCAACAGTATGGTTTTGTAAAAAACGCAGCTGCTGATCTAAAAACTGTACCAAAAGGATTAGCTGGAATAACTAAAGCCCACTCAGCAGTTAACGCTACACCTTGGGCATTTATTTCATTAGCATTAGCGATGATGATGGGAACAGCATCATTACCTCACGTGATGATGAGATATTTCACTACTCCAAGTGTAAAAGCAGCAAGAAAATCAGTAGGTTGGTCGTTATTTTTTATCTTCCTACTTTATTCTTCTGCACCAATGTTAGCGACACTATCTAAATTGTCATTGATTGATCCATCATTACCAACTGGTATTATTGGTAAATCAATTGCAGAAGTTCAAGCGATAGATTGGTATCAAAACTGGAACCAAGCAAACTTAATGTTTGTGAGCGACTTTAACGGAAATGGAACTCTTGAATTAAACGAGTTTTTCATGGGTGGTAAAGCCGTTGTGTTAGCTACTCCAGAGATTGCTGGATTACCATATGTAATCTCAGGTCTGGTTGCTGCTGGAGGTATGGCCGCTGCCATGTCCACAGCCGATGGTTTGATTCTAGCAATTGCAAACGCAATCTCACACGATGTTTACTACAAGATCATCGATCCAAAAGCTGAGACTGCGAAGAGACTAGTTGTTGCAAGGGTATTACTTGTAGTAATTGGTTTTGCAGGAGCAACAATCGCAGCTCTTGAAATCCAAGGTATCTTAGGTTCAGTAATCTGGGCTTTTGACTTTGCGATGTCAGGTTTATTCTTCCCACTTGTACTTGGTGTATGGTGGAAAAGAGCTAACAAAGAAGGTGCTATTGCTGGTATGGCTTTAGGATTAATTTCTGGTGCTGCTTATCTAGTTTGGGTAAGAACAGGCGGAAGTGGATTCTTGGGTATTACACAGTTAACGTTTGGTATCTTCGGTTCTGCAGTAAGTTTAGTAGCTATGGTTGTTGTCAGTTTAATGACTCAAGCACCAAATGCTGCTACACAAAAAATGGTTGATAACGTCAGAGTACCTGCGGGTAAATCTGTTATCTAACTAATAAAATATTTAAAGGGGCGATTAATTTCGCCCCTTTTAATTTCTCAGTTTTTCCAATATAAATTTTAGATGTCCGCTAATTTTCATCCTTTAGTTTACATAATTGATTACATACTTGGTGTTGTTATGTGGACATTAATTGGAAGAGTCGCAATGAATATTTTTCAAAGGGAAGACTCTCAATTTTTTTTTATGAGAGTATTTGTCAAATTTACCAATCCATTACTAAGACTTTTTAAACCATTAACCCCTGCGTTTATTATTCAACCGCTAGTACCATTGTATGTCGCATGGTTTTTTTTCATGATAAGATTTTACCTAATGCCCTGGATTTTAGGATATTCTGTCATGGGTATGTTATCTTTCCCACTTGAAAGTGAAATTTCTAGACAAATTTACCAATTTTTTAATTAAATAATTTTTAAAAATTGATACTAATAAAAATGGTTTCAATGAAAAAAATACAAATTTCACCATCAATCTTATCAGCTGATTTTAGCCAATTAGCAAATGAAATAAAGAGATTAGAAGATGGAGGTGCTGATATGATACATGTGGATGTAATGGACGGTCATTTTGTTCCTAATTTAACAATAGGTCCTCCTGTAATCAAATCATTGAAGAAACATTCATCAATTCTATTTGATGTGCATTTAATGATCTCACCAGTACATAAATATATAAAAGCTTATGCTGATGCAGGAGCAGATATAATTACAATTCACCCTGAGGCTACCGATGATATTGATTCATCAATCTCACTAATAAAAGAATTAAATAAAAAAGTTGGGGTTTCTCTAAACCCTGAAACTAAAGTAGATATAATTATTGAACATCTAGATAAAATTGATTTAGTTTTAATAATGAGTGTAAATCCAGGTTTTGGAGGTCAAAAATTTATGCCTGAAGTTTTATCCAAAATTGAAGAACTTAAAAAACAAAGATCTGCAAAAGATTTAGATTTTGATATTGAAATAGACGGTGGAATAAATTTCGAAAATTCCAAAATAGCAATCCAAGCAGGAGCAAATATTCTAGTTTCGGGCACTACAATCTTTAAAAGTAATAATGGAGACATTAAGAAAAATATTGAATTATTAAAATCAAAATAGATTCATGATTTATATAAATCGTTTTTTTTTTGGTTTTTATAATCAATTAAGAAAATTTTACTTATATAGCAAAATTTACAACAAAAAAATTTCAAAATTTAATACCAAAGATTTAGTTTATAAACCTAGCCCTCACCTACTTTCATCAATTATTAAATACAATAAAAAAAAATTCAAAATTGAAAATTTCTCATTAAAAGAAATTTGGAACAATGAAAATATAAACGATAAAGAATTCAAAAACCTAAATAATTTTTATTGGTTTTTTAGTTTAGACCTAAAGTCCTCAAAAAAAGAAGTGCAATCAGTTATTTCAGATTGGATTAAGAGAAATTATAGTTACAATGATAAATGTTGGAGCTTTGATCTTATAGCTAAAAGAATTATTTCTTGGCTTTCAAATCATAATTTGTCTTATGACGGAAGTGATCAAGATTATAAAAGTAATTTCAACAAAATAATTTTTAAACAAACGAACCATCTTATAAATGAGGTCAATAAATCCAAAACGCTAGATGATAAATTAACCTGTTGTGCCTCAATTATTTTAGTCGGTCTTTGTTATCAAGAAAAAAAATATCTCTCTTTTGGAATATCTCTTCTAAAAAAGATAACAAAATTGTCTTTAGAAAATTCTGGATTTCCAAAATCTAGAAATATAAAGCAATTAATTTTTTACCTAAAATATTTTATTTTAATCAGAGAATGGTTCAAAGAGTCCCAAATTAGTGTACCAGAACATGTTGACGAAACAATTTATCTCCTTGGCCAAGGGTATGCTTTTATTTGGCAAAATACAGGTTCTGATTTTTTGTTTAATGGTAATAATTTATCAAATAACCATGATTTCGATAATTATTTAAAAAAATTAGGTTATAAATTTAAAAATGATGATCAGGAATTTGGTGGATATACGATTTTAAAGAATAAAAAAACTTGCTTGATAATCGACTCTGGATCCTCTCCTGAGTATAAATTTTCTAAAGATTACCAGTCAGGAGTTTTATCGTTTGAAATAGTTTCTAATGGAAAAAAATTAATTAGTAATTGCGGTTACTATAAAAAGAATATCAAACTTAATAAGTTGTCAAAATCTTCGGCTGCCCAAAGTACATTAATAATTGATGATAGCTCCTCTTGTAAATTTATAAAAATTGACAAATCATTGATGTTGGAAAAAAGTATAAAAATTTTAAAAAAGGAAATTGTTTTTGAAAAAGATTATTGGAAAGTAAATTTTTCACACGATGGGTACTTAAAAAAATATAATTCTATTCATGAAAGGCAAATTGAATTTTATCCAAACAAAATGACTTTTATAGGGGTGGATAAAATAATTAGAAAAAAATCAAACTTTAATTATAAATTTGATATTAGATTTCATATGGAGCCAGGTGTTAAATTAATGAAAACTCAAGATAATAAAACAATACTAATAGAATTAGAAGATGAGGGATGGAGATTTACGTGTGATAATTATGATATAAATATTGATAATGGCTTATATTTCGGTAATAAAAATTTATATAGTGGAAATCAAAATATTTTTATCTCAGGAATTTCTAATAATTTAGAAGAAAATATAAAGTGGGAAATAAAACAAATATGATGAAAAGAATAAAATCTGCTTTAATTTCTGTATCAGATAAATCAAATTTAAAACCTTTACTGAAAATTTTGAAAAAAAATAAAATTAGATTAATTAGTTCTGGAGGTACATATGAAGCAATAAAAAAACTTAAATTTAAATGTTTAGAGGTATCAAATTTCACAGGCGCAAATGAAATTCTAGGTGGAAGAGTTAAAACTTTACATCCAAAAATTTATGCTGGAATCTTAAATAAAAGAAAAAATAAAGCTCATACAAAAGAAATGAAATTAGAAAATTTTGAAAATATTGACTTAGTAATTGTTAATTTTTATGAATTTAAGAATGTTATAAAAAAGACCAAAAACATTGATAAAATTATTGAACACATTGATATAGGTGGCCCAACTTTAGTTCGAGCTGCAGCAAAAAATTATAATGATGTTACTGTGATTTCTTCAACCGAACAATATTCGGAATTGATAAATGAATTGACGATCAACAAAGGATATACCTCTCTTAAATTTAGAGGGAAAATGTCTAGATTAGCTTTTGCTGAGACAGCTTTTTACGACTCCACAATATCAAATTATTTTAATGAAATTACTAATACTCAATTTCCAAAAAAAAAGATTATACATGCAAATCTAATTGAAAAATTAAGATATGGCGAAAACGCTCACCAGCAGAGTGCTATATATTCTCAAAAAGATAATCTAGATTTAATAAAATTACACGGAAAAACATTGAGTTATAATAATTATAATGATGTCCTTTCAGCACTATCAATTACTAAAAGCCTTCCTAAAAATATAGGAACTGTCATAATTAAACATGCAAATCCTTGTGGTGTATCGATTCTGAAAAGTAAATTAATAAGTTATAAATCTGCATTAGCATGTGATCCTTTAAGTGCTTTTGGTGGGGTTGTTTCATGTAATTTTAAAATTTCAAAATCAATAGCACTTGAATTAAACAAAATTTTTTTTGAAGTGATAATCGGCAATGGATTTGACAAAAGTGCAATTAAAATTCTTAAAACTAAAAAAAATCTTAGATTAATAGATGCATCTAATTTTTCCCTTAATAAAAGCTTTAAATTTAATTCAATTAATGCTTCAGTTCTTATTCAATCAGAAGATAATAAAATTTTTCAAAAGAAAGATTTTAAAGTAGTTTCAAAAAAGAAGCCAAGTAAGTTACAATTTGAAAATTTAATATTTGCATTCAATATTTGTCGATTTGTAAAATCTAATGCGATAGTGCTTGCTAGTAATAAATCAACTGTAGGTATTGGATCTGGTCAACCTAGTAGAGTAGATAGCTGTCAAATAGCAATAGATAAAATGAGTAAATTCATTAATACTGAAGATGACATTGTTGCAGCTTCAGATGCTTTTTTTCCATTTGTAGATGGTATTGAAAAACTAGTTCAATCAGGTGTTTCGGCTGTAATACAGCCAGCTGGCTCGATAAGAGATAAGGAGATTATCAAATTTGCTAATTCAACTGATACAATTTTGGTTTTTTCCAAAACCAGACACTTTAGACACTAGTTTCTTTATCAATTTTTGCAGCCAATATAAAATCATTTTCAGATAAACCCTCAATCGCATGAGTTGTTATACTAATTTTTGCATAGCCCCATCCAAAGAGAATATCTGGATGATGTCCCTCAATTTCTGATATTTTTCCTACTTGATTTACAAAATTTTGACTTTCTAAAAAACTTTTAAACGTAAATTTTTTTTCTAGAAAGTAAATATTTTTTTCACCTTTAACAACTTCCCAGCCATCAACTTTTTTTTGATATTTATGAATTTCTGAGATATCGAACGGCACTACTCCTCCCTCACATGGAACACATTTTTTATTTATCAAATCACTCATAAATATCTGGAGCGGGCAAAGGGGGTCGAACCCTCGACCTTCTCGTTGGCAACGAGACGCTCTACCACTGAGCTATGCCCGCAATAATATTATTATAATTAGTCATTTTTTTTAATTCAAGTAATATTAAATGTGATATATTTACTTTGTATGAAAAAAGAAGACTTGCCAAAAAAAATTGCAGTTTTTCCTTTAAGTAACTTTATTATTTTTCCAAAAACTACTGTTCCATTAAATATTTTTGAACCTAGATACGTAGATATGATCAATGACAGTATGAAGTCAAATAAATTTATTGGCATGATACAACCGAAAAGCTCAAAGGAAGAAGATGATTTTAATCCAAAACTCTACGAAATTGGCTGTCTTGGAAAAATTATCAGTTTTAAGGAAACTGAGGATGGAAGATTTCTTATTGAATTAAAAGGTTTAATAAGATTTGAGACAAGAGAAGAAGTCGCTTCAGAAAAAAAATATAGAGAATTTAATGTAGATTATGAAAAATTTTTTGATGACCTTAACGAAAAGAAAGAAAATATTAAATTTTCTGATTTAGAATTAATTTTTAAGGACCTTAAATCCCTTTTTGAGAAAAGAGGATTTATAATAAACTGGAGCGCTCTAGAAAAACAAAGTTTGGACGAAACAATCAATGCCCTTGCAATGGCCTCTCCTTTTACCTTAGAAGAAAAACAAGTTCTGTTAGAAGCAAAAAATCTTGATATAAGGAAAAATAAAATTTCTGAAATTTTAACAACTTATACTTTCGACCAATATAACAACACAACTATTCAATAACGCTAAATATCAAATCACTATTCCTGCATCTGCTAGTTTGGTAAAAAATTTATTTGCTATTTTATTATTAGCGAAGAGTTCAACAAATTTAGTTGATATGTCATTATTAATATTGCTTTCAGTATTGAAATATTCATACACAAAATCAATCCCTTGTGAAAATATATAATTTTTATGTTTGCTCTTATTTTCAAATTCCTCACAAATTGAACTATCTAAGTTTAGGCCAAGACTCATCTTAAAATCTATTATTTTTATCAAAGATTTAATATCTCTAATTGACATATTAAATCCTTGACCTGCCAAAGGATGTATCCTGTGGAGCAAATCTCCAAAAGCTAAAATGTTCTTATGATGATAAGATCGTAAATTACTTGATTGCAGCTTAAAACAGTTAATTTTATTTATTTTAACAATTTTATATCTGATATTAAAGTTTCTGATTAATTCAGCAATTTCAATTTTTCTATCTCCTTTAATTGAGTAAACAACAGATGTTTCTTTTTTAGAAATTGGCAAAAAGGCAATGGGGCCCTTTTTGGTAAATGTTTGTGTAGCAACGTTGTTATTTAGTATTTTTTTGTGCTCAATAATTGTCGTATAAGCATAACTTTTATAATCTTTTTTAAATTTTTTATAAAAAAATTTTTTTGTTATTTTATTATTTGCCTCACAATTTACAATTAATTGATAATTCTTTTTAATTATCTCATAATTATCCACCTTTTTTTTAAATCTAAAAAATTTATTCTTCTTTAATTGTTTTACTAAATATGTATTTAGTTCGTGATTTTTGATAATAGAAAATAGCCTTTTTTTATCATTAAAATCTATAATTTTTTTATTATTTAAATTTTCACTGTAAATTTCAATTTTATTTATGTCCCAAAGGAATTTTTCTATATTCAATATATTCTTATTAAAAAATTCTATGTTGCTTTTTGATATTCCTAGTGTTCGAGATTTATCTTTTTTTTTATTATTATTACTTAAAAATACATCTGTTGATATACCTTTGTTAACCAAAGCTTTTGCCAAAGCTAAGCTGGTTAAGCCATTTCCTAGAATGCAAACTTTCATAATAATTTTAATTTTAACAACAAAAATTAGATGATACAAAGTGGTAAATTTGATTCACCAAATATGAATATAAAAAAAATAGCTAATTCATTATTAATTTTTATTACCAATAAAATAATTGAAATTATGGGTATTTTAGTCTCTATATTTGGAATTTTACTATTAATTGCTTTACTTTCATATTCTCCATCAGATCCAAATTTTATATTTAGTGATAACACAGAAATTAAAAACCTTTTAGGATTTCAAGGGAGTTATATATCAGATTTTTTTTTTCAAGCTTTTGGTATTATCTCTTTTCTAATTCCTATAACTTATTTTTTATCTGGGATAAAAGTTGTAAAAGAAAAGAAAATTTTTTTCTTAATTGAAAATACCTTTTATACGATTATTTACTCAATTTTAGGTGCTTTATTCTTCACCTATTTTTATAAAGATGCTTTTTACCTATACATAAATGGAAATGGAGGTTTTGTAGGTTCTTATTTAGGACAAATATTTATTAAGTCGGACATAATTCCTTATGAAAATATTTTTTATTATATCTTTTGTTTATTTATAGTTATGTTTTTTCTTTTAAGTTTCAACTTTAATCCAAAAAAATTTTTTCTATCTATTAGAAATATTTCTATATTAATTTTTAAGAGAAACAAAAAAAATTACACTAATAAAAATGAAATTATAAATGAGTATATTCCACAGGATGAAATTAAAAATTTAATACAAGAAGATTTGCCTTTTATAAGAGCTGATGCAAATCAACCAGTGAAATCAAAATTTAAAATCCCATCAATTGATTTATTGAATATCCCAACAAAAAATGAGATGAAAAAAACAAATAACAATGAAAATAATGATCCAAACTTTCTTGAAAAAATTCTTTTGGATTTTGGAGTGAGTGGAAGTATCAAAAAAGTTAGCCATGGACCTGTTGTAACTTTAAATGAATTTGAACCTGCGGCTGGTGTTAAAGTCTCAAAAATTATAAATCTCTCAGATGATATAGCAAGAAATACTAGTTCAGAGTCTGCGCGTATTTCTACTATACCCGGAAGTAATACTGTTGGTATTGAATTACCCAAAGCCTCAAGAGAGAATGTATATTTAAGTGAAATACTGAATAACTCTGATTTTAAAAAGAAAGACATCAATCTTCCAATAGCATTAGGTAAAAATATATCAGGAGTGCCAATAATAGGTGATTTGAGTTCGATGCCACATTTATTAATAGCTGGCACAACTGGCTCAGGTAAATCAGTCTGTATAAATACAATTATACTTTCCCTCCTATTTAAACATACTCCTGATAAATGTAAATTTATTTTGATTGATCCTAAAATGTTAGAACTTTCAACATATGAAGGTGTTCCACATTTATTATGTCCGGTCATTACAGAAGCAAAAAAAGCTGCTTCAGTTTTAGGTTGGGTCGTTAAAGAAATGGAAAGTAGATATCGATTAATGACCAAAGAAGGAGTAAGAAATATAGATGGCTACAATGCAAAACATCAACTTCCTATGCCTTATATAGTTGTGGTTGTTGATGAAATGTCTGATCTAATGTTGGTGGCAGGTAAAGAAATTGAAAATTATATTCAAAAATTATCTCAAATGGCTAGGGCTGCTGGTATTCATATAATCATGGCTACTCAAAGACCAAGTGTAGATGTTATTACTGGAACTATAAAAGCCAATTTTCCAACTCGAATATCATTTCAAGTTTCATCAAAAATTGATAGTAGAACAATTTTGGGTGAGCAAGGGGCTGAACAATTATTAGGCAGAGGAGATATGCTTTACATGTCTTCAGCAAATAGAATTATGAGGATTCACGCACCATTTGTGTCAGATATTGAGATAGAAAAAATTAACAATTTTTTAAGATCTCAAGCAGAGCCAGATTATGTTGATGAAATTCTTAATTTTGCAGATGAGAAAGAAATTGGGGATAATTCTAAAAATCAGGGAGATAAAGACGATCTTTATCAAACTGCCGTTGAAATTATTAAATCAGAAGGGAAAGCTTCAACTTCCTTTCTACAAAGAAAGCTGCAAATTGGTTATAATCGTGCCGCAAGAATAATAGATATGATGGAAGCAGAAGGAATCGTTAGTAAAGCTAATCATGTTGGCAAACGTGATGTCCTTTAATGAAAAAATATCTGTATATATTATTTATTATCTTTTTAACCTCTAAAACTTCAGCAAATATCAAAGAAAATATAATTTTAAACCTAAAAAATATTGAAAATATCAATTTTGATTTTGAGCAAAATATTAATGGAAAAATTGAAAAAGGAAATTGTACAATTGAATACCCTAAAAAGATATATTGTAAGTATAATTTAGGAAATCAGAAAATTTTAGTTTCTGATGGTAAATCATTAATAGTGAAAACAACTGCTAGTTACTATAAATACTCTTTAAATAAAACACCTTTAAACTATCTTTTGGATAAAGATTTTATGATAAAAAGAATAAATGAGTTAGATGCTAGAATTGTTCAAGAAAAATTTATTAATTTTAGATTTACTGAAAATGAAAATGAAATAAATGTTTTTTTTGATATAAATAATTTTAATTTAATTGGTTGGCAAACCCTAGATATATACCAGAACCTGAGTATGACTTACCTAAGCTCAACTTCCATTAATAAGAATTTGAAAAGGAACTTATTTAATCTACCTGATCGAAACTAAATTGATATTGTTTCTTTTTTGAAAATTTTCATTCCTCTAGATAAATAGTTTTTAAGAGCGTTTTTATGATCTAAAGAACAAGTATGGACCCAAACTCTATTTGTTTTTTCCTTAAATGAATTTCTAATTGCTGAAGACAAAAGAAATGAGCCTAATTTTTGATTGTGATATTCCTCGAGTAATCCAAGATAAGCTATTTCAACTTCTTTTTTATCTTTATGCATAATAAGCTCAAAATATCCTGCTAAATCATCCTTTTTCTTTAAAACAAAAGTTTTAACACTTCTATCAGATGTATAATTCATCCATTGTTTATCGGTCCAAACTAAACGATCTACCCAATGATGACTTTTGCCAATATTTTTATAAAAGAATTTATTAAGCTTAAAATCATCTGGTTCAACGAGTTCAATAATAAAGTCATTTGATGAATTGTTAGGCTCATTTAATTCTTCAATCGAATTAATTTCTAGATAATTTCTTTCAACTTTTTTACTCACTCAACCATCTTCCCGACTCTTTCCCCACCAAACAAATGAAAATGTAAATGGGGTACTTCTTGACCTCCATGTTCACTTATATTTGATAGAGTTCTATATCCTTTACCTGTATCTACGGAAATCCCAACCTTTCTAGCTACAATGTTTATACCTTTTAATAAACCAACCATTTCATCTGGAGAGGCGTTTTGACTAAAATCATCAAGGTCAATATATTTTCCTTTAGGTATTACCAATGCATGAATTTTTTTTTGCGGGTTAATGTCATGAAATGACAAAATATAATCATCCTCATAAATTTTTTTACAAGGAATTTCTCCTCTTAAAATTTTAGCAAAAATATTATTATCATCATAACTCATTTTTTTCTTTTATTAAGTTCTTCCATTACATCCTCAATTTTTACATCATTTGCTTCTAAATACATTATCAAATGATAAAAAACATCAGCTGCTTCATGAATTTTGTTTGAATTTTTTTCTACTGCCTCAATAAGTTCATTAATTTCCTCTAGAACCTTTTCTTTGCTCAACGATTTATTACTAAGTAATTTATTTGTGTAAGAACCCTTTACTGGAGATTTTTTTCGTTCTCTTGCAAGATTAAATAGGCTTTCTAAAGTATTAAGCATTTTAAATTCTAACAGGTATTCCTTTTGAGTCCAAATAATCCTTAGCTTCTTTTACAGAGTGCTTCCCATAGTGGAATATAGAGGCTGCTAAAACTGCACTAGCTTTTCCTAATTTAATTCCATCAACTAAGTGGTCTAAATTTCCTACCCCACCAGATGCAATTACAGGAATATTTACTTTTGATGAAATTTTTGACATCAATTCAATGTCATAACCAACTTGAGTCCCATCTCTGTCCATTGAAGTTACTAATAACTCACCAGCACCATTTTCCTCCATTTCTTTTGCGTAAGTTAACGCATTAATCCCACTATTTTTTCTTCCTCCATGAGTGAACACTTCCCACTTATCTCCATTTTTTTTGGCATCGATTGCTACTACAATACATTGAGATCCAAATTTTTTTGAACTATCTATAACTACTTTTGAATTTTCAACTGCTGCAGTGTTTATGGATACCTTATCAGCCCCACAATTGAGTAATTTGTTAATATCCTCAACACTTCGAACACCACCTCCAACAGTTAACGGCACAAAACATTTTTTTGAGGTTTTCTTAACAGCATCATAAATAGTATCTCTATTTTCATTTGAAGCAGTAATGTCTAAAAAACAAATTTCATCAGCGCCTCCATCACTATAAATTTTGGCTTGTTCTACAGGGTCTCCTGCGTCTTTTAGATCGACAAAGTTTATACCTTTAACAACACGACCATTTTTTACATCTAAACAAGGTATAATTCTATTCTTAAGCATCTTCTCTCACTAGCTCCTCTAATTTAATATCACCATCATAAATAGCTTTACCAACTATTATACCTTCAACATTTTTTAAATTCTTTACTTTTTTAATATCACCTATTGATGAAACACCACCTGATATAATTACGGGGCATTTTGACATCTCAGCGACTTTCATTGTTTCATTAAAGTTTGGACTTTTTTTCATACCGTCGCGATTAATATCTGTAAAAATTAATCTACTGACACCATAATCATTAACTTCTTTTAAATAATCTAAAGTTAACTGATTAGAGTTTTCTTTCCATCCAGATACTGACAAATATCCATCTTTAGCATCTAAACCTAGAGCAATATAATTTTGAAATTTTTCACATGATTCTTTTAAGAAATTTTTGTCTTTAATAGCAGCACTACCCAGAATTACTTTCTCTACACCAGCATCAATATATTTTTGGATACTATCAGAATTTCTAATACCGCCACCTACCTCGACCTTTAAATTAAATTTACTAACTATATCTTGAATGATATCTAAATTTACCGTTTCACCAGTTAAAGCACCATCTAAATCAACTATATGTAAATTTTTAAAACCATGATCTTTATATTTTCCTGCTTGTTCAACTGGAGACAACTCATATTCGGTTTTATTATCAAAATCTCCCTTAACTAGTCTTACACACTTTTTATCTTTAATATCTATTGCAGGAAATATTTTCATTTATAAACTTATAAAATTATCAATTATTTTGAGCCCAGACTTGTCACTCTTTTCTGGATGAAATTGTGTACCAAATATATTTTCTTTCTCTACTGAACAAACTACTTTTGTTGAATAATCAGTAGTTGCTGAAATAACTTTTTTATCATTTGGTACAAATTCATAACTATGAACAAAATACATATGAGAATTATTTTCTATATCCTTAAAAATTTTACTATCTTTGACGATAGTGATTTCATTCCAGCCAATATGAGGAAGTTTAAATTTTCCATCTTGATTATCTATTTTTGAAACTTTACCCGAGATCCATCCTAACCCCTTAGTCTCAGTTTCTTCATAGCCGATATCGGCAAACATTTGTAAACCAACACAAATTCCAAGAAGAGGTTTTTTATTAATTAATGTAAATTCATTAAGTGTATCTGAAAGACCATCAATATTGTTAAGTGCTTCAACGCAGCTTTTAAATGAGCCCTGCCCTGGTAAAACTATTTTATCACTTGATTTTATCTTATTGGGATTAGAGGTTACTTCGATATTTACTTTTTCTTTGGCAACTTCTCTAAAAGAGTTTATTACCGAGCTTATATTGCCCGATTTATAATCAACAATTGTAACGTTCATTAATTTTATAATGAGCCTTTAGTAGAAGGAATTGATTTACTATTCCTTGGGTCTATTTCCAATGCAGCTCTTAATGATCTTGCAAGCCCTTTAAAGCAAGATTCAATAATGTGGTGACTATTGTCCCCATAAATATTTTCAATGTGTAGAGTAATTCCAGCAGCGTGAGAAAACGCTTGAAACCATTCTTTAAAAAGTTCAGTGTCCATCTCACCAAGCTTTTCTACTTTTAAATTTACTTTCCAAATTAAATAAGGTCTATTTGAAATATCTATTGCTACACGTGATAAAGTTTCATCCATTGGTATCATTGCGTGAGCATACCTTCTAATTCCAACAGATTTTTTTAAAGCTTTTTTTAGCGCTTCGCCAATAGCAATTCCTGTATCTTCAGTTGTGTGGTGTAAATCAATATGAGTATCGCCTTTAGCTTTTATATTCATATCTATTGAAGAATGCTTCGATAGTTGTTCAAGCATATGGTTTAAAAAACCTATTCCTGTGTCAATTTTGTATTTACCTTTGCCATCAATATTTAAATCAACACTAATGCTTGTTTCTTTTGTTTTCCTGCTTATTTTACCTTTACGCTTCATAATTAAAAACAGGTATACATATATTATTCAATTATGGCAATAATACTAAACCTGGGCTTGAACTATCAAATTTAATATCCATTTATAAGCTATGACAACAATTGTGTTAGTTAGAAAAAACGATGAAGTAGTAGTAGCTGGCGACGGACAAGTAAGTATGGGTAATACTGTCGTAAAAAGCACTGCCTCAAAAGTCAGAAAAATTGATAAGAGAGATGTTGTAGCTGGTTTTGCTGGATCAACAGCTGATGCCTTAACATTGTTTGAAAGATTAGAGGGAAAATTAGAAAAACATGCTGGTAACTTGTCTAGAGCTGCTGTTGAATTAGCTAAAGACTGGAGAACAGATAAATATTTAAGAAGATTAGAGGCACTAATGGCAGTTGGTGATAAAAAAAATAGTTATATAATTTCTGGTACCGGTGATGTTCTTGAACCCGAAGGAGATGTTATTGGTATTGGCTCTGGTGGAAATTATGCTTTAGCTGCAGGGAAAGTTTTAATGGAGAGCAATATATCAGCAGAAGAAGTTGCAAAGAAAGCTATAAAAGTTGCAGCCGATATCTGTGTTTTTACAAACGAAAATGTCAAAGTTGAAAAAATATAATGGATAAATCAAACGTAACTCAATTACATCCCAAAGATAAAAATCAAAAAGATGAAGCTTCATTAGTAAGCTCATTATCACCTAGAGAAATTGTCTCTGAATTGGATAGATTTGTAGTCGGTCAAAATAAAGCTAAGAGGGCTGTTGCTGTTGCTTTAAGAAATAGATGGAGAAGACAAGCTTTAAAAGGTGAGATGAAAAATGAAGTATTGCCTAAAAACATTTTAATGATTGGTCCAACAGGTGTTGGAAAAACTGAAATTTCAAGAAGACTGTCTAAACTTGCTGAGGCACCATTCGTAAAGGTTGAAGCAACAAGATTTACAGAAGTTGGATATGTAGGTAGAGACGTGGAACAAATAGTTAGAGATTTGATCGAAATTGCGATTTCAATGGAAAAAGTAAAAAAAAGAAAAGAAGTTTATGCGCAAGCACAAAAATTAGCAGAAGAAAAAGTTTTAGACGCTTTAGTAGGTAAAAAAGCAAGCTTAGCAACCCGAGAAAGTTTTAGAAAAAGATTACGTAACGGTGATCTAGATGACAACGAGATTGAAATAGCTGTAAGCGATACAGGAAACAGTGCCTCATTTGAAATTCCAGGAATGCCAGGTGCAAATGTTGGAATGATTAATATTGGCGAGATGCTTGGGAAATCTATGGGAACAAAAGAAAAAAAGAAGAAAATGTCAGTAAAAGAATCTCACGATATATTAATAAACGATGAGTCAGATAAGCTAATCGAACAGGATAAGATTATCAAAGCAGCAAAAATTTCGACAGAAAACAATGGAATAGTTTTTTTAGATGAAATTGATAAAATCTCTGGAAGGACAGACCGGGTGGGTGGTGATGTATCAAGAGAAGGAGTCCAAAGAGATTTATTACCTTTAATTGAGGGCACTACAGTTAATACAAAATATGGGCCAATCAAAACCGATCATATATTGTTTATAGCATCTGGAGCTTTCCAACTAGCTAAACCCTCAGATTTACTTCCAGAATTACAAGGTAGGCTTCCAATTAGAGTAGAGCTTGAGGCTTTAACTAGTGATGATTTTAAAAGGATTTTAAAAGAACCTGACTTCAGTTTAATTAAACAATACATCGCTTTATTAAAAACTGAAAATGTAGATCTTGAGTTTTCTGAAGATGGAATAGAAACAATCGCAAATATTGCATCAGAAGTTAACGCATCAGTAGAAAATATTGGTGCAAGAAGATTGCATACAATTATAGAAAAAATTCTTGATGATATTAGCTTCACAGCAACAGATAAATCTGGCGAAAAAATAGTTATTAATAAAGATTACATAAATAAAAATCTAGATAATTTAGTAAAAGATACGGACCTATCGAAATTTATTTTATAGTTTTTTTTTTTAGATATACGTAAAAAGCTCCGCTTCCCCCGTCCTCATTTTCCGCTTCTTTTATTTGAGAAATTAGATTCATTAATTCATCGCTATTTTTTATATATTCTGGAACCGAGTATTTAAGAATGCCCAAGTTCTTTGAGATATATGGATCCTTTTCATTCTGCGAATGTAATCCCTTTCCGGTAACAATTATTAATTTTTTTACACCTTTTTCATAAGAATCTTTAATTAAATCATTTATTTTATTATTTGCTTCATCTAATGAGTAACCATGCAAATCAAAAGATTTTATGGAAAACTTTTTTTTGTTAGAGAGTTTTTCGTCTTTATTAGGTAATTTTTCATCACTAGATAAAAAATTTTTCCAATCTTTTTTATCTTTATCTGAGATTTTGCTATTCAATTAAGTTAGTATGTCTACTAGTTGCCAATTCGGATTTGTTGATTTCATATCTCTTGAGAAGACCCAGGTATCGTATATTTTTTTTATTTTTTCTGGGTTCCCTGAAATTATTTTTTTCTCTTTATCTCTTATACAAGTAATTACCTCTCCTACAAAATCTACGGTTACTTGTAAAATATTGTTATTCTTTTTATGTTCTTTAATAATCGCAGAATTTACACCTATAAAAGTTATTTCAGCATAATGTCCTTTTGCGCTTCTCTCTTTTAGAGCATCGTTAAATTGATCAAAAATTTTATTACTTAAAAGCGGCTTTGAGGTTGTTATCTTGTTGTCGTTATCACTAAAATCTGTAATAATTGTTTCATAGGCTATTTTAGCACCGCTTAAAAATTCTTTTTTTGCTTTCTCATCAAAACTTTGACTCTTCTTTAAGTTTTTATCTAGTTGAACATTTTTTAAAATTTCTTCAAATTGTGGAGGTGCTTTTCCCTCAAATCCTGTTCTTTTACCCAAGATGCCACGCAATCTTAAAAAAATAAACCCAGCAATCATTGCAAGCAATATTATATCAATATACTCAAAACTATAATTCATTACTTTATAGTAATTACTCTGTTGAATAATTTCAACCAACAATTACATTAAAGACAAATGAACTCACTACTTTTATCAATTATTTTAGTTCCAATTTTCGAAATATATCTTTTCATAAAGATTGGAGCAAAAATTGGTGCTTTTTATACAATCTTATTAATCTTCATAACAGCGATAACTGGAATAATATATGCTAGATATGAGGGCTTAAATACTTTGCGCTCAGCGTATTCACAAATGATCAAACAAGAAACACCTACGTATGAAATAATTTCTGGTGCCGCCATTGCTTTTGCAGCTTTACTTTTGATTATACCTGGATTTGCAACTGACATTATTGGGTTTTTAATAATTCTCCCTATAACAAGGAAATTAATTTTAGGTAAAGTTTCTACAAAAATTAAAAAAAAGAAATCAGACAAAAATAATTTTATAGATGGTGAGTTTGAGGATATAGAAGATGACGATGAAAGAAAAATATAAAATCCTAACTCGATATATAAAAGATATTTCGGGTGAAACAAGTGATGTTGAAACTTATCTTTTTGTTAAAGATAATATTTCCAAATATCATTTAAACATAGATATAACTTCTAAGCCACTCAAGAACAGATTAATAGAAATTAATACTACTTTAAAATTTGAAGATAAGGGGGGGAACGAAAAAAAATCTTACTTTGAAATTATATACGCTACTATTATAAATGTTGATAGTGAATTGAAAGAAAAAAACGATTTACAAAAAATAATCCTTTGTGATGTTCAAGTGTTAATTTATCCAAAAATTGAGAAAGCGCTTTTGGACTTAATACATAATTCGGGTTTTCCTGAAGTTAGATTTGAAAAAAAAATAGATTTCGAGAAACTTTATAACGAAAAGTTTAATTAAAGAAATTTTTTTTAAGGTTTTGTTTAAGGTATTTTTTGTGCATTTCTATTTCTTTTTCTGTAGGATAAATTACTTTTTTAAAATAAAGGACTTTTTCATTTAAATTCTTTGTGTTTTCTTTATCATTATTTTGAAATTGTAAGGTCGGTTCTTTTTGATCTAATAGATTTATGTAAACTTTTGCTAATAAATCACAATCTATCAAAGCTGTATGTTTTGCTCTCTTTGAATTATCGATCCTATATCTTTTACAAAGTGCATTCAGACTGGTTGATGACCCTGGAAATTTATTTCTAGCTAAAGTTAAAGTATCTACAACATCATTTTTAATTTTTTCTTTACCTAAAATTTTCATTTCATTATTAAGATGAGACAGATCAAACTCAGCATTATGAATTACTAATCTACTTTCTTTAATAAAATTTAAAAATTCATCAACAATTTGATCAAATCTTTTTTGTTTAGATAAAAATTTATCTGTATATCCATGAACCTTGAAAGCTTGTTCTGAAACTTTCCTATCTGGGTTTAAATAACAATGAAACCTATTTTTTGTTGGAACTAAATTATCTAATTCTATACAGCCAATTTCCACAATTCTGTGACCCTCTTTCGTGGAAAGACCTGTTGTTTCTGTATCAAGTATAATTTCTTTCATTATAAAATTTTATCTAAAATTTTATTTATATCTCTTTTTATACCTTTTTTAGAGAAAGTATTCTTAATAATAAAATCAGATTTTTGTTTTTTATGAGCAAGCGGTAGTTGAATCTTTTTAAATTTGTAAAATAATTTCAAATTAAAATTTTTCCTTTTCTTTAATTTTTTTAAAATTTCTTTTTTATTTGCATCTATGAATATTAAAATATCATTTTTTTTATTAAGTTTATTTTCTAGCAAAAGTGGAATATCTAAAATTACAAACTTTTTATATTTATTTTTTTTCAGAAAAAGTGTCATTTTTTTTCTTACTTCAAAATGGACTATATTTATAATTTTTTTTAGATTATTTTTATTAGATAATATTGCTTTCGTAATTTCATATTTATTTATTGGATACGAACAAATGTATTTTGGTAAAATTTTTTTTAACTTAAGAAATACTTTTTTATTTTTCTTATATATCTTTCCAACCTCTTGGTCAGCATTGAAAACCGGATAGCCAAAACTATTTGCGATATAGCTCTTGCCCGACCCAATGTCTCCTAAAATCCCAATTCTTCTCATTAATCTAAAAGCTTGCTTACTTCCTCATTAATTTCAGGTTGAATGTCATGCCAAATTCTAAAAGCCTCTGCTGCTTGAAAAATAAACATTTTTTTTCCATTTTCAGTTTTGTTGCCCAGGTCTTTCCCTTTTTTTAAAAAGTTTGTTTCCTTAGGATTGTAGATAACATCGTAAAAAAACTTATTTTTACCAATTTTTGAAAAATTTAAATCTAAATTGTCATCATTGTTTAAACCTACACTAGTCGCGTTTATAATCATGTCAAACTCAGGCACTTCACCCCAATCAACCACTTTTATGTTGTTCCATCCATTTTTTTTTACAACATTACCGTTATAAAAATTTTGTAAATATTCAGCTTTAGCTTTTGTTCTGTTGGTTAGTGTGATACTTGAAACATTCATCTTATATAAGGCAAAAATTATTGAAGGCGTAACTCCACCAGAACCTAAAATTAAAATTTTTTTTCCGGAGGTATCGTATTTTGTATATTTAATAGCATTTTCAAAACCACCTATGTCGGTATTATAGCCAACAATTTCACTATCATTCGTCAATAGAATTGTATTAACTGATTGAGTTACTTCAGCACCGATTGTTAATTTATCAAGATAAGGGATTATCTCTTTTTTAAAAGGAACAGTGACATTTACTCCACTAATATTTCTCTCTCGGATTTTTATTATTAAATTTTTTAAATCGTTACTATTTAATCTTTCTTTGTCATATATTGCTTTAATTTTATTTTTCTTAATCCAGTAGTTATGGATTGTTGGAGATAAAGAATGATCAATCGGATTACCAATTACTAAATACTTATTCATAATTTTTTAAATATTCCTTAATTTTGTTAATGGGTAGGCCCATAATTGAATTCTCATCTCCTTGTATTTTCGAAAATAAAGATCTACCTATCCCCTCAATTTGATAAACATTATATGAATAAAGTGCTTCATCTGAAATTTTATTTAAATATTCCTCTAGCTCTCTATTTGAGAAGCTCTTCATTGTAAGTTTGGCTATGTCAGTATAGTTCCAAATCATTGAACCGTTTTTTGATATGCAGACAGAGCTGATTAATTGGTGTACTTTTCCATTAAGTTTTTTTAAAATTGTTAGGGCTTTTTCACGATTACTGGGTTTAGAAATTAATTCTCCATTAAGGTCTATGACACTATCTGCGCCTAAAACTAATGTATCAAAATTTTTCTGACTAACTCGGCTAGCCTTTATTTCTGCAAGATTTTTTGAGATTATTTCTGGTGAAGCTTTTTCTTTTAACAAACTTTGTTTGATAGGCTCCTCATCTACAGTCGAAGGCTCAACTTTGACTTTAATATTGTGTTTATCTAATATTTCCTTTCTTACTTTGCTTTTCGATGCAAGTATTAATTTAAACATTTTGTTTATAAATCTCGTATATTTTTATTACTGATGCCGCAGTTTCTTCAACTGATTTTCTTGTAACATCTATAGTAGGCCATTTGTACTTTTTAAAAGCATTTTTAGCATTCTCAACTTCTTTTCTAATCTCATTTAGGTCTGTATATGATTTATTTTCTGTTTCTTTTAAAGAATTCATTCTATTTTTTCTTATATCAACCAATCTTTCAGGTTCAGTATTTAAACCTACCACACAAGAAATTTTGGGGTTCTCTTTTAAAATTTGTGGGATGGAATTTTCATTAACAAGGGGAATGTTTGATGTTTTATATCCTTTGTTAGCCAAATAAATTGAGGTTGGTGTCTTGCTGGTTCTGCTTACTCCTAAAAGAATTATTTCAGATTTTTTTATTTCTTTAATAGAATTACCATCATCATGATTCATGGTAAATTGAATAGCTTCAATTCTTTTGTAGTATTCATCATTAAGAGCGTGTTGACCACTTGGTTGATGTGAGGCTTTTTGATTAAGTAATTTTGAAAAACTCAATATTAGATCTCCCAATACACCAAAACATGGGATATTTTTTTCTCTGCTGGTTTTAGCAAGATATTTAGCAAGATTACTATCTACTATTGAATATAATATTATTGAATTTTTTTTTTTTTCTGCTTCAAATAAGATTTTTGAAATTTGATTATTGGTTCTCGTAAAAGAATAAGTGTATATTTGATATTTTATGTTTTTGAATTGAGCTTTTATAGCAGTAAAAATTCTATCTAAAGTTTCACCAGTTGAATCTGAAATAAGATATATTTGATATGTATTACTCATGAAAAATATATGTATAAATCTGTATTATTTTTATCATATTGAATATTTTTCATATTCTTAATTTTGTTCTGTAAAACATTAGTTTTATTAACAATATTAAACATGTTGAAATCCTTAGTAATCAATAAATGTATTTAGTTAATTAGCTTCAATTTTACATATATATTAATTAAAATTTAAACTCTAAATGTTAACAAACTGTTTATAAGATGTTCAATAAATTTAATCACCATTATTCACAGAATATACTAACATTACAATCAATTATATTTAATTATTAATATGTCTCCAATTGAAGAAGTAATAATAAACAAAAAAACTGATATCAATCCTATTTGGATAATGAGACAAGCCGGGAGGTATTTACCAGAATTTAGAGAGATAAGAAGACAGAATCCTGATTTTATTAAATTATGTCTTAATCAAAAATTATCAAGTAAGATTACCTTACAACCTTTAAAAAGATTTGATTTAGATGCAGCAATAATTTTTTCTGATATTCTAATGTTGCCTTATGGTCTAAATCAAAATGTTGTATTTAAAAAAAATATAGGTCCGTTACTTGATGAGTTAAATTTAGAAAAAATTTCGAGTGTGGAAGAAGTTAGTTTTGTAAAAAAGCTTTTTCCTATTTATGAATTAATTAAATTAGTTAGCAATTCTCAGTTTACCAATAATAAAACTACCATTGGCTTTATTGGGGCTCCATGGACTTTATTGGTTTACATGATTAACAAAAAATCACCAAAACTAAATCTGAATGAAAATTTTTTTGAAAATAAATTATTAATTGATAGAGTTCTTAAAATTTTAGATAAGTTCTTAAAAATACACATCAAAAACCAAATCGATAATGGTGCACAATTAATCCAGATCTTTGATAGTTGGGCTGGATT
Source organism: uncultured Pelagibacteraceae bacterium (assembly GCA_902524535.1). Taxonomy (GTDB): domain Bacteria; phylum Pseudomonadota; class Alphaproteobacteria; order Pelagibacterales; family Pelagibacteraceae; genus Pelagibacter. The sequence continues at coordinate 304,418 of CABZDR010000001.1, forward strand.
ATTAAAAGAAAAAGATTTACCTTATTATATCTATGAACCAACATTGAGTTTGGTTAATTATATTAAATCTCTAAATGTGCCTGTTATTTGTTTCCCAAAAGGAATTAAAAATTATAAAAATTTTTGTGAAGTTATTAAACCAGATATGATTTGTATTGATTATGAGGTTGATCCAGTAAAAATTAATAAAGAAATAAAAATTCCTGTACAAGGTGGAATGGACCCAAAGATTTTACTTACTGATAAAGAAAGATTAAAAAAAGAGACAATAAAATATCTAGATATATTTAAAGATCACCCATATGTATTCAATTTAGGTCATGGTGTTTTACCAGAAACTGACCCCAACATGATGGATTATTTAGTAAAAACCGTGAAAGATTATTAATGGAAAACAAACAAAAACATCCACCTGTAAAATTTGGAAAAACTGGTGTTTTAATTGTAAATTTGGGAACTCCTGACTCAACAAGTTGGTTTGATATAAGAAAATATTTAAAAGAATTTTTATCAGATAAAAGAGTAATTGAAGTTAATCCAATAGTTTGGCAAATTATATTGAATATTTTCATATTAACTTTTCGACCTTCCAAAACAGCAAAGGCTTATAAAGAAATTTGGATGAAAGATAAAAATATTTCCCCGCTACTGTACTATACTCAAAAACAGGCAGAGAAACTTTCAAGCACAATGTCAAGAAAAGATTTGATAATAGATTATGCTATGAGATATGGTAATCCTAGCATAAGTAGCAAAATTGCAGCCCTTCATGAAATGGGCTGTGAAAATTTAATAATACTTCCACTATATCCCCAATATGCTGCAGCGACCACCGCAACTGTTTGTGATGAAGTATATAGAGCTCTTATGAAAATGAGGTGGCAACCATCACTTAAAATAGTACCTCATTATGAGTCTGATCCTCTATATATAGAGGCACTTGTAAATTCATTAAATAAAAAAATTAAAGAAATCAATTGGAAGCCGGATTTAATATTAGCTTCTTATCATGGAATACCCCAAAAATATTTTGATAAAGGTGACCCTTATCATTGCTATTGCCACAAGACTACTAGACTAATATCAGAAAAATTTACTTCGATTGAAATTAAGACAACGTTCCAATCAAGATTTGGTCCTGAAAAATGGCTTCAACCTTATACAGACAAAACCCTAGAAAGCTTACCTCAGGAAGGTAAAAAGAATGTTTTAGCTATATGCCCGGGATTTTCCTCAGATTGTGTTGAAACTTTAGAAGAAATCCAAATTCAAGGCAAAGAGAGTTTTTTAGATTCCGGAGGAGAAAACTTTGATATGGTGCCATGTTTGAATGATAATGATGATCATATAATTTTATTAAAATCTTTAATTCAAAAAAACATTTAGCTAATGAATACTTATTTACTGTTTAAATCATTACACTTGATATCAGTAATTTCTTGGATGGCTGGATTGCTGTATCTTCCAAGAATTTTTGTTTATCATTCTCAATACAGTACCAAGCCAATAATATCAGATGTATTTAAGACCATGGAAAGAAAACTTTTTTTTTATATTATGACACCAGCAATGACTCTATCTTGGTTATTTGGTTTATTATTAATCCATGAAATAGGATTTCAACAACTCGGCCAAACTTGGATGATTTTAAAACTAACATTTGTGGTTTTACTAACAATTTATCATTTTTACCTTGGACGAATTTTGGGTCGATTTAAACTAGACCTAAATGAAAATTCACATAAATTTTATCGATTTATTAATGAAATACCCACATTATTGCTTATTTTAATCATATTTGTTGTGGTTTTTAAGCCTATCTGGGGTTGAATATTTATAATTAGCATATATATTTAAACTATTATTAAGTCCTTAATAATTTTTTATCATGAACATACAGGAACTAAAACTTAAATCATCCGAACAACTTATTACACAAGCAGAAGAGCTTGGTATTGAAAATGCTAGTACTTTAAGGAAGCAAGAAATACTTTTTGCTATTTTAAAAAAGGTTGCTGAAAAAGAGGAAATAACAGGTGCAGGAGTTTTACAATTGTTACAAGACGGCTTTGGTTTCCTAAGAGCAATGGAGTCAAATTATCTACCTGGTCCAGATGATATATACGTAAGCCCAAGTCAGATAAGAAAATTTGGTTTAAGAACTGGCGATACAGTTGAGGGACCTGTGCGAGCTCCAAAAGAGGGAGAAAGATATTTTGCATTGTTACAAGTTAGTAAAATAAATTTTGAGGAACCAGAGAAGTCACGCCATAAAATTGCTTTTGACAACTTAACTCCACTTTACCCAGACAAACAATTGGTGATGGAAGTTGAGGTTTTGAAAACTGAAAAAAAACAAGATTTAACTCCACGATTGATTGACCTGGTAAGTCCAATTGGCAAGGGTCAAAGATCAATAATTATTTCACCGCCAAAAGCAGGAAAAACCATGATACTTCAAAGTATTGCTAATTCCATAGCAAAAAATTATCCAGAGTGTTATTTAATAGTATTACTAATTGACGAAAGACCCGAAGAAGTTACAGACATGCAAAGGACTGTTAAGGGAGAGGTGATTAGTTCTACGTTTGACGAACCGGCACAACGCCATGTTGCTGTTGCAGAAATGGTAATAGAAAAAGCAAAAAGATTAACAGAGCATAAAAAAGATGTGGTTATACTTTTAGATTCCATCACAAGACTCGGGAGAGCTTACAATGCAGTAATTCCAAGTTCTGGTAAAGTATTAACTGGAGGTGTAGATGCTAATGCACTTCAAAGACCCAAAAGATTTTTTGGTGCCGCAAGAAATATTGAAGAGGGAGGTTCTTTGACAATTATATCAACAGCATTAATTGATACTGGAAGTAGAATGGATGAGGTAATTTTTGAGGAATTTAAGGGAACTGGTAATAGTGAAACTGTTCTCGATAGAAAAATTGCAGATAAAAGAATATATCCAGCTATTGATATCACCAAATCAGGGACAAGAAGAGAAGAGCTATTATTTGATAAAAATGATCTCCAAAAAATGAATGTTTTAAGAAGAATAATCGCTCCAATGGGCACTATGGATGCAATAGAGTTTATCAACTCGAAATTAAAAGACACAAAAAATAATTCAGAGTTTTTTAATTCAATGAATAAACCTGCTTAACTATAAATAGCCTAATTCAGACATTTCTTTTGAGAATTTTTTTTCAATTTCTGATGAGATTTCTTTTGGTAAAATTTCCTTCCAGTTGTTTTCCTTTCCTTGATTAAAAAAATCTACTTTTCTATTTTGCTTTTCTAAAAACCCCTCTTTTTTCTCTAGATTTTTTAAATTTTCAAAACTAGTTTCCTCAATCGTATTTTTAAGTCTTTCGTTATCTATTTGAGTTTTTTCCTCTTTATTTATCTTTTTCAAAAATTCAAAAATTTTTTTGAACTCTCTAAAAGGGTCGATACATAAATTTTCATACTTAATTAAACATACAGGTATTTTATACTTATTATGAACCCAGGAATTATAGTTTTCAGCCCATGAGCTTATTATTTCAATTCCTTTTATTCCAAACTTTTTAAAAGTACTTTCATTTGACGACAAATATCCTTTTGTATCAAACATATTTTTTGTTACATTTTTATAGTTTTGATTTTCAAAATTTTTATAAGAAGTAACTACATTTCTTGGATCTCGAACAACGTATATGCAACCAGCTGAAACTTTTTCATTTGTAAATTCGTTTCCATTTCTTTTAATACAAGCATTATGAGTTTTAAAAAACAAGTTCCTTTTAAATTTTTTGTTAATAAAATTTTGAGTAGGTAACCAGTTTTTTATTACATCGTCATTTGATTTAAGGGGAGTTTTTTCACTGATAAAATCACTTACATTGAAATTTGGAATATTTTTTAATATTCCAAAGTAAAATTTTCTATCTTTTGAAAAAAAATAATGTGCAATTAATGCTCTTACCCAAGTATTTCCAGATTTAGGGTATGAAGCTATCCAAATAATCATAACCAAATAATTATATGCATAAATGAATTTAGCGATATAATAATTTAATGACTATATATGCACTAGCATCTGGATCAGGGATTTCTGGCGTTGCTGTAATTCGAGTTTCTGGTGATAACGTTAAAAGGGTTATAAAATTGCTAACAGGGAAGGAACTTCCATCTCCTAGAGTGGCTACTCTTCGAAAAATAAACAATATCAATACGTCTGAATTAATTGATGAAGGTATAATTATATGGTTTCCTGGCCCTGAGAGCTATACAGGTGAAGATATGGCCGAGTTTCATGTGCATGGTGGTAAAGCAGTCATTTTAGCTATTCAAAATCAGATTTCTAGAATTGAAAATTGTCGACTGGCAGAACCAGGTGAATTCACAAGGCTTGCTTTTCAAAATGGTAAAATAAATTTATTAAAAGCTGAAAGCATAGCCGATTTAATTTCTGCAGAAACTGAAATCCAAAGATTACAAGCTGTTAAGATAATGCAAGGAAAGTCTTCAGATAAATTTAACGAGCTAAGAGAGAAATTAATAAAGGTTTTATCTTACGTAGAGGCTAAAATAGACTTCCCAGACGAAGATTTACCTGAAGACAAAATAAAACAGATTAGAAATAATTCGAGTAACGTTTTATATGAAATTACAAAAATTTTAAATGATCAAAAAGTTGGAGAAATAGTTCGCGAAGGTTTTAGAATTGCTATTGTCGGTCCAACAAATGCGGGAAAATCAAGCTTATTAAATAATTTGGCTAACAGGGAAGTGGCAATAGTCTCAGAAATTGCTGGAACTACAAGGGATGTAATTGAAACGCATTTAAATATTGACGGTTATCCAGTTGTTATTTCTGATACTGCAGGAATAAGAGAGTCAATGGACGAGATTGAAAAAAAAGGTATCAAGTTATCACTAAAAAAAGCCGAGAAAGCTGATTTAAAGCTAGTCGTCGTTGATGCTAGAAATATCGATTTAAGCGGTTTTTTGAATGATTTATTAAAAGGTAATGCAATATTAGTTGTAAATAAGTCTGATTTATTGAAAGAAAAATTGCATTCAGAAATTACTAAATTTAAACATGTTTTGATTTCACTCAAAAAAAATTCGAATATCGAGAAATTAATTTTAGAAATAAAAAATAATTTGAAAGATAAATTTATCTTTGATGAAGATATTTTAATTACCAGGGAAAGGCATAGACAACATTTAATGCAGTGTTCTGATCATCTAAAAAGTTTTTTACAGAAAAATGATAAAAAGGATTTTGACAAAGCCGCAGAAGATCTTAGGCTAGCCACAAGGCACTTAGGCATGATTGTTGGAAAAGTTGACGTTGAGGAGATATTAGGTAGTATTTTCAACGATTTCTGTATTGGTAAATAACATCGATACTTACTTAATTTTAATTCAAATCTTGTAAATATTTTAATCGATTATAAGTTTAAAGGATGAAAAAAGATTTATCGTTTGAAGTAGTCGTTATTGGTGGTGGACACGCTGGCTGTGAAGCTGCTGCTGCTTCTGCCCGTTTGGGAGTTAAAACCGCCTTGTTTACGCATAACAAAAATACGATAGGAGAAATGTCCTGTAACCCTGCTATCGGTGGATTAGGCAAAGGTCATCTTGTAAGAGAAATAGATGCACTAGATGGTGTTATGGGTGAGGTTGCTGACAAGTCAGGAATACAATTTAGGTTATTGAATAGAAGTAGAGGTCCAGCAGTTAGAGGTCCACGAACTCAGTCAGATAGATCGTTATATCGTAAATTTATGCAAGAAAAACTTGTAAACTACTGTAATTTAAGCATTTTTTCTGACCCTGTAATTAAATTTATTTTTATAAATAACTCTATAAGTGGTTTTTTAACATTAAAAGGAAATAAGGTAATCTGTAAAAAGTTAATCTTAACCACTGGTACTTTTTTAAATGGATTGATACATATTGGCGATAAAAAGATACCAGCAGGAAGATTTAATGAAAAACCAAGCACAGGTTTAAGTGAACAATTAGCAAAATATAAATTCAAAATTGGAAGGCTTAAAACTGGTACACCTCCTAGATTAGATTCCAGAACAATAAATTTTGATATTTTAGAAAAACAAGATGCAGACAAAGATCCATATTTTTTTTCATTCTTAACTAAAGAGAATTTTAATAAACAAGTGTCGTGTTCAATGACTTACACAAACGAAAAGGTTCACAAAATAATTGAAAAAAATCTATCTAAGAGCGCGATGTATTCTGGTAATATTAAAGGTGTAGGACCAAGATACTGTCCATCCATAGAGGACAAAATAGTTAAATTTTCAGAAAAAAACAGACATCAAATATTTTTGGAGCCTGAAGGCCTTAATGACCACACAATATACCCAAATGGGATCTCAACATCACTGCCAGAGGAGGTTCAATATGAAATACTGAACAATATCAATGGTTTAGAAAATGTTAAAGTAATTAGGCCAGGATACGCGATAGAATATGACTATATTGATCCCCGAGAACTATTATTAACCTTAGAAACAAAAAAAATTAAAAATTTATTTTTGGCTGGTCAAATTAATGGGACAACTGGCTATGAGGAGGCTGCAGCTCAAGGACTTATAGCCGGGATAAATGCTGCTTTATCTCTGAAAAACTCAGAACCTTTCATCCTTGATAGATCTGATGCATATATTGGTGTCATGATTGATGATCTTGTTACTAAAGGGGTTGCTGAACCTTACAGAATGTTTACATCACGTGCTGAGTATAGATTAAGCTTAAGGTCAGATAATGCCGATTTAAGATTAACACAAAAAGGAGTTAAGATTGGCTTAATATCTGATCATAGACGTAATATTTTTGAGGATAAATTTCAAAAATTAAGCAAAATATCATTCCAAATGGCAAATTTAAATATATCCCCGTCAAAAGCCTCTAAATTTGGTATCAAAATTTCGAAGGATGGTGTTTTCAGGTCTTCTGAGGAGATTTTAACTCAAAAAGATGTTGATATGACAAAAATAAGGGAAATTTGGCCTGAAATTAAAGATTATGGAGTTGAGATCGATGACCAAATTGAGATTAATGCTCATTACAGAGGATATTTAAAGAAGCAAAAAGCTGACATTTTAGCTTTTAAAAGAGATGAGAATTTATCTATTCCAGATAATATTGATTATGATCAGTTTTCAGGTCTATCTAATGAGGTGAAGTCGAAATTTAAGGAAATTAGGCCAAAAACAATAGGTCAGGCATTAAGAATTGACGGAATTACCCCTGCAGCAGCATATATTTTGTTGTCACATCTAAAAAGAAAGTCTATTAAGCATATAGCTTAATGGATCAAATAAATTTAAATTCATATTCAAAAATTTCAAATTTTAATGTTTCACGTGAAACTTGTAATGAGTTAGAAAGCTTCATTTCTTTGATTCAACAAAAAAATGAGGAAATTAACATAATAAGCAAAAAAAACTCAAAGAAAGATGATATTAGACAACGTCATGTAATAGATTCAGCACAAATCGTTGATTTTGTTGATATAAATAGTAATACAACCTATGATTTAGGTTCTGGGGCAGGGTTGCCAGGAATTGTCGTGGCAATAGTGATGAAAAATTTAAAAGTTGATATGAAAATTAGTTTGTTTGAAAAAAGTTATCATAAATGTGTTTTTCTAAAACATGTTTCTAAAGAATTAGACTTGAACACAGAAGTTATTCAAAAAGATATTTTTAAATTAAAAAATATGGAAACAGGAACAATAATGTCGAGAGCATTTAAACCAATGCCATTAGTTTTAAATTTAGTAAATGACAATTTTAAGAGATTTAAAAATATAATTTTTTTTATGGGCAAAAATGGAAAAAAAGTTTTAAAAGAAACACTACAGCACTGGGACTTAGATTATGAGGAAAAAAAAAGTTTAACAAATGAGAGCTCGTTTATATTAAACATAAAAAAAATCAAAAAAAAATTATCGTGAAAATAATTTCGATTATAAATCAAAAAGGTGGAGTAGGTAAAACGACAACTGTAATTAATTTGGCCTCTGCTTTATCGCAACAAAGTAAAAAAATTTTAGTAATAGATCTTGATCCTCAAGGAAATGCTACAACAGGGCTAGGATTATCTAATGTTGAGCAGTCAGACCAAACTATTTATGGTATTCTCAATGGGACAGTCTCAATTTCAGAAGTAATTAAAAAGACCAAATTTGAAAACTTAGATTTAATTACATCAAATGTTGATTTATCAGGTTTAGAAGTTGAAACAGCAGGTGACAACGACAGAGCATTTATTTTAAAGACTAAATTAACCGCATATTTAAATGATTCTGGAGCATCATACGATTATATCCTAATAGATTGCCCACCATCTTTAAGTTTGTTGACAGTTATGGCTTTAGTATCTTCCAACTCATTGTTAGTTCCGTTACAAACTGAATTTTTTGCTCTAGAGGGACTTACCCAACTCATCAAAACGATTGAACGCATTAAAGTAAATTTGAATCCTAAATTAGAAATTCAAGGTATCCTGCTGACCATGTATGACAGAAGAAACAAATTATCCTCACAAGTAGAAGAGGAAGCTAGAAATTATTTTAAAGATAAAGTTTATCAAACCGTAATACCACGAAATGTAAGATTATCAGAAGCACCTTCACATGGTGTACCAGTATTAATCTATGACAAAAATTGTCCAGGCAGTAGATCATATTATAATTTCACAGATGAATTTATTAATCAGGAAAACAATATTGGGAGCGCAGCATAATGAATAAAATCAAAAAAGGATTAGGTAGAGGGCTATCTTCTTTAATAGGAGAAAATAAAGTTGAAACTAGTAGTAGCAAATTATCTTTGAGTGAAATAATCCCTAATAGATATCAACCAAGAAAAAATTTTGATCAAGAAAGCTTAGATGAATTGTCAAATTCTATTAAGGAACGAGGCGTAATTCAACCTATTATAGTTAGAAAGTCAAAGTTAGAAAAAACTAAATATGAGATTATAGCAGGTGAGAGAAGGTGGTTAGCAGCGAGAAAAGCTGGACTTCATGATATTCCTGTAATAATAACAGACGTTGATGACCTAAAATCTTTAGAGTTTGCAATTGTTGAAAATGTTCAGCGCCATGACCTTAACCCGTTAGAAGAAGCACTAGGTTATAAAAGATTAATAGATGAGTTTTCCTATGACCAGGAAAAAGTTTCAAAGTTTATTGGAAAAAGTAGAAGCTATATAACCAATTCATTAAGATTACTAAGTTTGCCTGAAGAGGTATTGAATTTTGTTAAAAATAAAAAAATCTCTGCAGGTCATGCAAAAATTCTAGTTGGATTAAGCAATGCTGAATTTATAGCCAATAAAATTATTGAAAAAAAACTTTCAGTTCGTCAAACAGAGAATTTTGTAAAAATTTTTAAAAAAAAATCTGGTCTTACTAGCAAATCAAAAGATCCAAATATTAAAGATTTAGAGCAATCAATAACTGATAAAACTGGACTTAACGTCTTTATTAAAAATAACAATAAAAATAAAGGTACAATTACTTTTGCTTATCATGATAATGATCAGTTAAACAAAATTATTGAAGTCATTAAATCTAATTATTAGTTTTTACAGTTCTTAAAATAAAATCAAATAAAATATTCAGAGAATTAATTGAGTTTTTTTTTATATTTAATTCAACTTTGTTTATTTCTTCAATTAGCTTATAGGTTCTTTCAAGTGTCCAAATTTTAATTTGATTTTTCACTAATTCTTTGTCTTTCCAAAAAATTGGTGGTTTAAAACTAATGATTACTTTATCGATATTTGTGTTTATTTGTAAATTTTGTTTGAGTTTCATTAATCTTTTAGTTTTAATTAAAAATGTTTTAATAATAATTATTGCATCTTCAAAAGAGAAATTATTTTCATTAAGAATGTATATAGTTTTCTGCCTGTTTTTAGCCAAGCAGTTATCTACAAGCTCATTAATACTATAGTTTTCTGATAAATTAGTAAGATCATGGATCTCTTCAATAGATATTTTTTTTTTATTTGATAGAAAACTTTCAATCTTTTGTAATTCATTGTTAAGACTCTTTCTTTCACCATAAGCTCTGTTTACGAGCAGAGTAATTGATTCTTGTGAGATTGATATATTTTTCTTTAAAAAAAAGGATTTTGAAATAGCAGACAGAGTTTCATTACTGTCGTTATAAAACGCAATTGCAACTAAATCATTATCTTTTTCAAATAAATTTCTTAATTTAGATTTTTTATCTAAAACGCCAGAAATGAAGATAATTTTAATGTCATCTAATATTTTTTCTTTTAAAACTTCAATGTCTTCTTTAATTTTGTCACTAGCGTCCTTGATTATTATAAGTTTTTTGTTTTCAAAAAAAGATTTTGACAAGATTTGATTATAAAAACTTTCGATATTAGATAATATTTCTTTCTCGTAATATTTAAATACATTATCTCCAAATATTGGTTTGAATTTATTCTCAATAATCTCATCTTTTTGACCATCGTTTACACCATGGAATAAGAAGATTTTTGAATTTATATTTTTATCTAAATTGAACGTTTTTAATATCATTCTAAGCTTGATAAATAATTAATTAAATCTTCCACAATTTTAGTGATTAAAATATCCTCCAACTCATTTTCATACTGTTTGAGCTTAAATTTATCATCAGAATTATTATAAGTTATCTTTTGTGATAATAATCTTTCAGCTTTATTATCTAGATTTAGACTTGAAAACTTTAAATTTATTTTTAATTCAAACACTAATGCATTACCTTTAGAGTCTTTAGATTTAATGGTTATTTTTTTATCGCTTTTGATTTTGATATCTATTTTTTTGTTAATTTCTTTGTTTTTTAAAGCGGTAATTTTTTTTTCGAATTTATTGTTTAAAGAAGTATTTTCTTTTTCAATGGCACCAATTGTAAAATTTAAATTTTTTGTAGAGTAAATTGGCTGGTATCCACAATTAGATAAAATTAAAAACAATATAATTAAGAAAATGAAATTATTTTTCATATGATTAAGTTTATTAATTTATTTTTAATATAAATACTTTTTTTTATATCCTTATCTTTCAAAAATTTACTAGTTTTTTCGTCATTTTTTATCTTAAATAATAAATCTTTTTCGCTAATTTCTTTATTAAAATTCATAAGACCTCTTTTTTTTCCATTAATTTGAATAACGACATTAAAATTTTCATTTTTTAAAAACTTTTCATTGACCTTTGGCCATTGATTTCTATCTTTGACTTTTAATTCATCTAAACACTCGCTTATTAAGTGAGGTATCACTGGTGAGATTACTTTTAATATTTTTTCGTAATTTAATAAAAGTTTCTTTTTATCTTTAAATTTTTTTAAATTTTTTGATAAATAATTATAAATTTCATGTAAGTTTGCTATTAAAACATTGTAATGAAAGTTTTCTAAATTTTGAGTTATTTTTTTGATTGTTTGATTTGTAAAAATATCAATGTCAGTCGATTGATGAATATCATTCTTTGTCTCTAGATTTAAGATCATTTTATGTAAAGACCAAAACTTTTGTATAAATTTATATGATGAAATCATGCCTTGCTCTGACCATTGAACATCCTTCTCTGGAGGACTATCAGAGAGAATAAAAAATCTGACTGCATCTGCACCATAATTATTTATTATATTTTCTGGATCTATAGTATTCTTTTTGGATTTAGACATTGATTCACTTGGACCAACCTCTATTTTTTCAGATGGTTTACCTTTTTTAAAAAAAATCTTACCATCATTTGTTTCAACCTCCTCTGGAGATAGCCAGTTGTTATCACTATCTTTATAAGTTTCATGACACACCATTCCTTGAGTAAATAATCCATCAAAAGGTTCTAAATCTACAAAATCTATTTGATTGTGACCAAGGGCACGCATAAAAAATCTTGAGTATAAAAGATGTAAAATAGCATGTTCAACTCCACCGATATATTGATCAACAGGCATCCAATATTTTACATCATCTAAATTAAAACCTTCTTTCGACTTATCAGTTGAACAAAATCTTAAAAAATACCAGGAAGAATCGACGAATGTATCTAAAGTATCTGTTTCTCTAAAACACTTTTCGCCATTTAGAGTAATTTCCCTCCAACTTTTTTGGTACTCTAAAGGGTTTCCTTTTACATCAAGGTTTACATTTTCAGGAAGTTTTACTGGAAGATCTTTTTTGGGTATCTTAATTACTTCCCCTTTAATATTATAGGCAACAGGAATAGGACATCCCCAATATCTTTGTCTTGAGACACCCCAATCTTTAAGCCTAAAATTAATTTTACGTTTTCCAATATTCTTTTTTTCTAATATTTCTATAGTTTTTAAAATAGATTCATCTGGACAATTAAGGCCATTGAGGAATTGAGAATTAAAAATTTTTCCTGGGCCTGTATAAGCTTCTTTATTAATCTTAAAATTTTCATTTTCACCTGGAGGGCAAACTACAGGTAAAACTTCTAATTTATATTTTAAAGCAAAATCCAAGTCTCTTTGATCGTGAGCAGGACAACCAAATACAGCTCCAAAACCATAATCCATTAAAACAAAGTTTGCAAAATAGACAGGAACATCTTTAGACTCATCAAGAGGATTTATAGCTTTAATATTAGTTTTAAACCCAATTTTTTCAGCATTTGCTATCGACTCCTCCGTTGTACCTGTTTTGGCACACTCATTTTTGAATTTAACGAAACTCTCATCTTTTTTAAAAAAATTTGACAGTGGATGATCTATTGATAGAGCTAAAAAAGAAAATCCAAATAAAGTATCTGGCCTAGTAGTAAAACATTTAATATCCTTTACTGGTAAATTTGATTTAATTTTAAAATTAACTTCACATCCAAAAGATTTACCAATCCAGTTTTTTTGCATCACTTTCACTTTATTAGGCCATTTTTTTAGTTTGTTTAGGCCATCGAGTAGGTCAGACGAAAACTTAGTTATATTAAAAAACCATTGGTTAAGTTTTTTTCTTTCAACAACAGCGCCAGATCTCCAACCTTTTCCATCAATTACCTGTTCGTTAGCGAGAACTGTCTCATCAATAGGATCCCAATTTACGTAATTTTCTTTTCTATAAACAAGGCCTTTATCCATTAACTCTAAAAAAAAGTGTTGTTGATGTTTATAATATTCTTCTGTACAGGTTGAAATTTCTCTATTCCAATCAACAGATAACCCAAGCTGTTTTAATTGACTTTTCATAGTTTGAATATTTTTTTCAGTCCACGTTTTTGGGTCAAGATTATTTTGCCTAGCTGCATTTTCAGCTGGCATACCAAACGAGTCCCATCCCATCGGGTGCAAAACGTTAAATCCTTGCATAGATTTGTACCTGGCAAGAACGTCTCCTATAGTATAATTTCTAACATGCCCCATATGTATCTTACCTGAAGGATAAGGAAACATTTCTAAACAATAGAATTTTTTTTTATCTTTTTTTATTGAAGATTTAAACGTTTGATTTTTTTCCCAAAAATTTTGCCACTTTTTTTCAATTACTTTGAAGTTATATCTTTCCACAAATCACCTTAAACCCTAAGTTATCGTTGATCTTGGGGGATAGCTTTATCCCCACCACGAGGATCTTTTTTTCGTCTTTCTTTAACAAGTTTTTCAATGGACTCTTTTTCGAATAAAGTTGCTTTTTTAAGAATTGCTAATTGTAACTCACTTGATATTTTAGAGTCTATTAAATTTGTAATGCAACTATTATTAGTACAAATTCTCTCGTGAACTATTATTTTAAGCGCATCAGATCTTATTTCATTCGATAAGAAGCGTACAGTTATCTTTAATTCTCTGTTATTATTTTTTCCACCATTAAACCAATCAGTTATTATAATACCACCTGAGTAGCTGGCATTAATTAGAGGTACAAAGTCAAGTGTTTCAACTGATGCTCTCCATAATTCGTTTGCTGAAGCAAAATCAAACACTCCACCTTTTTTACCACCGAGATTGAAACGTACACCTCTGCCCTCTTCAATATTTTTTCTTACTCTGTCTTTAACATTAACAGGGTTGTCTTTAACATCTGATCTTTTAAAAAAACCATTCCCACAACTATTCAAAAGGAGAAGAGTTAATAAAATTGAAAAAAGTTTTGTCAAATTGTACATAACTTAATAGATTTGATTTAAAACCACTAGAATTCCAAAATATCAATAAAAATATGCATTTTTTTGTTGTAAAAATATCACACATATAGAAAAAAGAGGGAAAATTGGCTAATTTTTTTAATTTCACTCTTTAAAATTGCTAAGAACCTATCATTCATATGAATAACAATAAGGAGTTTAATATGATTAACTTAAAAAAAGTGGGTCTTACAGCACTAGCAGGTTCGCTAGCAGCAGTAACAGCTCACGCAGGAGAAATGTCAGTATCTGGTTCAGCAAACGTCACTTACGTAACTGGAGAAACAGATAATGCTGCTCAAGCTTTAGGTACTGATAAAGACGTTAAGTTCTCTGGAAGTGGTGAATTAGATAATGGTTTCACATTTTCTGTTTTCACAAACATGACAGATGCTTTCGCAGTATCATCTTCAGCAACTGTATTGAACATGGGATCTTTAGGTTCAATTGGTGTAGGTTCTGGTGGTGGAACTAATATTAACGGTGCATACGATGAAGCTATCCCAACTGCATACGAGGAAAACTCTGATGCTGGTGGACAAGGTGCAGCTAACTACGTTGGTTCATACGCTGATGGTAATGGTTTTACTTACCAACTACCAGCTATGGAAATGATGGGTGCTACTATTACAGGTGGTCTTGATTATTCTTTCCAAGGTGGAAGTGATTCACCTTCCGATGGTGGATCAGTAGCTAGAAGCTCAACTTGGGGTAATGCTTATGGTGTAGGTTTAACTGTAGCATACGATGCATTATCAGTAGGTGCTTTTGTTTCTGAAAGAGAAAACAAAAACATTACAGCTGACACTACAGTAGAAGATGAGTTTACTGGTTCATGGAATGTTAAATATTCAGCAGGTCCAGTATCAATTGGTTACTCTGAGTTCTACATTGGTTCAGGATTAGCAGATGACGCTGCAGCTACAACTACAGCTAAAACTGTTGGAACATCTTCAGGTATATTTGATGGTGATATGTTCTCAATTGCGTTTAACGTAAATGATGATCTATCAATATCTTACTCAGAGATGACTGCTACTCATGACTCACAAGGTCACGTGGCTACAGTAGGATCAGTAGCTCAAGAGGAAGACGTTGATGAGAAACATGAGTCAATACAAGTAGCTTATTCAATGGGTGCTATGTCAATCAAAGCATACTCAACAGAAATTACTAACCCTAATTTTGATGAAGATGCAGCTACACGAAACGTGAATGAAATCGCTTTAGGATTATCATTCTAAGTTTAGTTTAAATTCTTAAAAACGGCCTAAGTTCTCTTAGGCCGTTTTTTTTTATCCAAGATATTCCTGCAAACCCAATAACTTTAGTGAGCCTAAGTTTTTTATAATTATTTTCATCAATTCCTCCCAATGCTATAAAATTAATGTCTTCAAACATAACCGCAAGGTTAAATTTTATTGTTGAAAGAAACTTCTGATTTTTTTTTGATTTAAATATAGGCGATAAGAAAATTTTAGAACATTTTTGCAATTTTTTTATTCTAATTTCATTCACATTATGTGCCGATCCAATTATCTCAAATTTATTAGGTAAAGAATGTTTTGAGGCAAAGTTGAGACTGTTGTTGAAAGAGGGGATATATACACCGCTTAGACCTAATCTTAGTGCTAATTTAATATTATTAGATAAATATAAATTTCTATTATCAATTTTACAGAATTTTTGAATAGACTTTATTTCATCTATTTTTAATTTTTTATTATAGTTTCGAAATATTAGGTCTATATTTTTTTCTAAATTTGTTAATTCATCTATGTTATATTTATCTATAAAATAAAATATATACGGATTTTTTCTTTGCATAAAACTATCTCTAATTTAGTGTCTATAGAAAACGAACTCAAGTCTGGAAATGAACATGATTTGAAAGCCAAAATAATTGCAGTAACGAAAACTTTTCCTATAAGTGAAATCAAACCGTTAATTGATCATGGCCACCTACATTATGGTGAAAATAAAGTTCAAGAAGCTCTTGAAAAGTGGAATGAGATAAAAAAAGAAGTTAAGAACATTAAACTTCATATGATTGGCAAACTCCAAACCAATAAAGTTAAGTTTGTAGTTCCATTATTTGATTATATTCATTCTTTAGATAATTTAAAATTAGCTCAAAAAATTTCTTCAGAGCAAAAAAAAATTAATAAAAAATTAAAAATTTTCATACAAGTAAATATTGGCAATGAAGATCAAAAAAGTGGTATTCATAAAAATGAAGTTATGAGTTTTTATAAAAAATGTATTAATGATCTTAGTTTAGATATAATTGGTTTAATGTGTATCCCACCCATAAAAGGAGATAAAAATGAATATTTTAAATTGATGAACGATTTAAGCAAATCTATTGGCCTCGATGAGTTAAGTATGGGCATGTCATCAGATTATTTAGAAGCAATATCTCATGGTGCTACTTATGTAAGAATTGGTTCAAAAATTTTCGGAGAGCGATCTTAAAGAATTTGAATTTTTGTTTTTTTGTTTATTAGTTTTAATAAAATTAACAAATCATTTTTTTTTAATGCTATACAGCCTAAAGTTTTTTTATAGTTCTTTGTTAAATGAATGAATATTGCGCTACCTTTATTTTTTTTTGTTTTTTTTGTGTTGTATTCAATTGGTATTAAAACATCATAGTTTGTTTTTTTCTGAAATAATTTTTCATGTCCAATCTTGTTGTTTACTTTAATTAATTTATTGTAATTTTTACTTTTTACATCATCACACCATCCCATTAATTTATTTATTTCTTTTTTTCTTAATTTTGTGACAAGATTCTTTATTCTATCCTTTCGATAAAAAACTAGCCCTAAAGAAAAAATACCTTTTGGAGTTTTCTTGTCACCCTCAATTTTGTTAGATGTGGTACCATTTTTGCCAATACAGCATTTAAACTTAAAATCATCGTATAAAAGAGTTTCTTTATTTTTTAATATAATTCGCATACTTTTAAATAATGATTTCAAAAATTTTAATAATTTATGAATATCAAATTTTATATAAGATATTAAGTGAAATTAAAGAATATTTAAATTTTGAAATTTTAGATGTTGATAAAAATAAATTCCAAGAATTAAAATTTGACAAATTTGAAAATTACATAATTGTGAGTTCAGTAAAACCTATTAATTATAAAAATAGTTTTGTTTTAGAAAATTTGCCGATTAAAATAGATAAATTGATACAAACAATAAATATAAATTTTTTAAAGAAAAATTTTATTAAAAATTCCGATGTAAAAATTGGTAAATATAAACTTGACTTAAACTCTAGAAAAATAATTTTAGACAATTTAAGTCTAAGTTTAACAGAAAAAGAGCTTGAAATGATTATTTTTATAAATTCAAACAGCAATGTAACTATTAAAGAATTACAAAATAATGTTTGGGGCTATTCATCAAATCTAGAAACTCATACTGTAGAAACTCACATTTACAGACTAAGAAAAAAAATGAAAGATAAATTTGGAGATGATGTATTTATTCGAAATTCACAAAAAGGATATAAGATAAATTGAAAAAAAATCCTGTAGCCAAGACTCTATCAAATAGAAAATTTAAACCAAAGATTATCAAACCAAAAAAAGGAAAAGGTAGTTTTAAGAGAAAAAAAAATTAAAGTCTTGCTCCCATTTGCTGAATTATTTTTGAAGACATTTCTGTACCTTTTTCCAAACAATCTTTTTGTGAAAAATTATTTAAATAACCATGAAGATAGCCACTAGCGAATAGATCTCCGGCACCTGTTAAATCAACTATATTCAAATTTTTTTTAATTCCAGTCTCAGTTATGCTACTTCCTTTTATTGAAACAGCGCCTTTTTCTCCCCTAGTTACTATTATTAATTTATTCACTTCTTTTGCAAAATTAATAACTTCATCAAAATTATTCGTACTTATTAAAGACATAATTTCCTCTTCATTTGCAAAAACTATATCTAACTTATTCTTTACTAAATTTAAAAAATGAGACTTGTGTCTATCCACACAAAATTTGTCTGAGAGAGACATTGCAACTTTATTTGCATTATTAATTGCTTTATCAAATGCTTTTTTTGGCTCGCCCTCATCCCATAGATATCCTTCTAAAAATATCATTTCACTTTTTTTGATTGCGCCAACATTTACGTCATTCTCGTTGATTTTTCCTGCAGTTCCAAGAAAAGTACACATTGTTCTTTCTGAGTCTGGTGTAACTAAAATCAAACAGGTGCCAGTAGGTAAATCCTCTTTTTTTTTAGAATAGATATAATTTACATTTTCACTTTTAAGTCCTATCTCGTATTTTTCTCCAAGATCATCATCAGATATCTTTCCTAAAAAACCAACTTCATTTTTAAGTTGAGACAACCCAACTATTGAATTGGCGACTGAACCACCCGAGATAGTTTTTTCAATTTTTAGATTTGATAATAAATTTTGGAACTCATTTTGATCAAATATTAACTTCATGTTACCTTTAGCTAAATTGTTTTGATCTAAAAAGCTTTCTTCTACTTTACAAATAACGTCAACTATAGCATTTCCGATACCTAAAATTTTCATATCAAGCTTTCAAAGTTTTGACTGATTTTTTTCTGTTAGGATAACAAGTAGTGCAAATTTTACAAGTTAATCCATAACAATCCCTAGCTTTGCAATATTCTCTTCCGTAATAAATAATTTGTAGATGTAATTTATTCCAATTTTTTTTGGGAAATAATCTTTTTAAATCCTTTTCAGTTTGAACAACACTTTTGCCATTTGTAAGGCCCCATCTCTGAGCAAGTCGGTGAATATGGGTATCTATAGCAAAAGCAGGAAAACCAAATCCCTGAGACATTACCACACTCGCAGTTTTGTGACCTACACCAGGCAGTTTTTCTAATTCTTCGAATGTTTTTGGCACTTTTCCACCATGTTCGTTAATTAGTATTTTTGAGAGATTGTAAATACTTTTAGCTTTGACTCTAAAGATACCAATTTTTTTTATTAATCTCTCAATTTTTTTTCGCCCTAATCTTACAAAATGTTCAGGTCGGTGATATTTTGGGTAAATATTTTTTGTAACATTATTCACATTGATATCAGTGCATTGAGCTGACAATAAAACAGAAATGAGAAGTGTAAAAACATTTCTACTTTTTAAAGGAACTTTAATTGTTGGGTAGGTTTTATTTAAAATTTTAAGAATTGTCTTAGCTCTCTGTATTTCATTCATTATTTGAAATTCATAAGATCTCTCATTGAATAAAGGCCTGGCTTTTTAGTCATTAACCACCTTGCAGCTGATAAGGCTCCTTCTGAATATAAAGCCCTGTCAAAAGCTTCATGATTAAGAGTGATTATTTCTTTACCACTTGAGAATTTTACTTCATGTTCTCCGATAATTTCACCTTTCCTAACAGAATTGAAGTTTATTCTATTGCTATAAGGAAAAGTTTTTTTATTAAGATATTTTCTTCCAATAATATTGTGAAAGTTTTTGTTTTTACCAGTAGCTATTCCTTTTGCTAACATTAATGCTGTTCCTGAAGGAAAATCTTTTTTATGCTTATGGTGGACTTCCAAAATTTTACTCAAAAATTTTTTTCCCAAAGAACCAGATGCAATTTCAGTCAAATACATTAAAAGATTTATCCCTAAACTCATATTTCCAGCTTTTAAAATTGGAATTTTTTTTGAATATTTTTCAATTAAGCTCTCCTCTTTTTTTGAAAAACCAGTAGTTCCTATTACAACCCTTTTTTTAAATTTTAAGGCAATCTTTAATATTTCAAATGTACATTTAGGAATTGTAAAATCTATGATTAAATCTACTTTTTTAAAAACCTTATGAGTATTTAAGTCAATAGCGATACCATTAATTTTCTTATTAATCCTTTTGCTTTCTGTTAATGCAGTTATTTTAAAGTTATGATCTTTTTTGGCTGATTTAATTATTTGGCTACCCATTCGGCCCATACATCCAGTAATTGCTAAATTTATTTTTTTCATCAAAAGATTAAATATGTAACTATCACAATGGATGAAACAATTACAGACCAAATGAGTAAATTTTTGAAAAATAATTTTAATTTTGAATTCGTTTCAATAAAGCCTGGAAGAACAAGAAACAAAACTGCAATTAAAAAGATAACTGAGATTATTTGATCTAACCCCATTTTTTAACTCTTCCAAAAATCTTTTGCTTTCTGAAAAAATTTTTTAATACTTGGGTTAGATTTTTCATTTTCTATTTTTCTAAACTGCTCTAATAGTTCTTTTTGTTCTTTATTTAAGTTAACCGGCACTTCTGTTTTTACTTGGACATACAGGTCTCCAAAGTCCCCTTTACGCATGAAAGGCATTCCTTTTCCTTTAAGTCTAAACTGTTTTCCATCTTGAGTACCATCAGGTATTTTAATTTTCGCTTTTTTTCCATCTATAGTTGGAATCTCTATCGTAGTTCCAAGTGCAGCATCTGCAATTGATATTGGGAATTCAAAAAATAAATTTACATCTGATCTTTTAAATAAATCATGAGATTTTACATTAATAAATAAATATAAATCACCAGATGCACCTCCTCTTGTTCCTGCCTCACCTTTACCTGCTAGTCGTATTCTAGTACCATCATCTACTCCCTTAGGTATCGTTACAGAGATTTTTTTTGTAATTTGATTATTGCCCTGTCCGTTGCAATTAGAGCATGGATTTGTAATTTCTTCTCCACTGCCCACACATTGAGGGCAAGTTTGTTGCACTGTAAAAAAGCCTTGATTTGATCGAACCCTTCCGTTACCACCGCAATAACTACATCTGTCAGGTGTTGTACCTGGCTTTGATCCATTTCCTTTACAAGTATTACATTTCTCTGAAGTTGAAAATTGTATATTTTGTTTTTTTCCAGAGTATGCTTCTTCTAAAGTTATTGATAGATCATATCTTAGATCTGAACCTCTATTATTAGAACTTCTTCCCCTTGATCCTCTTCTGCTACCACCAAAATCTCCAAAAAAATCTTCAAAGATATCTGAAAAATCGGTACCACCAAAACCACCAAAACCACTGAAGCCACCTTGACCACCTCCTCCATTCTCGAAAGCCGCGTGACCAAAATTATCATAGTTTTCTTTTTTCGATTTATCAGAAAGTACACCATAAGCTTCACTCGCTTCTTTAAATTTCTCTTCTGCTGTTTTGTCGTTAGGATTTTTGTCTGGATGATATTTAACTGCTAATTTTCTGTATGCAGACTTTAGTTGCTCAGGGCTTGCATCTTTTCCTACGCCAAGGACATCATAGTAATCTCTTTTAGCCATGTATTAAACCTGGACAAATAGATGTCAGTTAAGCGCTTTTTTCTTTATTCTCGTCTTTTACTTCTTCAAAGTCAGCATCAACAACATTATCGTCTTTTTTTCCCTTTTCGTCTTTACCATCATCTTTATCAGAAGATGGTTTTGTACTTTGTTGTGATTTATAAATAGCCTCACCAAGTTTCATCGAAGCTTGAACTAGTGTTTCAGTTTTTTTCTTAATATCATCGGTGTTTTCACCTTTCAAAGACTCTTTAAGATCGTTTGAAGCATCTTCAATTGATTTTTTCTCAGCATCAGAGATTTTAGATCCATGTTCTTTCAAATTTTTTTCAGTTGAATGAATTAAAGTATCTGCTTGATTTCTTACATCTACAGACTCTCTTTTCTTTTTATCAGCTTCTTTGTTAGCCTCAGCATCTTTAACCATTTTTTCTATCTCTTCGTCACTTAAACCGCCAGAAGCCTGAATTTGAATTTTTTGTTCTTTACCTGTACCTTTGTCTTTTGCCGACACATTCACTATTCCGTTTGCATCGATATCAAACGTTACTTCAATTTGAGGGACACCTCTGGGTGCTGGAGCAATGCCTATTAATTCAAAATTTCCTAATAATTTATTATCAGTTGCCATTTCTCTTTCTCCCTGCAAAACTCTAATTGAAACAGCTGGCTGATTGTCTTCAGCAGTAGAAAATACCTGACTTTTTTTTGTAGGAATAGTTGTATTTTTTTCAATAAGTTTTGTAGATACTCCTCCTAGTGTCTCAATTCCAAGAGAGAGCGGTGTAACATCTAATAACAATACATCCTTAACATCTCCTTGTAATACACCAGCTTGGATAGCTGCACCCATTGCTACTACTTCGTCAGGGTTGACACTTTTGTTAGGGTCTTTGCCAAAAAAGTTTTTTACTTCTTCTATAACCTTTGGCATTCTAGTCATACCACCTACCATAACTACTTCATTAATATCACTTGCAGAAATTCCTGCATCTTTTAAAGCAGTTTTACATGGCGGTATCGTTCTAGCAATTAAGTCTTCAACTAAAGCTTCAAGCTTTGCTCTGGTCATCTTTAAGTTAATGTGCTTTGGTCCAGTTTTATCAGCTGTGATAAAAGGAAGATTTATGTCTGTTTGTTCTGCAGCTGAAAGTTCTATTTTAGCTTTTTCAGCAGCTTCTTTTAATCTTTGTAATGCTAATTTGTCTGATTTAAGATCAATACCGCTATCTTTCTTAAATTCGCCAATTAGATACTCTACAACAGCATTATCAAAATCTTCTCCACCTAAAAATGTATCACCATTAGTAGATTTTACCTCAAATACACCATCACCTAATTCCAATATTGAAACATCAAAAGTTCCTCCACCCAAATCGTACACTGCTATTTTTTTATTTTGTTTTTTATCAAGTCCATACGCCAATGAAGCAGCAGTAGGTTCATTTATAATTCTTAAAACTTCTAAGCCAGCAATTTTACCAGCATCTTTAGTTGCTTGTCTTTGTGCATCGTTGAAA
The DNA here is from genome assembly GCA_902524535.1 of uncultured Pelagibacteraceae bacterium. GTDB lineage: Bacteria > Pseudomonadota > Alphaproteobacteria > Pelagibacterales > Pelagibacteraceae > Pelagibacter. The sequence goes on from CABZDR010000001.1 coordinate 327,416, forward strand.
TATGCAGGCACAGTTATAACTGCTTTAGTCACAGCCTGACCTAAGTATTTTTCAGCAGTCTCTTTCATCTTTTGAAGTATGAAAGCAGAGATTTGCGATGGTGAATACTTTTCCCCTTTTGCTTCAATCCAAGCGTCACCTTTTTCAGAATTTACAATTTTAAAAGGTGCTGCTTCGACATCTTTTTTTACTGTAGGATCATCAAAATTTCTTCCAATTAATCTTTTAACAGCAAATATAGTATTTTCAGGATTGGTTACAGCCTGTCTTTTAGCTGGCTGACCAATTAATTTTTCATTTTCATCAGTAAATGCAACTACTGAAGGAGTGGTTCTTGCACCTTCTGCATTTTCTAAAACCTTAGCCTGTGTTCCTTCCATAATGGCAACACAAGAATTAGTAGTACCCAAATCGATTCCAATTATTTTACTCATAATATTTATACCTATGTGAGTTTATATAGGTGCTAAATGTAAAACTACAAGTTGGCCTCATAATTATTTATTTTTCGAATTTTCCTCGTTTTTATCGTTTTTTTCCACTTTTTTTGATACCCCAACTAATGATGGTCTCAACAGTCTGTCTTTTATAGTAAACCCTTTTTGAATTTCTTGGATTATTGTGCCTGGATCCTTAGTATCATCTTCTATTTCAATCATTGCTTGATGAAAATTTGGATCTAGTTTTTGGTTTAGACTATCAATGGGTTTAATATCATTTTTTTCAAAAATAGATATTAGGTCTTTCTTTATTACATTTAAATGGTCGAGAATTTTCTTTAATGCTTCAGTTTCTTTAAGTTTATCATCGTTCTCTAAAACATTTTTTGATCGTTCCAAGTTATCGATTAAGCTTAATGCTTCTTTAGCAAAACTATAACCACCATATTCAAATGCATCTTGTTTTTCTTTTTCAAACCTTCTTCTTTGATTTTCCATTTCAGCAAAAGTCCTTGCTAGCTTATCTTCAAGTTCAGTAATTTTTTCAGCAGGAGAAGACTCTTTTATTTTTTCTTTTTCATCTGACGAAATATCTTCTGGCTGAAGATTATTTCTATTTTCACCAATATCATTCTCAGCATTTTCTGCCTCTTGGCTTTTATTCGTGGGACTATTATTTTGGTTTTCCTCTTTTTCCATAAGGTCTTATATGGTAAGGATTTTCATAATTTCTAGATGTTTAAACAAAAAATAAAAAAACTGTTAATTGGAACGAACAACAAGGGTAAACTGCGTGAAATAAAGAATTTATTACCAAAATACATCAAAATTCACTCAACCTCTGAATTTAATCTTAAAAGTCCGAAAGAAACTGGCAAAACTTTTAAAGAAAATTCACTTATTAAATCAAGGTATTTTTCAGAAAAGGCTAATTTAACATGCTTAGCTGACGACTCTGGGTTGGAAATCGATATTCTAAAAAAAAAACCAGGTATATATTCAGCTAGATGGGGAGGGAGAAAATCTGATTTTAAAATTGCAATAAAAAAAGTTTATAGAGAACTTTATAAAAAAGATAAAAATTGGAAAAGTAAAAAAATAAAAGCCCGATTTATATGTGCTCTTTCAATAAGTCATTTGAAAAAAAAAATTGCTTGTGTCCAAAGTAAAGTTGAAGGACATATATCTAATAAACCAAAAGGTAATAATGGTTTTGGATATGATCCTATTTTCATACCTCTCAAAAAAAAATTAACTTTTGGTGAAATGAAGCCTAGTTCAAAGCATAAAATTGATCATAGATTTAAAGCTTTTAAGAAAATTAAAAAATTTTTGTAGTTTGATTTTTTTCAATCTTATAGAAATTTAAACGGTGATTTATCTTATTATTTTTAATATCAAAAATTCCAATTTTACCTTTAAAAGAACTTTCATCTTTAAAAAGTTTTTGAGTATCAGTTGTCATAAAGTCATTTTTTAATGACAGGTAATAAATTAAACCAACTAGATCATAACTAAGTAAGCTTAGATGATTTGGATATTTCTTAAATTTTCTGTAAAACCTATCTTTATATTGTTCCCAATTTTTTTTATTAATTGAGGGATAATATATAGGTTGAAGACTTTTTTCTTGTATTAGGCTCTCATTAAACCACTGATTTAGTGATATAAAATATTTTTTTTCAGGTGATACATCGGTGTATAGAAGGGATGTAACAACACTTTTAAAACTCTCATCAAAATCAGCTATTATAACCGAATTAAAGTTAACCTTGCCCAATGTATATTTTTTTTCTAACTGTTTAATTTTTCTCTCTTTATTCTGATCATCAGATTGTTCTAATCTTTTTATTTCATCCTCTAAATTTTGCTTTCTAATTTTATAATTAGTTATTTTTTCTATTTGTTTTGTCAGTTTAGTTGGTTCAGAATCATACTCAAATATCTTTTTAGTTTTTAACTTTGAGTCTTTTAAACCTTTTTTAATCTCAGCTGCATATTTTAATTTTGGCAATAAAAAGATTGTTTTTTTAATCTCATTTAATTCTAAAAACTTTTTAATAGTATTAAGTTGAGAAGTAGAGTTTACACCAGCACTAATAACATTTTCTGGAAGACCAATTGTTTTATTAGTTAATGATAAAAAAATTACATCCTCAACTTCATTGAGATAAATAAGATTTTCATAAAACACTGGACCTATTACAATTTTTATATTTTCATTTTTTAATTCGATAGCAGATTTTAGTGTGCTATTAGGATTGGATTTTGTATCTTTCACAACTATTTCTATATTCTCATTATTAATATCATTTATTGCCATTCTGACAGTTTTGATAATCTGTTGACCAATTTCTCGATTATTTTCACTTAACGGAATAAGCAGTCCAATTTTTATTTTTTCATTTGCGGATACTTTTTGTGAGGCACCAATTATAAATAAAAATAGCAAATAAATTGATAATTTAGAAATTTTAATCATTTGAATAATATTATATTAATTAGTTACAACAATGTCCTTAAATAACAAATCTGACAACAATAAGATTAAGATTGGATTGTATATTGTGTCAACACCAATTGGAAATTTATTAGATATATCCCAGAGAGCAATAAAAACTTTAAAAAAGTCAGATTTTATTTTATGTGAGGATACAAGAGTTTCAAAAATTCTTCTTACCAACTTTGATATTAAATCTAATTTGATTGTTTATCATAAGTTTAATGAAAAAAAAAATTTAAATAAGATAATCAAATTATTAAAGTCAGGATCTTTGATATCTCTAATTTCAGATGCCGGAACACCAAGCATTTCAGACCCGGGATGTATTTTGATAAATGAATGTTTAAAAAATGGTATTAACGTCTCACCAATTCCAGGACCTTCGGCAGTTTCTAGCGCTATTTCAATAAGTGGGTTTAGTGATAAGTTTTATTTTTATGGTTTTTTACCTGAAAAAAACAAGCTCTTAAATAGTGATCTGCAAACCTTATCAAAACTAAATTGCTCAATAGTTTTTTTTATTTCTTCCAAAAAATTTAACAAAACTATTCCGATTTTAAAAAAATATTTTAATGGAAGAAAAATCTTGATTTGTAAAGAAATGACCAAATTTTATGAGGAATTTTTTAGAGAAGAAATTGATAATTTGAAACCGTTTGAAAGTGGACTTAAAGGAGAATTAACTATTGTTATTTCAGAAATGAAAATATTGAAAAATATTTCGCAAAAACTAAGTGAATCAGATAAAAATATAATTGGAAAAACTATAAATAAATTAAGTATAAAAGAAATTGTAAATCTAATTAGTAAAAATAGTGAAATATCAAAGAAAGAAATTTATAATTATTGTCTAGAATTAAAAAATGAAGATTAAATTTGCTATATTCTCAATATTTTTGATATTTTTATCGAGTTGTGCTGGGGTAGGATCAAAAGGTTTTTTTGGGACAGGAGTAAGCGTAGCTTTTGATCCGAGATCAGTTGGGACTCAGATAGACGACTCAATAATGGAAAAAAACTTTACCGCAAGAATGTTATTGAAAGATAAGAAATATTTATTTGCAATTAATACCCAAGTTTTAGATGGAAGATTTTTTTTAACAGGAAAGGTTGAAAATCCAGAGGAAAAGCTTCAATTAACTAAATTAGCATGGGAAACTCTTGGAGTAAGATCTGTTAGAAACGACATTAAGATAAAAGAAGAATTTAACTTTAAACAATCTGCAAAAGATATTTTAATTACATCCCAACTAAGAACTGCAATTATTTTAAATAAAAAAATAAAAGCTTCAAATTATCAGATTGATACATACAAAAAGAAAATTTTTATTTATGGAATTGCAACGACTGAAGATGAAAAAGATGAAGTTATAAAAGAGGCTAAAGAAATTCTTGATGTTAAGGAGGTTGTGGCTAGTATTATATTAGTTGAGGATTTAAGAATCCAAAAAAATTAATTTTTTTTGTAATCAATAACATCAGCAGAGTAAGCTGCAATTGAAGCCAAATTTATAATTTCAGATGTAGAAGTTCTTAATGGAGCAATCTCTATCGGAAGACCCAAACCAATCAATAATGGTCCAATAACTTTTGCTCTACTCATTGATTTTATCATTTTGTAAGAAATGGCTGCACTATGCTGACTTGGCATAATTAAAACATTTGAATTACCTACAATTTCTGAAAACGGATAAAGCTCTTTATACAATTCCTCTAAAGCAACATCAGGCTGCATCTCTCCATCAAATTTGAAATCAACTTTATCTTTTTTTAAAATTTCAACTGCATCACTTAATCTTTTGGTTCTATCAGTAGCAGGTTCGCCAAAAGTTGAATGAGATAAAAAAGCAACCCTAGGATCAAAACCGAATAGCCTCACTACTCTAGCTGCTGATTTTGCCATTTCTGCTAATTGATTTGCATCAGGGTATTCAATTACTGAGGTATCACATATAAAGATTGTTTTTCCTCTATTAACAATCAGATTTAAACCAAACATAATTTCTCCTGCCCTAGGATCTACAACTTTACTTATTTTTTCTAGTGAGGAAGAATATCTTCTTGTATTTCCAGTAACCATTGCATCTGCATCTTTGCATGCAACCATACAAGATGCCCAAATCACTCTGTCATTTCTTACCAATCGGTCACAATCTCTTTCTAGCATACCTTTTTGTCTTTGAAGTTTTTTAAAAAGATATTTTACATACCTTTCTCTTTTTTCAGAGTCTTTTGAGTTTACAATTTCAATATCAAAGTTTTCATTATATCCTATTTTCTTTATTTGTTTTTTTATTAGGTTCTCCTTTCCAACCAAAATTGGTATCCCCAAATTTGAATTTTTGAATGCTATTGCAGCCTTAAGCATATTTTCATCTTCACCATCTGCAAAAACAACTTTTTTTGATTTTTTCTTTATATAACTATTTATCCCTTGCATGATTGTAACCGTTGGATCTAGTCTTTGCTTTAACTGGTCTTTATAAGTTTCAAAATCTTTTATATTAATTCTAGCAACATCTGTATCTATAGCAGCTTTAGCTACCGCTGCTGGAATGACACTTATTAATCTTGGGTCAAATGTTGAGGGAATAATATAGTCTTTTCCATAATGTGGTCTTTCGCCACCCATAGCTGCAACAACTTCGTCTGGAACTTCTTCCTTTGCTAAATTTGCTATCGCATGAGCTGCGGCTATCTTCATCTCTTCATTGATGACTTTCGATCTTACGTCTAATGCTCCTCTGAATATATATGGAAAACCAATTAAATTATTTACTTGGTTTGGATAATCTGACCGTCCAGTGGCTATAATTGCATCATCTCTAACCTCCTCAACTTCCTCAGGTTTAATTTCTGGATCAGGATTTGCACAAGCAAATATAATTGGATTATCACCCATTTTTTTTACCATATCTTTTGTTAAAGCTCCTTTAGCAGACAAACCTAGAAATACGTCTGCATTTTGGATCGCATCAGTCAAGGTTCTATGATCAGTCTTAATAGCATGTGCTGATTTCCACTGGTTTAAATTTTCTCTTCCAGTATAAATTACTCCTTTTCTATCTATCATTGTAATATTTTTTTGTGGCACCCCACTTTTTTTAAATAAATTAGCACATGCCATTGCTGATGCTCCTGCACCGTTGACAACAATTTTAACTTTGTCGATTTTCTTTTTTGTTATATCGAGCGCATTAAGTAATGCGGCTGTTGTGATGATTGCTGTTCCATGTTGGTCGTCGTGAAAGACAGGGATATCTAAAATTTCTTTAAGTTTTTCTTCAATGATAAAACAATCTGGGGCAGCAATATCCTCTAAATTTATACCTCCAAAACTTGGAGCAAAATTTTTAATACTATTAATTATCTCATCTGGGTTTTCTGAGTCAATTTCGAGATCTATCGAATCAATGTCCGCAAATCTTTTGAATAATACAGCTTTTCCTTCCATTACGGGCTTTGATGCTAAGGCCCCTAAATTGCCCATTCCTAAAATTGCTGATCCATTACTTATTACAGCAACAAGATTACCTTTGCTTGTATAGTCAAATGCGGTCTCTGGATTTTCACTTATAGCTTTTACTGGTGCTGCTACTCCAGGTGAATAAGCTAGAGCGAGATCTCTTTTCGTGGTCATATTTTTTGAGGAGGTAATCTCAATCTTTCCTGGCTTATTATGACTGTGAAAATCTAAAGCCTCTTTGTCTGTATAGTGATCAATTTTTGTTTTTTTCATTTAGGTTAATTAGGTGTACAAATGAGGTAAATTTAAGACTAATATGATTTATGAATTTAGTTAAGTCAACAGGGACTTTTGGTTTTTATACTATAATTAGTAGATTACTTGGATATTTAAGAGATGTTTTAATTGCTATTTTTCTTGGAACAAGTTTGTTAGCAGACGCCTTTTTTGTTGCTTTTAGAATACCAAATACATTTAGGAGGTTATTTGCTGAGGGAACATTTAATGCAGCTTTTGTTCCTAGCTACACTTCTGAATTAGTAGCAAGTAAAAAGAAATCCCAATTATTTGCTAATCAAGTTTTCAAAATATTATTATTTAGTTTATTTTTTTTGGTTCTAGTAATTGAGCTTTTTATGCCACTATTTGTTAGTTTGATTGCCCCAGGCTTCACCAAAGATACAGATAAAATGAAGCTTGCTATTACTTTAACTAGAATAACTTTTCCATTTTTAATGGTTGTGAGTTTATCATCTTTTTTTGGTGCAATTTTAAACTCTCATAATAAATTTGCAGCTGCTTCAGCAGCACCAATTATTTTAAATATAGTATTAATTTCAATATTATTTTTTGGAAATTATTTAAATGATGATCTTATTTATGTTCTTTCCTGGGGTGTTTCTGTAGCTGGGTTATTGCAATTTATCTTTTTATATCATTTTGTAAAAAAATTTTATGTAATTAAATTAGATTTTAAAATTAGAATAACTAATAAAGTTAAATTTTTTTTTAAAAAACTTTTACCTAGTATTTTTTCTTCAGGAGTAACACAGGTAAACATACTTGTTGGCACGATTATAGCTTCATTTCAGTCAAGCGCAGTATCTTATCTTTATTATGCTGATAGAATTTATCAAATTAATTTAGCAATTGCAGGAATAGCTATAGGTGTAGTGATTTTACCCCAATTATCGAAACATGTATTTTTAAAAAAAAAAAACAAAATTATAAACATTCAAAATAAAGCTTTAGAAATTTGTATGTTTTTAAGTTTACCTGCATCAGCGGCTTTGTTTGTTGGATCAAAAGAAATTATTTCAGCATTGTTTGGATATGGCTCTTTTAGTGAAGAAGCAGTAATTAATTCATCAAAAGCCCTTTATTATTTTGGATTAGGATTACCAGCTTTCGCATTTATAAAAGTTTTTTCTACTTTTTTCTTTGCTAATAATGATACGAAAACTCCATTCTATATTTCTGTCATTTCTGTGGCTCTTAATATCAGTATCAGTGTATATTATTTTGAAAGTGTTGGTTTTATCATTATTCCAATATCAACAACTATTTCTTCATGGTTTAATTCATTGTTATTATTAATCTGTTTAAAAAAAGATAATTTATTTGAGTTTAATAAAAGTTTTTTTGTAAGATTTATTAAAATAATTTTTGCTTCGTTTCTGATGGGACTATTTTTTAAGTATTCAATTTTATTTTTTGAAAATGAATTATCTTACGAACAAACCTTTAAATCTTTTTATTTAATATTAACTGTTTTTTTGACACTTTTATTTTATTTAATATTGTCATTAGCTATCAAAGCTTTTAAATATAATGATATTAAATTAAAATATTAATTATGAAAAAAAAAATTTTTTCAGGGGTTCAGCCAACCGGAAACCTACATCTAGGAAACTATTTAGGAGCAATTAAGAACTTTGTTAATTTAAATAATGACAATAAAAATGAATGTATTTTTTGTGTTGTGGATTTACATGCTATAACTATAGCCCAAGATACAATAATACTTAGAGAGAATATACGTGAAACAGTGGCAACTTTTATAGCTTGTGGCATAGATCCAAAAAAAAGTATAATTTTTAATCAGTCTAAAGTAGCTGCACACTCAGAAACAGCTTGGATATTGAGCTGTGTAGCAAGGATGGGTTGGTTGAATAGAATGACTCAGTTTAAGGAAAAAGCAGGAAAAGACAAAGAAAATGCAAGTGTGGGACTCTATTCTTATCCTATTTTAATGGCAGCAGATATTTTGCTGTACGATTCTACACATGTTCCAGTTGGGAATGATCAAAAACAACATTTAGAACTTTGTAGAGATATTGCACAAAAATTTAATAATGATTTTAAAGTTGAGGATTTTTTTAAAATACCTGAACCTTTAATTCAAAAAGAATTTTCGAGGATAATGAGTCTTAAAGATGGGTTAAAAAAAATGAGTAAATCAGAATTATCAGATTTAAGTCGTATCAACCTAACAGATGGAAATGATAAAATATCAAATAAAATAAAAAAAGCGAAAACTGACTCACTACCAATACCATCAACTGTAAAAGAACTCGATGATAGACCAGAGGCCAGAAACTTAATTGGTATTTACTCAAGCATTTCTAATACATCTTTAGAGAGCTCAATTCAAAAATTTTCAGGTAAAAATTTTTCAGAATTTAAAGAAAATTTATCTCAAATTTTAATAGATAAACTAAGCCCTATATCTGATGAGATAAAAAGATTGTTAAAAGAAAAAAGTTACTTAGATAAAATACTGGAGGATGGTTCAAAAAAAGCTGACAATATAGCTTCTAAAAAAATTAAAGAAATCCACGATATAATTGGTTTTTAAATCATCTAAATTTACAGTTTATATTTTAAAATTATTGATTATATATTAACTATGTTTATTCAAACAGAAGTAACTCCAAATCCAAATTCCCTTAAATTTTTGCCTGGGAAACAAGTCTCGAATATAGGTACCATTGAAATAACTAAAAAAGATGAAACTGATAATGAACTTGTGAAGAATATACTATCAGTAAATGGAGTTGAGGGTATCTTATTAGCAAGTGACTTTATCTCAGTTAATAAACTAGAAAATACAAGTTGGGAGGAAATTAAGCATATAATAATTTCATTAATAAATGATTTCTATTCCAAGGGTAAGGATTTTGTTTTAGATAACAAGCAGAATGATGATAAAATTAGCCTATCAGAGATCGAAAAAAATATAATTAAAATTTTAGATGAAAAAATACGTCCAGCAGTATCCAGAGATGGAGGAGATATAAAATTTAAAAGTTTTGAAGATGGAGTTGTTAAGGTTCAACTACAAGGTAGTTGTTCAGGCTGCCCTAGTTCTACTTTAACTCTAAAACAAGGTGTTCAAAATCTTCTAAAACATTATGTTAGAGAGGTAAAAGAAGTTGAGGCGATTTAATATAAAAAAAATAAAATTTCTAAACGTTAATAGAAAAAAAAAGACAACAGAAATTATTTATTTATTTGGTGAACGAGTAAGTAGTTCCATAGGTAGAACATTAGTTGCTTGTTTTGGAATACTAGGTTTTTTCTATGTAGCTCCTATTTTTATCAACTTTGCAAATCAAGAAATCTTTTCTAATGAATTTCAAAATGACTCTAGAAAAATAATGGTTTATAAGTTGAATGGAAAAGAAGAGCAAATCGCAATTGATACAAATGAGACTTTTAATGAGAAAGATTTACTAACTGACATTCTTACACTTAATGACCTGGATACTGATTCTGTAAGATTAAGTGCATCAACAATTAATCAATTATTTGAAGATACAAATTATAGTTTAGATGATGTTAGAACAAATAAACTAGTTAGACCTGTTGCCTTAACTTGGTTGCCAAATGAGATAAAAAAAATAGAGAATACAAAAAAAAGAAAAAATTTTTTTATTCAAATTGTTTTGCCCCTAATTTTGGAAGAAAACAATAATATTAAAATTGATAGACTAAAACTCTTTGCGATAATCAATAAAAATAATAATACTAAATTAGAAAAGAAATGGTTAAATCAAAAATTTAAACAATATGGCGTTCCATCTAAAGATCTCTCAACTTTAAAAATTAGGATGGATGAAATCCCAACATCTCTGGCAATAGCTCAAGCTGCAAAAGAAACTGGTTGGGGTACATCGCGTTTCGCCTTAGAGGGAAATGCTTTATTTGGCCAGTGGACTTGGTCAGGAGAAGGATTAAAACCAAAAGATGCTGAGAAGGATCAAGGTCACAAGGTTATGAAATTTAATGTTCTGCAAGCTTCTGTAAGAGCTTACCAACGAAACTTAAATACACATTCCTCTTATAAAGAATTTAGAAAGGCTAGAGCAAAATTAAGAGATGAAGGCACGGAACTAGATAGTATGATTTTATCAGAACATTTAGATAAGTACGCTGAGACTGGTCAAAAGTATGTAGAGACTTTAAAAAAAATCATTTCACAAAATAATCTAAAAGATTTTGACGATGCTAAACTGCTTCCTTCCAGTAAAAAATTAGAGAGTCTTATTTAGAGTCTTTAGCAATTGTAAATTGTGTCCCAAACCAACGCCATTTACCTTCATCATTTAGGGAACAATTAATCCGGCCTCTTCTTGGAGTAAAAGGTTCCCTAAATTTTATAAAAAGCACACTTTCTTTAATTGAAATGTCAGATTTTTCCCACCTGTTCCCCTCATTAGAATAACAATTAATATCTTCTAAATTTTTTTGTTCTTTAAAAAATTCAACACTAAACTCAGGTGGATTTTTTTGGTGATTTAATTTTTTTTCAACAGGCTTTAAATTTTTATATTCTAAAGGAGAATAATTTATAATTGAGTTAAATCTTTTTAATTCTCCATATTTTTCATTAATTGGAAATCTAGGAAGTTCATATTTCTCTTTATTAATATCAATAACACCTGAATGTTGACCAAAAGAAAGACTAAAATTTTTTGAAATGTAATCATGCATTTCTTTTGAATATTCTCCGAATGGGTAAGAAAATAAAGAAGGAATATAACCTAATTCATTCAAGAAAATATTATTTGCCTTTTTTATGTCTAAAACAAATTCCTTAAATTTTTTGTCGATTAAATAATCATGTGAATGTGAGTGATGACCAATAACACCAAATTCCGATCTTTCAATCTCTTTGATTTGATCCCAAGTCATATATCCTTTTTTACCAACAGGTTCAGTTGATACAAATAATAAAAAAGGAATTTTATCTTTTTTAAGTATTGGCCACGCATTTTCATAAAAAGATTTAAATGCATCATCAATTGTAACTAAAATTTTTTTTTGTTTTTTTGGTTTATTAAAATTATTTTCAAAATCTTTGGGATGATAAAATTCAAATTTTGAATCTTTGATAATATCGAGGTGTTTTTTAAATATATCTATCTTAATATTGGTAGATGGATATTTATTCTCTTCAAAACGGTGGTACATAATTGATAAAACTCCTTCATCTTTAGAAAAATATTTACTATTTTTATCTTGTGCAATAGAGTTTGTACTAAAAAGAAAAATTGTAATGAATAAACTAATTATTGATGCTGCTAAGAAAAATATTTTTTTAATGATCATAAGGAATAAAGATATTTACAGCATTAGTTACGAAAATACTAAAACTAATTATGAAAAATTAGTTATACTTTTAAATGATTTTTTGAACTCAAAAAATCTAAAAATAAAAGATATTTCTACATTTTATATTAATATAGGGCCGGGAAGCTTCGCTGGAATAAGAAATTCAATTTCTGTTATTAAAGCAATTTGTTTGGTTAATGATGTTGATTATTATTGTTATAGTTTTCAATATTTTAAAAATATTAAAGAAGTAAAATATGAAAATATACCCAATCTATGCGATAAATTTGATATTAAAAAAAATTTGATTAATCCTATTTATATAAGTTAAAATTAGATATGTCTGATAAATTAGAGCAAAAATTTCAAAAAAAAGGTCTTAAACTCACCGATCAAAGAAGAACTATAGCGCGAGTTATTTTGGAGTCTAAAGAAGCTTACGGAGAGTCTGATCATCCCGACGTTGATGAATTATATAATAGAGTGTTAAAAATTGATCCAAAAATAAGTATCGCTACTGTATATAGAACTGTAAAGCTTTTTGAGGAAGCTGGAATATTGACTAAGCATGATTTTAAGGGTGGAAAAGCAAGATATGAGTTAAATGATGATCACAATCACTTAATTGATATTAAAACTGGTGAAATAATAGAGTTTGTTGATGAGGAAATTAATCAGCTTCAAAAAAAAATTGCAGAAAAATATGGCTACACTCTTGTAGATCATAGACTCGAACTATATGGGGTAAAAAAAAAATCTTAATTAAATGAATAAAAAAATTTTTATAAAGACATTTGGTTGTCAAATGAATGAGTATGATTCAAAACGTATTTATGATGTAGTGAGAAAAATAGGTTTTGAAAAAACAGATCAATGTAAAGATGCTGACTGCTACCTTTTAAACACATGTCATATTAGAGATAAGGCTAGTGAAAAAGTTTATCACGAAATTGGAAGAGTAAAAAAAATTTTTAGATCAAAAAAAAAACCATTGGTTATAGTAGCTGGCTGTGTTGCTCAAGCAGAAAATCAAGAAATGTTAAGAAGAGAGCCTTATATAGATTTAATTTTAGGTCCACAAGCTTATTATAAGATTAATGATAAAATTTTGAATTTCACCGAAAAACAAAAAGTCGATGAAACAGATTTTGATGCAGTTAGCAAGTTTGAATATTTGAGTAGAATAAAAAATAAAATTGGCAAGGCTACTTCTTTTTTAACAATTCAAGAGGGTTGTGATAAATTTTGTCACTTTTGTGTTGTGCCATATACAAGAGGACCAGAATATTCAAGACCTTTTGATCAAATAATTACTGAGGCAAAAAGCTTAGCGGATCAAGGATCTAAGGAGATTATATTATTAGGCCAAAATGTGAATGCATACAGTGATAAACATAAAAGATTATCAAACATTATTTATGAAATAGAAAAAATTAAAAATGTCGAAAGAGTCAGGTTCACCACTTCTCACCCAAAAGATATGACAGATGATTTAATTGATGTTTATAAAGACTCAAAAAAGCTCATGCCATTGATTCATCTTCCTGTTCAAAGTGGCTCAAATAAGATTTTAAACTTAATGAACAGAAAACATACTATCGAAGAATTTTTAAGAACCTATGAAAGAATAAAAAAAATTAACCCATTTGTAGAATTTTCAAGTGACTTCATTATTGCTTACCCTGGTGAAGAAGAAAAGGATTTTATGGAAACATTAAATTTAATCAAAGAAGTTAGATTTATTAACTCTTATTCATTTATTTTTAGCCCTAGACCAGGCACAGTAGCAGGAAGCTTGCAAACAATTGATAAAAAAATTTCGGTAAAGCGCTTAGAAAAAGTTCAAGAGGCACTTTTTAATAACCAAATAGAAAAAAATAAATCTTTAGAAAATAAGATAATAAATGTATTATCTGAAAACCAAACTGAGGATAAAACCAAAATCTTTGGAAGATCAGAATATATGACACCTGTAATATTTGATGGTAATAAAAAAGATGTTGGAAAAATTCTTAAGATAAAAATCTATAAAAGTAATAGAAATACTTTATTTGGAAAAGCGATTAATAATATAGATCAAAAGGTAGCATAGAATTGAGTGAAATATTAGAGAAAAATATTAATTCATCATTAAAATTTGTCTATTCAGACAATAATTCATTAAGCGTTATATTTCATGATAATGATTTATTAATGGGTGTTGTTGGAGAATTTAATAAAAATTTAAAAGAGCTTGAAAAAATTACACAAGCAAATTTATATTCTAGAGGTAATTCCATATTGATTAAATCTAATCCAGAAAACAACGAAATACTAAAAAATGCGATACAATTTTTAGCGAATCAATTTGTTAATAATGGATCTATTGAAAATAAAGACATCGTTTCATCTGTAGATAAATTTATGATTAATGAAAAAGTTAAAAATAATAATATTACCGATATTATTAAGACTCCAAAAAAATCAATCATTCCGAGATCTGAAAAACAAAAAGGATACGTTAGAGCATTAAGACAAAGTGAAATAATAATATCTGCAGGGCCTGCAGGAACAGGTAAAACTTTTTTGGCTGTTGCTGTTGGTCTAACAATGTTATTAGAAAAGAAAATTGAGAGAATAATTTTATCAAGACCAGCAGTGGAGGCTGGTGAAAGACTAGGTTTTTTACCTGGGGACATGAAAGAGAAAGTAGACCCCTATCTAAGACCTTTATACGACTCGCTTTATGATTTGTTTGATTTTGAGAAAATTCAAAGGATGATTGAAATTGGTGATATAGAAATTGCACCTTTAGCTTTCATGAGAGGTAGAACCTTAAAAAATTCATTTGCTATACTAGATGAGGCTCAAAATGCGACTGATACACAAATTAAAATGTTTTTGACCCGTATTGGAGAAAACTCAAAAATAGTAGTTAATGGAGATCCTTCTCAAATAGATTTACCAAACAAAAGCATGTCTGGCTTAGTTAGATCAAAAAAAGTACTTGGGCATTTAAATGAAATATCGGTAGTTGATTTTGACCACTCCGATGTTGTGCGACATCCATTAGTGTCTAAAATAGTTAAAGCTTACTCAAAAAATGATTAATATTTTTGTCTTCTCAAATGAGAGGGCTTGGTCTAGAAGAATAAAAAATAAAAAATTGTTTTTTAATAACGTCTGTAAAGCTTTTCCAAAAAAATATAAATTTCTGAACAAAAAAATTAGCTTAAGTCTATTGTTATCAAATAATAAAAATATAAAAAAGTTAAATAAGAATTTTAGAAATAAAGATAAATCAACAGATATTTTGTCATTTCCATTCAACGACAAATTAAGACTGACTAAGAAAACATATCTTGGAGATATAGTCATAAGCTATAATTTCATTGATAAGCCAAAATCGCAAAAAAATGAATTTTTTAGAAAAAAACTTATAAAAATTTTCATTCATGGCTTTTTACATCTTTTAAGTTTTAACCACATTAGAAATGTAGATTATGAAAAAATGTTAAAAGAAGAGAAATTTATATATCAATCAGTAATATCGAAATTAAATTGAGTAGAAAATTATATATCGAGTTACTATTTCTAGGTTCATTGGGAATGTTAACTTCTTTAAGTCTCCCACCTTTTAACTATTTTATAATTAATTTTTTTACTTTTTCCTTATTTTTTTATTTTTTATTTAAAAAATCAATTAATCTAAAAAATAAAAAATTTTTATTTATTTATGGGTGGATATTTGGTTTTGGTTATTTTTTTACAAATTTATATTGGATATCTATTTCTCTGACATTTGATCAGAATTATAAATTTTTGATCCCTTTAACTATTTTTTTAATACCATCTTTTTTAGCATTATTTTATGGTTTGGTTTCTTTTCTATTTTTAATTTTCAAAACAAAAAACATTTTGAGTTCACTTTTATTGTTTTCTCTAATTTTTGGAGTAACAGAATTCATTCGAGGAATATTTCTAACAGGTTTTCCTTGGAATCTGATTGTTTATAGTTTTTCTAATCAATTGGAATTTATTAGTATTATCTCAATAATCGGTACTTATGGACTCAATCTTTTTTGTATCTTAATATTTACCTGTCCAGCAGTTCTTTTTATTAAGGATATAAAAAAAGGTATAATTTTTAATTTTCTAGCTTTTTTTACAGTGATACTTATTTTTATTTATGGGCATATGTATAAAAAAAGGTTCGATAATCTAATAGAGAATGATTTTAATTTTAAGATAAGAGTTGTCGGTTCTCAGATAGGTCTTGAAAGATTTTATTTGGATGTGGATCCAATAATAATTATTAAAGATTTGATAAAACTTAGTAAACCTGTTCTTAATGAAAAAACTATATTTGTTTGGCCAGAGGGGATAATTCCAGACATAACACAAGAAAATTTGGTTGAGTACAAATGGTTATTTAATGAAAACTTCAATGAAAATCATCTATTTATAATCGGGATTAATAGCCATTCTATAAAAGATGGTTCTAAAAGTAATTTTAACACTTTTTCAGTTTATGATGATAATTTAAATTTAATCAATTCTTATAATAAGATTAATTTAGTTCCTTTTGGTGAGTTTTTGCCTATAGAAAATGTTTTGAAAAATATTGGTTTAAGATCCTTAACTAACAACTATCAATCTTTTTCAAGTGGAAATAAAAGAGATATTATAGAAATAAATCAACAAAATTTTAATCTTAAAATCTTACCGTTAATTTGCTATGAAATAATCTATTCAGGCAAATTATTTAAAGACTCTAATTTCGAGCTAATAGTTAATATTTCTGAAGACGGATGGTTTGGTAAATCTATTGGGCCAAAACAACATTTTTCTCACAGTATTTTTAGAGCCATAGAAAGTGGAAAGTATATTGTAAGATCATCAAATAATGGAATTGCAGCTATAATTAACCCATTAGGGATTGTTGAGCAAAGTATAAAATTTGGACAATCAGGCCATATAGATTTGAGTAAAACTAAAAAAATACAACCAACAATATTTTCAAAATATGGAAATAAAATTTTTGTTTTACTAATTATGTTGTATATTTTGTTAATTTTTCTATTTAATAGAATTAAAAATGAGTAATTTAAAAAATTATCTATTTACGAGCGAGTCCGTCTCAGAAGGTCATCCTGATAAAGTTTCTGATCGAATTTCGGATATGGTTGTTGATAGTTATCTTTCAGGCGATCCTTTTTCTAGAGTCGCATGTGAAACTTTAACAACTACAAACAAAGTTGTACTTGCTGGTGAAGTAAGAGGACCTGAAATTAGCAAAGATGAAATAATACAAAAAGTAAGAGATTGTATTAAAGATATTGGCTACGATCAAGAAGGTTTCACTTGGAAAGAAGCAACAAAAATTGAAAGTCATCTACACGCGCAATCAGCAGATATTGCTATGGGTGTAGACTCATCTGGTAATAAAGACGAGGGTGCTGGTGATCAAGGAATAATGTTTGGATATGCATGTAATGAGACTGATATATTGATGCCTGCACCTATTCATTACTCACATAAAATTTTAAGACTTATGGCAGAAGATAGAAAGTCAGGGAAATTATTACATATTGAACCTGACTCAAAAAGTCAGGTTACTTTTGAGTATGTAAATGGGAAACCAACTAAAGTTAAATCAGTTGTGATATCATCCCAACATTCCCCAGATGTAAATCAAGCTCAGGTCAGAGATTTACTAAGGCCCTATATGTTAAAATCTATCCCAAAAAATTTTCTAGAGGGATTTGATGAGAATGAATTTTATGTAAATCCAACTGGAAATTTTGTTATTGGTGGTCCTGATGGTGACTGTGGACTAACAGGAAGAAAAATAATTGTTGATACTTATGGTGGAGCAGCTCCTCACGGAGGGGGTGCTTTTTCAGGTAAAGACCCTACTAAAGTCGATAGATCTGCAGCTTATGCAGCAAGATATATTGCTAAAAATATTGTTGCTTCAAAAATAGCTGATAAGTGCTTAATCCAATTAGCTTATGCTATAGGAGTATCTAAACCATTGTCTATTTACGTAGATTTATTTGATAATGATTTAGATAAGAATAAATTTGTTGTGGAAAAAATTAGAGAAAATTTTGATTTAAGTCCAAGAGGGATAAGAGAAATGCTTAATTTAAACAAACCTATTTATGAAAAAACAGCTGCTTATGGTCATTTTGGAAGAGCACCAGATGATAAGGGATCATTTTCCTGGGAAAAAACTGATAAATTAAGCTTTTTTTCTAAATAGTTTCTGTTGAATTAAAGTAAAACTTTACTATATTTCAATTACATTGTTGAACTATCAAAATGGGCTTTAGCCCATTTTTTTTTGGAGCAAACAAAAATATGTTAAATAAAAGAGCAGATAAACTTGAATTGTTAAGAATTGCAGAGGCTGTTGCTTTGGAAAAGTCTATAGATAAAGAATTAATAATCAGTTCTATGGAAACTGGTATAGCAAAAGCAGCTAAATCTAAGTTCGGCCAAGATAATGAAATTAAAGTCCTCATTGACAGAGAGAGTGGTAATATAGAAATATTTAGAAAGCTAGTAATAGTGGAAAAACCTGAGAATTCTAACACTGAAATTAATATTGAAGAGGCAATCAATCTCAATGAGGAAAATGTAGGAAAATCAATTGGTGATGAAGTGCTTCAACCATTACCATCTTTTGACTTTGGTAGAATTGCAGCTCAAACAGCAAAGCAAGTTATCAATTTTAATGTAAGAGAGGCAGAACGAGAGAGACAATTTAATGATTTCATTGATAAAAAAGACTCAATACTAAGCGGAATTGTGAAAAGATTGGAATTTGGAAATGTAATTGTAGATCTTGGCCGAACTGAAGCAATAATACAAAAGAACGAAATGATACCTAGAGAAAACATAAAAGCTGGAGATAGAATTAAAGCATATTGTTACGACGTTAGAAGAGAACCAAGAGGACAGCAAATTTTTTTGTCTAGGGCACATCCAAAATTTATGGAAAAACTTTTTGTTCAAGAAGTCCCAGAAATTTATGACAATTTAATTGAGATTAAATCATCCTCAAGGGATCCTGGTAGTAGAGCTAAAATTTGTGTAAAAGCAGTCGATACTTCATTAGATCCAGTTGGAGCATGTGTAGGAATGAGAGGTTCAAGAGTGCAAGCAGTTGTTAATGAATTACAAGGAGAAAAAATTGATATTGTAAATTGGTCAGAAGACCCAGCTATACTAGTAGCCAATGCATTATCACCAGCAGAAGTTCAAAGAGTAAATATAGATTTGCAAAGAAAAAAATTAGATGTAATTTTAACCGAGGACAATCTTAGCAAAGCTATTGGTAGAAGAGGACAAAATGTTAGATTAGCTACAAAATTAATGAATTATGAAATTAATATAATGACCGATCAAGAGGACTCGGATCGAAGACAACAAGAGTTTAGAGAGAAAACAGAAAACTTTGTTAAAAATTTAGAACTAGATGAAACTTTGGGTCAACTTTTAGTAGCGGAGGGATACTCCACTATCGATGATATTAAAGATACTACCTCTGAAAATTTAGTTAAAATAGAGGGGATAGAAGAGGAGACAGCAAAAGCACTAATAGAAAGAGCAAAAGAATTTTATCAAAAGGATCAAGAGGATATTTCAAAGAGAATTAAAGATTTAGGCTTAGCCGATGACTTGATAAATTTAAAAGGTTTGACACCTGGGATGTTAGTTACATTGGGTGAGCAAAAAATACTTAAATTAGAAGATTTTGCTGATCTCGCTTCTGATGAGCTTACGGGTGGATATGATGTGGTAAAAGGAGAAAAAGTAAAGATTCAAGGTTATCTGGAAGATTTTGCGTTATCAAAAAGTGAAGCAGACGAACTTATCATGTCTGCAAGAAATATAGTTTATAAAGATTAAGGGAATGAGAAATGGAAAACAAAAAAACAAAACTTACTATTTCAGGCAAGATCAAAAAGACCATTAATAAACTTGACACATCAAAATCTCAGAGCAAAAAAACGGTAATCATTGATCAACAATCAAAATCTTTTGGAAAATCAACAGGGAATAAGAATAGTGGATTTAAACAATCATCTAGTTTTAAAAAAGGAATTTCATCTAAAAATAATTTTTTTTCCAAATCGCAGCCTATAGCCAGTGATTTTGAAAGACGAAAACTTGCAGAGCAAAGAGCAACTAAAAGATTAAAAGGTGATACAGATATCGAAAAAAAAACAAAACTTGGACCAAAGAAAAGAGAGTTGAAGCTAACAGTCTCTAGAGCTTTAAGTGATCAGATAGAGACGAGAGAAAGAAGTTTGGCATCAGTCAAAAGAGCAAGACAAAAAGAGCTCAAAAATGCAAATAAAGAGGAAAATAAAGAGAATTTAAAACAAATCAAAAGAGACATAAATATTCCTGAAGCGATTACAGTAAGAGAGCTTGCAAATAGAATGGCTGAACAGTCTAGCAATGTCATTAAATTTCTATTTGGTATGGGAGTTACGGTTACTATTAATCAAACTTTAGCAGCTGATACAGCAGAGTACTTAGTTAAAGAGTTTGGACATAATCCAATTAGAGAAGAAAAGGCAGAGGAAATTATAAGCAAGATTAAAGCTGCAAGGACAGAAAATTTAAAAAATAGACCTCCTATTGTTACAGTTATGGGTCACGTAGATCATGGTAAAACCTCTGTATTAGATGTTCTAAGAAGTGCAAATGTAGTATCAGGAGAGTTTGGGGGCATCACACAACATATAGGTGCATACCAAATTGAGTCAAAATCAAATAAGCTAACTTTTATTGATACACCCGGTCATGCAGCATTTACTGAAATGAGAGCCAGAGGGTCAAAACTTACAGACATTGTGGTATTAGTTGTAGCCGCGGATGATGGAGTGAAACCTCAAACAGTTGAATCTATTAAGCATGCTAAAGCTGCAAATGTTCCAATTGTTGTTGCAATTAATAAATGTGATCTGCCAGAGGCAGATCCACAAAAAGTTAAAAATCAGTTATTAGAATATGAATTAATAGCTGAAGATTTATCTGGAGACACATTAATGGTTGAGATATCTGCTAAAACAAAATTAAATTTAGATAAATTACTAGAGGCAATTATACTTCAAGCTGAAATTTTAGATTTAAAAACAGATTTTGAGTCTAAAGCTACTGGTATTGTTTTAGAATCTAAAATTGATGTTGGAAGAGGGCCAGTTGCAACAATTATTGTTACTGCCGGTACTCTCAAAAAGGGAGATTTTTTTGTAAGTGGTTTACGATGGGGAAAGGTTAGAGCAATAATTAATGATAAAGGACAAAATATTGATGAAGCATCACCATCTACACCAGTTGAGATATTAGGAATTAATGGTGCAGCTAAAGCAGGAGATGATTTTATCGTTCTTAATAATGAAAAAGAGGCTAAAAATTTAAGTCAAAATAGAGCTTATGAAAATAAAGATGGGAAAAATATATTAACATTTGCAACTCAAGACTCAGCTTTTACAGACAAATCAAGTGTGGAATTAAATTTAATAATTAAATCAGATGTACATGGTTCCTCAGAGGCAATTAAAAGTGCAATTAGTAAGATTGAACATGAAGAGGTCAAACCAAAAATTATTTTAGCAGATATTGGAATGGTTACAGAGACGGACGTAACTTTAGCAAAAGCTTCTAATGCTGTTTTAATAGCATTTAATGTCAAACCAAGTAAAGAGGCAAAAAAATTAGCAGAAAATGAGAGGATTAAAATTTCATCTTATAATATAATATATGAGGTACTAGATTATATAAAATCTAAAATGTCAGGTTTACTTACACCTGATATTCAGGAAAATATCACTGGAACAGCTCAGATTTTAGAAATATTTAAAGTTTCTGGTGCTGGTAAAGTTGCGGGCTCTAAAGTTATAGAGGGCGAAATTAATAGCAACTCAGATCTAAGAATAATTAGAGATGGTAATATTATTTTTACAGGTAAGGTTGGCTCTTTATTCAGAGAAAAAAATCAAGTAAAACAAGTTAGTAATGGGCAAGAATGTGGAATTACAGTCAAAGATTATGTAGATTTTCAAAAAAATGACACATTGGAGGCTTTTAATCTAACTTCAAAAGAAAGGTCGATTTAATGGCAGATAGATTGGGGAAACCAATGTCGCAAAGACAGTTAAGAGTTGGGGAAATGGTTAAACAAGCTTTAAGCATGATTTTTATTAAAAATGAAGCTAAAGTACCGAATTTAGAAACGAATAATATTACAGTCACTGAGGTACGTATGAGTCAAGACTTGAAAATAGCTAAGGCATATGTCCTTCCTCTTGGTGGGAAAAATGCAGAGGAAACTATAAATATTTTGAAAGAATACTCATTTTTAATCAGAAAAATTTTATCTCAAAAAGTTGTAATGAAATTTTTACCAAAAATACTTTTCAGAAAAGATGAGTCTTTTGAATATGCTGAAAAAATAGAAAATTTAATCAAACAATCAAATAAATAGGAAAAATAAAATATGAATAAAAAAGCTCAAGATTTAGCAATGCATGAAAAAGACACTGGATCGTCAGAAATTCAAATTGCTTTGTTAACAGAAAAAATTGAAACG
The DNA here is from genome assembly GCA_902524535.1 of uncultured Pelagibacteraceae bacterium. GTDB lineage: Bacteria > Pseudomonadota > Alphaproteobacteria > Pelagibacterales > Pelagibacteraceae > Pelagibacter. The sequence goes on from CABZDR010000001.1 coordinate 350,032, forward strand.
CTTTCAAAACATATAAAACAATTCAAAAAAGATAAACATTCATCTGTTGGATTATTGAGAGCGGTCAATAGAAGAAAAAAATTGTTAGACTATCTTAAAAGAAATAAAATAGACTCTTACAAGAATGTCCTGTCGAAATTGAATTTGAGAAAATAAGCGTCAAGATAGATAGAACGTAATGGAACGAAAAAAACGAAACGAAATGGAAATGAAATGTTTAAATTATATAAAAAGGAAGTTGAAGTAGCAGGAAAGAAGATAAGTTTAGAAACTGGCAAAGTAGCAAGACAGGCAGACGGAGCAATCATCGCAACATGTGGGGAGACAGTGGTTTTAGCAACAGTCGTTGGAGCAAAAAAAGTAAATCCAGATATAGATTACTTTCCATTATCTGTAAATTATCAGGAAAAATATTATGCTGCAGGAAAAATTCCTGGTGGATACTTTAAAAGAGAAGCAAGACCAACTGAAAGTGAAACATTAATCTCAAGATTAATTGATAGACCGATCAGACCGTTGTTTCCTGATGAATTTAAAAATGAGGTTCAGTTGTTACCAACTGTAATTTCTTATGATAAAGAAAATGAAGCAGATATTTTATCAATTATTGCATCCTCTGCAGCTTTAGCTATATCAGGAATGCCATTCTTGGGTCCTGTTGGAGCTTCTAGAGTTGGATATATCGATGGTAAATATGTTTTGAATCCGTCAAAAAATGAACTTGAAAAATCAAAATTAGATTTAGTTGTTGCTGGTACAAAAGATGCTGTGCTTATGGTTGAGTCCGAGGCGAGTGGATTAACTGAGGAAGAAATGTTAAATGCAGTTAAATTTGGTCATGAAAGTTTTATTCCAGTGATTCAAATGATAGAGGAATTGGCTAAAGAATGCAGAAAACCTGAATGGACTGTTGAAAAGAAAGACCTATCTGAAGTTAAAAAGAAACTTGAAGAAACTTTTACAGAAGATCTTAAAAAAGCATTTGCTACTAGAGACAAACAAGACAGATCAAATCAAATTTCAGAAATTACCGATAAAGCTAAAAAACTTTATGAGGAAAATGAGAACTACACTGATCTTGATGTGAACTCTGAACTAAAAAATCTTGAAAAGACAATTGTGAGAACAGATATTTTAAAAAATAAAAATAGAATAGATGGTAGAGGACTATCTGATGTCAGACCTATTTCTTGCGAAGTTGGTATTTTACCTAGAACGCATGGATCTGCTTTATTTACCAGAGGGGAAACGCAAGCAATTGTAACAGCTACTTTAGGTACATCTGATGATGAACAACGAATTGAAAGTTTAGATGGATTACAAAGAGAAAGGTTTATGCTTCATTATAATTTTCCACCTTTTTCAGTAGGAGAAACTGGAAGAATTGGAACAGGTAGAAGAGAAATAGGACATGGTAAATTAGCGTGGAGAGCTATTCACTCGTCATTGCCATCAAAAGAAGCATTTCCTTACACATTTAGAGTAGTTTCCGAAATTACAGAGTCTAACGGTTCATCCTCAATGGCTACTGTTTGTGGAACTTCACTTGCATTAATGGATGCAGGAGTACCAATTAAAGAACCAGTTGCAGGTATTGCAATGGGGTTAATCAAAGAGGGTGATGATTTTAGTGTCCTATCAGACATTTTAGGTGATGAAGATCATTTAGGTGATATGGACTTCAAAGTTGCTGGAACCAAAGATGGAATTACTTCTCTACAAATGGATATCAAAATTACAGGAATAACATTTGAAATAATGGAACAGGCATTAAGTCAAGCCAAAGATGGAAGAGTTCATATTTTAGGTGAAATGAATAAAGCATTATCAGCTTCAAGATCTGATGTTGGAAAACATACTCCAAAAATGGAAAAGATAAATGTCGATAAAAAAGATATTGCAGCTGTAATTGGAAAAGGTGGCGCAACCATAAGAGAAATAGTTGAAAAATCAGGTGCAAAAGTGGATGTAAATGATGAAGGTGTGGTAACAGTTGCTGCTCCAGACGAACAGTCAAGAAACACCGCAATGCAGATGATTAAAGACATCACAGCAAAAGCTGAATTAAATAAGATTTATTCAGGAAAAGTTATGAAGATTATGGAGTTTGGTGCATTTGTTAATTTTTTAGGTAAACAAGATGGACTTGTCCATATTTCAGAACTTGCAGATAAACGAGTTGCTAAGGTTACTGATATTGTAAAAGAGGGAGATGAGGTTAAAGTTAAAGTAATTGGTTTTGATAGAGGAAAAGTTAAACTTTCTATGAAACAAGCGAATCAGTAATTAAAAACTATTATTTAATTTTTATAATTAGATTTATCAGAATTGTTTTAATTTTGTTTTTTTTTCATTATGAATAAATCTTATTTAGATCAATTAGACGTATTTAGAGCGCTCGCCGCACTTAGCGTATGTGCAGTTCATTTCTCATATAATTCAATTTTTCATATATATTTTAAACAAGCATTGTTTGTTCAATTCTTTTTTACTTTAAGTGGTTTCGTAATTTATCTTAATTATCATGATCAAAATTTTAATATTTCAAAAATAAAAAAGTTTATGTTAAAAAGATTTTTTAGGTTATATCCTTTACATTTATTTTTTTTATTATGTTTCCTTTCGATTGAGTTTTTGAAATATTTTTTAAGTACCAATTATGGATTAGAAGTAAATAATAAACCTTTTCAATTGAATAATATTAGTAACTTTTTTTTGCATTTATTTTTTTTACAACATTATGCTGATCAATATTCTTTTAATGGGCCTGCCTGGTCAATTTCTGTAGAGATGTTTTTGTATTTTACTTTTTCATTAATAATATTTTTCAATAATAAATATTTTTTAATACTTCCAATAATGTTTGTTATTTTATTTTTAATTTTTTTAAATGATAATTATGGTGCAGGTTATTTTCACAATGCTTTTTATTCTGGCCTATATTCTTTTTCTTTGGGATGTATTTTTTGTAATTTTTATTTAAAGAATAAGAATTTTTTTAAAAGTATAATTTTTAATATATTTTATTTTATTTTTTTATCATTATTTTTAGCAGAATTGTTTGGATATAAAATACTCTTCAATTTAGGTTACAATTATATTTATTCAATATTCTTTGGATTAATAATTTATTTGTCATGTTTTTTAAATAAAAATTTTTTTTTATACAAGATATTTTTTAATAGGTTTTTTATTTTTCTAGGAAAAATTAGTTACAGCATATACTTAGGACATTTATTAATTTTTTTTCTTATGAATAATTTTTTAAGATTTGTTATTGATTACCCAACCTTAGTTTCTTCTGAAGGCGTAGTATTTCTAAAACTAACTGTTTTTGAATCAAATTTGTTTACATTGTTTGCTTATTTGTTAACAATCATATTTGCTAATTATACCTATAAATTTATTGAGATTAGATATTACAAAAAGTAAAGATTATTGATTTGTAAAATTTTTTGGGTCTGGCATTCCAACTTTATTGTATCCTGCATCAACATAGTGTATTTCACCTGTAACTCCTTTTGCAAGATCACTTAAAAGATATAATGCAGAATTTCCTACATCATGAATATCTACATTCCTCTTCAAGAATGAGTGGTCTTCATTCCATTTGTATAAGAATTTTGCATCACCAATAGCGGAAGCTGCTAAGGTTTTAATTGGTCCAGCACTAATAGCATTTACTCTCACACCTTTAGCACCTAAATCTCTTGCAAGATATTTTACACTTGCTTCTAGAGCAGATTTACACACTCCCATTACATTATAATTCGGAATAGCTTTAGTAGACTCGTAAGTTAAAGTTAACATGCTCCCACCTTTTTTCATTACTTTAGAGGCTTCTTTTGCAACTTCGGTAAATGAAAAACATGAAATTAACATACTTCTTAAAAAATTTTCTCTAGTTGTATTTAAGTATTCGCCCGATAATTCTGATTTATCTGAAAATGCTACTGCATGAACCACAAAATCAATTTCACCCCATTGAGATTTAATATTTTCAAATAATTTTACCACTTCCTCTTTTTTTTCAACATCACAACTAAATGTAACTTTTGAATTCAATTTTTCTGCTAAAGGAATAACCCTTTTTTTTAAAGCATCTCCTAAATATGTGAAAGCGAGATCAGCACCAGCCTCAGCTAATTTTTGTGAAATACCCCACGCAATTGATCGCTCGTTGGCAACACCCATGATCAATCCTCTTTTACCTTTCATTAAACTCATTAATTAAACCTTTTCAAAAATTAAAGCAGCATTAGTTCCACCAAAACCAAAACTATTAGACATAACTGTATTTAATGTTATTTCAGTTTCTGTTTTTGCAACTATTGGAAATTTTTTAGCTTCTTCATCCATTTCATTTATATTCGCTGATCCAGCAATAAAATTATTTTTCATCATAATTAAACAATAAATTGCCTCATGTACTGAAGCAGCGCCCAATGGGTGACCTGATAAAGATTTTGTTGAACTTATTTTTGGAATATTTTCTCCAAAAGTATCTTTCACTGCATTTAGCTCTGTGATGTCCCCAACAGGAGTAGAAGTCCCATGAGTATTTATATAATCAATTTTATTTCTAGCTGTTGCCATAGCCATTTTCATACATCTTACAGCTCCCTCACCCGATGGAGCTACCATATCGTATCCATCTGAAGTTGCTCCATAACCAGTTAATTCAGCGTATATTTTAGCTCCTCTAGCTTTAGCATGTTCGTATTCCTCAAGAACCAGAACTCCAGCTCCCCCCGCGATTACAAATCCATCTCTCGTTTTATCATATGCTCTAGAGGCTGTTTCAGGAGTTTCATTGTACTTAGATGACAATGCAGTCATAGCATCAAACATAGCTGTCATGGCCCAGTGTATTTCTTCACTCCCTCCTGCAAAAACAATATCTTGTTTCCCCATTTGAATTAATTCCATTGAATTGCCAATACAGTGACCACTGGTGGCGCATGCAGAACTCATTGTATAGTTTGTTCCTTTAATTTTAAATGGAACAGCCAAGGTCGCTGATGCCGTGCTTGCCATAGTTCTTGGAACTATAAAAGGACCCATTAATTTTGGAGTTTTTGCTCTTGTTTTATCTGCAGCTAAAATCACATTTTCAATTGATGGTCCTCCAGAACCCATAACAATCCCAGTCATAAAATTACTCACTTCTTTTTCATCTAAACCAGAATCTTTAATTGCTTCTTTCATTGCTATATAATTATAAGCGGAACCTGAACCCATAAATCGGATTGTTTTTCTATCTATATGATCTTCGAGTTTAATATTTGGTTTTCCGTGTACGTGACTTTTTAAATTATGTTCTTTATATTCTTTAGCAAAAGAAATACCCGATTTTGAGTTGAATAATGACCGATAGACTTCTTCTTGATTATTCCCTAAACAAGATACTACACCCAGTCCCGTAATTACGACTCTTCTCATTATTTAAATAATCCTACCTTTAAATTATCTGCTGAATATATTTTTTTTTCATCCGCTAGTACCACTCCATTCGCAAGACCAACTGTTGTACCTCCAGGTGACATAATTTTTTTCATGTCAATTTCATATTTTACTAATTTTACATTTTGTAAAACTTCCCCTGTAAACTTTACCGTTCCAACACCTAAGGCCCTTCCTTTTCCTGGATTTCCAATCCAGCCCAAATAAAAACCCACTAATTGCCACATAGCGTCCAAACCAAGACATCCAGGCATTACTGGATCCTCCTTAAAATGACAATCGAAAAACCATAGGTTCTTTTTTATTTCAAGCTCAGCCTTTAACGAACCTTTTCTAAAAGCACCCTCATTATCATTAATTTCAGTAATTCTATCAAACATGAGCATTGGTGGAAGTGGTAATTTTGCATTCCCTGGTCCAAATAATTTACCCTCTCCACAATTTATAAGTTCATTGTACGAGTAGGAATTTTTTTTCATAAAATTGAGTATTCTTATTTACTTGATTTTACCACTATATAATATAAATTTAGTAATAGTTTAGAATAATTTTAATTAATAATACGAATTTATTGTGAAATATATTGAAAAATTAAGAAATTCTGGATTACGTCCTACCAAACAAAGACTTCAGATATGTGAGGTACTATTTAACTCAGAAAAAACATTTCATTTTACCATCAACGAGCTGGATCAGAAAATAAAGAAACAAGTAAGTGATAAAATTTCTCTAGCAACAATTTATAACACTGTACACGCTTTTGAAAAAAAAGGGTATTTAAAACAAATACCTATAAACTCAAATCAAACTTATTTTGATACAAATATTTCTGACCACCATCATTTTTATGATTTAAAAGAGGAAAAATTGATAGACTTAGAAAATGCTGATGTTGGTCCAATTAACATTTTAAAAAAAATCAACGGAAAAAAAATTAAATCCGTTGAGGTTCTTGTAAAGTTAGAAGACTAATTTTTGTAGTTATAATTCAAGCGTCATTTTAAACCAATTGACACCTTTTTAGAATCATTATAAACTAGTAAAATCTAATAAACATAGGGGAATTAATGAGTACTGAAAATTTTAAAGACAAATCTTTTAAAGCGAATCAAATGAGCAAATGCCCATTTACTGGAGCAGGAACACCTGCAAAATTTTCTGCAGGCAGAGGTCAATCAGTAAGAGATTTTTGGCCAAATAGTTTAAATCTTAAAATTCTTAGTCAGCACTCAAACTTATCCAACCCTATGGATAAAAAATTTAACTATGCTAAAGAATTTAAAAAACTTAATTACAAAGCATTAAAAAAAGATTTAAAAAAGTTGATGACAGACTCTCAGGAATGGTGGCCTGCTGATTACGGTCATTATGGTCCCTTGTTTATTAGACTAGCGTGGCATGCTGCTGGCACTTATAGAACTGGTGATGGCAGAGGAGGAGCTGGAACAGGAAATCAAAGATTTGCACCACTTAATTCCTGGCCAGATAACGTTAATTTAGATAAAGCTAGATTGCTTTTATGGCCTATTAAAAAAAAGTATGGAAGAAAAATTTCATGGGCAGATTTATTTATACTTGTTGGTAATGTAGCTTTAGACTCAATGGGTTTTAAAACTTTTGGTTTTGGAGCTGGTAGAACTGATATCTGGGAACCAGAGGATGATATTTATTGGGGCTCAGAAAAAGAAATGTTAGGTGTGGAAAGATATAGTGGAAAAAGAGATTTAGAACAGCCGTTAGGAGCTTCACATATGGGTTTAATATATGTAAATCCGCAAGGCCCTGACGCTAATCCAGATCCAAAACTTGCAGCACATGATATCAGAGAGACATTTGGAAGAATGGCTATGAATGATTATGAAACAGCGGCATTGGTAGCCGGAGGACATACATTTGGAAAATCACACGGGGCAGCTTCAGAGTCATTTAAAGGTCCGGACCCTGAGGCATCAAAACTTCAAGATCAATCAACTGGATGGAATAGTGGATATAAATCAGGAAAAGGTGTTGATACAATAAGCAGTGGTATTGAAGGTGCTTGGACTCAAAATCCAATTAAATGGGATATGGGTTATTTAGATTGTTTATATGGACATGAGTGGGAGCTCACAAAAAGCCCAGCTGGTGCTCATCAATGGACGCCTAAGAAAAATGGTCAGGAGATTAAAATGGTTCCTGATGCTCATCAGAAGGGTGTGCTTCATCCACCAATGATGCAAACAACTGATATCTCAATGAAAGTTGATCCAAGTTACGGACCTATAACAAAACATTTTCATCAAAACCCAAAAGAGTTTCATGATGCATTTGCAAGAGCTTGGTTTAAATTAACTCACAGAGATATGGGTCCTAGAGTTTGCTATCTTGGAAGTGAGGTTCCAAAAGAACAATTAATTTGGCAAGATCCAATTGATAAGCCAAAATACAAACTTAAATCAAAAGATATTAAAGATTTAAAAAATATGATTTCTAAGTCCAAAATATCAATTTCAGATTTAGTATCTACTGCATGGGCATCAGCCTCTACTTTTAGAGGATCAGACAAAAGAGGTGGTGCTAACGGCGCAAGAGTATTGTTGGAACCACAAAAAAATTGGAAAGTGAATAATCCAAAAAAATTATCAATAGTAACCAATGCTTTAGGTAAAATAAAAAGCAAATTTGATAACAAAAAGAGAAGCGTTTCAATGGCAGACTTAATTGTGCTAGCCGGAAGTGTTGGTATCGAAATAGCTGCAAAAAAAGCTGGTTATAAAGTTCAAGTTCCATTTTCGGCAGGAAGAGGAGATGCAAGACAAGATCAGACTGATGTTCACTCATTTGGTCTACTTGAACCAAATGCAGATGGTTTTAGAAACTATATAAATGGAGTAGCTTCGAATGTTTCTGCTGAGGAAAAATTGGTAGATAAAGCTCAATTGATGGGCTTAACTGCACCAGAAATGACCGCACTTGTTGGTGGAATGAGAGTATTAAATACTAACTATGATGGCTCGAAATACGGTGTTTTCACAAATAGACCTGGTTCTCTTACAAATGATTATTTCGTAAATCTTTTAGATATGAATACTACATGGAAAGAAGAGGATAAATCAGAACAAACATTTGTTGGAAAAGATAGAAAAACACAAAAAACAAAATGGAAAGCAACAAGAGTTGATTTAATTTTTGGTTCAAATTCGCAATTAAGAGCTCTAGCAGAAGTTTACGCATGTGAAGATTCAGGTGATAAGTTTGTAAAAGATTTTGTTGCCGCGTGGGTAAAAGTAATGAATTCTGATCGATTTGATTTAAAATTGAATTAAACTTTAAATGTGAGATAAAAAAAATATGGTAATAACAAATTTTGAGGATTTTTATGAGGTTCCTAATCTTAGTTTTGATATTTCAAAACTGAGAGATGATTTAGATAAGATTTTAAAATCTAAAAAATTCAATTCTCCTGGTGTCACTCATTTTGGTGCTATTTCGTTAAACCAAATTCCGAATGATAAGAGTTCTATCGAAGGAAATAACATAAGAGGAAAATATTGGACAATAGCAGATGAGACTGGAAAAGAGGTTTCTAGAGACGTCGACATAGATGAGTCTAAATATACCCAATTACTTCCTGAATTTGAAAATACATATTTTAAAGAAGTTTACGAGACATTGAGAAAGAAATTTAAATTGGGTAGAGTAAGACTTTTGTTAAAAGAACCAAGATCAACATTAAGCTGGCATAAAGATCCTGAATGCAGACTACATGTGCCTATAATAACTAATAAAGGTTGTTCAATGGTCATTGAAAATGTCGCAAAACACCTTCCAGCAGATGGCAAAGTTTGGATAACTAATAATACAAAATATCATAATTTTTTTAATGGTGGAGAACAGGCTAGAGTGCACTTAGTTGCTTGTGTACTTGAAAGCCCGTTTAAAAGATAATGGAAATAACTAGTGGTATATTTAAAGCTGCTGGACAAATTTACTCAAACAACAGAGGTTCAATTTTAAGAACCATTATTTATACAATTGGACACTTTGCGATCGCTATAACTGTTCTAATGTTAGTAGCTGATGTTTCATTCATGATTGCACTTACAGATGCAATAGTTGAGCCGATTGCAAATTCTATTTGGTATTTCATTTTAGATAAATGGTGGGCGAGTAAATCAAAAAATAAATAAAATTTATTTAATTGGTTTATGTTTGATACTAATTATCATTCTCAAAAAAAATGCGCTAATGATAATTATTCTCAATTTTTTTCATTGAATTTATTTTTGCTTTAGTTAATCTTTAGCAATGCATATTGAGAATTATAATTGTAAAAAATGTGGATTAACAATTTCATCAACTTGTTCTAAGTGTGATAAAGTTGTTGATGTAGAAATTCTTGATGATGGATGCATAGTTCAAAAAACTAAGTGTGGAGATTGTGCAAATGCTCCAGTAATTAAGGATATCTGCGCCCAACAAAAATAATTAAATTTTGTTTAGGTAAAAGTTATTTTACTTTTCCCCATAAATTACTATTTTTTATCCACCCCTTAAAATCATCGGTTTTAATTTTGCACCAACTACTTTGACAATTTTGAACTATTAAAACTCTCCCTTTTTTAATTCTCGCAACAGGTTTTGAAAATATTGTTGGTTTATCAAATAAGATTTTATCGTTTAAAGAAATAATGGAATTAATGGGTTTTAGTTGCGAGGAATGAATCCATCCGCTATTATTTTTTAAATCTATAATTCTTCTCCAATTTTCCTTTTTATCAATCTGCTTTATAGGTAAATCTATTTTTTTGTAAACGAATTTAACAGGAAACTCAAAGCTTGGACCGTATCTTACATTTACCTTATTTTTTTTTAAAGAAAGAAATACCTCATCTGACAACGCAGATGAAAAAAAAATAAATGAGGTAATAATTATAAATATTTTATATAACATCTTTAAAATTGTTTAATTTAACTTTTCTAAATTTTAAATTCAATAAGTCTAAAATTAAAATATAACCGTTTAGATCTTTTCCAATGCTTAAAATTTTTTTTAAAATTTCGTTAGCCTGAAAAATACCAACAATTCCTGCTACAGTCCCTAAAACTCCCTCATATTCACAGTTAATTGTATTTTCGAAAACTTCTTCCCCTTGAAAAAAGTTCCTTATACATGGTGTTTCCTTCTTCTTGAAATCAAATGTAAAAATATGTCCATCAAACTTACTAATTGCACCTGTAACTAAGAATTTTTTAAATTTTTTACAAAAGTCGTTAATTAAAAATTTAGTTTCAAAATTATCAGAGCAATCTATGATGAAATCATACTTTTTAATAATATTTAAACCATTTTTTTTATTTAACTTGATTTTATAACAATTAATGTTTGTTTTTGAGTTAATTTTTTTTAGTTTTTTTTTTGCTGCTAAAACTTTCGATTTTTTCAAATCTTCTGAATCAAAAAGGCTTTGTCGATGAATATTTGATAAATCTACATTATCAGGATCAATAATACCTATTGACCCTACCCCTGCTCTCGTTAAAAATTCAGCTGCAGGACATCCCAAACCACCCATACCAACGATCAACACTTTAGCCTTAATTATTTTTTTTTGGCCTAGGATTCCAATGTCTTTAAGGACAATTTGTCTTGAAAATCTCTCTATTTGGGATTTATTCAATTTGATACTCATTTACCTGTAGAGCCAAAACCACTTTTTCCTCTTAAAGATAGAGGCAAATCACTAACTTCCTCTAATTCCATCTTCATTACAGGCGTTAATATCATTTGAGCAATTCTATCACCATTACTTATCAAGAAATTTTCATTACCATGATTATAAATAATAACTTTTATTTCTCCTCTGTAGTCACTATCGACTGTTCCAGGGGTATTCAAAACACTTATATTGTTTTTTGCTGCTAAGCCTGATCTTGGTCTTATTTGAATTTCAAAATCCTCAGAGAATGCTACAGATAATCCTGTTGGAACTAAAATAGATTTTTTAGGTTTTAAATCAATGGTTTCTTTGATAAATGCTTTTAAGTCAACACCTGATGCCCCTTTAGTTTTGTATTCAGGTAGTTGTACAGTCGGATCAAGTTTTTTGATTAAAACTTTAACCATTAATTTATCTGTGCAATTATTCTATCTACAATTACTTCAGATATCTCCGATTTTTTTCTTAATGAAAGTTTTTCTGTTTTAATTTTTTTATTTTTGTAGAAAATCGTAATTTCATTGTGCTCAGAGTTAAAACCACTTTCATCTTTTGAAACATCATTAGCAATTATCCAATCACAATTTTTATTTTTTAATTTTTCAGCTGCATTTTTTTCTAAATCTGATGTCTCAGCAGCAAAACCCACAACAATTTTTGGCCTCATAGAATTATGATTGGATACATAATTCAAAATGTCGATATTTTTTTCTAAATTTAATGTTAAATTTTCAATTTTCTTAATTTTCTCCTTTTGTTTATCCCTTAGTTTAAAATCAGCAACAGCAGCAGCAAATATAGCTATATCTGCTGGTAGGCTTTTTTGAGTTGCCTTGAACATTTCTTCTGCTGTTTCAACCTTGATTAATTTAATATTTTCATCAACTTTTAAATTTGTTGGTCCAGATATTAGCGTTGTATCAAAGCCCCTTTTATGAAGAGATTTAGCAATTTCATAACCTTGTCGACCGCTTGATTTATTTGTAATAAATCTTACAGGATCTATATACTCATTTGTTGGACCTGCGGTCACCAATGCCTTGAATTTATTATTTTTAATTTTGTCAAATAGAAAATTCTGAATTTCTTTAAATATAATTAAAGGTTCAGACATTTTACCTTCACCATATTCGCCACAGGCCATATCGCCCATTTCAGGGCCTATAATTTTATAGCCATAGCTCTTCAATTTTTTTAAATTGATCTGTGTAGATTTATGTTCCCACATTCTTACATTCATTGCTGGAGCTAAAAAAACTTGTTTATTAGATGCTAATGTGACTGTAGAGGCTAAATCATCTGAGCTACCTTGGCTAAGTTTAGAGATAGTGTTAGCGGTAGCTGGAGCAATGATTATTACATCGGCCCACCTAGAAAGAGAAATATGATCCATTTCTGCCTCATTTTCTAAACTAAACAAATCATCATAGACTTTACCTTTTGATAAGGATGTTACAGACAATGGCGTTACAAACTCCTTAGCATTTTTTGTAAGAATTGTTTTAATTTGAGCGTTATCATTTTTAAACATCCTTATTATTTCAAGACTTTTGTAAGCCGAAATACCACCACATATTATTAAAAGAATTTTTTTATTTAATAAATCTTTCATCGTCTAAATTAAAATATTAAAAGGCCTAAAATTACAAGAACTAATATACTAATTATAGATTGGTTTCTAAAAGCAATCATTTCTGATTTTTGAGTATTTAAAGCAGTATATGAGTTTGAGTTTTGAGGAATTTGTCCGCTTGCTAAATAAGTAAGAGCCTGATTGGCTTTATCCATAATTTCAGGAAATTCTGGTAATCTCTTAATTACTTCTGATGTATTTTGTAGCGTTTCATTTAATTTTGTCATTGGATCTTTTGTCTCTCTCAGCCAATTTTCAAGAACTGGTTTTGAGGTGGTCCAAATATTTGTGTTGGGGTTTAATTTTCTCGCAACACCCTCTACTACAACCATAGTTTTTTGAAGCATTAAAAGCTGTGGTTGGGTTTGCATATTAAATTTTTCGGTGACATCAAAGAGTTGTTTTAACAATTTACCTCCAGAGATATCCTTTACTGCTTGACCAAAAATTGGTTCTCCAATAGACCTTAGTGCCTGTGCAAGATCGTCTATTGGTACTTCCTTTGGAACGAGACCAGCAATTAAATGTACTTCTGCAACTTTACGATAATCCCTCTGAATAAAACCAAATAGTATTTCAGCTAAAAATCTTTTACTCATTTTATCCAATCGTCCCATTATTCCGAAATCAATTGGAACAATCTGGCCATCGTTATCTATGAAGATATTACCTTGGTGCATGTCAGCATGAAAAAAACCATCCCTTACTGCATGTCTTAAAAAGTTTTGGATAATTTCCTCTGCTATTTTTTCTGTATTAAAATCTTTATTTTTTAGTTCTTGTGTTTCCCTAATAGATATTCCATCAACCCAATCTAAAGTCATAACGTTTTCACTAGTATAATTCCAATAAATTTGTGGAACTCTAAATCCAATATCATTTTTTGTATTTTCGGCATATTCATTTGCTGCAGCTGCTTCAAATCTTAAATCCATTTCTAAATTTGTAATTTCCTTTAACAAAAAAACTACCTCAACTAATTTTAATCTTTTTGTTTTTTTTATAAATGACTCGATTAGAAAAGCAAAAAGCATAATTGCATCTATTTCTTCATTGAATATTTTTTTAATATTTGGTCTTAGTATCTTAATAGCAACATCTTTTAGAACCCCATTATCATTTATTTGTGCTTTATGTACTTGAGCAATAGAAGCTGCTGCAACAGGTTCACTCAAATTAATAATAGAGACGTAACCTACATCACCTAGATCATTTTTAATAATTTCTTGTGCTTGTAACAAGGAAAAAGGAGGGAGTTTATCTTGAAGGTTTTCAAGTTTTTTTGAAAGTTCTTCACCAATAATATCTGGTCTTGTGGCCAAAAACTGACCAAGTTTTATAAATGTCGTTCCCATAGACTCTAATGAGTCAGATAATCTCTCTCCCTCATCTTTATTTAAATCTATTTGCTTCTTTGGTGAAAAAGAAAAAGATAATATTTTAAATAAAATTTTAATGGCTAATGGTGGTTTTTTAAATTTTGATATAATATTTAAAATATCAGAATTAGCTATTTTTCTTCCAAGTTTAAACAGAATAACTAATTTTTTTATCATTAGATTTTCCATCCACTGTGAATAGAAACTATTCCTCCAGATAAATTTCTATATTTGCATTTTTTAAAATTATTCTTAACCATTAAGTCGATTAATTCTTCTTGATTCAAAAAATTTTCAATACTTTTTATTAAATATTCATAAGGCTGTTTTTCTCCAACAACCAATTTTCCAAGAGCGGGTATAAGCTTAGAGTAATTTTTATAAATTTTTTCAAGATTAGAATTTTGGATTTTCGAAAATTCCAAGCATAAAAAACGTCCTCCAGGTTTTAAAACTCTGTAAGCCTCAGATAGTGCATTACTTATCTTAGCAGTGTTTCTTAAACCAAAGCTTATTGTGTAAAAGTCGAATAAATTGTCTGACAACGGGATATTTTCTGCTTGGGAAATAATCCAATTTATATTTTTAAATTTTGATAATTTTGCTTGCCCTTTACCGATCATTCCTTTGTTCGGATCAACACATGTCACTTGAGAGGATTTATTCACATGTTTAAGAAATAGTCCGGCAATATCTCCTGTGCCGCATGCAACATCAATTAAATTTTGATTTGATGATGGATTCATCATATTAATTAGATTTTTTTTCCACAATCTATGAATACCCAATGACATAAAATCATTCATTAGATCGTAACGATCATAAACTTGATCAAAAACATTTTGGACTAACCCTTTTTTATTTTGTAGATATTGTTGCATAATTAAAAAATATATATTCAATATAATAGTAAATGCCAGAATTACCAGAAGTAGAAATAGTAAGACAATCACTAAATAAAAAAATAAAACAAAAAGTGGTAAAAAAAGTATTAATTAGAAATAGAAATCTGAGATCAAAGATTCCATTAAGTTTTGCTAAATACCTTATTGGAAAAAAAATATTAGATGTTAAGAGATTCTCCAAATATATTATTATTTGCCTATCAAATCATAGTTATTGCCTATTACATCTAGGCATGTCAGGAACAATTCATTTAATTGAAAATAATAAAAAAAGTTTAGTTACAAATACTAGTTTCTACAATTCTCCTAAGTTACCAAAAAAACATAATCATGTAGAGATATTTTTTGATAATTTTAAAATTGTCTATAATGATCCTAGAAGATTTGGTTTTTTTGAGATTGCAGAAGATATAGAAATTTTACAGGAGAGATTTTCAAAACTCGGACCTGAACCTTTACAAAATGAATTTAATGTAAATTATGTTTTTTCTTTTTTTAGAGGGAAAAAAAAGAATATTAAGAATTTTTTATTAGATCAATTTTTTGTATCTGGCATAGGTAATATCTATGCAAGTGAAATTTTATTTTTAAGCAATATAAATCCAGAGAAAAAAGTATCTTTATTAAATAAAAAAGATTGTGAAAAATTAATATTAAACTCTAAAAAGGTTTTGATCAATGCAATTGAACAAGGAGGCTCAAGTATTAGAGATTTTAAAAATACGGATGGTAAATCAGGAAATTTTCAAAAAAATTTTAAAGTTTATGAAAGAAATGGATTAAAGTGTAAGCGATCTAATTGTAAAGGGATAATTCAAAAAAAAAAAATCTCTAATAGGTCCTCTTTTTTTTGTAATATCTGTCAAAAATTATGATTATTTTATTGACCAAAATTAATTCTCGAGCTATACCCCTGCGCACATGGCTAACACAAAATCAGCAATTAAAAGAATTAGAAGAATCTCAAGACAAACTGCAGTTAATAGAGCTAGAAAAAGTAGATACAAGAATGCATTAAAAAAGATGAGTCTTTTAATTGATGGTAAAAAAAAAGAAGAGGCACTTAAATTCTTACCCAAGTTGAATTCAGAGTTAATGAAAATTGCTAAGACTGGTATAATAAAAAAACAAAACGCTTCAAGAAACGTCTCAAGAATTTCAAAAAAAATTAATTTAATTTAATTTGTATATTACTGGTTGATTCAACTTAAGGCATACACTTTATGTATGTTTTAATTTTTTTTAATTAACAAGATCCTGATTTAGTAAATTTTTAACATATTTTTTGCAAAAAATAATTTTATAAATTTTAATACATAAAAAATTTTTTTGTCAAAGTATATTTTCTAAAAGATAAAAAAAAACACAATCCTGGATTTAATTTTTTTTATTTTTTTTTTAATTAGTTGTTGCAATAAACTTATGAATAGTTGTAACTAATATTTCCTCAAAAATGAATAATACGTTTACTGAAAATAAGTTAGCTAATTCAAAATCTGAGAAATTGGATTGGGATGTTATTCGAACAGATATGAAAAATAAATTAGGCACAGATATTTATGAAAGTTGGCTTAAAAAAATTGTTTTTGTGGAGGAGTTTCATAACTACGTTTTATTGTCTGTTCCTACAAGATTTATAAGAGACTGGATTACTTCTAGGTATTTAGATCAAATTCTACAGTCATTAAAAAATTATAAGAAAGAAATCATTAGAATAGAGTTTAAAATTGACTCACAAAATTCAAAAAATCAGCAAACAGATAAAAACTTTAATGAATTAAAAAAAGGAGAAAATATTTCTTTTATAAAAGAATCTTATCTTCAATATAATCGAATTGACCCAAATAAAACATTTGAAAATTTTATAACAGGATCTAGTAACAAGTTAGCTTTTGAAGCTTCACTAAAAGTTTCTGAAAATATTTCAAACTACAATCCTCTTTATATTTACGGAGGTGTTGGGATGGGTAAAACGCATCTTTTAAACTCTATTGGTTTTAAATTAAAAAAAAATAACACAGTAATGTTTATTTCAGCAGAAAGATTTATGTATCAATTTGTTAAGTCAATAAAGTCTAATGATATGGTAAAATTCAAAGAATATTTTAGAAATACCAATGTTTTGTTGATTGATGATATTCAGTTTATGAATGGTAAAGAAGCAATGCAAGAGGAGTTTTTTCACACATTCAATGCTTTGAAAGAAAAGGGATCAAAAATTATTGTTTCTGCGGATAGGCCGCCAAATAGGTTATCAAGAATTCAGGAGAGAATTAAATCCAGGTTTTCTGGAGGCTTAGTTGTTGATATACAAAAACCAGATTATGAGCTTAGAAAAAAAATTGTTTCAAAAAAAATTGAGGAGTTTAATAATTTATATCCTGATGAAGTAAAAATTTCTGGTGAAATTAAGGATTTTATTAGTAAAGAAATTACAGCTAGCATAAGAGAATTAGTAGGAGCAATAAATAGAATTTTCTCTTTTTCAAGGATATACACTAAAGCTCCAAATCTTCCAGAAACTAAGGTTGTTTTAAAAGACTTGTTAAATCTAAATGAAAACAAAGTCACAATAGATCTCATACAGACCTTAGTTTGTAAATTTTTTAAAATTAGTAAGAACGAAATGTTATCATCCAGAAGATCTAGATATTTAGTACGACCTAGACAAATAGGAATTTACTTAACAAAAATTTTAACGTCAAAATCCCTTCCTGAGATCGGAAGAGAATTCTCAAATAGAGATCATACAACGATAATTCACTCTGTTAAGACCATTGAAAAGTTAAAGGAAAAAGACTCAACGATGGTAGAGAATATAAATAAATTAAAAAATCAAATTTTATATAACAATACAGAAGATGAAATTTAATGTAAATCAACAAGATTTTCAGCAAGCTTTAAATTATTGTCAAGGAGTAATAGAAAAAAGAAGCACACTTCCAATTTTATCAAACATACTCTTAAATGCTCAAAGCACAAATCTAACATTGACGGCCACTGATTTAGATTTAATATTTATTCATCAGATAAAAGATGTCGAAATTTTAGAGGAGGGAACAACTACAACAACTTCATCTACATTGTATGATATTGTAAGAAAATTTTCTTCTGGAAAAAAAATAAATCTAACGCTTAATAAAAAGAGTAAATTACACTTACAGTCAGAAAAATCTAATTTCAATCTTAATTGTATTAGTGCCTCAGAATTTCCAGTGACCGGAGAGGATTTTAATAAAGATGTTTTTGTTATCAAATCTAAACAACTTCTGAAACTTTTAAATAAATGTAAATTTTCTATTTCAAATGATGAAACAAGACATTATTTAAGTGGTATTTATATTCATAAAACAGAATTTGAAGATAAAAATTATTTAACAGCAGCAGCGACTGATAGTCATAGGATGTCAATATCTAAAATTAGATTAGACAAAGATATAGCTTTTGAACCTATAATATTACCAAAAAAAACTATTTTTCAATTATGCTCTTTATTAGACAATTATGATGGTGATGTAAAAATTTCTAATGTTAAATCAAAAATTAAATTTGAATTAAATAATAGTGTTTTAATATCAAAGTTAATTGACGGAAAATTTCCCAATTATATACAGGTTATCCCAAAAAATAATCAAAAAAAGTTAGAAATAGACTTAAAACTTTTTTTAAATTCAGTCGATAGAGTAGCCTCAGTTTCATTAGATAAAAAAGATGGAGTAA
This sequence comes from uncultured Pelagibacteraceae bacterium, assembly GCA_902524535.1. Lineage (GTDB taxonomy): Bacteria > Pseudomonadota > Alphaproteobacteria > Pelagibacterales > Pelagibacteraceae > Pelagibacter. Next base: position 368,831 of record CABZDR010000001.1, read on the forward strand.
AATTTAGTTTAGAAAAAGATATTTTAAATTTATCAGTAAATAATACAAACAGTGGAGATGGGAAAGAAACGTTATCGGTAAAATTTGATTATGACTTAGAAATAAGTTTTAATTCGAGATACTTGATTGATATTGCATCACAATTAGACGGAGAAAAAGTTGAAATATATTTCAATGATAGTGCATCACCTGCGTTGATTAAAGATCCTGGAGATTTTAATAGTATATTTGTTGTTATGCCAATGAAAGGCTAACACAGTAAATCAAGCTCAGAATAAATACAGTTTTCTAGATTTTTTAGAAAATCATCTTTAGACATACCAGGGTGTATAGGTTTTAAAATTGAAATTGTTATTGTTCTTTTGTTATTTTTAATTCCTTTCTTTGGCCAAACATATCCTGAGTTGATTGCAATTGGTTGGCATGTAATTTTTAATTCCTCATAAATTCTAGATACGCCTTTCTTAAAAGGCGGACGTTCCTCTGGCAAAACCCTTGTTCCTTGTGGAAAGATTATTAAAGGTCTTTCAGAATCCATTAATTTTTCAGAAATATTACCAAAAAAATCTAAATTATCTTTAGAAACTTTGTTTCTTTTAATTGAAACAGATCCAATTTTTTTTAAATACCAACCAAAAATAGGGATATATGTTAGTTCTTTTTTGAGAATAAAAATTGGAGAATTAAATATAGTCTGTAAGTAAAAAGTTTCAAACATAGACTGGTGAGATGCAGCTATAAAAAATTTTTCATTTTTAATAATATTTTCTCTACCCTTTACCTCAATTTTAGTGTTCAAAAAAAATTTTAGACAAACACCTGTCCAATAACCCATCATTTTGCCACCAAATAGTGCTATTTTTTGAGGAAAAAAAAAAGATGGTAAAAATATAAATGAAATTATTAATATTCCACTAAAAAAGAAAGTTGAAAATAAAAAGTTTCTAATCATCTTTCAAAAGCTAAATAAAATCTTTATGCCTTTGTCGTTTTTTAATAACTTTAATTTTAGATCCCTTTATCAGTAATTCAATTGGTTTTGGTCTCAAGTTATAATTTGAGCTTAGAGACATACCGTATGCACCCACATCGCATATAACAACTATTTCATTTTCTCTTAATTTTTGAAATTTTTTTAAATTTAAAAAACTATCTGTGCTCTCACAAATTGGTCCAACGAATTCGTGTCTCTCATTAGATATTTTATTTTTTTTTAATGAGGGCATTATCCTATGAGTTGCCCCGTATAAAGCTGGCCTCATTAAATCATTCATTGCAGCATCTAAAATAATGAAATTTTTTTTTCCGCTTTTTTTAATGTAAATTATTTTACTAATCAAAGTGCCAGTGTTTCCTATGATACACCTACCAGGTTCAAATATAATTTTAGACTTATATTTGTTTAGAAATTTTTTAATTACTAATTGGTATTTTTTATAATCTAGACTTTTTTGTTTATTATCATAAGAAATGCCCATACCACCTCCGAGATCGATAAATTCAAATCTATATTTAATTTTTTCAAGTATTTTTACAATAGATCCAAGCATTTTTTCATAAGGTTTGTGATCGAGAATTTGACTTCCAATATGAACACTTAAACATTTTAAATCAATATTTTTTGAATTTTTATAATTATTTATAAGTTTAATAAAAGTTTTGCTATTAACTCCAAATTTATTTTCTTTTTTACCAGTGGAGATTTGACTTAAAGTTTTTGCATCAGTATTGGGATTTAATCTAATACCAATTTGTATTTTCTTTTTTTTTAATTTTGCAATTTTTTCAATTTGTTTAATTTCACTTTCTGACTCAACATTAATCAAAAATATATTTTTATTAATAGCATATTTAATTTCATTAAAAGTTTTGCCAACTCCAGAAAAAACTATTTTTTTAGGGTTAATTCCAGCTTTAATAGCAATCATTAATTCTCCCATAGATACTACATCAGCACCAAGACCAAATTTTTTAATTTCTTTAATTAAATTAATATTAGTATTAGATTTAACCGCAAAACATATCAATGGAGAAAAAGATCTAAAGCTGTTTTTGAAATTGTTGATATTTTTTTTTAATTCTGAGTAAGAATAACAATATGTGGGAGTCCCATATTTCTTAGCTATATAATCAACTTTCACATTTTCAATAGTGAGTTTTTTTTTCAAATATTTCATTAGGATGTTTTAATAATTTTATTTTCAATTATAGCTCTATCTAAGGATCCTTTATATTCTGGGTCACCTTTTTTTCCACATGAAATTAAGAAAGTTACAAATATTAAAGTTACAAATAATTTTTTTTTCATTTTTGTTTTTTATAGTTCATTATCATTTTTTTTATATTTACAAAAGATGTTCCACCATATGATTTTTTTGTTTTTACCGAGTTTTTCAAATCAAATACTTTTAAAACATCTTTTGTTAGTTTTGGCTCAATCATTCTTAATTCTTCTAGAGTTAATTCATTGAGTCTTTTCTTTTTCTTTTCTGCAAAATTAACTATTTTTGCTGTCTTCTGGTAAGCTTTTCTAAAAGGCATTGAGTGGTTTTTAACAAGATAATCAGCTAAATCTGTAGCGGTAATGTATCCATAGCTTGCAAGTTCCAACATTCTCTTCTTATTGGGGCTTAAGTTTTTGAGAATTTCATCAAATATTTTTAAACAATCTGATAATGTATCAAAAGATTTAAAAATTAGCTCTTTATCATCCTGAAGATCTTTAAAATAGGACAATGGTAAGCCTTTCAAAATTGTTAGCATAGCAAAGAGATTTCCATAAGTAAGTCCTGATTTTCCTCTTATGAATTCTAAAAGATCTGGATTTTTCTTTTGAGGCATTATTGATGAGCCTGTAACTACTTTATCAGATAAATTTATTAGCTTGAAGCCATCTGAGTTCCATATAATGAGCTCCTCGGCAATTCTAGAAATATGCATAGAGCAGATAGATACGCTAAATAAAAAATCTAAAACGAAATCTCTGTCAGAAACTGTATCAATTGAGTTTTTTGTTGGTCTTTTAAAGCCCAATTTTCTTGAGGTGTAATTTCTATCAATGTTAAAAGATGTTCCTGTAAGTGCAGCAGCACCTAATGGATTTTCACTCAAACTTTCTAAATTATTAGAAAATCTTTTTTTATCTCTCTCAAACATTTCAATATAAGCCATTATGTAATGTGCAAATGAAATTGCCTGAGCATTTTTGAGATGTGTGAAACCGGGCATGATAGTATCTATATTTTTTTCGGCTAACTTTAATGAACTTTTAATTATGCCATCTATTCTAGTCATAATTTTTTTTGAGGCAGATCTGATCCAAATTTTAAAATCCGTAATTACCTGATCATTTCTTGATCTTGCTATATGTAGATAACCTGCATCATCCCCAATAATTTGAAAAAGTCTTCTTTCAACATTTAAATGAATATCTTCGTGTCTCTCATTAAATTGAAATTTTTTTTTGCTAATTTCTTTTTCAATCTTATTAAGGCCATAAACAATTTTATTCTTAATTTTAAAAGAAATTATCTTTTGCCTGAATAACATTTCTACGTGTGCTATAGATGCAGCTATATCCTCTCTGTAAAGTCTTTTATCTATATTTATAGAACTACCAGCTTTTTGAAAAATTGAAGAGGTATTAGACTTAATTCTAGCGCCCCATATTGCCTGGTTGTTTTTATTTTTTGTCATGATAATTAATTATACCTTTTTAGCATGAGAATTTTAATAATATTTATTTTTTTAATTTCTAATTCAGTTGCAAACGAGATAACTAATATAAAAAATCTAGTTATTAACAAAGAATTAAAGAAATATGAAGATTTAACATTCTTCAACTCTAAAAAAGAACAGATAAACTTAAATGATTTTAAAGGAAAATTAATTTTACTGAATTTTTGGGCGACTTGGTGTGCCCCTTGTAAAGAAGAAATGCCTTCCCTAGATTTATTAGATAAAAAAGCTAATTTAAATAATTTAAAGATTTTTCCTATAAATGTAGGTCAAGAGAGTGAAGAAAAAGCCATAAATTTTTTTAATGACCTTAAAATTAAAAATTTAGATACATATTTTGACTCACCAATAACTCTGGCCAAAAAATTTGGTTTAAGAGGCATACCTACTACAATTTTATTAAATAAAGATGGACTTGAGTTTGCAAGAATTGTCGGATCAATAAATTTTGAAAATGAAGAATTTATAAGATGGTTAAGTAATTTTAATTAATTTTTAAAAAAATACGCAAAAGTCACCAATGCTATAACAGCAATAAATTGCAACAATACTCTTAACTGCATTAATTTGTTGGAATATTTTTTGCTTGTTTTACCTCCTTTGAATAAAGTACCAATTCCAAGGATAAGGACAATTCCAACTGCCATTAATAAAGTTAATGATATTACTTTTACTAATACTCCAGAAATCATATATTGAAGGATAGTAATCTGTTTTTAAAATAAAAAAACAAAATTATATAATATGACATTTTGCCTAAATTCAACAATTATTAGACCAGAAAATAATTTGGAAATTAAAAATGCTATAATTTTACTACACGGCTATGGAGGAGATGGAAAAGATATAAGTATGCTCTCATTAAATTGGAAAAGACATTTACCAAATACTATATTTATTTGTCCAGACGGTCATGAGTCATGTCCAATTAACCCATCAGGCTTCCAGTGGTTTGATTTAACAAAAGATGATTCAAGTTATATCTTAGATGAGTCCATAAAAGCTGAAAAAATACTAAATAAATTTATAATTGAAATAAAAGAGGAATTTAATTTAGAAAATAGTAAAATTTGTTTATCAGGATTTAGCCAAGGTTGTATGATGGCTATTAACCTAGGCCTAACCTCTGAAAAAGCATATAGTAGCATTATTGGTTTTTCAGGAAAAATTATAGATCAAGAAAATTTAAAAAAAAGAAAAAAGGCATCTACAAATACATTATTGATCCATGGTGATTTAGATCAAGTAGTTCCAGCTAACTTTTTGCTTGAAGCAAAAGATTTTTTATTAAGGAACAACGTTCAAATTGAAACTCATTTAATTAAAGGCTGCGACCATCATATTCCTATTCAGGCATCAAGTATAGCATTAAATTATATTCTTAAAAAATTTAATATTGCCTAAAGATTGAAATATTTTTTTAATAAGCTATGCTTTCTTAATGAATAATTTTATTGACAGAGATGTTTCTTTGGAAAAATGCCCAGCATTAGTATTAAATGCCGATTATAGGCCCTTAAGTTATTATCCTTTATCTTTATGGTCTTGGCAGGACACTGTTAAATCTGTATTTTTAGATAGAGTAATTATAGTAAGTACTTATGATAGAGTAGTTAGAAGTCCATCATTTAATATGCAATTACCAAGCGTTATTGCATTAAAAGATTATATAGTGCCACAATCACAACCAAGTTTTACAAGATTTAATGTTTTCCTTAGAGATAAATTTTCATGCCAATATTGTGGAAGTGGTGAAGAACTTACTTTCGATCATTTATTACCTAGATCTAAAGGGGGAGAGACAAATTGGGACAACGTTGTTACAGCATGTTCAGCGTGTAATGTAAAAAAAGGCGGAAAATTACTAAAAAAATCTGGAATGAAATTATCTAGCTATCCATATCGACCTACGACAGAAGATTTACATCGTAATGGAAAAAATTTTCCTCCAAATTACTTACATAAAAGTTGGATGGATTATTTATATTGGGACGTTGAATTAGAGGCTTAAGATTCAAACTTTTTCTGAAATACGAATAGCTATTTTAGAACCTGTCTTTATTAATTTGTCCATTATTGAGTACAGCCCTTTTTTTGAAGCGCCTTCCTCATAAGCAATATCTTTATGATCTAATTCATCTTGTCTAAATTTAGTAATTTTTTTTTTTAATTCTTTTTCCTCGGGGCCTAATTGATTTATTTGATCTTGGTAATGTTTATCTATTACTTCCTCAACAGAAGCTGTACACAACATGGCTGCCTTTTTTCCTAGAATTGTAGACCCAAAACCCAAGCCTACTCCTAGTAGATCCCATAATGGTAAGAATTTTGTAGGTTTTATATTTCTCTTTTTTATTTCATTCTCAAAAAATTGACAATGTTCTACCTCATGTTCTTTCATATCTTCAATTGTTTTTTTTAGATTGTTGTCCTTTATAATTGTATTTAAGGCTAATAACTGTCCTTCATAAATTTTGACTGCACCTCTCTCACCGGCATGATCAACTCTAATAAATTCTTCAACTCTACTATCTTTTTTTTTCATATTTAGTATAAATTTTTGTAAGTGTTATAATCAATAATAAACTGATTACAATATTAATAGTAGTTAGTGAAAATCCAAAAATCCTAAATGTCACATCTTTACAGCTAATCATTATTTTATTTAATTGGTTTAGTAAATCTTCTTTCGTTATATTTTCAGAAAAGTCTTTAGCTGCACAAACAGTAGACTCTTCAAAAATGCCTTGTTCTATACCTAAATGATATAAAGAAATTGTGAAAGAAAAAACAAAAGTGATTAATAACAATACGATAAAGAATTTTTCATTTTTTTTTAACATCAACATTACAGATGTTAAAATAATGCTTACACCATAAGGAATTCTCTCAATTAAACATAGTTTACATGGTTGATGGCCAAGAACATACTCAATAAGATATGCACCAATTAGTGCAATAAAACTAAACAGAAAAATTATTTTTAAGTAAGTTTCAGATTTTAGGTTAAACATGAGATTTAAAAATTAGATAAATTATTAATCCAATTATAACAATCAAAATTCCGATTATTGTAAACCATTTTGACCCATGCTTATTCATAAACTCATTAAATAAATCTCCAAATTTATAAGAAAGATACGACACTATGAAAAATCTTAATCCTCTTGAAATTAAACTAATAAGAATAAAGATTAAAAAATTAAACCCTAGAAGACCGCTTGCAATAGTAAAAACTTTATAAGGAAGAGGAGTGAAACCAGCTAAAAAAAGTATTCCTAACCAAGCATAAAAACCCTCACTATTAACTAAATTTTCTTTAATATTTGATAATTTATCTTCATAACCATAAAAATTCATAATGTGTGCACCAAATTCAAAAAAAAAAGCTCCAATCAAATAGCCAAGCATACCACCCATAACTGAAAAAATTGTAGTTATAAGAAAGATTTTAATGAAATCATTTTTTTTTGATATCACCATTGGAATAACCATTACATCTGGAGGAATAGGAAAAAACGAGCTTTCAATAAAAGAGACAACCGCTAAGTAATATTTAGAACTTTTATGCCCTGCTAAATCTAAACATTTTTTGTAAAGACTTTTAAACATTTTTTGGTTTTAATATAATTTCAGTTCTTATACTATTTAATAAATTATTAAATAATTAGGGGCGAATGGCGGAATTGGTAGACGCGCACGACTCAAAATCGTGTTTCGTAAGAAGTGAGAGTTCGATTCTCTCTTCGCCCACCATATTATGGAATTAAGTAAATTAAATAGTTTAGTTGAGCTTTTTTTTAAAAAAAGCCATCAAATACAGTCTCGGTCTGACAAACCATTTTTAAGATGGTTAAAAGATAATAAAAAAAGATTTTTATCTTGGAAAGAAGTTACACAAAATATTCAGATTTTATCTGAATATTTAAAAGATCATTTATCCAAAGGTGATAGGTGTGTTTTATTATCTGAAAATCGTCCAGAATGGTTAATCATAGACCTAGCAGTTATGAACGCAGGAGGCGTTACTGTACCTTTGTTTACGACTTATGCAGAAAAAGATTATGAGTATATCTTAAATGACTGTAAGCCAAAAATATGCATTGTTTCAAATAACACACAATTCGATAAGATTAAAAAGTTTATTTCGAATGAAATAAAAGTTTTATCAATTGAAAATATCAGTGATAAAATTGAAAGTATTGAAAATATTCTAAACAAAAATAATTCAAAATCTGAATTAGACTTTAACAAAAATATAGAAAGAAAAAATCTTGCATGCATAATTTATACGTCTGGAACAACTGGAAATCCTAAAGGTGTCATGCTTAGTCATGGAGGTATCTTATCGAATTGTGAGGGCGCTCAAGAAATCTTAAAATCACTAGTCACGAAAGATACACCAACTTTTTTAACTTGGCTGCCGTTATCTCACTCATACGAACATACTGTACAATATGTTCAGATTTTATTAGGAGCCAAAGTGTTTTACGCTGAGAGTTTAGAAAAATTATTACTAAATATAGTGGTTGCGAAGCCAACAATTATGACAGCAGTTCCAAGGTTTTATCAAAATCTATTTAGCAAAATTTCCTCTAATTTTTCTAAGCAAAAAGGTTTGAAAAAAAAATTAATAAATAAAACTATTCTACTTGGAGTTAAAACTTTAAATAAAGAAAAACTTAATTTTAATGAAAAAATTGTTAATTATTTATGTGAAATATTGGTGAGAAGAAAAATCAAAAATCAGTTTGGTGGTAAGTTAAAAGCCTTTATTTCTGGAGGAGGTCCTTTAGACCAGAAAATTGGAGAATTTTTAAATTCCGTGGGTTTGCCAACCCTTCAAGGATATGGTTTAACTGAAACATCACCGGTTGTTAGCTGCAATATCCCTGGAAAAATAAAAATAGAAACCGTCGGTCCACCTTTTAAAACTAATCAGGTCAAAATTGCGAGGGGCGGTGAGATTTTGGTTAAAGGTGAAAATGTAATGCTTGGTTATTGGGGCATGAAAAAAGAAACTGATGAAATTTTAAAAGACGGTTGGTTGCATACAGGTGATATTGGTGAAATTACAAGCGAAGGGAACCTAAAAATTACTGATAGAAAAAAGGAAATTATAGTTAACCTTGGTGGAGATAATATTTCTCCATCTAAAATTGAAAATTTATTATGTCTTAATGATAAAATTAAACAAAGTTTTGTATATGGTGATAAAAAAACTTATTTAGTTGCATTAATTGTAACTGAAGGAGAAGAAAGTAAAAAAGAAATTGAATTTTATTTAGAAAATTTAAATAAAAATTTATCATTAATAGAAAAAGTAAAAAAATTTAAGTTGATAAAAGAAGAATTTACAATTGAAAATGGAATGTTGACGCCAACTTTAAAGCTAAGGAGAAAAAAAATTTTAGAAAAATATAAACAAGATTTAGAAAAACTTTATTAAAATTGTTAAAATATTAGGTTATAAAGCGCATAAACATTAACTTTTTTTGCATAAAAAATATTTAAAAATTTTTTTGGTTTTAATTTTTTCGATTTAATTTTTAAGTTTAATAAAATAATTGACATAACGTGTATAAAAAAATAAAAATAACTTAACGACGAATCATTTTGATTCGTTTAACTAAAAAGGGAGCTAAAGATGCCTAAGAGAAGAAAAAAAGCAAAGAAGGCTAAGAAAAAAGCTAAGAAAAAAGCTAAAAAAAGAAGAAGAAGATAATTACTTAGTATTCTTTAATAAAAACGCTTCTCATAACGATTTACGTGTGAGGGGCGTTTTTTTTACTCATCTAACTGTTCTGTTTCATCAGACATTTGTTCATCGTTTGCTATTCTAGGGGTTTCGCTCTTCTCTTCTTTAATTTCTGGTTTATTTTGAGGATTTAAATTTCTTTTCAGTGCTTTGTCTAATTTTTTTTGAGTATCCTCTAAAGAAATATTTAGAATTATCTGAAACTCTGATAAGATTCTCTCATAAGCCTTTTCAAATAATTGTCTTTCAGAATATGATTGGTCAACCATTAAATCATCTCCTTTATTAAGATCTCTTACAACTTCGGCCAATTCGTAAATTTTTCCTGAAGATATCTTTGCTTCATATTCTTGAGCACGTCTACTCCACATTGATCTTTTAATTTTAGGCTTACTTTTTAAAATGGAAATACACTTATTAACTTGATTAATTGTAGCAAGCGGCCTTAGATGAGATTGTTTGTTCACTGGAACCATACCGTTAGCTTTGTCTTTTTCAAATTTTATTATGTATGTTTCTACATCGATCCCGCCTATATTGATTTTTTTGAACTCAGATATTTGTCCTACACCATGTTTAGGATAAACTACAAAATCTTTAATTTTATAATCTTTTTTTTCAGTTTCTTGCTTTTTGACTTTTTTAATTTCTGGCTTTAACTCATTGCTTTTTGGGATTCTCAGACCTTCAGATTTAATATCAGATTTTTCAATTTTTTTTTTTGTAATTGTTTTTGTAGGTTTCTTAGTTTTTATAACTTTTTTAATTTTGGTTGATTTAGATTTCTTTTTGACATTTTTAACCTGTTTGGTTTTTTTAATCTTTTTCATATTTGATTTAGATTTAAAGGTTTTCTTTAAAATATTTTTCAAACTTATTTTGCTCATTCTTATACTTCTCGTGATCCGATGGTGGATCTTTTTTTTCGTTTATGTTCGGCCAAATTTCTGAATATTTTTGGTTAATTTCAATCCATTTTTTACTTTCAGGCTCTGTATCAGCTTTGATCGCATCAACTGGACATTCTGGCTCACAAACGCCACAATCTATACACTCATCCGGTTTAATTACAAGCATATTTTTTCCCTCGTAAAAACAATCTACAGGACATACGTCAACACAATCCATTAATTTACATTTGATACATTTGTCGTTTACAATATATGTCATTAAGAGTTTTCTTTTTTAATTTTAGTTTTGATACTTCCCATAGTTCGATTGTCAATATACAGCAATCCAGCAAGTCGTCTCATCAAGTTAGTTTCGTAAATGTCGGCATCTTTATTTGAATAAATAATTCGCCACAATGTTTCTATAATTTTAATTTTATTAGTTTCCTCCATATTTTTAACTTCTCTTGTAAATTCTAAGATTTGATTTGTTTTTTCCTCTATTTTTTTACTTTCAATAATAATTTGTTTTACGTTTTCTTTATTCGCTCCTAAGTTTAAGAGGGTTTCTTCTATAATTTTTTCTTCTTCAATTGTAAAATTTTCATCAATTTTTGCAGCATGAATTAACAGTGCTGTTATTTTAATTAAATCATTATTTTGATCTTTATTATTCTTGAAAAACATAATTAATCTAATTAAAATTCAAGTTCTTTAAAACTCCAAACGGGGTTTCTTTTAAAATTTTTTTATTTTGTTTTTTAAAAATTTTTTTAGGTGTATATCTAAAAAATATATCATTCTCTCGATCAATTATCTTATAATTCATACTTATTAGAAGCTTTTTAAAACTTTCTTTATTACATCCTAATAGGTTTAGCATTTCTGGTATCATTTTAATTTCTTTATCTTTTTCAAAGTTAGAATTGATTATTTGCATAAATAATCTCTCTAGGATATCGATTCTAATATAAATGTTATCAAACTTTTCAAACCCACAAAGTAGCATGAAGTTTTTATTCTTTATTTTGTTATCATTTATAAAATTTAGCCCAAACGTTGGTGGTTTAAGATTAAAATATTTTTGATGATAATTTTTCCACAACAAGGTTCTTAGTGCAACTGGTTCAGGTTTAATTAATTTATGTAAAAAAATATGATATCTTCCGAACTTAACTCCAAGGTTTCTTAAAATTTTCCTTTCATTTTGTTCTAATTTTTTTAAGTAGTCAACAACCTGATCTCTTTTTAGTACACCATTATTTTCATAGAGTTGATATGCAAGTGCTTTTACAGAAGAATTTTTTTCTTTTAAAAATTTTAAATCAATGAGACTTTTTAGAGTTGTGTTTACTTTATTACCAAGCCACTTCGTTAAAAAGTTTGTTAGTTTCTGTCTTTGGTCTTGTTCTAAAATGTCATCTACTATTAATTCTATTTTTGGATTTAAGTAGTCTTTACCTGGGATTAATTTTCCAATTTTAAATTTATGCCAGTATATCTTAAAATCATTATTTAGCTCAATTAACCCAGTCTCAACTATGGATTGGATTCTTTTCTCTAGTTCAGGACCTACTGTCTGACGAGCAGCCTTTTTAAGAGATTTAATGTCAGTTTCTAGTGCACCTTTTTTTAAATCAAGTTCTAATTTAAGACCATTAATTTTTCCAATGAACTGATTATCAATCATGACATCATTATTTTTTAAAATTTTAGTTTCAAAATCCATATCTTGTTTTAGACCTCTTGCTAGAACGCTTGCACGTTTATCAATAAAAGTTTTTGTAAGTTCTTCATGTAATCTATCTGAAAGCTTATCCTCTAATAATTTTGTTTTTTCTATCCAGTAATTTTGATTCTCTACCCAATTATTTTTATTTGAAACATAAGACCAAGTTCTTACATTTGCAATTCTATTTGATATAGAATCTACATTTCCATCTAATTTATCAAGTTTTATTAGCTGAAGTCGCATATATTCATTGGTAATTTTTCCTTTTTCACTATTCAAATATTTAAAAACATTTGAAATCACCTCATAGTGATTACCGTAAGTTTTTTTGACAAAATCTGGTATTTGACAACACTCCCATAAAAGTTTCAATTTTCTTTCAGTAAATTCAAAATTTTCTAGATTTTTATCTCTCAAGAAAAATTTAAGAGCTTTCTCATCTTCACATTCACGTATCTTTCTTAACCACGCTCTATTGGGTTTTTCTTCTAGAGATTTTATAAGTACTGAAGGGTTGTTAAAATTTAGACTTGAATTACGCCAAAATAGGAACTGAATTTCTTCAAATTTATGATTTTCAAGTAATTCAACTTCATCAGCACCAATTTCTTTACAATCGCCAGTTATACCAAAATTACCATCATTTAAATATCTACCTGCTCTTCCAGCAATTTGCCCGATTTCAGATAAATTTAATCTTCGTAATTTTCTTCCATCAAATTTCTTTAAATTAGAAAAGTAAATATGATCAAGATCCATATTTATTCCCATACCAATAGCATCTGTTGCTACTAAAAAATCTACATCATTTGATTGATAAAGCTCAACCTGAGCATTTCTAGTTTTCGGGCTTAAAGAGCCCATCACAATTGCTGCCCCACCTTTTTGTCTTCTTATGAGTTCCGCAATAGCATAAACTTCTTCAGCTGAGAAAGCTATAATTGCGGTTTTTCTATTTATTCTAGAGATTTTTTTATATCCTGCATATGTAAGTTTAGATAGTCTTTTTCTATTAATAAATTCAATATCACCATCTAATTTTGAAATGATATTTTTGATAGTATTAGATCCCATTAGCATGGTAAGCTTATTACCTCTTAAATTTAATAATCTGTCAGTGAAGATATGTCCCCTTTCATGATCTGCACACATTTGAATTTCATCAACTCCAACAAAATCTAAGTGTTTATCAATTGGCATTGACTCAACGGTACATAAAAAATATTTTGCATTATTAGGAATAATTTTTTCTTCACCTGTAATCAGAGCAACCTTGTCTAATGAAGTTTTTTGAATTACCTTATCGTATACCTCCCTTGCTAATAATCTAAGAGGGAATCCAATCATTCCATTTTCAAAAGAAAGCATAGTTTCAATAGCTAAATGAGTTTTGCCAGTATTAGTTGGGCCAAGTACAGCTGTAATTTTATTTTTGTCCATTCCTATTTTTAGTATGTCAAAATTTTCATCTACCAGATGTAGTTGTTATTAAAGAACAAAGATAGACTAAAACATGACCGAATCGGAGTATAAAAAGTTCTCATTATAACTATTAACTTCATTTATTCTAGCATACTTAATTCTTATCGATAATTAAAAAGTTATTTAAGATTTCTTAAGAATTTTCCAAACCCCAGTAGCAGAGGTAATAATTTTTTCATTACATTTTAGTTCACAAAATAAAAAAACCAGTGTTTTTGTCTTCTTAAGAATTTTGACATTACCTAATATTTCATCTCCAGTTTTTGATGGCCCAATAAATTTCAAATCTAAGGATATTGTGACGCAAGGTGCATTTTCTACAGATCGATGTGCTGCAGTTCCTGCTCCAGCATCTACTAAAGCTGATAAATACCCGCCATGAGTAATACCTGCCGCATTTAAATGATTTTCGTTAATTGTTGATTTAAATTCATATTCAGTTTCGGAAATATTTCTAAATAAGACTCCACCATTATGTTTCATAAATCCTTTTTGAATGCTAATTTGCTGGAAATCTTTAGACATAATTTCCTTTTTATAATACAAAAGTTAAAATTAATAGAATTATTAAGATAATAATAAAAAAATATATCACAGATTTTTGAAGAGATGTTTTCAGCAACCAATTTAACATATTCATTATCTTTATGGTGCGCCTGCTAGGAGTCGAACCCAGAACCTCCTGGTCCGTAGCCAAGCGCTCTATCCAATTGAGCTACAGGCGCATTTTTAAATTTTATTTATTATTCTATATCATTTTTTGGTGTATTTTAATGCTAAGACAAATTTAAATTATTATGAATAATTCATTGAATGATGTTGTAATTGTAGAAGCTATTAGAACGCCAATTGGAGCTTTTAAAGGATCTCTTAAAGAATTAAGTGCCGATAAGTTGGGATCAATTGTTATCAAGGAAATTTTAAGAAAAAGTAAACTAGACAAAGATGATATTGATGAGATAATTATGGGCCAAGTACTTACAGCTGGTGGTGGTCAAAATCCCGCAAGACAAGCTGCAATAAATGCAGGTATAAATATCTCTAAACCAGCTCATATAGTTAATCAAGTTTGTGGATCTGGACTTAGAGCTGTAATCTCAGGATATCAATCAATTAAATTAGGAGAGGCAAAAAATATAATTTCTGGTGGCCAAGAAAACATGTCATTAGCTCCACATTCAATTTTTTATCGTGATAATAAAAAAATTTCAGAGAAACATCTGATAGATACAATGATAAATGATGGATTGATAGACGCATTTAATAATTATCATATGGGTGTGACTGCTGAAAATGTTGCAAAGAAATTTAATATTTCAAGAGCAGACCAGGATGATTTTGCTCTAAATTCTCAAAAAAAAACAGAAATTGCAATTAATGTTAATAGATTTAAGGAAGAACTAATTAAAATAAATCAACCTGGTATCAATCTTGATAAAGATGAGCATCCAAGAAAAGAGCTAAATAAATCGGATTTAGAGAAATTAAAAGCAGTGTTCTTAAAAAATGGAACTGTGACAGCTGGAAATTCATCAGGAATTAATGATGGTGCAGCTGCTTTATTATTAACAACCTTAGAAGAAGCTAAAAAAAAATCAATTCAACCGTTAGTGAAGATAACATCATGGGCTTCAGTCGGAGTTGATCCAACTTTAATGGGCCTCGGACCAATTGAAGCTGTGCGTAAAGCACTAAAAAAAGCAAAATGGGGTTTAAATGACATAGATCTTTTTGAAATTAATGAGGCTTTTGCTGCTCAAAGCATTGCAGTGATACGTACATTAAATATCGATGAGCATAAAGTTAATGTTAACGGAGGAGCTATAGCATTGGGTCATCCTATAGGAGCATCAGGTGCCAGAATATTAGTTACTCTTATTCATGAGATGATAAAACAAAAAAAGAACAAAGGTTGTGCTACACTATGCATAGGTGGTGGAATGGGCATAGCCTTATGTGTTGAGAGAATTTAAGAATTTATTCTTTTAAATTTCTCTTCAAGCAAAATTTTTTGTATCCAAATTTTAGCATCTATGTAATTGCTCTCTTTTGGTTGCAAGAGCATATTTAATAACTTTTTAATCATTTTTCTAAAGGATACATAAGAAGAGTGTCAAAAAATTGAGCAGAATGTGTTAAAAATAGCAATTAAGTAAAATTTTATAGTGTATAAGATCTTAATATCAAATGAGTGAAAAACTATTAGTTCCTGATATAGGCGACTTTGAAAATGTAGAAGTTATTGAATTACTCGTCAAAGAAGGCGAAGAAATTGCCAAGAACGATCCAGTGGTTACTATTGAAAGTGATAAATCAAGTGTTGAAATACCTTCGACATTGTCAGGTACAATCGAGATAATTAAAGTTAAAGTAGGTGATAAAGTTTCGAAAGGCGATTTAATTCTGAGTGTCTCAGGTTCAAGTGAAAAAAATTCTCCATCAAAAACTATTCCAAAAGACACTGAAAACTTGATTAAAGAGGCAGAGAAATCATTAGAAAATAAACAAGAGAAAACTATCCATACAAATAATAGTGAGAGAAAAAAACCAGAAATAATTCAAGTAGTTAATGACGGTGATATTGATCCATTAGAAACCAATGAGTGGCTAGAATCACTTTCAGCAGTAATTGAAAAAGATGGTAATCAGAGAGCTCATTATTTAATAAAGGAATTAATAAATAAAGCTTATGTGGAGGGTGCAAATATTCCCTACACACAAAACACACCCTATATAAATACTATTCCAGTAAATGAAGAGAAAAAATCAAATGGTGATCAAAATATTGAGAGAAGAATTAGGTCATTAATAAGATGGAATTCCGCAGCAATGGTTGTTCGTGCGAACAAAAAGTTTCCAGAGCTAGGAGGACATATAGGAACATTTGCATCAGCTGCTACACTTTATGATGTAGGTATGAATCATTTTTGGAGAGCAAAAAATAATAAATTTGGTGGGGATTTGATTTATTTTCAAGGGCATAGCGCACCAGGAATGTACGCAAGGGCGTTTCTTGAAGGAAGACTTAACGAAAAGCAATTAGATAGTTTTAGACAAGAAGTCAATCCAGGAGGTCTATCATCTTATCCACACCCTTGGTTGATGCCAAATTTTTGGCAATTTCCTACAGTCTCAATGGGTTTAGGACCAATGCTAGCAATATATCAAGCAAGATATATGAAATATTTAATTAACAGAGGTCTAATAAAAGACGAAGGACGAAAAGTATGGGCTTTTTTAGGAGATGGTGAAATGGATGAACCAGAGTCTTTAGGTGCAATCGGTTTAGCAGCTAGAGAAAAATTAGATAATTTAATATTTGTAATCAATTGCAATCTTCAAAGATTGGACGGACCAGTAAGGGGAAATGGAAAAATTATACAAGAATTAGAGGGTATTTTTAGAGGAGCTGGATGGAATGTTATTAAAGTGATCTGGGGTTCTTATTGGGATCCGCTATTAGCTAACGATAAAACTGGCCATTTAATTAAAGTTATGAATGAAACTGTTGATGGTGAATATCAAGCGATGAAAGCAAGAGATGGAGCTTATGTCAGAGAAAAGTTTTTTGGTAAATATCCTGAAACTAAAGAGTTGGTTTCAAGCCTTTCAGACAAAGATATATGGAGATTGAATAGAGGTGGACATGATCCTCACAAAGTTTTTGCAGCTTATGAAAAAGCCTCAAAAAATATTGGAAGCCCAACAGTTGTGATTGCCAAGACTATAAAGGGTTATGGTATGGGTAAAAGTGGTGAGAGTGTAAATACAACACATCAAACAAAAAAATTAGATATAAACGATTTGATGTATTACAGAGACAGGTTTGATGTTCCCCTAACCGACAAACAGGTACAAAATATTGAATATTATAAGCCAGACCAAAACTCACCAGAAATAAAGTATATAAAAGAAAAAAGACTTCAATTGGGAGGATTTATCCCAGAGAGAACTACTTATGCAAAACCCATTAAAGCTCCACCAAAAAACATTTTTGACAATATGAAACAATCAACAGGAGATAAAGAGATGTCTACAACCATGGCACTAGTCAGAATGTTAACAAATCTTTTAAGAGATAAAAATGTTGCTCCAAGATTGGTACCAATTATCCCTGATGAAGCGAGAACATTTGGAATGGAGGGTTTTTTTCAAAAAATTGGTATTTATGCTCATGAAGGACAAAAATATGAACCAGAGGACGCGGCACAATTAAGTTCATATCGAGAAGAAAAAAGTGGACAAGTTTTGGAGGAAGGAATTAATGAGGCAGGTGCAATGTCTTCATGGATTGCTGCAGGTACTTCTTACACAAATCATGATATTGAAATGATCCCAATTTATCTATTTTATTCAATGTTTGGTTTTCAGAGAATAGGTGACTTTGCTTGGGCGGGAGCAGACAGTCAATCAAGAGGATTTTTAATTGGTGCTACTGCTGGAAGAACTACTTTAGCGGGAGAAGGTTTACAACACCAAGATGGACATAGTCATTTAATGGCATCAACAATTCCTAATTGCAAGTCCTATGATCCAACATTTCATTATGAGTTAGCAACTATATTTAGAGAAGGGTTGAAAAGAATGCATGAGAATAAAGAAAATATTTTTTATTACATTACAACAATGAATGAAAATTATCCTCACCCTGCTATGCCACCAGATAAATCATGTGAAGAAGGTATATTAAAAGGAATGTATAAAATAAAAGAATTTAATAAATATAAAAAAACTAAAATTCAATTTTTAGGATCTGGTACAATCTTAAGAGAAATGATTGCTGGTGCAGAAATTTTACAAACTGAATATCAAATTGATAGCGAGGTTTGGAGCGTGACTAGTTTTAATGAATTAAGAAGAGATGGTTTAGAGGTCGAGAGGTATAATTTGTTGAATCCTGAAAAAGAACCAAAAAAATCATATGTTGAAAATTGTTTAGGTAAAACTGAAGGTCCTATTCTAGCTGCATCGGATTATATGAGAATGAACTCTGATCAAATTCGACCCTATATAAATAAGAGCTTTTATTCATTAGGAACAGATGGATTCGGTCGAAGTGATACAAGAAAAAATTTAAGAAAGTTTTTTGAAGTTGATAAAGAGCATGTTGTTACTTATGGGCTAAGTGTTTTAGCTAAAGAACAATTAATTGCATCCAAATATGCTCAAGAGGCAATAAAGAAATATAAAATTGATAAAGATAAACCAATGCCGACAAAATTATAATGTCAAAGATAGATATAAAAGTTCCAAATATTGGTGAATTCAAAGATGTAGAAGTTATTGAAGTTTTAATTAAAAAAGGTCAAAAAATTAAAAAGAATGATCCACTGATAACTATTGAAAGTGATAAATCTAGCGTGGAAATACCCTCATCTGATAATGGCACTGTAACTTCTTTAAAAGTTAAAATTGGTGATAAGGTATCAGAAGGTGATGAAATTATAGAAATTGAGAGCGAAAAAGAAATAAAAGAAAGAAGTGCTCAGAAATTATCAAAAAACCAATTATCAAAAGAAATAAAAAAAAACGAATTAAAAAAAAGCAATGAAACTAAAGATATAATAAAAGATTTTTCTGCAAGAGCTTCTGCATCACCAAAAGTAAGAAAATTTGCAAGAGAACTAGGAGTTAATATTAATAAAGTTCCTGGTACTGAAAGACAAGGGAGGGTTACTGAAAGTGATGTAAAGTTATTTGTAGCAACAAAATCTAATAAAAATTTCAAAGATCAAAATGCAACTGAAAAAAAGATTGAACTAGAATATTCACATTCAGATTTCGGAGAAGTAGACATTAAAGACATCCCTAGAGTCAAAAAATTATCATCTAAATATTTGATGAACTCTTGGACAAAAATTCCTCACGTAACTAATCATGATGAAGCCGATATAACTGAATTAGAGGAATTCAGAACTTCTCTAACGGATATATATACTGGTGAAAAAAAAAAAATTACACCATTAGCTTTCATCGTAAAGGCATTAACAACATCATTAAAAAAATTTCCTAATTTTAATACCTCAATCGATGAAATCGAAAAAGGTAAAATGACTGTTAAAAAATATTATCATGTTGGTATAGCAGTAGATACTCCACATGGTTTGATGGTTCCAAAATTAAGGAATGCTGATAATAAGAATATTTCTTTAATAAGCACAGAATTAAAAAAAATAAGTCAGCAATGCAGAGATCTTAAAATTGATAAAAAAGAGTTATTTGGAGGTTCAATGACTATAACTAGCCTTGGAGGAATTGGTGGATCTTTCTTCACTCCAATTATAAATTATCCTGAGGTTGCTATTTTGGGAGTAGGCAGAGCAGAGAAAAAACAGGTATTTATGGATGGAAAATTTGTTACACGTACTATGTTACCACTTTCTTTATCTTATGATCATAGAATTATCGACGGTGCGGAGGCAGCTCGATTTAATAATAATTTAAAAGAAAATTTGGGCAAAAATTTTGCCTATAAGCTAGCTGTTTAATTAAATAATGTCTAAGAGTGTTTCATTATTAAGTGCTTTGTTATGCACATTCATTTGGGGAACTACATTCATAGCTCAAGACACTGGTATGGATGATATAGGTCCATTTACATTCAATGCAGTTAGATTTTTTTTAGGTTTTTTAGCAATTCTTCCTGTAGCATTATTATTTGAGACCAAAAAATTTAAAATAGAGTTTAAAATTGGTTATAGATATTTTGTTATTCTGTCCTGTTTAATTGGATTGTCACTTTTTTTAGGATCGGCATTACAGCAAATAGCTTTACTTTATACAGATGTAGCTAATGCCGCTTTCTTTACAATTTTTTATGTCCCTATGGTACCAATTATTCTTTTTATATTTAAGAGGAACTCATTACATTGGAGTGTATGGCCTGCAGTAACTTTATGCTTAATTGGTGGATATCTATTAACAAGTTTTTATGATGCTACAGTTAGGCTTGGAGATACATTGGTCATTCTTGGAGCATTATTCTGGAGTACACATATTATTTTTACAGGAATGATTATCACAAAATATAATTTACCCATAACAATCGGTGCTGTTCAAACTTTAATCGTAGCTATATTTTCTTTTATAATTGGCTCAGTTTATGAGGAGTTTATTTTTGAAAATATCTTAAACGAGATAGACTCAATATTATATGCTGGAATATTATCAGGTGGACTTGCTTTTGTATTGCAGATATATGCTCAAAGAAATATTACTCCTGCTCCTGCTGCTATAATATTTTCTCTTGAAGGTGTCTTTGCTACAATAGCAGCATGGTTTTTGCTAAATCAAATATTAGACATAAATAATTTGTTAGGATGTTTATTTATATTATCAGGTGTTTTGTTTTCTCAATTGGTTCCTTTAATAAAAAGGACTTCTTAAAGGTAAATAATTCCAAATAAGATAAGTGATAATAAAATTCTATAAATTATAAAAATATTTAACGAAAATTTATTAATAAAATTTAAAAAAAATTTTACTGTTATAAAAGAAAATAAAAAGGATAAGATTATAGCAAAAATAATTAAATAATTTATTTCTATTGGTTGATCTATAAGGTCTTTGAGTCCAAGAAAACTAGCACCGGCTAAAGCAGGAATAGACAACAAAAAAGAGATTTTACCAGCATCGACCCTATTAAATTTTAAAAATCTTGCTGCAGTCAAAGTTATACCTGCTCGACTAACACCAGGTATTAATGCCAAAATTTGAAATAAACCAATAAATATTATTGATTTAAAATCTAAATTTGTAGATATGTTTTTTTCTGTCTTAGCCTGGTCTGAAAAAAATAAAATTATTCCAAAAAACAAAGATGTAAATGCAATTATTTTTATATTCCTTAAAAGATAAATTAGTTCTGATGTATGCAATATATATCCAAATATTAAAAGTGGAATCGATCCAAATAGAATTAGATTTAGATATTTTTGATTATTGTTTAAGTCAAATAAGTCTTTTCTGAAATAAAATATTATTGCGATTAGTGAACCTAAATGTAAACTAATGTCTATTAATAAAGAATTTGTTTTTAATTCAAAAAAACTAGAAATTAAAATTAAATGCGCTGAGGAGCTAATTGGTAAGAATTCGGATATTCCTTGAACTGCTGAAAGAATGAATATTTCTAAAAATTCGTTAAACATTTAAGTGTGGTAACTTAAAAAAGATTGATTTCAAACAATTCGATTTATTCATATTAGATATGCATTTATCCAAAAACCTAGAATTCAAAGGCAATATTCATCAAATTAGGTAATATTTACTGACCTAAATATTTCTTTTACATTGAAAAACAAAGTATATTTTGCTTTAAATTTATAATTGCTATGTCAGATAAAATGCTAAAATTTGTAAAAATAGGTCAACAAAACCCACCTAAAAGGGATGTGGATACAAGAAAATCAGATTTTAATGAGATTTATGGAGATTTTATTAATCAGAAAGCACAAGATCAATCAAGTAGATGTTCGCAATGCGGAGTCCCTTTTTGCCAAGTGCATTGTCCACTAAGTAATAATATTCCAGATTGGCTAAAATTAACAGCAGAAGGAAGACTTAAAGAAGCTTACGAGTTATCCCAAAGTACTAACAACATGCCAGAAGTTTGTGGAAGAATTTGTCCACAAGACAGATTATGTGAAGGAAATTGTGTAATAGAACAATCAGGCCATGGAACTGTAACGATAGGTTCAGTTGAAAAATATATAACTGATAACGCATGGGAAAAGGGTTGGGTTAAACCAATTGATGTGAAATATGAAAAAGATCAAAGTGTTGGCATAATTGGAGCAGGTCCCGCAGGATTAGCAGCAGCTGAGCAACTCAGACAAAATGGTTATAAAATTACCGTGTATGATCGATATGATCGTGCAGGAGGATTGTTAATTTATGGTATTCCGAATTTTAAATTAGAAAAATATGTAGTTGAAAGGCGTACAAAACTCTTAAAGGATGGCGGAATTAAATTTGTTCAAAATTTTGAAGTAGGAAAAGATGCGACTTTAGAGCAACTAAGAAAAAAACATGATGCAATTTTAATTGCGACCGGTGTTTATAAACCGAGAGAAATCGAATTACCTGGAAATGATTTAGAAAATATTTTTCCAGCAATGGAGTTTTTGACAGCGTCAAACAAAAAAGGCTTAGGAGATAAAGTAGAATTATTTGACAAAGGTATATTAAATGCTGAAGGAAAAGACGTCGTCGTAATAGGTGGCGGTGATACTGCTATGGATTGTGTAAGAACATCAGTTAGACAAAATGCAAAGTCAGTAAAATGTATTTATAGAAGAGATAAAGAAAATATGCCTGGATCAGCAAGAGAAGTAGCAAATGCTGAGGAGGAAGGTGTTGAGTTTGTGTGGTTATCTAGTCCTAAAGAATTTAAAGGCAAAAATAAAATTGAAAATTTAGTAGTTGATCAAATTAAATTAGGTGAACCAGACGAATCTGGAAGACGGAAACCAGAAATTAAAGAGGATTCGGCATTTGAAATAAAAGCTGATATGGTTATAAAAGCTCTAGGTTTTGATCCAGAAAATTTACCCCTTCTTTTTGATGCCCATGAATTACAAGTTACTAGATGGGGAACTATTAAAACAGATTTTGATACTATGGAAACTAACTTAAAAGGCGTTTTTGCTGCAGGGGATATTGTAAGAGGAGCCTCTTTAGTTGTTTGGGCTATTAAAGATGGAAGAGATGCTGCATCTTCAATTAAGACTTATTTAGAAAATAATAAATTGGGAAAAATAAAAGTTGCTTAATGGAAAATTATAAAAAAAATTTTGAATTACTAAATAAAAACCATGTTTATTCCTCAGAAATGGAACATGACTCATGTGGAGTTGGATTTATTTGTTCAACGGAAGGAAAAAAATCTAGGGCAGTAGTTGAATATGGAATTGAGGCACTCAAAGCTGTCTGGCACCGAGGAGCAGTGGATGCTGACGGAAAAACTGGCGATGGTGCTGGAATTCATTTGGAAATTCCAAAAGATTTTTTTATAGAAAAAATTCAAGTTACTGGTCATGATTATGATAATTCAGAAATTTGTGTAGGTATGATTTTCTTACCAAGAAATGATTACTCATCTCAAGAGAGTTGTAAAACAATTGTTGAAAGCGAGCTAACTAAAAATAATTTTAGTATTTATGGATGGAGGCAAGTGCCCGTTAATCCAAAAGTTCTAGGGGAAAAAGCTTTACAAACTATGCCCGAAATAATTCAGGTATTATTTAAATCTAACGATCGGAATTTGCTTGATAAAGAATTAGAGAGAAAAATTTATGAAATCAGAAAAAGAATAGAAAATAAAGCATTCGAAATGTCTCTTAATGATTTTTACATATGCTCAATTAGTTCGAAGTCTATAGTTTATAAAGGTATGTTTTTAGCTGAGGCAATATCTGATTTTTATCAAGACTTGAAAGACCGGAGATTTATATCACGATACGCAATTTTTCATCAAAGATTTTCAACAAATACGGCTCCCAGCTGGAGTTTAGCTCAACCATTTAGAGCAATAGCACATAATGGAGAGATAAATACTTATAAAGGGAATAAAAATTGGATGAGAGTTCATGAAGAGGAGATGAATAGCCCCCTTTTTGAAAACTTAGATAATTTAAAGCCTGTTATTAGAAAAGGAGTTTCAGATTCTGCTGCATTAGATAATGTTTTTGAATTATTAAATAAATCTGGACAACCTGCTCCTTTAGCAAAACTAATGTTAGTTCCAGATGCGTGGTCAAAAAAAAATAGAACTCTTCCAAAAAATCATCAACAATTATTTAATTTTTTAAATAGCACAATGGAGCCATGGGATGGTCCTGCAGCCATAGCTGCAACAGATAATGAGTGGGTAATTGCTGCTAACGATCGTAATGGATTAAGACCTTTAAGATATGCAATAACTAAAGATAAGCTTCTATTCGCAGGATCTGAGACAGGAATGATAGAATTAAATGAGAAGAAAATTTTATCAAAAGGAAGATTGGGACCAGGAGAAATCTTAGGTATAAGGATAGAAAAAGGGAAAGTTTTTTCAAACGATCAAATCAAAGATTATTTAGCTAAAGAATATAAGCATTTTAATTCACAAATAATTGATTTAGACGAAAAATTACAAATAAATAAAGAGAAGTTCACTTTTAAAGGAGAAGATTTAAGAAGGAGACAACATACTTTTGGAATAAGTTTAGAAGACTTAGAATTAATATTACATCCGATGGCTGAAGACGCTAAAGAGGCAACTGGCTCTATGGGAGATGACACTCCATTGGCAGTATTATCTGACAAATATAGACCGCTTTATCATTTTTTCAGACAAAATTTTAGCCAAGTAACTAACCCCCCGATAGACTCTCTTAGAGAAAATAAAGTTATGAGCCTAAAAACTAGGTTTGGAAATTTAGGAAACATTTTAGATTTTGATACATTAACAAAAGATAATATCTATGTCTTGAATAGTCCAATTTTGTCAAACTCACAATTTAACAAATTTGTGAATTTTTTTGGTAGTAATTCATTAAATGTTGATTGTACTTTTTCAAAAGATGAAAATTTAACCAATGCTATTCAAAGAATACAAAGAGAATCTGAAATAGCTGTAAGACAAGGAATAACACAATTGATTTTAACTGATAAAAATCTTTCATTTGAAAGATTGCCTATGCCTATGCTTTTATGCGTTGGAGCAATAAATACTTACTTAATTGAAAAAAAATTAAGGGGTTATGTTTCCATAAATGTGCAATCAGGTGAAGCTTTAGATACACATTCTTTTGCAACTTTAATAGGTGTTGGTGCCACTACTGTTAATCCATATTTAGCTTTTGACAGCTTATATCATAGACATGAAAAGAAGTTATTTGGACAGTATAGCTTTGATGACTGTGTAGCGAGATATATCAAATCAGTAAACGCTGGGTTATTAAAAATAATGTCAAAAATGGGTATCTCAGTTTTAAGTTCTTATAGAGGTGGATGTAATTTTGAGACTGTCGGATTAAGTAGAACTATAGTTAATGATTATTTTCCTGGAGTTGTATCTAAAATTTCTGGAATAGGTTTGACTGGTATTGAGAAAAAAATACGACAAATTCATAAAGAGGCATTTGAGAGCACGGATACAGTTCTTCCAATTGGGGGAATATATAGGTACAGAAAGAACGGAGAAACTCATCAATATCAAGGCAGGTTAATTCACTTACTTCAAAGTGCTGTCGGTTCTAATTCCTATCCGGTTTATAAAAAATATGTAGAGGGGATTTATGATCTACCCCCTATTAATTTAAGAGATCTGATAAATTTTAGAAAAAAAAAATTAGGTCCTTCAATTGAATTGTCTGAAGTAGAACCTATAGAAAAAATATTAAAAAGATTTGGCAGTGGGAGTATGTCACATGGAGCTTTATCGAAAGAGGCACACGAAACATTAGCTATAGGTATGAACAGAATTAAAGGAGCTTCTTGTAGCGGCGAAGGAGGAGAAGACGCGAAAAGATTTAAAGTCATGGACAGTGGAGATAGTGCAAATTCAAGAGTTAAACAGATTGCATCTGCACGATTTGGTGTGACTATAAACTATTTAAATAATTGTAATGAGATAGAAATTAAAATGGCACAAGGTGCTAAACCAGGAGAGGGTGGTCAATTACCTGGATTTAAAGTTACAGAGGAAATTGCAAAATTAAGACATTCCACTCCAGGTGTAACACTGATTTCTCCACCACCACATCACGATATATATTCGATCGAAGATTTGGCCCAATTAATTTATGATTTAAAGCAGATAAATCCCAAAGCAAGAGTAGGAGTTAAATTAGTTGCTTCATCAGGTATTGGCACTATTGCAGCTGGAGTAGCAAAAGCAAAAGCAGATATAATATTGATTTCAGGTCATAATGGTGGGACTGGCGCAACTCCACAGACGAGTGTTAAGTATGTAGGTATCCCTTGGGAAATGGGTTTAACTGAGGCCAACCAAGTCCTTACTTTAAACAATTTGAGACATAAGGTTACTCTAAGGACTGATGGAGGTATAAAAACTGGAAGAGATGTTGTCATTGCAGCAATGATGGGAGCTGAAGAGTATGGAGTTGCTACTACAGCATTAGTTGCTATGGGCTGTATAATGGTAAGACAATGTCACTCAAATACTTGTCCAGTAGGAGTTTGTACTCAAGATGAAAAGCTAAGAGAAAAATTTACTGGCACTCCTGATAAAATTGTAAATTTATTTACATTTATTGCATCTGAAGTAAGAGAAATTTTGGCTGAGTTGGGCTTTAAATCTTTAAATGATGTGATTGGTAGGACAGACTTGCTTATGCAAGTCAGCAAAGCATCACCAAATCTAGATGATTTGGATTTAAATCCGTTATTTGTCCAAGCTGATCCAGGAAACAATAAAAGATATTGTGAAAATTTAGAAATAACTAAGGTACCGGATACTTTAGACCAAGATATTTGGCCAGAAATTGAGAAAAGTTTAGATAATTTAGAGAAAGTTGATAAAGAGTTTATTATTAAAAATACAAATAGAGCTGTTGGTACAAGAATATCTCATAACTTATATAAAAAATATGGTTATGAAAAACTCGAGGAGAATTTCCTTTCTTTAAATTTTAAAGGCTCAGCAGGTCAATCATTTGGAGCTTTTTCTTCTAAAGGATTAAAACTTAATCTTAAAGGTGATGCCAATGATTACGTTGGAAAGGGATTATCAGGAGCAACAATTTCTATTAAACTACCTGATGAAAGTAACTTAATTTCTAATGAAAACACAATTATAGGGAACACAGTGCTATATGGAGCTACATCAGGTAAACTATTTGCTGCTGGACAGGCTGGAGATAGATTTGCAGTAAGAAATTCTGGAGCTTATTCAGTGATTGAGGGTTGTGACTCTAATGGCTGTGAATATATGACTGGTGGATCCGTAGTAATCTTAGGCAATGTAGGTGATAATTTTGCAGCAGGTATGACAGGCGGTATGGCATTCGTATATGATAAATCGGGGGATTTTGAAAACAAGGTTAATCCGGAGTCAGTGATATGGCAGAATGTCGAAACTGAATATTGGACAAATTTTCTCAAAAACTTAATCTTAGAACATTCAGAGGAGACTAATTCTAAAGTATCAAAATATATAATTGATAATTTTGATAAGGAAATAAAAAAATTTATTCAAGTTTGTCCAAAAGAAATGATAGATAAAATTGAAAACCCTATCACTTTTAAATCAAGAGAGAAGGAAGTTAGCTAGTAATTAACTTAATTTCTTTTTTAAGTATTTTTAATCCTTTGTTGGATGATAAACTATGATCTCCATTTTTAACTATAACTAATTTTTTTTTTGCATTTGTAAATATCTTTAGTATTTTTTTTGAATAAGATACGGGAACAACTTCATCTTTTTGTCCATGAACCATGGTGACTTTAATTTTTGACCTTATTTTTTTGTTGAAGACTTTGTTCTTTCTACCATCGCTTAATAATTGAAGCGTAATTGGATATGTATAATTTCCATGGTTTAAATGATATATTCCTTTTTTAATTATTTCCGCTTTCATTTTTTTAGTAAATTTTTTCCACATTAAATTCTCTAAAAATTCTGGTGCAGAGCCTATCCCCAAAAAACCTTTTATTTGATTTTCAAAAAATTTGAATTGGTTTAAAGAAATCCAAGCACCCATACTTGACCCGATAAAAAAAATCTTATTTTTTTTTACAGTTTTTTTTATTAATAGATATGTTTCTCTAGTCCATTTAGAAATATTTCCTTTAGTAAATTTTCCACTTGATTTCCCATGACCAGAATATTCAAGCGCGATAAATCCAAGTCTATTTTTTTTTGCAAAGTTTAAAAAAACCTTTGGTTTTTTTCCCTCTAAGTCTGACATAAATCCATGTAAAAAAACAATATAATCACTATCTTTTTGGGCATGTTTTAAATATCTGATTTTTTTGGATTTAGTTAATTTTAAATAATAGAATTTCGTCATTAAAGTTTATTAGTTTTATCTATTATTATATAACCTTCTGTAATGTCGTCTAATATAAAAGTTTTACAGGTAATACCAAAATTGGGATATGGTGGAGCCGAAACTGGCTGTTACGATATTGCTCATTATTTGCCAGAAAATAATTGTAAATCTTTTATTGTGACTAGTGGAGGTGAATTAATCAAATTTATAAATAAAGAAAAAGTAAAACTAATAAGGTTACCTGTACATAGCAAAAATCCTTTATTAATGTTTTTAAACTCAATTTTTTTAATTGGAATAATTTTGTTTTTTAATATTTCAATCGTTCATGCAAGAAGCCGTGCTCCAGCTTGGTCATGCTTATTAGCAACAAAATTAACAAGAAGAAAATTTGTAACAACTTTTCATGGAACTTATAATTTTAACGGAAAATTTAAAAAATTTTATAATTCCGTAATGGTGAGATCAGATTTAATTATTGCTGGTTCAAATTTTATTTTTTCACACATAAAAGAAAATTACTCAGAGTTTTTAAAGACAGATAAGAAATTTCTTGTAATATTTAGAGGAATAAATGTAGATTATTTTGATCAATCTACAAAATTAGAAGATGATGAAAAAAAATTACTTCAAGAATGGGGAATAAATAAAGAAAAAAAAATTATCTTAGTACCAGGAAGATTAACTGCCTGGAAGGGTCATGAGATGTTTATACAGTCTTTAAATTTAGTCAAAATAGAACTTGGTTATGAGGCTTTTCATGCTGTTATACTAGGAAATGATCAAGGTAGAGATTCATATAAAAAAAAACTTATGCAATTGACAGAACAATATCATTTAACTAACCAAATAAAGTTTATAGATCATTGCAAAGATATGGCTTTAGCCTATAAGATTTCTGATATTGTCATTTCTCCCTCAATTGAACCAGAGGCATTTGGGAGAGTTGCTGTAGAAGCTCAATCAATGGAAAAATTGATTATTGCTAGTAATATTGGAGGGTCAAATGAAACAATTATTAATGAAAAAACAGGTTTATTATTTGAGGCGGGTGATCCGAATTCTTTAAGCAAAAGAATAATACAAGCAATCACTATGGATGAAAGTTATTATAAAATAATGGGTAAAGAGGGTAGAAAAAATATTGTAAATAAATTTAATGTTGAAAAGATGTGTTTTTCTACTTATTCAGAGTATAAAAGATTACTAAAATAAATGCCTACAATTACTTTACCAGATGGAAAAAATCTCAATTTTTCAAAAGATGTTAATGGTTTAGAAATCGCCAAAAAGATTAGCAAATCTCTTTCTAAACATGCTTTAGTGATGAGTGTTGATGGAGAATTAAAAGATTTATATTTTACAATTAAGAATGATTGCTCAGTAAAAATTTTTACGTCAAAAGACCCTGAGGGACTTGAAGTAATTAGACATGATGCGGCTCATATTATGGCAATGGCTGTACAAGAGCTTTACCCAGGAACTCAAGTGACAATTGGACCAGTGATTGAGAATGGTTTTTATTACGATTTTTCAAGAAAAGAAGCTTTTACAAGCGACGATCTTATAAAGATTGAGAAAAGAATGTCAGAAATTATTGACAAAGATATTAAAACAAAAAGAGAAGTTTGGGATAGGGAAAAAGCGATAAGCCATTTTAATAAAATAGGTGAAAAGTATAAGGCTGAGATAATTGAAAGTATTCCAAAAAACGAGGAACTTTCAATATATTATCACGGTGATACCTGGCATGATTTGTGTAGAGGGCCACATTTAGTATCTTCAGGAAAAATTGGCAAAGCTTTCAAGCTCACAAAAGTTTCCGGAGCATATTGGCGTGGAGACTCTAAAAATGAAATGCTTCAAAGAATTTATGGAACTGGTTGGGCCTCCCAAAAAGAACTTGAAGAATATTTAAAAAGAATTGAAGAAGCTGAAAAAAGAGATCATAGAAAGCTGGGTAAAGAGATGGACTTGTTTCATTTCAGAGAGGAAAGCCCAGGTACAGTTTTTTGGCATGAAAAAGGTTGGTCACTATTTCAAAAATTAATAAATTATATGAGAGCCAAACAGGACGCCGCGGGATATAAAGAAGTAAATACACCAGAAGTACTAGATAGACTGCTTTGGGAAAAATCAGGCCATTGGGAAAAATATGGAGAAAATATGTATACCTCTCAAACACCTGATGAAAAAGTTTTTGCAATTAAACCGATGAATTGTCCAGGTCATATTCAAGTTTTTAATCAAGGACTAAAAAGTTATAGAGATTTGCCATTGAGAATAACAGAGTTTGGAAAAGTTCATCGTTATGAACCATCAGGTGCTCTTCATGGACTTCTCAGAGTTAGAGCATTTACCCAAGATGATGCGCACATTTTCTGTTCTGAGGATCAAATTACGAGTGAATGTTTAAATGTTACAAATTTAATTTTAGATATTTACAAAGATTTAGGTTTTGAAAACGTAATTCTTAAATATGCTGATAGACCTGAAATTAGAGTTGGAGATGATAAAGTATGGGATAAGGCTGAAGCATCACTTTTAGAGGCAGTCAAAGCTACAAAATTAAAATATACTATTAATAAGGGTGAAGGTGCATTTTATGGTCCAAAAGTCGAGTTTGTATTAAGAGATGCGATTGGTAGAGATTGGCAGTGTGGAACAATACAGGTTGATTTAAATTTACCAGGCAGGTTAAACGCCTCATATGTTGATAAAGA
This sequence comes from uncultured Pelagibacteraceae bacterium, assembly GCA_902524535.1. GTDB lineage: Bacteria > Pseudomonadota > Alphaproteobacteria > Pelagibacterales > Pelagibacteraceae > Pelagibacter. Next base: position 400,153 of record CABZDR010000001.1, read on the forward strand.
TGGGACTAAAAAAGTGCCAGTGATGTTGCATAGAGCATTGTTTGGATCTCTTGAAAGATTTATAGGAATATTAATTGAAAACTACGCTGGTAAATTTCCATTTTGGATTTCCCCATTACAAACAGTTGTTATACCTATTTCAGAAGATTTTGAGGAATACGCATTGAAAGTTTCAAAAGAAATTAAAAAGGTAGGTATAAGTTCAGAAGTTGATTTAAAAAAACATAATTTAAATTATAAAATTAGAGATCATTCGTTAGCAAAAATCCCTCTTTTATTGATTTGTGGTAAAAAAGAAGTTGACTCTAATTCTGTAACCATTAGAAAATTGGATTCTAAAAAACAAGAAAATATGGAATTAAAAACATTCTTAAAAAAGTACTCTGCTCTAAACAAAGCTTCATTAAACTAAGTGGTAGACTCCAAACAAAATTATTTCCAAAGAAGAACAAAAGAGAGGGGTCCCCGTTTTAATAACAGAATCTCATCACCTGATGTTCAGGTAATTACAAGAGATGGCGAAAATTTAGGTATTTTAAATACTAATGAAGCTATATCAATGGCAAAAAATCAAGGACTAGATTTAATTGAAATAGCACCAAACGCAAATCCCCCAGTCTGTAAAATAATGGATATGGGAAAATTTAAATATGATGCTCAAAAAAAAGCAAATTTAGCAAAAAAAAAACAAAAGATAATTTCTTTGAAAGAAATAAAAATGCGACCAGTGACAGAGACACACGATTATGAGTTTAAAGTTAAAAATGCGAAAAAATTTATAGCAAAAGGAGATAAAGTAAAATTCACTATCAGATTTAAAGGTCGAGAACTTCAGCATTCTCACCTAGGTAACGAATTAATGACTAAAATTAAAGAGGACATGAAAGATATTGGCAAAGTCGAATTACATCCTAAATTTGATGGAAAGCAAATGATCATGGTAATTCAGCCTTTATAGGCTTTAATATCGGTTGTAAATTTTATTCAATCTTAGTATAACCTCGCTCAACTATGCCAAAACTCAAAACAAAAAGCTCTGCAAAAAAAAGATTCAAAATATCTGCCAAAGGTAAAGTTATAATGGCTCAAGCTGGTAAGAGGCATGGTATGATTAAGAGAACAAATTCTCAAATTAGAAAATTAAGAGGCACAACTGTGATGTCAAAACAAGATAGCAAAATTGTTAAATCTTACATGCCATACAGTTTAAGAGGATAAAATGTCTAGAGTAAAAAGAGGAGTTACTAGTAAAGCAAAACATAAGAAAGTCTTGAAAGCTGTCAAAGGCCAATGGGGTAGAAGAAAAAATACTATTAGGGCCGCTAGACAGGCAATGGAAAAGGCAATGCAATATGCCTATAGAGATCGAAGAAATAAAAAAAGAGATTTCAAATCATTATGGATACAAAGAATTAATGCTGGTGTGAGAGCTGAAGGATTGACATATTCAAAGTTTATTAACGGACTAAACAAATCTGGTATAAAAATTGACAGGAAGATTCTAGCTGAGATAGCCTATGATAGCCCAGAAGCCTTTAAAACTATTGTCCAAAAAGCCCAATCTGCATTAAATTAATCTTCACTATTGTTTTATTTTAGTTAAGAAATAATCTGTAAAGATGTCTGATCTTAAAAAAATTAAAGATGATTTTCTTTTAAAACTAGAAAAAAAATTGAGTTTATCAGAGATAAATGAAATCAAAACTAATCTATTTGGAAAAAATGGGTTAATTTCATCGCAATTTAAAAAAATAGGATCTATTTCTGAGAGTGAGAAAAAAAAGTTTGCATCAGAATTGAATTTAATAAAAGATGAATTACAAAATCAGATTAACTCCAAAATAAATGAAATCCAAAGTGAGGAAATAAATAAAAAATTAGAAAAAGAAAAAGTTGATATCACTCTACCAGAGAGAACTTTTATTCGAGGAAAAATACATCCAGTTTCACAAACAATTGATGAAATTTCATCCATTTTTTCTGAAATAGGTTTTAGCGTTGAAGAGGGTCCAGATGTTGAAAATGAGTATAACAATTTTACTGCACTAAATACCCCAGATAATCATCCTGCAAGGGATATGCATGACACATTCTATCTAGATGAAAAAAAAGAAAAGTTGTTAAGAACACATACATCTCCTGTCCAGATTAGGACTATGCTTAAAGATAAACCACCTTTTAAGATAATTGCACCTGGAAGAACTTATAGATCAGATAGCGATCAAACACATTCACCGATGTTTCACCAAGTTGAGGGTCTTCACATAGATAAAAATATTAATATGGGTAACTTAAAAGGTTGTTTGAATTATTTTATAAAAGAATTTTTTGAGGTAAAAAAAATTAAGATGAGATTTAGACCGAGTCATTTCCCTTTTACAGAACCATCTGCAGAAGTTGATATTGGTTATGAAATCAAAGATGGAAAAATAGTTATAGGTGAAGGCGATAAATGGCTTGAAATTTTGGGATGTGGAATGGTACATCCTAACGTTTTAAAAAATGTTAAAGTAGATTCATCAAAGTATCAGGGCTATGCTTTTGGTATTGGTATAGATAGGCTGGCAATGTTGAAATATGGTATCAACGATTTAAGAGCTTTTTTCGATTGTGATTATAGATGGCTAAATCATTTTGGCTTTGACCCTTTAGATGTTCCAACTAATTACAGAGGATTAAGTAGATGAAGATTACTTTTGATTGGTTAAAAGAACATTTGAAGATTAATTCAAAAGAAAAAGATCTTTTAGAACAACTTACTAACATCGGATTAGAGGTCGAAACTGTTGAAAATTTATCATCAGGGATTGAATTATTCAAAATTGCTAAAGTAATTAAAACAGAAAAACACCCAAATGCTGATAGACTAAAAATCTGCGATGTTGATATTGGAAAAGGGGAGCTTAAAAAAGTTGTGTGCGGTGCTCCTAATGCAAGAGAGAGATTAATCACTATATATGCACCTCCAGGAGCAGTAATTCCTAAAACTCAAACAAAACTAGTTGTTGCCAAAATCAGAGATGTGATTTCCTATGGGATGCTATGTTCTGAGTCAGAATTGAATTTGTCAGATGAAAGTGAGGGAATTGTTGAATTGCCAACTTCTAAATATCAGAAAAAAATTGGCGACCGTTATTTTTTAAAGACAAAAACTAATACAATTGATTTATCCATTACACCAAATAGACCAGACTGTCTTGGCGTAAGAGGAGTAGCAAGAGATTTAGCAGCTTCAGGTTTTGGAAAATTAATAAACTTAAAAGAAAAAAAAATTAAATCAAATATAAAACATTCTTTAAAGGTAAAAATTAATAAAGAAAAAAATCAAGGATGTTCTGTTTTTGGTAGTTGTTTAATTAAGAATGTAAAAAATACTGAAAGCCCGCAGTGGTTAAAAGATAAGCTTATTTCTGTTGGTCAAAAACCAATTTCTGCAATTGTTGATATTACAAATTACGTAATGCTTGATATTAATCGGCCATTACATGCATATGATGCAGATAAAATTGAAAAAGGTTTGATTATAAGAAATTCAAAAAGTGGAGAGGAGTTCACAGCTCTTGATAACAAAAGTTATAAATTGGAAAAAGACATGTGCGTAATCAGTGACGCAAATGGTGTTTTGGGATTGGGAGGTATTATTGGGGGAACAAGGTCAGGAACAGAATTCGACACAAAAAATGTACTATTAGAATCTGCACATTTCAAACCTCGCTCAATAAGAAATGCTGCAAAAAAATTAAATATTGATACAGATGCGAAATTTAGATTTGAAAGAGGCATTGACCCACTATCTATCGAAGAAGGATTAAATAAAGCGGCATATTTAATAAAGGAAATATGTGGTGGCGAAATTAGTAAAATAGATATTCAAAAAACTGAAAGTTATAAAAAAAAGAAAATTTCATTTAATCCAAATTTATTCGAGAAAATATCAGGATTTAAAATTTCTAATAGAGAGATGATAAAGATTTTAGAGAATCTGGGTTTTAAAAGTAAACAGGAAAGAAAATATTTTTCATTAACTATCCCGTCGTGGAGACCAGATATTATGCAAGAGATTGATATTGTAGAAGAGTTAGTAAGAATAAGTGGTTTTGAAAAAATAAAAATCGTAGATCCAATAAAGGAAAGGACAAGGTCTACTTTAACCAAATCTCAAAAGCAGTTTCATTTTTTGCAAAGATCTATTGCTTCAAAGGGATACTTAGAGGCAATTACATGGTCATTTTCGGACTCAAAATATAATGATTATTTTAAGGGTAAATGCGAAGATATTAGAATTGTAAATCCAATAAGCTCGGAATTAAATGTATTAAGAAACTCAATATATTCAAATTTAATTATGTATATGAGAAAAAATTTAGATAGAGGTTTTAAAGATTTGTCTATATTTGAAATCGGTCCTATTTTTACTGGTTCTAATCCTGGTGAACAAAATACTGTGATTTGTGGTCTATCAGCAGGTAAAAAATATAGACTTTCTTGGATTGATGTGGAGAGAGATATAGATGTATTTGATGTTAAGCGAGATGTAGTTCAAACATTAGTTGAAGCAGGATATAACTCAGATAAATTTTTTATTGATGATAAGACACCTAACTATTATCATCCAGGAAAATCAGGTAGATTATTTTTAAATCAAGATAAAGATCAAGTTATAGCTTATTTTGGCGAAATTCATCCTAATATTTTAAAAAAAATTGATTTTAAAACAGAGTCTTTAGTAGGTTTTGAAATTTTTATGGATAATTTAAATCTTACGGATAAAACTTTAAATAACCAAAAAAGAAAATTTGAAGTTTCTGATTTTCAAAAATCTGAAAGAGATTTTGCTTTTATAGTAAGCAAAGATTTAAAAGCTCAAGATCTTATTAATGTCATTTCAAACATAGATCAAAAACTTATTAGCAATATTAGAGTATTCGATGTTTATGAGGGGGAAAATATTCCAGAAAATCAAAAATCTATAGCAATTAACGTTACGATCCAGTCCAATGAAAAAACTTTGAATGATAATGATTTAGAAAAAATTAATAATTTAATCATTAAAACAGTTGAAAATAAAACTGGTGCTAAAATTCGATCTTAAAAATTTAAATGAGTTCTATTGATAATATAAGAAATTTTGCAATTATTGCTCACATTGATCATGGTAAATCAACAATAGCAGACAGAATTATACATAATTGCGGTGGTTTAACAGAACGAGAAATGAAAGCACAAGTTCTCGACTCAATGGATATAGAAAGAGAAAGAGGTATCACTATTAAGGCTCAAACTGTAAAATTGAACTATAAAGCTAAAGATGGAAAAAATTATGTTTTGAATATAATTGATACTCCTGGGCATGTAGATTTTAGTTATGAAGTAAGCAGATCATTATACGCATGTGAAGGGTCAATATTGATAGTCGATAGTACACAAGGCGTTGAAGCTCAGACTTTAGCCAATGTTTACCAAGCACTAGAGATTAATCACGAAATAATACCTGTGCTAAATAAAATAGATTTACCAGCATCAGATTTAGAGAAAACAAAAAAACAAATTGAGGATGTAATTGGAATTGATACAGAAAATGCAGTTCCATGTTCAGGAAAAACAGGTGAAGGTATTGAGGAAATTTTAGAACAAATAATTAACCAGTTACCAGGACCAAAAGGCGATGAAAATGAAAATTTAAAATGTTTATTAGTTGATAGTTGGTACGATACTTATTTGGGAGTAGTAATCCTAGTGAGAGTGATAAATGGCAAGATTACAAAAAACATGAAAATTAAAATGCTATCTACTAAGCAAGATTATATCGTTGAAAAAGTTGGTGTATTTACTCCTAAACCAAAAGACATAGATGAGTTAAAAACTGGTGAAATCGGTTTCATTACTACAGGCATAAAAGTATTATCAGAAACAAAAGTTGGTGACACAATTTGTGATGCTTCAAAACCTAATGTTGAAGCTCTACCAGGATTTAAGCCGAGTAAACCAGTGGTTTTTTGTGGATTATTTCCAGTTGATAGTTCAGAATATCAAAAATTAAAAGATGGACTTGCTAAATTACAATTAAACGATGCGAGCTTTTCCTTCGAGGCTGAGTCATCGTCAGCACTTGGGCTAGGTTTTAGATGTGGATTTCTAGGCTTACTTCATCTTGAAATTATTACTGAGAGATTAGAAAGAGAATTTGATGTTAACTTGCTCACAACGACTCCTGGAGTAGTATATAAAGTTAATCTAAATAACGGTGATATATTTGATTTACAAAATCCCTCAAACCTACCTGATCCAACTTTGATAAATTTTATAGAGGAACCGTGGATTAGAGCTACGATTATTACACCAGATGAATATTTAGGATCAATTATCAAATTATGTCAGGATAAGAGAGGTATACAAGTTAGTCTTAGTTATTCCGGTAATAGAGCGGTCATAAGTTATGAACTACCTTTAAATGAGGTTGTCTTTGACTTTAATGATAGAATAAAGTCAATGACAAGTGGATATGCCAGTTTTGACTATGAAATAATTAAGCATAAAGAAGGTGATTTAGTGAAACTTGGAATATTAGTAAATGGTGAACCGGTCGACGCACTTGCCATGATGATACATAAAGACTTTGCTCAAAAAACAGGAAGGGAAGTATGTGAAAAACTAAAAGATTTGATCCCAAGACATAATTTTATGATACCAGTTCAAGCTGCAATTGGTGGAAAGATAATTGCTCGTGAAACAATCAAAGGGTTTAAAAAAGATGTTTTGACTAAAATTCATGGTGGAGGAGCTACAGATCGAAAACGAAAATTATTAGAAAAACAAAAGAAAGGTAAGGCAAGATCAAAACAATTTGGAAGAGTTGAAATACCCCAAGAAGCATTTATTGGAGTTTTAAAGATTAATAAAGAAAAGTAATATGAAAATTTACGATTGTTTCTCTTATCTAGATGAAGATCTTTTACTTGATTTGAGATTAAATATTTTAGATAGATTTGTTGATTACTTTGTAATTGTTGAGAGCAATAAAACTTGGCAAAACAATCATAAAAATCATAATTTTGATATTTCAAAATTTCAAAAATTTAAGAAAAAAATTATTTACATAAAAATTACAGACATGCCCGATGGGAATAATCCATATTTAAGAGAAAATTATCAAAGAAACTGTATTTCAAGAGGAATAGAAAAGGCTGACAATGAAGATTTAATTATCATTTCTGATTTAGATGAAATTCCGAATCCTAATAAATTAAAAGAATTTAGAAAAAGTATGAAATATGCTGTTTTTAAACAAATGCATTTTTATTATAAGATTAATTTACAGAGCCAAGTAAATCCATTTTGGTTTGGTAGCAGAATATGTGTAAAAAAATATTTAAAATCTCCACAATGGTTAAGAGATTTAAAATTTAAGAAAAGACCATTTTGGAGGTTAGATAAATATAGACTGAATAATATAATTTATGATGGAGGCTGGCATTTTTGTAATTTAAAAAGTCCTGAAAAGCTTTTATATAAATATAAAAACTTATGTGAAACAAATGACCCGTATGTTTTTAAAGAAAAAATTGATGAAAAATTTTTAAATTTAGATGAGATTAAAAAAAGGGTAAATACAGGATCTGACATTATCGGAAGAAATGAAAATTTTAAACCAATCCCTCTTGACAGTAAATTTCCTAGTTATGTTTTAAAGAATAAATTACAGTTGAAAGAATGGATCATAAATTGAATAAAAAAATTTTAATCTATTTTTTAAAATGTATCTTTAGTATAAATATTATTTAGTTATATGAAATTAGAAAGTTTAGAAATTAAAGGTTTAAAACTTATTAAGTCGAAAATTTATAGAGATAACAGAGGTTTTTTAAGAGAAGTTTATAAGGATAAGCTTTCAAATGACCGATTTTTATTTGATGTAATGTCTTACTCAAAAAAAAATGTTTTAAGAGGTTTGCATATACAAACTCAAAAGCTACAAGCAAAAATAATAACGGTAACTCATGGAAAAATCTTAGACGTTGTGGTTGATTTAAGAAAAAATTCTAAAACTTTTGGTAAGTATTTTTCAATAGTAATCTCACAAAAATCTGAATTTTCTTTTTATATTCCCAAAGGTTTTGCGCACGGTTTTTTGTGTTTATCCAAAGAATGTACTGTAAATTATAGGTGCTCACAATATAGACATAAAAAAAGTGAAACTACATTGAAATGGGATGATAAAGATGTTGGTATTAAATGGCCTATTAAAAAACCTATTTTATCTACAAAGGATAAAAATGGTAAAAGTTTAAGTTATTTTAAATAATTAACCATGAATAAAAAAATTGTCGTTACAGGCGGATCTGGAAGATTTGGTAGTTGCTTAAAAGAAACTATTACAAATCACAAAATTTTTTTTCCAAAAAAAAAAATATTTAATATCCTAAACCCAGATAGCATGAGAAAATATTTAAGAAAAACTAATGCAAATGTAGTTATTCATTTAGCTGGTTTATCAAGACCTATGTCGATCCATGAAAAAAATATTAATAAGAGTATTGAATTAAACATAATCGGCACAGCAAATGTTACTAAAGTGTGTTCTGAATTGAACTTAAAACTAATTTATTTTTCAACAAATTACGTTTATCCCGGTATTAAGGGTAACTACTCAGAAAATGATAACTTATTTCCTGTGAATAATTATGCTTGGTCAAAATTAGGAGGTGAATGTTCTGTGCAACTTTATAAAAATTCTTTAATTGTTAGGGTGTGTATGACAGAGAAACCCTTCTTACATAAAGAGGCATTTGTTAACGTAAAATCTAGTTTTATGTACCACCAAGATGTAGCTAGGATTTTGCTAAAATTGTTAAATAAAAAAGGAATAATTAATGTTGGCGGCAAATCTCAATATATTTATGATTTTGCAAAAAAGAGCAATAAAAAAGTAAAAAAGTCTTTTTTAAAAAAGAATGCTAAAATTGGAATGCCATTTGACTCATCTATAAGTACAAAAAAATTAAAAAAAATTTTAAAATAAAAAATTTATATGAGCAAACTAGAAATGTATTGTGTAACAAACAAAAGATTAAAATTCTTGGAAAATAGTAAATATAATTTATCTTGGGTTGGTTTGGAAGAATGTCCTCAAAATTATATTAAATCTAATGATAAAATTAATATTTTTCAAAAAGAAAAGTATTACTCTGAGCTTACTTTTCATTACTGGTATTGGAAAAATTTATTAGATCTAAACTCAGATAATTGGGTAGGTTTTTGCCAAAAAAGGAGATTTTGGTCTAAGAACAAACATACTGAAAAAAAACTTTATAACTCTTCTAATATTGCAAAAAGTGTTCTTATAGAACCTTACAGTGAATGGAAAGATTTTGAAGTAATTCTCTGTGAACCAATCAAAGTTAATAAAGTTAAGAAAATTAAAATGATAAAAAGAGGCTTAAGATCATTAATAAAAAAACCAAGTATATTTTTTGATAAGGAAAAACAATCAATAAAATTCCATTTTGATATGCATCATGGCTATGGAAATTTGGACAGAGCAATTGATCTTTTAGGAGAGGATGATAAAGAAGATTTTCGAAATTTTGTTAATGAGAGAACTCATTTTAATCCTCATATAATGTTTATCTCAAAACCTAAAATTGTTGATAGATGGTTTTCTAAATTATTTCAATGGCTTGAAAATTGTGAGTCAATATTTGGCTTTAAAGATCTTTCGGGGTATGACACTCAAAGATTGTATGCTTATTTAGCTGAAAGATATTTATCTTATTGGTTCAATAAGAATTATAAAGTCCTAAATTGGCCCTGGTTTTTTTTTGAGGAAGAAAAATTATATTAAAATTAATATTTTTTATGACTCATAAAAAACGTTTTTAATTTTCTAAAAAAATAAAGTTTAATTTTTTTGAAAAAATTAAATTTCAACTCTTTGCCATTTGTTCCAATAAATCCCCTCAGATGCGAATAAACAGGCACATTAGAGAGAATTAGACCATCGGCTACTGCTTTAAGCACTGCTCTAGACATATTTCTCTCTAAAATTAAATTATCTAAATCGCTAGTTTTTTTGGCTTCTGGTAGAAAATAATTAGTTATAAATTTTTTTGACGCCCCAAAAGAGGTTGTGTTGCAAAATTTAAGATTATCAGTCAGATTAATGTAAATATCATTTTTTTTTAAAATCATATCATTGTAAACCTCATCGAAATTAGTAATAATGTGTCTTCCAGTTACATTGAAAAAATAATCTGTTTCTTTTACTAAAGAAGATTTTTCAAAAACCTCCTTAAAACAAAGATATTGGCCAAATCCTTTTCCGAGATTTTTGTTAAATGTATTATTAAGGTTGTTCGAAAAAAACTCAATTTGTTTATTTTTATCCTTTGCAAAGTTCTTAAAATAATTTATGTCGTGATTACTATTTTCAATAAAAATAATTTTATTAATTCTAGGATGATTGGTCCAAAAATCGAAAGATTTTTTATAATCTTCAAATCTAATATTTGGATCGTTTCTCACCAGATTTGGAATATCTACTGGGTTTATAGTACATGTTAAAATTAGAGCAAAATCAAATTTATTCATAAATCTATTTATATATTTTATTTTAGGTAATATAAATTTATTTAATATAGGAGAGATGGCCGAGCGGTTTAAGGCGCACGCTTGGAAAGTGTGTGTACTGTCAAAGGTACCGTGGGTTCGAATCCCACTCTCTCCGCCACTAAATAATGCCCAATATTTAAGCTCTATTTAATGTGCTAAGAAAAAATTAAGAAATTAAAAACAAACAATTTTTACCAAAAAGTGGTATAACCTTTTCTCATTCCAAAATTTAAAAAATGAAAAGTAATTCAAAATATCAAGCAGACTCCATTAAAGTCTTAAAAGGACTTGAGGCGGTAAGAAAAAGACCAGGAATGTATATTGGCGATACTGACGATGGTACTGGATTGCACCATATGGTTTATGAGGTAGTTGATAATTCAATTGATGAGGCTCTAGCTGGTTTTTGCAAGAATATAGATGTGAGACTTAATTCTGACGATACCGTTACTATTAGAGATGATGGTAGAGGTATACCTGTTGATTTACATAAAGGTGAAAAAAAATCTGCTGCTGAGGTAATTATGACTCAGCTTCATGCAGGAGGTAAATTTGATCACGACTCTTACAAGGTTTCAGGAGGTCTTCATGGAGTCGGAGTTTCAGTTGTAAATGCACTTTCAGAAAAACTTAAACTCACAATTAATAGAGATGGAAAAAAATATTTTATTGAATTTAATAATGGTGCCGCAAAATTAGCATTAAAAATAATAGGTAAATCTAAAGAAACAGGAACTGAAATAACTTTTTTGCCTTCAAAAGAAATCTTTTCATCAATAAGATTTAACGCAAATACGATTATAAAAAGGATTAGAGAATTAGCATTTTTAAATAAAGGGATTAAAATTACATTTAATGATCTAAATAATAAAAAAGAAAAAGAACATGAATTTAAATATGACGGGGGAATTTTAGAATTTGTTGAGTTTTTGAATGAAAAAAAAGAAAAACTAAAAAATAAAAATGGAAATGATCTTTTTAAAAAGCCAGTATATGTAGAGGGAAATAAAGAGAATATTGAAATAGAATGTTCTCTAAAATGGAACGCAGGATACTCAGAAGATTTATTTGCATACACAAATAATATTAGCCAAAAAGATGGCGGAACTCATGTATTGGGTTTTAGAAGCGCTTTAACTAGAGTGATAAATAAATATGCAAATGAACACAATCTTTTAAAAAAAAATAAATTAACTATTTCTGGCGATGATATAAAAGAGGGATTATCATGTGTTTTGTCAATAAAAATACCTGATCCTAAATTTTCTTCTCAAACAAAAGATAAATTAGTATCCTCTGAAGTAAGAACTATAGTTGAAACTGTTATAAACGAGAAATTATCAATTTGGTTTGATCAAAACCCATCGATTGCTAGGATTATATTAGCTAAAATTATTCAAGCTGCTTTAGCAAGAGATGTTGCAAGAAAAGCAAGGGAGAATGTTAGAAGAAAAGGTGCCTTAGAGTTAAGTGGTTTACCTGGAAAGTTAGCAGATTGTCAGATTGGTAAACAAGAGGGTACAGAGCTATTTATTGTTGAGGGAGATTCTGCCGGAGGTTCAGCTAAACAAGGAAGAGATAGAAGTAATCAAGCAGTTCTTCCTCTAAGGGGAAAAATTTTAAATACTTATGTTGAGGATTTGAATGTGAAACAGAACGGTAGTAAATCAACAGATCAAAGAACAAAAGCTTTATCAAAAATGATTTCATCTCATGAAATTGTAACATTAATAAATGCTTTAGGCTTAGATCCTAAATCTCAAGAAATAGATTTAAAGGATTTGAGATATGGAAAAATTATAATAATGACTGATGCTGATGTTGATGGTTCACACATTAGAGCACTTCTATTGACTTTTTTTAATAACAAACCTTTCAATAAATTAATTGAGTATGGTCATGTTTATCTTGCACAACCTCCACTTTTTAAAATTAATAAAGGCTCAAAAAGTATTTACATTAAAGATGAAAATGAACTAGAAGATTTTATCTTAAAAAATAATAATGGATTAAAAAAATTTAAAAAAGGTACTAAAGATTTTCAAAAGTTTTTAGATTTAGAAAAATCTCAAATGAATATTCAAAGATTTAAAGGTTTAGGAGAAATGAATCCAGAGGAACTGTGGAATACTACTTTGGACCCAAAAACCAGGAATCTCCTTCAAGTTAAATATTCAAAAGACTTAAAAAAAGATCAAATTTTAATACATACTTTAATGGGAAATGATGTAGCTCTACGTAAAGATTTTATTACATCAAATGCAATTAATGTTAAAAATCTTGATGTTTAAAAATGAAGTTTTTTGAAACTTCTAAATATTTTTCTTTAAAAAAATCTACTTATATTTCACTTAGGTGGATTGCAATAATTGGCCAACTATTTTCTATATATATAGTATATTTTTTTCTAAAATTTGATTATAATTTTCTCTTATCTAATTTAATTGTTATTTTAGGAGCAATAAGCAATTTATATTTAATTTTTATTTACAAAAAAACTCAATTATCTGAAAGATCAGCCTTAATTTTTCTAATTATAGATATATTCCAATTAGCAGGCTTAATTTATTTAACTGGTGGAATAGTCAATCCGTTTATTATATTTTTAATTATTCCAAGTGTTTTTGCTTCATCCAATTTGGGTTTTAAAACTAACTTATTATTAGTAATAATAACAACACTAATTATAGTTTTTTTAACTTTTTATTCAGAAGATTTGCCAGCCCCTCTAAACGAGCATTTTCATGTTGATGATTACTACTACTATTCTATTCCAATAGCTTTGATAATAGCTCTCATTTTTTTAAATTATTTTGCAATACTATTTGGCTCCGAGTCAAGGCTTAGAAAAGAGGCTTTGAATAAAATGGAGGAAGTTATGGCACAAGAACATGAAATGCTTTCCTTAGGAGGACAAGCTGCAGCAGCAGCGCACTCGCTTGGCACGCCTCTCTCTACAATTAAAATTATTACTCAAGAATTATTAAAACAATTAAATAACAATAAAGAAGTAATACAAGATATAGAATTACTTGAAAGTCAGGTTGAGAGGTGTAATCAAATTCTGAAAAAATTATCTTTAAATCCAAATCAAGAAGATGATTTTATAGATGAGGATCTATCAATGAAAGAGTATTTAAAAGAAATTATTTTTTCGTTTCAAGAAACAAGCTCAAAACAATTTATTCTGAATATCGACCAGGATTCTAATTCTAAAAAAATTACAAAATCTATCGAAATTGTTTATGGTTTAAGAAATTTCATTGGCAATGCGAATAAATTTAGTAAAAACAAAATATTTATTACTCTTAAAAGTAACAATGAATATACAGAAATAATTATTGAGGATGATGGCTCAGGATATCCAACCGATATAATATCAAAAATAGGTGAGCCATACTTAAAGTCAATTAAAAAGATATCAAAAAATAAAATAGGACTTGGTCTAGGTATTTTTATTGGAAAAACTTTGTTAGAAAAAAATTTTGCATCACTTCAATTTAGAAATTCAAAAACCAGGGGAGGTGCAGAGGTTATAATAAAGTGGAAGAATAAAGATTTATTTAAAATTTAGTGAAATTTTCTTTTTGTTTCAAACAACGAACTTAATTGACTAATCATAACATCTCCTAACTCATTTACGTCTGTAATTTTTATTGCCTTGTTATAATACCTAGATACATCGTGACCAATTCCAATCGCAAGTATCTCAATTTCAGTTTTTTCTTCAATAAATTTAACTGTTTTTTTAAGGTGTTTTTCTAAAAAATCGCCTGAATTAACTGATAGGGTTGAGTCATCAACAGGTGCACCATCAGAGATTACCATTAGAATCTTTCTTTCTTCTTTTCTTTTTTTCAAACGATTATAAGCCCAGGTGATAGCTTCTCCATCTATATTCTCTTTCAACAAACCCTCTTTTAACATTAGTCCCAAATTATTTTTTGCTTGTCTCCAATGATTGTCTCCTCCTTTATAAATTATATGTCTTAAATCATTTAATCTTCCTGGGGTTTTAGGCTTATTTTCTCTATTCCATTTTTCTCTACTTTGTCCACCTTTCCAGTTTTTCGTTGTGAAACCTAAAATTTCTACTTTTACAGAACACCTTTCCAATGTTCTTGATAAAATATCTGCACATATTGCAGCAATTGTTATTGGCCTTCCTCTCATTGAACCAGAGTTATCAATCAACAATGTAACCACTGTATCTTTGAAATCTAAATCCTTTTCCTTTTTAAATGATAATGAATTATATGGATCTATTATTATTCTAGTTAATTTTGAGCTGTCTAGTAAACCTTCTTCTAAGTCAAAATTCCAAGATCTATTTTGTCTTGCTAAAAGTTGTCTTTGGAGTTTATTCGCAAGTTTAGTTACAATATCATGAAATCCTATAAGTTGTTGATCAAGATTTTTTCTCAATTTTATAGACTCTTCCTCATTTTCTAAGTTTTCAGCTTTAATAATTTCGTCAAATTCGTTTGTATAAATTTTATAATCAAGATTGAGATCTTTAATTGATTTTTTTATTATTTGTTCAGAATTTTCTTCACTTAAATTAATATCATCAAGTTGCTCATCTAAATTATAATCATCTAAGCTATAGTCAGAGTCCGTAGCTGATTCTGCTTCTTCTTTAGGACTAGATTCTTTTTTATCCTCTTGATCTGATTCGTCATTTTCATTAGAAGACGTGTCGTTACTTTCATCGTTCAGTTCTTCTTTATTCTCATCAATTTCTTCAGAGTCAAAAATATCCATGTTTTGGAGAATTTCAGAAAATTTAGAACCATATATTTTTTGATTTTCTAGGTTCTGATAAAGGAAGTCGATGTGTTTTTTTATTGATTTGTCAAAATCTTTTTCCCAAAAACTTAATTTTTTTTCCGAGAAAGAATTTAATTTAATTTTTTGAAAATTTTTAAGTAAGTAAAGTTCAAAGGCCTCTGAGGCCATGACATCTTCCTTCGCATTAATTTTTTGCTCTTTTTTCGCATTCATCATCTGATAATAATTTTTAGATAAATTTTTTTCTATTCCTCTCAACATTTGACAACCTAACAATTCATATCTTGTTTTTTCAGCCATAGTATAAAGAGCTTTACACGAAGGATTATTAGGAAGATTGTCATTAAATATTTTTTTATTTGAAAATTTTTTTTCTAAAGCAGAGGTGTCAAATTCGGCTCTTAACCTTATAAAATCTTCAGGGCTTGATAAATTCTCTATTTTCACTATTTCTGAGCGTTTATCATTGGGACTTATTCTTTTTTCATTAATGATGCTAAAATCCTCAGAGATCACTCTTTTCGTCGAGTTTAGTGCTTGTCTCATTTTTTCTTTAAGAGAGGATATTTTGACAGTCATTTAAATTTGAATATTAATCAAGGACTCCGGCAGTTCCTCACCAAAACATCTTTGATAATATTCAGCGATAGTATTTTTTTCTAAGTCATCACATTTATTTAAAAAAGTTACTCTAAAAGCGTAACCAATATCTTTAAATATTTCTGTATTCTCAGCCCAATGTAAGACTGTCCTTGGACTCATTACAGTAGAAATATCACCTGCTACAAAACCTTTTCTAGTCAAAGAGGCAACTTTAATCATATTAGCAACTTTTTCTTTGCCTTTTGTATTATTCAAATTTTTATTCTTTCCTAAAATTATTTCCATTTCCTTATCTAGACTCAAATAATTAAGCGTAGAAACAATATTCCATCGATCCATTTGACCTTGATTTATTTGTTGTGTTCCATGATACAAACCACTTGTATCTCCAAGTCCGATAGTATTTGAAGTTGCAAATAATCTAAAAAATTTGTTTTGTTTTAATACTTTGTTTTTATCAAGAAGAGTAAAACTTCCTTCAGATTCCAAAACTCTTTGAATAACAAACATTACGTCAGGTCTTCCAGCATCATATTCATCAAAAACTAAAGCAACAGGATTTTGAATTGACCATGGTAATATCCCTTCGTTAAACTGAGTGACTTGCTTTCCATCTTTCAAAACAATTGCATCTTTGCCTATTAAGTCTATTCTAGAAATATGACTATCGAGATTAACTCTAATACACGGCCAATTTAATCGTGCTGCAATTTGTTCTATATGAGTTGACTTTCCTGTTCCATGATATCCTTGAACTAAAACTCTTTTATTAAAAGAAAAACCCGAGATAATTGCTAAAGTTGTATCTTTATCAAATATGTAATTTTTATCGATTTCTGGAACATACTCGTTTTTTTCCGAAAAGGCATCAACCTCCATTTCAGAGTCAATACCAAATGTTTGTTTTATTGATAGCTTTATATCCGGTTGTATATTTAGGTTAGGTGTCAATTTTTTCTCTATAAGTATTTTTAAGCTGTGTATAAGCTAATGTAATTAATTTAAGTTTTTCTTCATATTTTTTGTTCCCAGAATTCATATCAGGGTGAAATTTTTTGACAAGTATTTTAAATTTATTTTGTATCTTTGACCATTTTAGACCAACAGAAATACCTAAAATACTAAAAGCTTTTATATCTTTATGATCAAATTTGAATTGACGCATATGATTGTATTCGCTCTTGAAATTATTAGTATCTAGCTCGTCTCTAAGAGTATTATTCCATAAAACTTTAAAAAAATTATCTGAAGAGCTGAAGCTTTGAGTAGGTTTGTGCCAAATCATATCTGACTTAAGAAAATTTATTACTTGCTGATCATTCATACCTGAAAAATAATTCCAATTCTTATTGAATTCTTTAACATGTTCCAAACAAAGAAGTCTGTATTTTTTACTATTATCTTTCTCAATAGGAGCCTTATATTCACCTATTTGATTACAATTATTCCAATCGCAAATATTTTTCATGATATAATAATCATAGTTATGGATATAAATAAATTAATTTCAATAATAAAAAAAAAAATTACAAAGAATATATTGTGTGAGAGTCTTAAAGTTGAAGACAAAAGCTTTCTACATAAAAAACATTTAGGTAACGACAGTAATAAATTTCATATTAAACTTTCTATTGTTTCAAAAGAACTCAAGATGATGAGTAAAATCGATAGTAATAAAAAAATTTATAAGATTTTAAATGAGGAAATTACTAATTTTATTCACTCATTACAAATATTAATTAAATAATTTTTCTTTTATAAAAAACTTAATTTTTTGTTGATTAAATTTCTTCTTAAGGTCTATTGATCCTATTTTTCTAAGTAAAACAAGATTTATTTTATCAGAATTATTTTTTTTATCATTTCGCATATAAGAAACTATTGTATTCGTATCAGATTTAGAAAAAAATTTATTTATATTGTAAGATAATTTAGCTTTTTTTAAATGCTCTAAAATAAAATTAAAATCTGATGGATTTATAAAATTGTTTTCTAAACTAAATTTTAGGGAAGAGTAAATTCCTAAAATGACAGCTTCCCCATGATTTAATCTTTTTGAATAAGCCATTGAGGCTTCATATGCATGTGCAAATGTGTGGCCATAATTCAAAACTTTTCTCAAGTTATTTTCTGTCTCATCTTTTTGGACAATTTTTTTTTTTATTTTACAACTCTCAAAAATAGCTTTTTCAATAAATGGAGACTTAAGTTTTAGAATATTCTTGACATTTCTGTCTAGATATAGAAAAAATTTTTTACTTGATATAAGAGAGTGTTTTAAAATTTCTGCATAACCACAGATGATTTCTCTATTTGGTAAGGTTTTTAAAAAAATAGTGTCTGCCAAAACTAGATTTGGTTGGTAAAAACTCCCGATTAAGTTTTTACCATATTTTGTGTTAACTCCTGTTTTTCCTCCAATTGAGGAATCTACTTGTGCTAATAGGGTTGTGGGGATATTTATAAACTTTAAACCTCTCTTAAATAAACTTGCAGCGAAACCCCCCGTATCTCCAACTATACCCCCTCCAATTGTTATAAGACAGTCACCTCTGTTAAAATTATTTTTTTGAAGTAGTCCTAAAATTTTAATAACACTTTGAATGTTTTTATTTTTTTCAGTTGATTTAAATAAGTAAATTATTTTTGTTTGTTTTATTGATTTACATATTTCTTTAATTCTTTTATTTCCTACTTTCCTATCTATTATTAGGAAACACTTGTTGAACTCAAGTCCATTTTTTTGAAAAATTTTTGATAATCTGCTTAAAAAATTTGTGCCTATCAGAATAGAGTATTTTCCACTTTTGGTCTTAATGTTTAATTTAGCCTTTATCATTGAATTCAATAATTTTTTTTGTTAATTCTAACTTTGATAGTCTATCACATCTAATTTGATATTTAGCTTTTGAGTAAATTTTTGATCTCTCATTAATTAATTTATCCAAACCAAAATCATCCAATTTTATTGCAATAGGTCTTTTTTTGCTATCTTTTATTCTTTTAATAAGATTGTTATTGTCCCATTTTAACCAAACTGAAATATGATTCTTCAAAACTTCTTTTTGTATTTTTTTATTTAAAAAAGCGCCACCACCAAGTGATATAACAGAATTTAATTTCCTTAAATTTTGAAGGGATATTTTTTCTTCTATCTTTCTAAAAAAAAGTTCTCCTTTCTTTTGGAATATATCAGATATAGTCATATTTTCCTCTAATTCAATTTGTTGATCAATATCAATAAACCTTTTATTAAGTTTTTTTGAAATAAATTTTCCTATAGTGGTTTTACCCGACCCCATCATTCCTAAAAAAACTAGATTTTTATTTAATTCCATAAGTTTATTTATTGAAAAAACACAAATATGTCTTAATTTGAAAATACCTAAAGATATATGCAAATATATAAAAAAACAAGATCAAGGGGTTTTAACTTTTTAAGTTTAGCAATAAAGATACTTATAATCTTAATGATATTTGCTGGAATCATTTTTTTATTGAATAAAGTTAATTTTCCAACTCCTAATAAAACAATGGAAAAAATAATACCAAATGAAAACTTTAAAATTGTTAAATAACATTTTTTTATCAATTTTAGTAATTTTTTTTGTTTTTATAAAAAGTTCTAATTCTGATGATCAACCAATTGACATTTGGAATATCGATAAATCAAATGTTAATCAAAATGATAATCAGGATATAAATCAAAAAGCTGATAATGAAAATTTAAATCAAATTTCCACAATAGATACTATAAATTTAGAACCACAAAATCCAATAAAAGTAGTTGAATTTGATCAAAATTTAAATTCAAAAAAAGTTAAAATCTTAGGATTGTATGATCCCGAAGTTTTTGGATTAAGTTTAAATATGTGGTCTAATTCAGACGGGGATCAATTAAAAAATATTTTTGCTAAATTAAATAAAATGAAACTTTCTAAAGACTCGAAAGAGTTAATGAATATTTCCTTATTAACAAATGCATATCACCCACAAAATAATATATCAGAGCAAGAATTTATAGAAATTAAATCTGATTGGTTAATAAAAAATTCTGATTTAAACTTAATTGAACAATATCTCATAAAAAATCAAGTTTTCGATAGCCACAATAAATTAGCAAGACATCTTATAGATCAACATCTTTCAAACGCTAATTTAGAAAAAGTATGTGAGATATTTTCAAAAAATAAAGAACCTATTAATGACGATTATCTCACAAAATTTGATATTTACTGTAAGATTATAACTGAAAATGTTGAAGAGGCACAACTCATCTTAGACTTAAAAAAAGAACTTGGTTTTAAAGATATTTATTTTGAAAAAAAAATATCATATTTATTAGGTTATTCCTCTGAAATAGATCAAACAATTTCAGAAAAATCGATCTTAGATTTTCATCTAGCTCATCAAACTGATCCTAAATTTATTTTTGAGCCAAAAGAGACCACAGATAAGCTAATATGGAAATATTTATCATCTTTTAATCTCTTGACCTCTTTTAAAGAAATTGACATTTCTGAATTAGATAAAATCTCAACGCTTGAAAAAGCAACCCATGACAAGAATTATCCTGAAGAAGAGTTATTTGAGTTATACAAAAGATTTCAGTTTAATTTGAATCAACTTCTTAATGTGAGAGATTTTTTACAATCATTATCTAATATAGAGGCCAGAGCATTGGTTTATCAAAAAATTTTACTGGAATCTGAAAAAGTAGAGAAATTGAAATTGTTAAAAATTTTAAAAAATTTATTTAAAAAAGATAATCTTGAAAATGCATTCGATGAAGAATTAGAAAAATTTTTAAATGTGATGGATCCATCAGATATACCTGACAATCTTACAAGTTTTTATTATACAAATATAGAAATTAATCAAAAAAGTGAAAAAAAAATTAAATTTAATAAGGATGTGATGCATCAATCAAAACTCATAAATTATTTTGATGGCGATTATTCAAAATCTAAAATTGAAAAAGATTTAGGAAATTTTCTAAAAAAGATAAAAAAAAGTAAAAAATACTCATTTTCAAAAAAAGACCAAATTTTTCTAGAGGCATTAAAATCTGACGGGGTGGAGGTTCCAAAAAAATACAATGATTTATATGAAATGAACCAATCTGAAATACCTTCTGATATCCAAGTGATGATTAATAACGATGAAAAAGGTGCTGCGCTTTTAAGGATAATAGAAGTTATTGGTCAAGATGATTTAGACCGAATTGATGATGACACAATATATTTTATTATAGCTACACTCAATCAATTGGATATTGATCAGATAAGAAATCAGATTTTATTAAAAGTTCTTCCTTTAAAAGTTTAAAAATTAGTTTATTTATTTATTCCATGAGCATTAAAGAAATTATAACAGTCCCTGATGATATTTTAAAAAAAACTTCAGATCCAATAGAAAAAGTTGGAATTAATGAAAAAAAATTAATTAATGACTTATTTGAAACAATGTACCACTCCAAGGGAATTGGCCTTGCGGCAGTTCAAGTAGGTATACTTAAAAGGGTTTTAGTTGTTGACGTTTCAAACAAAAATGAAAAAAACCAACCAATTGTGTTAATCAATCCTGTGTTAAAGAGTATGAGTGAGGAGACATCAGTATATGAAGAGGGTTGTCTGTCAATACCCGAAACTTTTATTGAAATTGAGAGGCCAAAAATTTGTGAGGTGGAATATATTGATGAAAAGGGAGAGAAAAAAAATCTAAAATGTGATGGGCTTTTATCTACCTGCGTTCAGCATGAAATTAATCATTTAGACGGGAAACTAATTATTGATCATTTATCAAAATTAAAAAAAGACTTTATTATAAAAAAAATTTCAAAAATAAAAAACAATCCAGACAGAATAGTAGTTTAAAGATGGCAAATAAGATTATCTTTATGGGTACACCGATATTTTGTGTTCCGATCTTAAAATCCTTATATCAAAATGGCTATGATATTTCTGTGGTTTTTACTCAACCACCAAAAAAATCTCATAGAGGACAAAAAATTAACAAGAGTCCAATTCAGGGTATTTCAGAAACTTTAAATATAGATTATAGAACACCCAAGACACTCAAGGATAATCACGAGGAGTATGAATTTTTAAAAGAGCTAAATGCTGATCTCGCAATAGTGTGCGCATATGGACAAATTATTCCCAAAAATTTTTTAAACTTAACCAAAAAAGGTTTTGTAAATATTCACGCCTCAATACTTCCTAGCTGGCGAGGAGCAGCGCCAATTCAAAGATCGATTATGAATTTAGACTCTGAAACAGGAATAAGTATTATGAAGATGAACGAAGAATTAGATAGTGGGCCAGTAAGCAATATATATAAGTTTAAGATAGATAAAAATCAAAATGCTCAAGAAATTTCAGAAAAACTATCCACTTTAGCTGCAGAAAATATTTTAAATGATGTAAATGATATACTTGAAGATAAAGCAAAGTTTATTGACCAAGATCACTCAAAAGCAACTTATGCAAAAAAAATTCATAAAAAGGAGTCACAAATTGATTGGGAAGAGGATGTCTCAAAAATTATTGGAAAGATAAATGGATTATTTCCCTCGCCTGGAGCTTCTTTTACTTTTAATAATGAAAGATATAAAATTTTGAGAGCCGAAATTGGTAATGGTATAGGTCAAGTTGGAGAAATAATTTCAAATCAGTTAGAAGTGGCATGTAATAACAATCAATCTATCAAGATTCTTGAAATTCAAAGACAAGGAAAAAGACCACAAAAGATTAGCGAATTCATGTTGGGCTCTCAAATAAGAAAAGGCTCGAAATTATTAAATGTTTAGATATCAAATATTAATTGAATATGAGGGTACAAATTTCAGAGGTTGGCAAATTCAAAAAAAAGGTAAAACTGTTCAAGGATTGTTACAAGACAAAATTTCAAAACTTTTAAAAGAAAAAGTTATAATATATGGAGCTGGAAGGTTGGACGTTGGGGTTCATGCAAAAGAGCAGTCAGCACATTTTGATTGTAAAAATAAGATTGATAAAATCGATAAGTTTTTGAAATCAATTAATTACTTTTTGAATAAAGATGGAATAGCAATATTTAAGATTAAAAAAAGAAGTAAAAATTTTCATGCTAGATTTTCAGCTAAAATGAGAGTTTATAATTACGTGATTATAAATCGGATAAGTAGACCAATTTTAGATAAAAATAGAGGCTGGCATATTATGAAAGATCTTGATTTAAAATTGATGAGGAAAAGTGCAAAAAAGTTAATAGGAACTATGGATTTTAGTACCTTTAGAAAATCTAGTTGCAGAGCTAAAAGTCCAATAAAAACCATGAAATTAGTAAAAATCAAATCTACAAAAGATAAGATAGAAATTGAATTTAAATCTCAATCTTTTTTACAACAGCAGGTCAGGTCCATGGTTGGTTGTTTAAAATATGTTGGAGAAAAAAAATGGACATTGCAAAAATTTATAAATGTTATGAATTCTAGAAAAAGATCATTATGTGCCCCGCCTGCACCACCACATGGTCTTTATTTAACGAGAGTGATTTATTAATTTTTTTTTGTTACTCATAGCAAATTTACGATGAATTCTCCAACGACTTTCCTCACGAACTATAAAACCACAACAATTTTTTGATCTACATTTACAAGGAAATTGTTTGTAATCCTCTCTATCAAAACTAAAGCCATAATCACAAGTTATCTCTTCACCTTTTTTAATGTCTCTATCAGCTGTTATCCAAATCTTTAAACCCTTACCATCATAACGTGCGTTCGCATCGCAACTATGATTTACTAATCCAGCAATGTTAAATGAGAAATCACCATCTAAAGTATATTTTTTATTAAGGGTAAATAGGTAAATAGGTTTTTTATTGTCATATTTGTCTGACTCCTCAACTTTTTTATTGGTAATTATTTTTCCTAAGTAATTAATAATTTTTGTACCCTTTATGATATTTTTAGCAGCATAGAGTCCACGACCTTTATTATCAATTTTTGATTTCCTTATATTATATAATTTCATGACGGTGATTTATAATGAACTAGATATTTATCAATTGAATTCTACCAACGCATTTACGTGTTCGTTAGCACTTTCTGCTAAGGCATTTAAGTCATATCCACCTTCAAGTATAGAAACAACTTTACCTTCAGTAAACTTATTGGTAGCTGCTAATGTTCTTCTAGTAATTTCATAAAAATCTTTTGAACTTAGTTGAAATTGAGCTAATGGATCATCTTTATGTGCATCAAAGCCTGCTGAAAATATAAGAAAATCTGGTTTATATTGAACCAATCTCTCTAACACTCTATCAAATGCATTGAAGTATTCTTCTGAGTTTGTACCAGCGGGTAAAGGGATATTCAATGAGTTGTTAAAGTCTCCTTTATCTTTATCTGTCCCTCCCCCAGGATAAAAAGGATATTGGTGCGTAGAAATATATAATGAATTTTTATTATTACGCATTACATCATAATTTCCGTTACCCCAGTGTACATCGAAATCTACACATGCAATTCTTTTGTATTTATATTTAGTCACTAAGTAGTTTGTTGCTACTCCTGCGTTTGATATACAACAAAATCCCATTGCTTTATTTTTTTCAGCATGATGGCCTGGCGGTCTCGCCAAGCAAAAAGCGTTTTTAAATTGATTATTCTCTATTCCATCTATCGCTCTTATTGTTGAACCTGCTGCATCAAAAACTGCCTTTTTACTTTCTGGTGATACAACTGTATCCCCATCTAAAAACTTAAGGCCTTTTTGTGGAAAAGAATTCTTTAAATTATATATATAGTCTTTTGAATGAGTCATAGATAGTATGTCATCAGGAACATTATCAGGTTTATCCCATATAAGATCTTTTCTTTTTTTTAATTTTTCTTTTATAGTAATTACTCTTTTAGGCTGTTCGGGATGACCATCACCAGTATTATGTTTCTCACAAGAACTAGAATTTATGATAGCTGTTTTCATTTAAAATAATTTATTAAAATATTTTCATAAATTTTCTTAAGATTTTTTAAATCTTTTAAAGATACTACCTCGTCTACGCGATGCATAGTGCGTCCAACTAAACCAAATTCTAATCCAGGTGATAAGGCTTTTATGAACCTTAGATCTGAGGTTCCACCTGTAGTCGATAATTTTGGTTTTATCTTAGTGATCTTTTTTATGGTATTTTGTATCATAAATGTAGTTTTATTCGGTTTAGTTAAAAAAGCTTCACCAGAAACTCTATAATTAATTCTAAATTTTGATCTGTGTTTTTTATTAATTTTAATAAAGATTTTATTTAATCTTTTTTTAATGGAAGTTGATGAATGTTTGTTATTAAACCTGATGTTAAAAGTTGCTTCGGCTGTAGCTGGAATAACATTGTCAGCATCATTATTTACATTTATTTTTGTAACTTCTAAGTTTGTAGGCTGAAAATCTTTCGTGCCTTTATCAAATTTAATATCTTTTAATTCTTTTAAAATTTTTACAACTATAGTTGAGGGATTATTTGCTCTATGAGGATACGCAACGTGACCCTGTATACCGAATATAGTTAATTTACCTGTTAAACTGCCTCTACGGCCAATTTTGATCATTTCACCTAATTTGTTTGGATTTGTTGGTTCACCCACTAAACAAAAACTAATTTTCTCTCTTTTTTTTTTCAAATACTCCACTACTTTTCTTGTTCCATTTATTGCATCGCCTTCCTCATCACCTGTTATCAATAGACTAATCGATCCACTAAACTTTTTATTTACTAATAAAAAAGTGCTTACGGCAGAAACAAAAGCTGCAACAGAACTTTTCATATCATTTGCACCTCTTCCAATTAAATGACCTTTTCTTATTGATGGTCTAAATGGATTTATTGTCCAATCTTTTACATTTCCTGGTGGCACAACATCCAGGTGACCTGCATAACAAAAATTAGGTTCTTTTGATCCCAATCTTGCATATAAATTCTTAACTGGTTTGAAACCTCTCTCTTTAAACTCTAGTATTTTTGTTTTGAAACCAAGTTTTTTCAATTTTTTTTCTAAAAATTTCATCACTCCAGCATCTACTGGAGTTACAGTTCGAAACCTGATTAGCTTTTTAGCTAATTGTAATTCATTAATTTTTTGCATGTTAATCTCTTAAAAGATCATTAATTGAAGTCTTTGATCTAGTTTTTTCGTCTACTTGCTTGATTATTACTGCACAACTTAGTGATGGAGCAGATGGATTTTTTTTATCAGGAAGAGAACCTGGAACAACAACTGAGTATGGAGGAATTTTTCCATACGTAATCTCACCGGTTGATCTATTTACAATTTTTGTAGATTGTGTAATTAGCATTCCCATGCTTAACACAGAACCTTCTCCAACAATCACCCCTTCAACCACCTCAGACATTGCTCCTAAAAATACATTATCTTCAATTATTGTAGGTAAAGCTTGAGCAGGTTCCAGTACCCCACCAACTCCGGACCCTGCAGATATATGACAATTCTCCCCAATCTGACAGCAACTGCCAGCACGACTAAATGTATCCATCATTGTTTTAGCCCCAATGTAAGAACCAATGTTTACATAACATGGCATAAGAACAGCATCTTTTCCGACAAACGATCCTTTTCTAACAGGTGAGTTTGGAACCATTCTAAAACCTGCCCTCTCATGATCATCTTTTGTCCAGCCAGCTGTTTTTCCTTTTAATAAATGTGCCTTATCATACCAACTGGAGTAAGGTCCATTTAAATTTTCCATTGGATAAATTCTGAAACTTAGCATAATTGCCTTCTTTAGGTGTTGATGAGTTACCCATTCTCCATTTATTTTTTCAGCTACTCTTGATTTACCACTATCCAAGTCATTTATTACTTGATTGATTGCATCCTTTAAAGTTTGATCCGAATTTGGATTTACTTGATCTTTGTTTTCCCATGCATTATTTATAATTTTTTCTATAGACATAATTTATTGACTTTTTAATAACCTTATTTCCTTGAGAAATAAAGACAGATTTTCAATTTTATGAGAAATATAATCTTTATCAGAATCTAATTTACCAAAGTGCTCGTCATTAATTAACCAAACAGTTGCACACCCCCGCTCGTAACCAATACTAAGGTTTTTTGCAATATCTTCTATATAAATAGTTTCTTTTGGATTTAATCCGAATTTTTCAACCATTAAATCAAAAGTTTTAGCCTCAGGTTTTGGTACATATCCAGCATCTTTAATATCAAAAACTTTATCTCTTCCAAAGAGATCATATACTCCTAGATGAGTTAAAATATTTTTAGCATGGTCAGCACTTCCATTGGTAAAAATAAACTTTTCCATATCTAATTTTTCAAGCTCATTTCTCATAATCTTGTCTTCTTTCATAAACGAAAGATCTATTGTATGGACATATTTTAAGAATTCTTCTGGAGGTATATCATGATGTATCATCAAACCATTTAAGCTTGTATTATACTTATAAAAATAATTAGTCTGTAATTTTTTTGCTTCTTCCATATCTATCTTTAGTCGCTCAGATATGAACATTGTCATTCTTTTTGAAACTTGACCAAATACCTTTTCTAAGGAATAATTGTTGTGTTTTCCATAACAAACCCCATCAAGATCTAAAAGAAGATATTTCATTTGCTTAAAATTTATCATTTTCTTATTAAAGTCCCA
Organism: uncultured Pelagibacteraceae bacterium; assembly: GCA_902524535.1. Taxonomy (GTDB): domain Bacteria; phylum Pseudomonadota; class Alphaproteobacteria; order Pelagibacterales; family Pelagibacteraceae; genus Pelagibacter. The sequence goes on from CABZDR010000001.1 coordinate 427,824, forward strand.
GAGCCCTTGTCAGAAAAAATTTCAAATAATATAGAGTGTTGCTTTCTACCATCAATTATTCCAACTGCTGTCACTCCATTTTTAACTGCATCTAAACAGGTGTTAATTTTAGGAATCATACCCTCTCTAATAATATTATCTTCAACCATTTTTAAAACTTCCGACGAGGAGATTTCATTAATCAGTTTTTTCTCTTTATCTAAAACACCCTCTACATTAGTCATTAATAACAATCTTCTAGATTTTAATGATTTTGCAATTGCACCAGCAGCAATATCACCATTAATATTATATGCATGATTATCATTTCCTAAGCCCAATGGTGAAATTATTGGAACTTGCTTTTGATTAAGAATTTTTTGTAAAAGACTATTGTTAATTTTCTTAGGTATTCCAACAAAACCAAGCTCTTTTGTTTCTGGAGTTACTTCAATGATATTGTTTTTTTTTGTATGGATTGAGATTGCATCAGTTCCAAACTTTTTTAAGGAGTCAACAATATCATTATTAAAATCAATTAAAACTGACTCAACTATGTTTATTATCTTTTCGTCAGTAACTCTTAAACCTCTGATAAATTTTGATTGAATATTTGATTTATCCAGTTCTCTTTTTATTCTAGGACCCCCTCCATGAACAACTGCAAAAGAAATACCTAATTTATTAAGTATATTTATATCAATTATAAAATTGTCAAAGATATTTCTGTCTATAAAAACATTTCCTCCATATTTTATTACTATGAGATCATTTTTATATTTTTCTATATACTTAGATACTTCACTAATTGGTGGTCCATTTTCGGGAAGTATTTTTTTTAAATCCATTTTTTATTGCTGGGTAATGATTAATTTTTTTTAAGTGACGGTTTTAACTGTTGTCCTTTTCATGATAAACACTTGTTGGGCCATTGTTAAAATATTATTAACAGTCCAATAAATTACTAAACCACTAGGAAATGGCGCTAGTATTACGGTCAAAAAAAGTGGAAAAAACATAAATATTTTTGCTTGCATTGGATCTGTAGGAGCAGGATTCAATTTCTGCTGTACCCACATAGAAACCCCCATAGCTACCGGCCAAGCACCAATTACCAAAAAAGATGGAACATCGTAAGGTAATAAGCCGAATAAATTAAATATACTTGTAGGGTCTCTCTCACTTAAATCCTGTATCCAGCCAAAAAATGGCATTTGTCTCATTTCAATTGTTACAAATAAAACTTTGTAAAGAGCAAAAAAAACTGGAATTTGAACAAGTATTGGTAGACAGCCAGACATTGGATTTACTTTCTCTTTTTTGTAAAGGGCCATCATTTCTTGTTGAAGTTTCATTTTATCATCTTTATGAAGTTCTTTTAATCTAACCATTTCTGGTTGAAGAGCTTTCATTTTAGCCATACTTCTGAAAGAAAAATTTGCGAGTGGAAAAAAAACTAATCTAATACAAATTGTAATTGCTATAATTGCTAAACCATAATTTCCTAGTAATTTGAAAAAATAATCAATTCCAAAAAAAAGAGGTTTAGTAATAAAATATAAAAAGCCCCAATCAATTACTAAATCAAATTTGTCGATATTTAATGATTCAGCATAACCATCAATAATATCTACTCTTTTAGCAGCTACTATTATTTGAAATTCTTCCACTATTTTACCATTTTCACCTAATTCCAAAGGTTCAGTTGTTATGAAATTAGCTCTAAATTTTTTTTTGTAATCGAATGTTGTCTTAAATTCTCTTTCAGTAGGAGGAATTAATGATGTAATCCAATATTTATCTCCAATTCCAAGCCAACCTTTTTGTGCAGTTTTTGTAAACTTTTTTTCTTGGATATCATCATAATCTTCTTCGATTAATTCGTCATCTAATGTAGCAATTAAACCTTCATGTAAAATATAAAAATTAGATATTTCAGGAATCTTATTTCTTATAATTTGACCATAAGAATAAAAATCATATTTATTGTTAGACGAATTTATTACGCTCTGCCTAATATTAAATAGATACTTATCATCTAATGAGATTTCTTTTTCAAAAGTTATACCTTGATTGTTTGTCCATAATAACTTTATTGATGATTGGTCTGTTAATTTATTGTTACCAATTACTCTCCATATAGTTTCTGAGTTAGGTATATCAATATTCTTATCTGAAGTAACAAAGCCACTTTCAATTAAATATCCGTTTTCTATGTTCCTTGGTCCTAAAAGGGTAACTTTTTTATTGCTTTCTAAATCAGTGTTGTAATTTTTAAAAGTCAAGTCATCAATGGCTGCTCCTTTTAAATTAATTGATCCAATTATACTTTGATTTTCAAAATTAATTCTTTGACTCTGTTTTAGTGCATCTTCTCTTGAAACTCGAATAGATGTTTCCTTTTGATCAAGGGCAGGTGTATCCGAAGTTTGCTCTATTTGATTTTTTTTTATTAAATTTTTGTTCGAAACTGGTTTTTCTGGCATAAAAAATAAAGAATACAGAACAATTACAGCTGTAGATAATGCTATTGCTGCTATTACATTTTTAGACTCCATTATTTCTTCACTTTCATATCTTTATTAACAGGATCAAAGCCTTCACCGCCTCCTAAAGATCTAATGGGATGACAAGAAAAAATTCTTCTCAGACTTTTGTAACTACCCTTAAAAAATCCAAAAGTTTTAAGCGACTCGATACTATAATCTGAACATGTAGGAAAGTATCTACAAGAATTTCCAAGCAAAGGGCTAATTAAAAATTTATATGTTTTTATAAATTTAATTAATAGGTAAGTAAAAATATTCATTATTTTATTTCTTTTAAGCTTTGGAATAACGTTTCTTTTATATTTTTATATTCGTTATTTAACATAGTTGGTTTGGCAATAACAAGATATGAATAATTACATTTTATTGTCATTTTTTTTATTGCTTCATTAATTATACTTCTTAATCTTCTTTTTATTTTATTTCTTTTTACTGCATTTCCTAATTTTTTTTTTGTTACAAAACTAATATTTAGTTTTTTAATATCTTTGTTATCCAAAATGCCATAAAAAATTGAGACATATTTATTAGATGCTTTTTTCTTTTGAAGTAAATTTTTAAAATCTTCATTTTTAGAAAGAGCAAGTATTTTGCTTTTCATTTATTTAGCCAGAAACGGTTAAAGACTTTCTTCCTCTTGCTCGTCTTCTTGCTAAAAGCTTTTTACCACCTTTGGTTTTCATTTTTGACCTAAAACCATGTTTTCTTGCTCTTTTAATTTTAGATGGCTGATATGTTCTTTTCATAAAAGTGGTTTAATTTTAATTAAATTTCGCCCTTTATAGTAATTAAATATATAAATAGCAATTATAACATTTATAAATAAATAGATTAATAATGGAAAAATCTAAAAAACTTAAATTATTTATAGGTTTGTCTTACTTAATTTTATTATCTGTATTTTTATATTTGTTTTTTTCCAAATTTAGTTTTCAAGAAATAACATCTTATGAATTTATTAAAGAAAACAGATTATATTTTCTAGAGGTAAGAAATTCTAATTTGTTTTTAATATTCGTAATTTTTTTGATTATCACGATTTTATGGGTATTCCCATTTCTAGGATTTGGAACTCCAATTGCTCTTATGGGAGGTTTTATTTTTGGAAAATGGGTTGGCACTTTTGTTGTAGTTTTAGGTTTGAGTATAGGTGCAACTTTTTTATATATTTTTGGAAATTATTTCTTAAAACAAATTATAAGGGAAAAATTTTTGAATAGATTCCAAAATCTTGAAAATAGATTCAGGGACTCTGAATTTACCTATTTATTAATATATCGTTTTGTAGGAGGAATCCCTTGGCAACTAAGTTGTATTTTACCAACAATTTTTGATGTTAAGACTAGTAATTTTTTCCTCGCAACCCTAATAGGGATTATTCCTCAAATTTTTTTAGCAGTTTCTATTGGAAGTGGATTAGAAAAAGTCATTGATCAAAATACGGAAATTCCATCATTCACTGATATAATTTTTTTACCTGACATTTATATTCCGATTTTAGCTTTTTTTTGCTTAGTCATAATTACAATCTTTTTAAGAAAACTATTTTATAAAAAATAATGGTGCTCCCACCCTGTACTGACCAGGGAACTAGTCCTTACCAAGGACTTGTTATGCCATTTAACTACAGGAGCAATAAGCAGAAATTGTCTTTTATTAACATTAAAGCATTTTTTTCAAATTATTGCCTTAATTTTTTAACTAATATGATTTATATCTTATTTAGGAAATTTTATGGGCATTCATTACGACTATAAATCTACTAAAAGTGCCAAGCTTATGGAAAAACAAGCTAAGCGAGAGAAAAAACTTGCGGAGAAAAAGGCTAAAAGACTTGCCAAGGTTGGACAAAAAAAAGAGGAAGACAAGTCAAAAGTTTTAGACACTTCAAAACCTATCACACTTGATTTTCTAACAAATCCAAATAAAGAATGAGTAAAGTAGATAAAAAAGAAAAATTAAGTTTGGCTCTTAAAAAAAATTTAAAAAAAAGAAAATTATTTCAAAAAAAACGGAAAAAAATAAATAAGTAATGGCAGTTTTGTCAGATAAATGGATAAGAAAAATGTCCAAAGAAAAGGAAATGATTTCTCCTTTTGAAGAAAAACAAGTCAGAGGAGACAGTATTTCTTATGGGTTGTCATCCTTCGGGTATGATGCAAGAGTATCTGATGAGTTTAAAATATTTACAAATGTGAATTCTGAGATTGTTGATCCTAAAAATTTCAAACCCACAAATTTTGTAACAAAAAATACATCAGAGTGTATTATTCCACCAAATTCATTTGTGCTTGCTAGGACTGTTGAAAAATTTAAAATCCCGAATGACATTTTAGTAATTTGTTTAGGTAAATCTACATACGCAAGATGTGGTATTATTGTTAACGTAACACCTCTAGAACCAGGTTGGGAGGGTTATGTGACTTTAGAATTTTCGAATACAACTCCTTTACCAGCAAAAATTTATGCGAATGAGGGTGTGGCGCAATTCATTTTCTTGAAGGGGAATGAAAAACCGGAAGTGACTTATGCAGACAGGAATGGAAAATACATGGGTCAAACTGGAGTAACTTTGCCTAAAGTTTGATCATGCAAAAACTAGAAGTTTTTGGTACAAATAAACTTAAAGGTCAAATAGATATATCTGGCTCAAAGAACGCATCTTTACCAGTTCTTGCAGCAACCTTGTTATCTGATAAAAAAATTTACTTATCGAACTTACCAAAAGTTAAAGATATAGAGACGATGATTAACTTATTAAAGTCTTTAGGTTCAAAGGTAAAATTTGTAAAAAAAAATTTAATTATTGATAATTATAATCAAAATAAAAAATTTGCTGCATATAAATTGGTTAAAACTATGCGAGCAGGGATATTGGTTCTTGGTCCTTTGTTGGCAAAATTTGGTTATGCAAAGGTTTCATTGCCAGGAGGTTGTGCAATTGGCTCAAGACCAATAGATCTTCATTTGAAGGGCCTATCAAAACTTGGTGTTGAATATAAAATTGACCAAGGTTATGTTCATGCAGTTGCACCAAGAGGACTAAAGGGATCGAATATTCGTTTCTCAAAGATTTCTGTTGGTGCTACTGAAAATTTGATAATTGCAGCATGTCTCGCTAAAGGCACAACTATATTAACCAATTGTGCTATTGAACCTGAAATAAAAGATCTAACAAATTTTTTAATAAAGTTAGGCTGTAATATTAAATGGATAGGAAAAAGATCTATTAAGATTATTGGGGTGAAAGATATAAAACAAATAAGATATTCTGTAATGTTTGATAGAATAGAAGCTTGCACTTATTTGATAGCGGCAGCAATAACTGAAGGGCGTTTAAAAATAAAGAATGTTATTCCAAATGTAATAAAAACTGAGATAGATATTTTAAAAAAAATTGGAGTAAAAATTGTTACAAAAAAAAAGGAAATAAAAATTATTGGTAATAAAAGAATAAAAAGTATCAATATTAAAACAGCACCTTATCCAGGATTTCCAACAGATTTACAAGCTCAGTTTATGGTATTGTTGTGTAAAGCTGACAAAGAATCTTTTATTCAAGAAAATATTTTTGAAAATAGATTCATGCATGTTGCAGAATTGAACCGAATGGGAGCTCAAATTAAAACTAAAGGTAACAAAGTTTTCGTAAAAGGAAATATAACTTTTGCTGCTGCTGAATTAATGGCCACAGATTTAAGAGCATCTGTCTCACTTATTCTCGCTGCCTTAACGGCTAAAGGAAGATCGGTTATAAATAGGATCTATCATTTAGATCGAGGATATGAAGGTTTAGAAAAAAAATTGAAAAAGGTTGGTGCTAAAATAAGAAGAATTAATTAATGGAAAAGAAATATTTAGCTCAGATAATAGCGACTGATAATGAGGGTTTACAAATGATTTCAGCTTATACCTCTAGTGCAAGCGTTAAAGTTTCGGACATAAAATATCTTGCTTCTAATAAGGTTTTTTTATTATCAATCACAAGAACTAAAATAGAAAAGGGACAAAAAGATAAAAAGATTAATAGTATTTGTAGGTTTGATTTTGTCGATAGGGTAAAGTCTAAAAACATAAACCAAAAAAATGACAAATTAGTTTTAGAATTAATAGCTATAGATTACTTGAAAAATAAAGAAGATTATGAAATTAATTTAATTTTTAATAATAATGCTTACATTGCTTTAACGACAGAAACGATTGAAGTAAGACTAGAAGATCAAAATGAAATTAAAGATTAATGAAAATATTAAATAGTAAAAATAAAAATTTTGATAAGAGTTTAGATTTAATTATTTCAAAGAGAAAAAATAGAATAAAATTTAATGCAGTCTCTGTCATCAAGATTATAAGAGATGTAAAAAAAAATGGTGATAAAGCTGTTATGAAATATGAAAAAAGATTTAATAAAAATAATATCATTTCACCTAATTCTAAACAAATCTCTAAGACTATCTCAACTCTTGATAAAAAAGTAAAAAATGCAATAGATCTTGCGTATAAACGAATTTACAAATTTCATTCTCTTCAAAAATTCAAAGATATTTCGTATACAGATAAATTTAAGAACAAGCTTGATTACAAATATCTACCGATTGATTCAGTAGCTATTTATGTACCTGGTTCAAGCGCATCATACCCATCAAGCGTTTTAATGAGTGCGATTCCTGCACTTGTAGCAGGAGTAAAAAGAATAGTAATGATAAATCCTGGTAAAAAAGGCAAACAAAATCCTGCAGTTTTATATGCAGCAAAAAAATGTAATATTAAAGAGATATACTCAATAGGTGGACCGTCGGCTATAGCAGCCCTTGCCTATGGAACAAATAAAATCAAAAAAGTAAATAAGATTGTTGGACCAGGGAATGCTTATGTAGCTGCAGCAAAGAAAGAGGTATTTGGAGATGTTGGAATCGAAGGAATGACAGCTGGTCCATCTGAGATTACAGTTGTAGCTGATAAATTTTCTAATTCAGAATGGATAGCAAGTGATTTGATAGGTCAAGCCGAACACGATATTTTAGCACAATGTATTCTAATTACTAAAGATAAAAAACTTATTGAAAAAGTAAAAAGAGAAATTTCTTTACAATTAAAAGATATTCCGAGGGTTTCAATTGCCCAAAAAAGTTTAATGAGTAACGGAATTTTAATGTATATTCATTCTGATAAAAAGATAATAGAAGTAATAAATAAAATTGCCCCGGAACATTTAGAATTAAATCTTAAAAATTATAGATCGTTTATTCCAAAAATAAAAAATTCTGGCTCTATTTGTCTAGGAAAATATGCAGTAATGGCCATGACAGATTATAACATTGGATCGAATCATATTTTACCTACGAATGCCTCCGCTAAATATTCCAGCGGAATTAGTGTAAATGAATTTTACAAAAGAATTTCTTATATAAATATATCAAAAAAGGGGATTGAAAGTCTTGGACCATCAGTTATAACTCTTGCAAATTATGAAGGGTTGCAAGCTCATGCTCAATCTGTAAAAAAAAGAATTAGGAGAAAATAAATTTGTCAAAACAAGACTTACTTGAATTCAAAGGTAAAGTAACTGATTTATTACCAAATGCTATGTTTAGAGTTCAATTAGAGAATGGTCATATAGTTACAGCACATACTGCAGGTAAGTTAAGAAAAAATAGAATTAGAGTGTTACAAGGTGATAATGTTACTGTAGAAATGACGCCTTATGATCTTACAAAAGGCAGAATAATTTTTAGAGGTTAAAATTTGCCTCGGTAGCTCAGGAGTAGAGCAGAGCCCTGAAAAGGCTTGTGTCGGAGGTGCGAATCCTTCCCGAGGCACCATCAAAACATCTTGAAATTGAATTAAAAAAAATCTAATTTTAAAGAGTAATAAATAACAAAAGGACAAGAAAATAAGATGAGTACATTAAAGGGAACAGTAAAATGGTTCAATTTTCGTAAAGGATTTGGATTCATTGAAAGAGAAGACAAAGAAAAAGATGCATTTGTGCATATTACTGCAGTAAAAGCGGCGGGTTTAAAGGATCTCCGAGAGTCTGATAAATTAGAATTTACCTTAGAAGATGGACCAAAAGGACCATCAGCAGTTAATTTAAAAAAATTAGATTAATTAAAATATTTAACAAGGGCGTTTTCATAAAAATAAGAAAACGTCCTTTTCTTTTTAGGGTTGAATAATTTCAATTTTTGTCTAAAACGCTGTTCATGAATAAATATGAGTTTAATTACAGAACAAAATTAGATACTCAAAGACTTGCTCTAAGAGGAACTAATAGAGGTGTGCACGCTCATTTCCATGCTGGCTAGAGCTAGCAAATAATCATTTATATTATAATTTTAAATAACAACAAAATAAGATAAAACTAAAAAGGATATGCCTTGATGGTGAAATAGTATCACGTCGGTTTGTGGATCCGAAGTCGTAGGAGCGTAACCTACTCAAGGTACCAAAAAATGAATAAAGAAAATAAATTAATTCCTGGATTACCTTCAGGATTTGAAGATAGATGGAATAGAAAATTAATTCTCAAAAAAAGACTCTTAAAGGTCATTGAGAAAAATTTTATTAAATATGGGTTTGACCCATTAGAAACTCCATCATTTGAAATAAGTGAAAATATTGGATCCTTTCTTGCAGAGGATGACACAAATCCTATGTCTGATGTTTTCTCTTTTAATGATGGGGAAAAGAATATTACTTTAAGGTATGATTTGTCCAGTCCACTCGCCAGATTTGTTGCTCAAAACAATCAGAAACTTCCTTCAATTTATAAAAGATATGCAATTCAAAATGTATTCAGAAATGAAAAATCTGGAAATGCCAGGTACAGAGAATTTATTCAAGCAGATTGTGATATAGTTGGCAATGTTAATCCAGCACAAGCTAATGCTGAGTTGTGTAATCTAATCTCGAATACTTTGATAGATTGTGGTTTAAAAAAAGATCAGTTTACCATCAATGTAAGTAACAGAAAAATTGTTCAAGGTTTAATTGAAGATTTGAAAATTGAAAAAGAGAAACAAATAAAAGTAATGAGAGCCATAGATAAACTTGATAAACCTGGATTTGGTTTAAAAGGTGTTGAAGAATTATTAAAAAAAGAGAGAAAAGATAAAAGTGGAGCTATAACAAAAGGAGCAAACTTAAGTGATGAGCAGGCTTCAAAAATCTTGAATTTTTTAAAGATTAAAGATTTAAAGGAACTTAAGGAAAATTTTAAAAATTCAGTTACCCAGGAAGGCATCAGAGAATTAGAGGAATTATTTGAAGTTTTAAACTTTGGAAATTATTCTGATCAGGTAAAAACCAATCTCACAATTGTTAGAGGTCTAGATTATTATGATGGATTTTGTGTTGAGACCAATCTAAATTTTAAAGCAAAAAATATTAAGGGGAAGGAAGTTGATATTGGAAGTATTTGCTCAGGTGGACAGTATGATAAATTAATTTCAAGATTTAAGGGAGTAGATATTCCAGGGACAGGAGTAAGTATTGGCGTTGATAGACTGCTATTTGCAATGGTGCAATTGAATCAAGTTAAAATTGATTTACAAAATCCAGTAATTGTTTGTGTAATGGATGAAAAATATTTAAAAAATTATTATGAAATTTTAGATGATTTGAGAAAAAATGATATAAGCTCTGAAATATTTTTGGATAGTAAAAAAAATCTTGGTAAGCAACTTACTTATGCGAATAAAAGAGAGTGCCCAGTTGCGGTCATCTGTGGCGAGAATGAATTTAAAGACAATAAAATAACATTAAAAAATCTACTTGGGGCAAAAGGGGAGAATAACCAAATTACATTTCCAAAAGAAAACTTAATAAATGAAATCAAAAAATTTATCTGACAAGATCCTTAGATCAGTTCAGTCTAAAGGATTTAGATATATTGAATTACCATCAGTAATTGAGACTAGTCATATAGTTCAAAGGTCTGGGGAGAGTTTTAGAAAATTTATTTTCTCATTTACAGATCAGACAGGTAATGAATTATGTTTGAGACCTGACCTTACAATTGCGTCTTGTCTTAGATATTTAGAGAACAATTTAAAGGGTAAAGAAAAAATATTTTATAGTGGACAGGCTTATAGAAAATCCCAAAATAAAAAGGACTCAATTATTCGAAATCAAGTTGGTTTCGAGATTATAGGATCAAAAGATGAAAAAAATGACGACAAAGAAATAATAAATACATCATTAAAATCACTACAAAATCTAAAATACTCCACAGGCACACTTACTATTGGTAATGTAGAAATTTTTAATCTTCTAATAGCTAAATTAGATATACCAAAGAGATGGAAATTAAGGCTTACAAGACATTTTTGGCGCGAGGAATATTTCAGTGATTTATTAAAAAGATTAGAGACAAATTCAGATGTAGATCCAACTATTGTTGAAGTTGATAAAAGACGATATCTAAAAATGTTAAAGGATGATCAATCATCTATTGTTGCAGGAAGAACATTAAAAGAAATTTTAGAAAGGTTCGATAAAAAAATCAAGGATCCAAGAAGAACAAGTAAAGGGAGGAATACATCGAAAATTATCAAAGAGTTTTTGAAAATTAAATGTCCAATAAATAAAGCTGCAAAGGAGTTAAATAAATTTTTTAAAAAAAATAAAATAAACCTTTTTGTTGATCAGAAATATTTTCCTATCTCGAAAAACAAAATATCTAAAATAAATGTGGTTTTCTCAGCCACTTTTGGTAGACAATTAGAGTATTACACTGGCATAGTTTTTAAAATAGACATCAAATCAAAGTCGAAAATTATAAATTGTTGTAACGGTGGTCGTTATGACAAATTAATTTCTGATCTTGGTTCAAAAAATCAGGTACCAGCAGTTGGAGCAGCCTTTAACTTAAATTATCAATCATGAAAAATTTAATAAATATAGGAATACCAAGTAAGGGACGATTAAGAAAAGATGTTTTAAAAATTTTTATCAAAAAGAAATTAAAGCTTATTTCTGAGAGGGGGGAAAGAGATCTGATAGGCTCAATAAAAAATAAATCAAATATAAAAATTTTGTATTTACATGCTAGAGAAATTATTGAAAGATTAGGAGATGGCTCTTTAGATGTTGGTTTTTCTGGTTTTGATTTGTTTAAAGAAAGTGGGATAAATACTCAAAAGAAAATAAATGTTATCAAAAAACTTAATCTTGGAAAAGCTAATTTAGTTGTAGCTATACCAGATCCTTGGATCGATGTTCAAACAATAGCTGACCTAGAAGAAATAGCATTTGAATTTAGGGATAAAAAGAAAAAAAGATTAAGAGTTGCAACTAAGTATCCAAATTTAACTAGGGATTTTCTGTTTTCTAAAGGTGTTACTCAATTTAAATTGGTTGATAGTTTGGGAGCAACAGAGGCGTACCCTTTTACTGGCTCTGCTGAATTAATTACAGACATAACATCCACAGGTGAAACTCTTAGGGCAAACAATTTACGTATATTGAAAGATGGAGAAATCTTAAAATCTCAAGCTTGTATTTTTATTTCAAAAAAAAATAGTAAAAAAAAAGGTTTAAAAAACTTTGTTAAATTACTTTCTAAGTAATTTATCTTTAAAGTATATGAGAATAATTTTGATGATGTCTAAATTTCTTATTATTGCATAAGCAGCTATTAGAACCCCAATTCCAAAAATAATTTTCAAAATAAGATATAATTCCATAAAAATCCCTTATAATACAAGTTACGAATCATGGACACAATTTTATTAATAATTTTGATTTTAATGTTTGGAGCAATCCTGACTATTTTGTATTTAAATATAAAGTCCAAGAAAGAGAACCGAGTTGATGAGACTAATGAAATAGCAAATTTGAATGCGGAAATTATTAGATTAAAAGATAGCTTAAACTCTACAATCAATACATCTCTAAGTTCGATGTCTACCTCATTTAACTCTTTATCAACCGGTGTTACAAAAGATATGACCGAGGCACTTACTAAAGTTGATGAAAAGGTTGGTAACTTTAATCAACAAGTGAAGCTATTAAATCAAAGCCAAGAGGGGATTACTAAAATTTTAGCGGGGGTTAAAAAGTACGGAACTCTGGCCGAATATTCTTTGGATGCTTTAATCAAGGATTTATTACCAGCGTCTCAGTATATGACCAATGTCAAAATGAAAGAAGATACCAGTGAAAATGTAGAATTTGCAATCAAGCTTCAAGGAGATGTTTTAGTTCCGGTAGACTCTCATTTTCCAGTAGAAAAATTTAAAGCCATTACTGATGCACATGAGGCAGATGATAAAAAAGCAGTTGCTGATGCTAGAACAAAATTAGCAAGTGCATTTAAGGCCAAAGCAAAAAGTGTCATGGAAAAATATATTGTTCCGCCTAAAACCTCAAATTTTGCAATAGTTTATGCTCCTACAGAAAGTCTTTATAAAGAATTAACAGAGTATCAAGACCCAAGCACAAAAGAGCTATTAACTCAAGAATTGATGAAAAAATATAAAATAGTAATTTGTGGCCCAAATACTCTTTCAGCTTATTTACAGTCTTTACACATGGGTTTTCAGTCTCTTAAAATTTCAAAACATGCAACAGAAATTTATGATCATTTAAAAACTATAAGTACAAGATTTTCTAGTCATTTTGATAATATTTATAAATTAAGAAAAAAACTTGAAGAGGCCATGACGGTTGTTGATAGTTTTGGAAAAGATGCAAGATCAATTACTAGAACTTTAGAAAATATAAAAGATCCCGAGCAAGTTGAAAAAGCTGTGTTGACAGAGAACGTTGAGAGTTTTGTTGAAAGAAATAAACAGCTTAAAAAATAATTTCTTTTTTCTGATAATACCGACTATAAGAAATCACATGCGTTGGAACAAAAAATACGACTATCCTACAAGTTCAAGAGCGACTGAGGATGGGATAAGAAGATATGTTTTGGGTGAAGCTAAATTACCTAGTGTGACATCAATACTTGATGCAACAAAGTCTGAAGAAGATAAAGCAGCTTTAGCTAACTGGAGAGAGAGAACTGGTCACAAAGAAGCTGAAGCTATTACAAAAGCTGCAAGTAGCAGAGGCTCCCAGATGCACAGCTATTTAGAGTCTTTTCTTTTGGGAAGAGAAAATTTAAGTTTCTTTGAAGACAATGAGCAATTTAAAAAAATGGCAAAAGAAATTATTGATAAAGGTTTAACAAATAGATTAGAGGAAATATATGGTGTGGAGTGCACAATGCATTATCCTGAGAGATATGCAGGTACAGCAGATTGTGTGGGTCTTTATGAGGGAAAAGAGACAATAATTGATTTTAAGCAGTCTAACAAACCAAAAAAAGCAGAGTACATAGACTCTTGGTTTTTACAAACTGCTGCTTACTCTTTAGCACATAATATTGTTTATAATTCAAATATTAATGCGTGTGTTATTCTAGTTTGTACAGTGGACAATTTATTTCAAGAATTCAAAATTCAAGGACCGGAACTAATAACATATCAAAATTTGTTTTTAGGTAGATTAAAAAAGTTTAACGAAATAAATAATTTGGTTTATTAAAAAAATGGATAAAATTGTAATCTACGATACTGAAACCACAAACTCAACAATATGGGGATCCATTATTGAAGTAGGAGCTGTTGTAGTCGACAAAAATTTAAAAGAAATTGGAAAACTAAATATTAGAGGTAGAATGCCAGAAGGTGAGGTGCCAAGCGCTAAAGCTTTAATTGTTAATTCAACTAGTATTGATTTATTAACTAAAGGGAATTATTCGCATTATGATTTCTTAGGTGCTGTTGAAAATTTTTTCTCAAAATGTGCTCCGGCAATGTTTATGGGATGGTCAAATTTAAATTTTGACCGAAGGATGTTTCATTTTAATTTTTTTAAGGGTAATCGGTATCCCTATGCTACACACTCGTCACCCAATAGTGAACACGATGGTTTACATATAGCTAGAGCAGCTCAAACTTTAAATTCAGAGACTTTAAAAACAGAATTAACAGAGGCAGGAAATCCAAGCCTTGCATTAGAATCTTTATCTAGAATGCAGGGTTTCGACACATCTGCCAGCCACACAGCTTATGTGGATGCTCAAAATTCCTTAAAAGTTTTAAGAATTATTAAGGAGAAACATAAAGAAAATTGGCAAACATTTTTAAAAACATCAACAAAATCAAGTGTTGAGACAATTTTGAAAAGTGATGGGGTGTATTCAATTTTTGAAAGTGTGAAGGGGAGAAATATGATGTATTTAGTAAGCACATTACACCCAAGTCATTGCTTTCACCCTTCGTATGCATCCTGGGGATATCTTTGGGATTTAAGAAGAGATCCAGAGCCATTATTAAACTTATCAGTTGATCAGCTAAGAGATACATTAAAAAAATTTAGTCCAAAAGCTTTGAGAGTTTTAAAGACAAATAAGGCTCCAGTAGTTTTAGATAAAGAATTTGCACTAAAACAAAAACCATACACAGAGTTAGATTTAGAAACTATAAAAAAGAGGGCACAATTAGTTAGAAATAATGAAAATTTTTGTAAAAATATTCAAATAATAAATAGAGAAGCTGCGGAAGAAAAAGAACAATTGAAAACTCAAGAGGATTTACTCCCTGAGGAAACTCTTTATGAAAAATTTATACCAAATAAGGATACCGCATTATTCAAAACTTGGCACAGTTCATCATGGGAAGACAAGTTACGTTTACTTGATAAGTTTCAAGATAAAAGATGTTGCTGGTTTGGTCAAAAAATTATTTATCAAGAAGCACCACAAATTCTACCGCCAGATCTTTATAAAAATATTAAAAGTGAGATAGCGAGAAGAATTTTAAGTAAAAATAAAGAAAAATGGCAAACTGTAAATATGGCATATACTGAAATTGATTATTTAAGAGATCAAGCTTCAAATAGAGATGATGAAAATGAATTAAAAAAATTAGATGAAATTAATACATTTATAATGTCGATTGAAAAAAAATATGAAATTGCCTAGTTGACATATATAAACTTATAACTAGAAAGGTTTTATGCTTATAGATTTTAAAGATGAAGATTTTGATAGTAAAATCAAAAATGAAGATGTATCCGTAATTCAATTTAGCGCTGCTTGGTGTGGACCTTGTAAAACATTAAAACCTGTGATGGATAAATTAGCTGGAGAATACAAAGGTAAGGCTGGATTTTATTATGCTGATATTGAAGACGGGGGAATTAATACAGGAAGTGCTGCAGGCATCAGAGGGGTTCCCACGGTAATTATTTATAAAAAAGGTGTAGAAGTAGACAGAAAAGTAGGTGGCGTCCCAGAAAGTCACATGAAAGAATTTTTAGAAAAAAATATCTAGTTTAGATTTAAAACTTCTCCACACAAATAAAGTGATCCTGTGATAAGCAATAAATCTCCGTGTTTTAGTTTTTTTGACTTTATAGCCCCCTCAATACTTTCTTTATAATTAACATTTGAAAAATTTTTAAATTTATCTTTTAATTTTTTACCAGAGATCGAATTAGGTTGGTTAGGAATATCAACTGTAGTTATTGAAGAAATATTTTTAAAATAACTAATATATTTCTCATGATCCTTATTGTTCATCATGCCAATTATGAGGTGTTTGTTACAATTTAAACTACTAAGATACTCATTCAAGACTCTAGCTCCATCTTCATTATGGTCACCAGATATAATAATTGAATTATCTTTTGCTAAATTTTTTAATTTACCAGACTTAATAAGCTGAAGTCTTCCAAGATTATTTATCTTTTGAATACCATTTTTAATATGGTTGTCCTTAATATCTAAATTGAGTAATCGCAGAGTTGCTATTGCAGTAGAAATATTTTCTAATTGAAATTGGCCCAAAACATTAGGTTTTGGCAATTCTAAACCGCCTTTTTCATCCTTGAAATAAAACGAATTATCCTCATTTCTTTTGAAGTAATATTCCTCATCATAATAAATTTTATTTGATCTATTTTTTTTAATAGTTTTTTTTATTAAATTCATTGTTTGTTCATCATTTTGTTTAGCTACAACAATATTTGATTCTAATAATGAAGAGGTTTTTTCAAATACAATTTTTTCAATAGTCTGCTTAGAATTTGGAAGCCAATCAAGGTGATCTTTGCTAATTGAAGTTATAATACTCGCTAAGTTTTTTTTTAAAATGTTTGTTGCATCAAACCTGAAAAAAAGTCCAGACTCAACCAAATTAATATTATCTGGATATTCGGCGGCTTTGTAGAAGAAACATGCCGTGAGCATTTCAAAAAATGTTATGGGATGGTTTTCATTAATTTTCTCAACTTTCTCGAAAAGAGCGGCTAATTCGTCATCAGATAATTCTTTGTTATTGAAGATAAATCTCTCATTAATTTTTTGTATATGTGGGCTTGTGTAAACATTGCACTTGATTTGAGCTTCTTTTAAGATTGAATAACAAGCTTGAATAGTAGAATTTTTACCATTAGTTCCAATAACAGAGATAGCTTTGATTTTATCTTGAGGATTACCTAATTTTGCACACAAATTTTTAATGCGATCTAAGCTTAGATCAATTTCTTTAGGATGCAACTTTTGAAAGCGACTGAGTATCTTCTGTAGTTTCATTCTCATCAGTGCTTATAACAGAATTTTTCTTCAACAATATTGATAATAAAGTACCTATTTTTTCTGAAAGATCCTTTCTGTTCACTATTAAGTCAATAAATCCTGTTTTTTCTAAATACTCACTTTTTTGAAAACCCTCGGGCAATTCTTCTTTAACGGTTCCTTGAATTACTCTAGCTCCTGCAAAAGCAATTAATGCTCCAGGCTCTGCTAAATGTATATCTCCTAACATAGCGTATGATGCAGTAATTCCTCCTGCAGTTGGATCAGTTATGCAAACTAGATAGGGTAGATTATTTTTTTTTAATTCATTAATTGCGATAGTAGTTCTTGTCATTTGAGATAAAGAAATTAGACTTTCCATCATTCTCATTCCACCACCAGCACTTATACATAAAAATGGAGTTTTATTTTCAATCGCATATTGCACACCATACAAAAAGGCCTCACCTTCTGCAGCTGCCATAGAGGCTCCTAAAAAATTGAAATCTGATGCAACTGATGTAATTTTAATGTCATTTATTGTTCCAAATGCAACCATCATCCCACAGTTCATACCAGTTTTTTTTCTCGCAGTTTTTAATCTTTCTTTATAAGATTTAGAGTCTGACCAGTTTAATGGATCATCTTTTGGTATTGGTGTTTTTAATATCTCATAATTATTTTCACCAAATAAGATATCAAATCTCTGTTTAGGACTTATTCTATGGTGTTTATTACAATCTGGGCAGACCCACAAATTTTGTTCAAATTCTTTTTTTAGGATTGGGCCTTTGCAACAAGACGTCCAATCACTATTAGCGACATCATCTTTAGTTGCTCTTTTATGAATAGCGGTCTTTATTTTTTCACCCGCTTTTATTATTTTTGTAATCCAATTCATTTAATTTTATTTTTTAATCTTTTTACAAGATTAATAACATTTGTGACAGTATTTTGTCTTTTTTTAATAGACCTAGTAATTTCTTTACAAATTGCGCTTCCAACAACTAATCCATCAGCTTTTTTTAGTGATTTTATTGTTTTTTCAGTGATTCCAAAACCAATTACAACATTTTTGGACTTATCGTGATTTTTTATTATTTGATATTGTGTAATTATTTCTTTTGCGGAAACCTTTAGTTTTCCCCCGGTAGTAGATAGCATACTTATATAATAGATCATTTCATGAGAGTCATTAATAATCTTTTTCAATCTTAATTTTGAGGTAGTCGGTGAAATTAGTTGAATAAAATTAATATTTTTTTTTTTACATTTAGCAGCAAAAATTTTATTTTCTGGATAAGGCAAGTCAACAATAATTAAACCATCCACCTTAGCTTTTTTACATTTTGAAATAAATTTGTTTTCATTGTACTGATAAACCATATTGTAATAACCCATCAAAATAACCGGTTTATCTTTTTTTGACCTTTTAAAATTTCTAACTATTGAGAATACATCATTTATCTTTATTCCATTTTTAATTGCTCTATAAGCGCTAGTTTGAATTTGGCCACCATCAGCAATAGGTGTGTTATGAGGAAATCCTACTTCACAAATGTCCGCGTAATCAGAAATAGATTTTAAAATTTCCAAAGATTTTTTTTTAGTGTTATCACCTGCAACGGTGTAAGTAAGAAGTGCAGGTCTATTCTCTTTTTTCGCATTTTTAAAAGATTGACTTATTAATGAATTTTTCATTAGTTCCTAACTAGTCTTTCTTTCAAAATATCCCTATCTTTCTTTGCATCTCCACACGAATTAACTATTATTATTGTATCCTTGCTTAATTTAGGTGCGATTTTAATTGCTTCTGCGAATGCATGACTTGGCTCAAGACTTGGATTTATTTTTTCAAATCTAGTTACTAACTGATATGCTTTCAGTGCTTCTTCATCAGTGGCATAGGTATATCTTGCTCTTCTAGTATCTTTCAAAAAACAATGAATTGGACTTACACCTGGATAATCAAGCCCAGCACTAATTGACTCTGTTTCATGAATTTGACCCTCACTATTTTGACAAACGTATGACGCTGCTCCATGTAAAATTCCAATTTTAGCGTTTCTACTTAAAGGCGCAGCATGTAATGATGACTTTTTTGGTCCACCTGCCTCTACACCTATTAATTCAATTTGTTTTTTATTAAAATCTATAAATTCACTCCAAAAACCATATGCTGAACTTCCACCACCCACGCAGTTTATAAGCTTTAATTTTTTGGGAATTTTTTTAAATTTTTCTTTTAATTGAGCTTTTAATTCCTTTGAAATTTGAGCAGTACTCCAGCCGCAGATTTTAACAAAAATATTTGGACCAACTGTAGATCCAACACACATATGAGTATTATCACAATTAGAGACCCAATACCTCATGCATTCGCTAACAGCATCAACTAGAGTTTGGCTACCAGAATATACAGGTACAATTTCTGCACCATTTCTTCTCATAGCATCACAATTGGGTTTCTGTCTTTTTATGTCTTTAGCTCCCATAAAAATTTTGCACTTTAAGCCAAATTTTTTTGCTGCCATACTAAGCATTTTTCCTGCATATCCAGCTCCGGTATCACCAATTATATATTTTTTTCCCATAGCTTTACAAATTAGAGCATGAACAGTTGCGTTATATATTTTATGAGCTCCACCATTGGCTTCGGAGACCACTTTTGCCCAAATTTGTGCTCCATCTAAATAATTTGATAAATTTTCTAATTTTACAAAATTAGTTGGTGAACCCACATAGTTTTTAAAATAAAAATCTTTTTTCTTTAAAAACTTTTTATTTTTCCTAAGTTTTTGAAATTCCTTTGTAAGATCTTCTATTGGTTTTTTTAAAGTTTCAGGGATATAACTCCCACCAAATTTGCCACCCCAAAAACCGTGCTTGTCATGTTGATCTATTAATGGGATACCTTTTTTTAGTTTCATTGTTTAACTGTTTAATTTTATTTAAAAAAATATCTATTTTGGAAATATCTTTTACACCAGAAGTTTCAAGTCCTCCTGAAATATCAATATATTTACAAATATTTCTAAATTTTTCAATATCATCATCAAATTGAATATTACCTGCAATCATTTTATTGATATTATTAGGTACCTCATTTAACAAATTATGATCATAACTTAAAGATTTTTCGTACCCTTTAGAGTCAAATAAAATTATATCTGAAATAGAGACAAAGTTCTTATATTTGCTTACATCTTCTTTTTTCTCTACAGTAATAGCTGAAATAATCTTTTTATTATACTTTTCTTTAATAAATTTTATTTCTTCAGGATTGCAATCGTAAATTTGATAATAATCAAAAGGTAAATCTTTAATTTTTTCTAAATCATGGTTATCTGGCTTAACCAGTACAGCTACAAATTTGCATTTTTTCTTATCAATAATTAGTAATTTTTTAAGCCTTTCATTTTCAACATAACGTTTTGATTTTGAAAAATTTACGATAAAGCCTATTAGTGCGGGTGAATATGGATGGTTAATTATATAATCTAAAACTGTTGATGTCGAAACTCCACAAATCTTAGACATCAGTGTCATTATCTTAAATGATTAATTAATCTTTTTATATTTTGTTTTATTTTTCCAGAGTGTATAGATCTTCCAAGAACAATAGCAGAGGCACCAGCTTGAAGTGCTGCTTTAGGTGTAAGAATACGAGATTGATCATTAGCCTTATCACCAGGAAGTCTTATTCCTGGAGTAAGAATAAAAAGATTTTTATACTTTTTTCTAATAATTTTTGCCTCAGAACCTGAGGCCACAATACCTTTTAGTCCAGCTTTTTTAATTAGTGCCGCTTGTTTCAAAACTAATTTTTCAACACTGTCTTTATAACCAATCTCCCTTAAGGATTTATTATCAAGACTAGTTAGTATAGTCACTCCACATACAATTATTGATTTATTAATTTTTAGTGCCTGTTTTTGAAATACCTTTAATCCTTTTAAGCCTACACTGGCCATAACAGTTATATATTTTATTTTTTTTAGATCTTTTATTGAATGAAGTGCAGATGAAATAGTTTGTGGAATGTCCGAAGCTTTGATATCGAGCATAAATTCAGATTTATAATTCTCAAGAAATTTTCTACCATTTTTTGAATAAAAAAATTGTAATCCAAATTTAGGAATTAGATTATATGGCTTTGTATGTTTGATAATTTTTTTAATTTGATTTATATTTGAGTTATCACAAGCGATAAAGATTTTATTCTTTTTCATTATTTAATTGTTTAAACATTTCTTTTGACATTTTAAAGTGAATAGTTTTTTTAGCTGGTGTATTAACTTTTTCACCAGTCTTAGGGTTCCTTGAAATTCTTGCTTTCTGAATTTTTGAAGAGAATATTCCAAAACCTCTTAATTCTACTCTTTCACCTCTTTTGAGACTATTTTTAATCTCATTTAAAATTATTTTAGAAAACTTTTCCAAATCTTTTTTTAAAAAATTTGGATAATTCTTAGATAATTGATCTAAAAGTTTAGATTTAACAGTAGTCAAAATTAAATCCTTTGATAATTATCTATTTTTTATCTTCACCCTTTTTTTTTAAATCTTCTGAAAGAGATGAAAAAGGAAGGTTTTTACCAGAACCTTCAGCTCCGTATTTGTCCAACGCTTCTTTTTTCTCGATTTCTTCAAGAAGTTTCATGCTTAGAGAAACTTTTCTTCTATTCAAATCTAGTTCAGCAATTGCACAATCTATCTTTTCCCCGCCAGTAAATCTAGAAGGTCTAGCATCTGCGCTGTTGATGGCAATTTGAGATTTTTTAATAATAAAATCCATTTCACACCCCTCTGGTCTAACAACCAAACCTTTATTATCCGTAGAAATAATTTTAACAGTTATCGTTTGATTAATTTTTTTATCTTTAAACCAATCAAATGGATCGGGTTGAGTTTGTTTTAATCCAACTCTTATTTTTTGATCTGAGACTTTTATCTCTAAAACTCTAACTTTAATTTTGTCACCTTTTTTATATTTTGATAATTCATCTTCACCATTATTTAGGTATGTCAGATCATTGCAATGTAAAAATGCATCTGCATCTACATCCTTTGCCTTAACAAATAATGAATATTCATTCTTGTTAACAACTTCTGTTTCTAAAATTGTATTTAATGGATATCTTTTTTCAAAAGTTTCAAAGGGATTTTCTTTTGTTAATCTATGAGAAATAGCCACTCTTCTTTTTTCTTTATCTATTTCGGTTATAACACAATCTATTTCATCGCCTATATTAAACATTTTTTTTGCTGAAACATTTTTTTTAGCCCAGCTAAGTTCACTAGAATGTAACAAGGTGGTTAATCCAGGTTCTAGCTCGCAGAAAGCTCCAAAATCCATAATCTTCATGACTTTAGCTTTGTAAACTTTATTTAACTCATAATTTTCAATATGTTCAAATGGATCTGGTGACAATTGTTTAACGGAACATCCAACTTGAAGTTTCTCTTTATCAACTGATATAACCTTTAAATCATGTTTTTCACCAATATTAAATACTTCGTCTGGGTGATTTACTCTAGAGTAAGAAATCTCTTGAAGGTGTACAAGAACATCTAATTCATCATTAACATTAAAAAAACATCCAAACGTACTATAACCTTTCACTTCAGCGTTTTTTATAATGTCTCCAACTTTATATTTATCAACTATTTTTGCTTTATCTTCTTTTTTAAAATTTGATATTATTTCTCTTCTTGAAACGCATGCATTACCTCTTATCTTGTCTAATTTTATCAATGCAAATTTTTGAGGTTCATTCATCAGGTGGCTAATGTCTTTTAATGGTTTGTCACTTATTTGTGATCCTGGTAAAAACATTAAGGAACCAGTTTCTATGTGCTCAACAATACAGCCACCTTTGCATTTTGAGGTAATCTTACCCATTATAGGTTCATTTTTTTCATAAGCTTCAACAAGTTTATCCCACCCTTTTATTTTTTGCGCTTTGCTCGCTGAAACTAAAACTTCACCATTTTTATCTTCTATTTTTTCTAATAATACAGAAACTTTTTCGCCCACTTTTATTTTTTCTGTTAGTCCCATACTTTTTAATTCATTGATATCTAATACCGGTTCACTTTTTAAACCCTCTACAAATAAAAAAACAAATTTTTCAGTTATTTTATTTATTTTTCCCTCAATTATTTTTCCTTCTTCAATTTTTGATTTTGATAACTGACTATTAAGTAGTTCTTTAAATTCTTTAGATGCTGGATTTGATAAATCTTTATAAATTTCCATTAATATTAATATTTTTATCTATAATTTTTTTTATTTTTAAAAAACAGGAACTTTTAGATAACTTTGTTGTGTTTATCAATACTGAATCTTTAGTTTTCTTCAGTGGCGCTACTTTTCGATTATAGTCACTTTTGTCGCGTTTTTTAATGCTTTTGAGCACATCATGATAGTTTACATTTTTGTTAATTGATTTTAATTCCCTGTATCTTCTTAGTGCCCTAGTTTTTACATTTGCAGTGATAAAGAACTTAAAGTCTGCATCAGGCATTATGTTATATGTTATGTCTCTTCCATCTAAACAAGAACCGTTGTAACCTTTTGGCGGTTGATATGCACATTTAATTTGAAATTTATAGACAAGTTTACGAATAATTTTTTTCTTAGAAATTTTAGATGCCTCAAGCCCAACCTCATCAGAAATTAATTTTTTTTTTTTCAGTTCTTCATTTTTTAGTTTATTAATTTTTTTTTTAATAAAACTTGTATCGAATTTTTTTGGATATCTAATTTTCAAATAAGCTATGTATCTGTAAATCTTACCTGTATCTAAATAGTATAAGTTATAATGATTTGATATTTTTTTTGCTAGTGTTCCTGCTCCTGCAGCAGCAGGTGAGTCAATTGCAATTTTTAACTTTTTAATATTGATCTTCATTTCTGTATTTCTTTTAAAATCTTTAAAAAATTTGGAAATGATGTATTTATTGAGTCTTTATCGTGTATATGCCATTCTCCTCCGAATGTTAGTGCTGCTATCACAGATGACATAAATATTCTATGATCTTTAAGATAATTTTTAATTATAATTTTTTTTTTAATATTAATTTGTGGATTTCCGAAAATTTTAATTGAACTACTAGTGATCTCATTTTTAATTCCCATTAAACTTAACATTTTTGAACCCAATCTAAGTCTTGGGCTTTCTTTCTGATTAAGCTCACTTAGATTTTTGAAAAATGATATACCTTTAGCTTTCGCAGCTACTAAGAAAATCAAAGGAAATTCGTCTATTGAACTAGTATTTAATTTAACAGGACAATTGATTGATTTTAAATTCTTTGAACTTTTAACAAAAATGTCAGCTACATATTCTCCTTTGTAAAATCTTCTATTTCTGAATACTATTTTAGCTCCCATTCTCCTTAGAATAATTATAATTCCAATTCTAGATGCATTTATATTTACATTTTTCACTGTTAAAGTTGAATTTTCCGTCAAACATGTAAGTACAATAAAAAACGCTGCTGAACTTATGTCAGATGGAATGTTGTAATTAAATGATTTTATTTTTTTTGCTTTTTTTATTTTTATAAGATCATAATTTTTTCCCCTCGATAAACTTATTGGTAGTTTAAGATACTTACACAATAATTCAGTATGGTTCCTGGATTTCTTGGCTCTTATGACTGTTGTACCTTTAGTCCTAAGTCCTGCGAATATCACACTACTTTTGCACTGAGCAGATCCTTTTTTTTCGTTATAATTTATTGGTTTTAAATTTTTACTTCCTAGAATTGTTAAAGGTAAGTTTTTATTATTTGTAAGTTTGAATTTTACTCCAAATTTTCTAAGTGGATCTGTAACTCTTTTAAAATCTCTTTTCGAGAGACTTTTGTCACCAATAATCTTTATTTTTTCATCGCAATTAGCTAGTAAGCCTAAGATCAACCTTCCTAGAGTCCCTGAATTTTTTGCATTTATGACAATATTCTTTTTATATTTATAACCATTTAGACCCTTGCCATTAATTTCACAAAAATTTTTCTTTAATTTAACATTAATCCCAAATTTTTTAATTGCATCAATAGATGCTTTAACATCATCAGATTTGAGAAGATTAAAAGATTTCGATTTTCCATCAGCCAGAGATGCTAAAAGAACCCATCTGATACTTAGACTTTTATCACCACTTACAACCACTCTCCTATTAGAAAAACTATTGATTTTTTTTTTTATTACAAAAATATTTGTCATTAAAATTAATTAAATTTGAATGAGTCACCAAAATACGCGTTTTTCGCTTTGATATCATTTACAAGCTGAGTAGGTGTTCCTTGTGCAATGATCTTGCAATTAGATAAAATTATAGCACTATCAACACAAGATAAAAGGTCTCTTGCTTGATGATCACAAATACAAATACTTATTTTTTCTTGAGACTGAAGGTTAACTATTAGTTCCTTCAACATTTTAATCGTTAAAACATCTAATGCTGCAAAAGGTTCGTCTAGAAGTAAAACCTTTGGATTATTCAATAAAGCTAATGCAATAACTAACTTTTTTTTTTGTCCACCAGATAGAAATTTTGCGGGGATATTTATAATAGTGTCAAATTCAAATTGAGAAATTATTTTTTCGATAGTGATTAACCTTATAGATTTATCTTTAATTTGGATTTCAGCTATAGCCTTAAGATTTTCAAGTAAAGTGAGGTCATGAAAATATCCACCATATTGAGGAACATATCCTATTTTAAATGTGATTGCCCTTTCAGCTATAGGGTAATTTAAAACATCTTTGTTATTTATGACAATTGATCCAAAGTTGGGTTTAAGAAGCCCAGTAATTAGATTGAATATTGTGGATTTACCCACTCCGTTTGGTCCTAATAAACCCAAAATTTCTCCTTGGTTTAAATTAAAGCTTATTGAGTCTAATATTGGTCTTCTTTTAAATGAGAAACTAACTTTTTCTAATTTTAGAATAGGATTTAAATTCTTAAAAGATTTAATTCTGAATTTTTTAATTATTGCCATTTGAATTTTTTTTCTTAATTATAACATTACTATTATTAAAGTTATATATTTTTGATTTTTTTGTTAATAAATCTATTTCTATTTTATCTGCAAGCATAATAATATCGGAGTTTTTATAGGTTAAATCGTTAAATGCCTCAATCAAATTCTCTTGAAAAAAAATATTTAGATTTTGGCAAAAAATAATATGTTCTGAAAACTTTAGCTCTACATTTTTATTAAATTTTGTATCATAACTTGAAATATTATATTCTGCCTTCAAAGAATTAATATATATTATACTTCCATCTAAGAGAATAATCTTGGCATTAACATTTGTCATGTAGATTAAGTCTGATCCATCCTCCACAAAATTACCAGTTTCTGCAGTGATGATATATTTTTTGCCCTCTCTGTCCATTGACTCGTATGTAATATTTATTAGATTATTTTCCTCATTAATTGCCTCTTTATTTTTAGGTGTATTTTCATTTATTACAGTATCTTTTTCTAATTCTGTCTTAAAATATTTTTGGTAAACAATTGCTAAGATGATTAAAACTAACAATGAAAGAAAAATTTGAATTAAAATTTGTTTTTTCATTTACTCAACATTAGTCTCAAGTATATGATGTATGTGAATTATTCCTATTGTCTTATTAAAATTTTTATTTTTGATTACACATAAAGAAGTAATTTTTTTCTCATTCATTATTCTCAAAGCCTTTATTGCCAGCGTATCCGATGTAATAGTTATAGGATCTCTCGTCATTACTTCTTTAACTGAAGTTTTTTGAAAATCCGTATTTTTTTGTCTCAATTTTCGAATATTTCCATCAGTAATAATACCTGTGGTAATTTTATTTTTATTTCTAGCAATAACTACACCAAGTTTTTTTTTTGAAATAATCTTTATTGCTTCTTTCATTTTTTTATTTTCATTTATAAAAGGTATTTTGGTTCCAGAAGCCATAACATCCTCAACAGTTTTAAGTTGTTTCCCCAAGTTCCCGCCAGGATGAAGCCGTGAAAAATCATATTTGCTAAATTGTTTTTTTTTCAATGATGCAATAGCTAAAGCATCCCCGATAGCTAGTTGAATACTAGTGCTCGATGTAGGAACTACACCAAGACCTGACTCCTTTACCTCAGGTAATAAAATTTTTATGTCTGAACCTTTGTATAGGAAAGAATTCTTTTTGGAAACAATACCTATTAATTTTATTTTATTTCTATTAGCAAATTTAATGATAGGAATTATCTCTTCAGATTTACCTGAGTTACTAATTAATATCAAAACATCTTTTCTTGTTATGCTTCCAAGATCTCCATGCAAACAATCGTTAGCTGACAGTGAAAAAGCTGGGCTTCCAACCGACGATAAAGTTGATGCAATTTTAGCTGCTATGAGACCACTTTTTCCAACACCGCATAATATAATTTTTGATTGGCAATTTACAATCGTATTTACAGCTTTATCAAAATTTTTATCTACTGATTTTTTAAGAATTTTTAAAGCATTAATTTCTAGATCAATTACTTGGGATGCGATATTTTTCAAAGAATTTTTATTCATTTAGTGGGACCATATATCTTCTTTAAACTGCGCAAGATCTAAATCAACTCTTGTCTTAAGAAACTTAAGGCAGTCTTTATAAAGATTTATTCTTTTTTCTCTTATTAGAATTTCCTCTAATCTAGCTTGTATTTCGTGGAGATAGATCACATCATTAGCACAGTATTTTAATTGAGCATCATTTAATTTACCTCCGAAGTCCGAACTTTGGAATTGTTTGCTTATATCAATATTTTTAAATTCTTTGATTAATGTCTTTAGAGAATGGTTATCTGAGTAAGATCTAGCGAGTTTTGAGGCAATTTTAGTATCTTCAATATTATTAGTTTCAGCTTTTAAATAATATTTAATATAGGCTAAATCTGCTCTACCATAATGAAAGATTTTTTTAATATTTTCGTTTTTGAAAACTTTGATTAGATTAGGAGCGTTATAGTTTGATCTATCAAGTTGAACGATGTGTGCGTCAGAATTTCCTGTGGAAATTTGAATTAAACACAGAGGATCTCTTTTTACGTTAAGTCCCATAAATTCACCATCGACTGCTATTACGTTGCCTAAATTTAAATCATCTGGTAAATCATCTTTGTGAAGCTTAATATCAATATTCATTTTTTATAATATATATATGAAAGCAAAAAATTGTCTAATTTTTGGAGGAACAGGTCAAATTGGAAGAAATTTAATAAGAAAGTTGGCTAAAAATAATTATAAAGTTACTGTTATTACTCGCAATATTCATACAAAAGGTAATTTTATTAAAACCCAGGCTAATGCTGGCTATATAGAGGTAGTAGAAGCAAATCCTTTTGATGAGAGTGAGATAAAACCTTTTTTTGAAAAAAATGACATTTGTATTAATCTAATAGGAATATTATTCGAAAAAGGAAATAAAAATACATTTACTAATATTCATACTAATTTTCCTAAAATGTTAGCAAATCTAGCTCACGAATATAAGATCCAGCAATTAATTCATATTTCTGCTCTTGGAATAGACAAAGCTTTAGACTCTAAATATGCATCAAGTAAACTTAGCGGAGAAAAAAATGTTTTAAAGAGTTTCAATAAAGCACTTATTTTGAGACCATCAATTGTTTACTCAGTTGATGATAATTTTTCTACACTGTTTATGACAATTTTAAATCGACTTCCTTTTTTTCCTTTATATTACGGCGGCAATACAAAATTTACTCCCATTCATTGTTCTGATTTGACAGATGTTATATTAAACATCATTAACAAAAACATAAACTCAAAAATTATTGAGTGTGTCGGACCTGAGGTTTTATCTTTTAAAGATATTTTACTCATCTTGTTAAATTCAATTGATAAGAAAAGACTTCTTTTACCTTTTCCTCTGTTCGCAGCAAAAGTGTTTGCCAAAATATTTGAGTTACTCCCAAATCCCTTGCTAACTATTGATCAATTAAAACTTTTGAGGTATGACAACGTTATTTCAAATAATTATGCGACTAATTCAAGTATTGGGGTTCCTCCAAAAAAATTTTTTGAGCAAGAAATTAACGAATATAGTTATATGTGGAGAGACGGCGGTCAATTTTCAAGAAAAACTTCATTTAAATAAAAGATTTAAGCAGATTTAATTTTTTTCTCTATAAATTCTGGAATTTCTTCTTTTTCAACTACGTCCTCTTTTTTGCCTTTAGGTTGGTACGCATACAACAGGTGTAATTTACAGTATGAGAAATCTTTTAGTGAAGATCTACCACAAAAATAAAACGTTTTTTCGTCAGGATGTCCAATAGGCCATTTACATGAATTTTCATCAAGTTCCTCAAGTTGTTTAGGATTTTCAGGTTCAAAATCTTTTTCGATAATTAAGGATTTGAAACGATTTCTCCTTCCTCTTTTTTGTTTTTCGCTTTGGAAATTGTCTAAAGTTTCATCTGGTTTTTTATATGTTTGAGACCTATTTTTAAATTTAGCTGATAAATTTAATCTATGAGCTTTTCCAATAACGGCATTTCTGCTAATCCCACCAATGATTTCAGCAATTTGACTCGCTGTTTTTCCTTTTCCCCATAACTCCTTAAGTTTATTTACCTTCTCTTCTGTCCAGCTCATAAATAACTACATAGTGTGTTAATTTTTATTATTAACACAATATAATGAAATAGACTTTAAAAAAACAAGTAATTATTAATACTTATCAACATAATTTAAATTACAAAAAGAATATCTATTCAATCCTTACTTGTATTAAACTATTAAGTTTATACAAAGTTTTTTAAAGAATAAAAATTTATGAGTTATTTAACAAAAAATTATAATAGAAAAAAAATTTCATTTGTAAGAGGCAAAGGATCTTATCTTTATACCGCTAGTGGAATTAAGTATCTAGATTTCGTTCAAGGTATAGCCGTCAATTGTTTAGGGCATGCTCATCCTAAACTAGTTGAAACTATAAAAAAGCAATCAAAAAAACTTTGGCATGTATCCAATGCTTTTCAAATTCCAGAGGGAGAAAAATTAGCAAAAAAACTATGTCAAAGGACTTTTGCGGATTATGTGATGTTTCAAAATAGTGGTGCAGAAGCTACTGAGGCTGCTATTAAAGTTGCGAGACGATATTTTTATTCAATAGGTAAACCATATAAGACAAGAATTTTATGTGTAAAAAACTCATTTCATGGAAGAACTTTAGCTACAATTTTTGCTAGTGGATCTAAGAAAATGACAGAGGGATTTGGACATGTGGGTGGTTTTGACCATTTCATTTTTGGAGACCACAAATCTTTAAAAAAAAAGATAACCAAAAATACAGCTGCAATAATGATTGAACCTATAATGGGTGAGGGTGGTATTAAAGTTGTCCCAGATTGGTGTTTAAAAGAATTGAGAAAATTATGTAATAAGAAGAAAATATTACTAATTTTGGATGAGGTACAATGTGGTATATCAAGATCAGGCAATTTTTTTGCTTTTGAAAAATCAAAATGTATTCCAGACATAGTGCCAATTGCAAAAGGTATCGGAGGTGGATTTCCAATCGGAGCAGTTTTAATGAATAGAAAAGTTGCTGCGGGGATGACCCCAGGAACACATGGCTCTACTTTTGGTGGAAATCCATTGGCAATGGCGGTTGGAAATACTGTAATGGATTTAGTTTCAAGCAAAAAATTTTTGAATAATATTAGAAGATTATCCAAATACTTTTTTTCAAATTTAAACTTACTTAAGAAAAATTATCCCAAAGTTATCAAAGATATTAGAGGAAAAGGTTATTTAATAGGAATTCAGCTTCATAAAGATCAAACAAAATTTATTCAAAAACTTATGGATAAAAAGTTATTAACTATTAGAGCTGCAGAAAATGTAATCCGTATTTTACCCCCATTAAATGTCAAAAAAAATGAGTTAGATCAAGCCCTCAAGATCATCAATAAAGTTTGCGCAGAACTAAATTAAATGAAACATTTTATTAATCTAAAAGATATTCCAGCGAACGATCTCAGAAAAATTTTGATCGATGCAAAAAAAAGAAAAAAAGCAAGAAAGAAACTTAATAATCTTGACCACGATAAAGGCATGCCTTTAAAAGGAAAATTATTGATTCAAATGTTTGAAAAATCAAGTTTAAGAACTCGCTTGTCCTTTTTCTTAGCTATCTCCCAACTATCTGGTCGAACTTTAACACTTAGACCAGATGAACTGCATTTATCAAAAGGAGGTGAAAGTATTGAAGATACTGCTAAAATATTGTCAAGTTTTGGTGATGCTTTCATGTTGAGAACCGATAATGATGAAAAGTTGGGGGAATTTAAAAAGTATTTAACAATTCCAATTATTAATGGATTGAGTCCGTCCTCTCACCCAACTCAAATCTTGTCAGATGTATTCACTGTTGAGGAAATAAAAAAAAAACCAATATCAAAATTAAATATTACTTGGATTGGAGACTCAAATAATGTTCTAAATTCTTTGATTGCTGCTTCAATTAAATTTTCTTTTAAATTAAAAGTTGGTTGTCCAAAAAAATATCAACCTAATAAGAACATAATGAATTATATAAAAAAAAATAAAAATAAAATTACAATTTATAATGATCCAAAAAAAGCAGTTGAAGGAGCAGATGTAATTTTTTCAGATAAGGTTATCTCTTTAAATGATAAGGTTAATAAAAAGAACAAGTTAAATCATTTTAAGAGGTTTAAAATAACTGAGAGATTAATGACTCATGCTAAAAAAGACTGTATTTATCTACATTGTTTACCTAGAAGTAAAGAAGTTGATGAAAAAGTTTTTTTGAGTAAAAAATCAAAAGTGTGGCAACAAGCTGCAAATCGGGTGCACGTGCAAAAATCTATATTACTTTATTGCTTTGGAAAATTAAGGTAACGGCAAAGGTTTATCTGAATTTTCATTTAAATATAAAATTACTGATGCACGATCTTTCTCTTTTCTTAAACCTGCAAATGCCATCTTAGTTCCCTTGATCCACTTCGCTGGTTTTATCAAGTAGCCATTTAATTCTTCAAAACTCCATTCTTTTCCATGCGCAGAGAGAGCTTTTGAATATTTGTAATCATCAACAGCCCCAACTTTTCTACCCACAACATTATAAAGAGCTGGACCAATATTGTTTTTTCCTCCTTTAACAATTGAATGACAAGCTGCACACTTTTTAAAAACTTTTTCGCCAGTCGCAAGATCCCCTAAAGCCATTAAAGCGGCTATATCAATTTTTTCAATCGCTGTTTCAGAACTTTTTTGAGTTTTAGCAACAATAGCTTCTTTTACATCTACGGTATAACCTGGAGTTTTAGGTTTTTCGACGTGAAAAATTACTTCTGATAGCTTTCCGATACCAATAATAAGTAACGCCACCATCAACACAGCTGCAATTATTTTATTTAATTCAAAAGAGTCCATTTATTCAAAAATATTTTGAACATATAACATTATAAATATAAAATTGCTTATATATTTTAATGTACATTTTTGCCTCTGTTTATATTCTAATAAAATTACAAAAAACCAATGAAAACAATAATCATAATTCCATCAAGATTGTCTGCTACAAGACTACCAGGCAAACCACTACTTAAAGTCAACGGTTTATCGATTATTTCACATGTTTTTAAGAAGGCTGAGAGCGCAAATATTGGAGAAGTGGTGGTTGCTACTGAAGATCAAGAAATTGTTGATGATGTAAAAAAAAATGGCGGCCAGGCAATTATGACTAAGAATTCTCACAAGACTGGTACTGATAGAATTTATGAAGCATTTCTTAAATTTGACAATTCAAAAATTGATTTTGTGATGAATCTTCAAGGAGATGAGCCCTTGATAAATATTAACGATATTAAGAATTTAAACAATCAAATGATTAAAAATAATTGTAAACTAGGCACTTTAGCCTCAAAAATTTTAGATAAAAAATTATACGAGGATGAGAGTGTTGTTAAAGTGATGACAGAAGAGAGTTTGACTAAGACAAATTTTCCAGAGGCTGTTGATTTTTTTAGAAAAACATTTGATCAAAATAAAAAAATTTATCAGCACTTAGGTATATATTGTTATCAAAAGGAGACTCTTAAGGAATTTGTTTCTTATAAACAGTCTTATAATGAAATTAAATATAAACTTGAACAATGCAGAGCTTTGGATAATAATATCGATATTAATGTTGCTTTAGCCAAAACTTCGTCAATAGGTGTAGATACAGAAGAGGATTTCCTAGCTATAAAAAAAATAATGGAATATAAACCAAAATGAGTAAAATTTATTTTCAGGGAACTTATGGAGCATATTCACACCTCGCTGCTTTATCTATAGAGCCTCACGCTACAATTATTCCATGTAAAACTTTCGACGAGTGTTTTCTTAAAGCTTCAAAAGACTCTAATTCTAAGATTATAATCCCTGAGTCAAATCGAATAACAGGGAATATAGGTATAGAGTATCTTATATTTAAATACAGGCTTAATATTTATTGTGAATATTTTCAGAAAATCGAACACAATCTATTAGCGCTTAAAGGAGTTAAAATATCAGAAATTAAAAATGTTTATTCGCACGGCCAAGCATTGTCTCAATGTTCAAAATTCATAAAATTTCATAATTTAATAGAACATGTTAGAGCAGACACCGCTGGTTCAGCAGAGATGGTATCAATTAATAAAGATAGATCAAAAGCAGCGATTGCTTCTTCATTGAGTGCAAAGACTTATAATTTGGAAATAATAGAAAAAAATATAGAAAATGAAAAAGGAAATCTTACAAGATTTTTAGTGATGGGAAAAAATATTTCTCAGCCAGAATATGGTAAAAAAAAATATATAACTTCTTTTTTATTTAAGTTAAAAAGCAAACCTGCTGCACTTTATCAGGCTTTAGGTGGTTTCGCTATCAACGGAGTAAATCTAACAAAATTGCAAAGCTATCCTGAGAAAAATTCCTTTGACTCATTCTTTTTCTTGTGTGACTTAGATGGACATATTGAGGATATTAAAGTTCAAAAATCTTTAGAGGAACTGGGTTTACATTGTCAAGATTTTCACGTTCTAGGTGTTTTTGAGGCTGACAAAATAAGGGAAAAATAAATTTCAATCTTTTTCTGTAGAACTGAATTATTGCTGTTATAATAGTTATGGAGGCTAGAGGTGAATGCTGCTTGAACCCGACCAGATCTTAACCGAAGCAATCGTAGAGACAGTTTTTCAGGTTCTAGTCTCCTCTAAAAGGTATGAATAATAATAGTAAAGTTTTAGCGTTAAAATATAGACCCCAAACTTTTAAAGATTTGATTGGTCAAAAGACTATTGCAGAGACAATTATAAATTCAATTAAAATTGATAAAGTGCCAAATGCTTATTTGTTCACTGGTATCAGAGGAGTTGGAAAAACAACGTTAGCAAGAATAGTAGCTAAGGCTTTAAACTGTAAAAATAGTATTGAACAAATTTCCGAACAAGATTTGTGTGAAAGTTGTGATTGTATGGCAATAGCTAACTCAAATCATATAGATGTATTAGAGATGGACGCCGCAAGTAAAAATGGAGTAGATGATGTCAGAGACTTGATCGAGTTTTCAAGGTATGGACCAACATCTGCGAAGTATAAAATATTCATAATTGATGAAGTACATATGTTAAGTAAGCAAGCTTTTAATGCTCTGTTAAAAACTCTAGAAGAACCACCTTCTTACTTAAAATTTATATTTGCTACTACAGAAATCAAAAAAATACCAATTACAGTTGTTTCTAGATGTCAAAGGTTTGATTTATCAAGAATAAAATCAACTGAGCTATTTGATTTTTTAAAAAAAATATCTTTAGAAGAAAATGGAAATGTTTCTCATGAAGCTTTAAAACTGATTGTCAAAATCTCAGAGGGTTCAGTTAGAGATGCTTTGTCTTTACTAGATAGGGGACTATTGTCAGTTAAAGAAAATGAAGAATTAACATTGTCAAAAGCTCAAAAAATTTTTGGTTTTTTTGATAAAGCTCAATTAATTGATTTATTCATATTCATTTTAGAAGGAAATGAGGCTAAGACCTTAGAGCTTTATCGAAAAATGTATGATCGTGGCATAGATCCAAAAGTGTTTATTAATGATTTTCTTGAATTACTATATTATTTTAAAAATGTAGACTCAATAAAACTTGAAGGATCAAATTTCTTTTTAAATGATACTGAGTATGATGAAATTAAAAGAGTATCAAGTAATCTTGATAATAAAACATTAATATTATTTTGGCAGTTTACTATTAAAATCATTACTGAATTAGATATTGTTTCGAATCAGAATTTGACAATCGAAATGTTTTTATTGAGATTAATTTACTTAAGAGGAATTAAAGAAAACCAGAGTTTTGATAATAATCTTAAAAACGAAGAATTAGCTTTAATAGATAATTCTTCAGAGGGTGTAAAAGAAAATTTTTCAAAAACAAATAAAACTATTAATCAAATAAAGAATATTTCCCAGTCAACTAAAGTGGAGCCAAAAAAAGAACTAAAGGCTTTTCCTAAAGATTTGAAAAAATTTAAGATTAACTCTTTCAGTAGTTTGATAAAGATTTGTAATGATAAAAAAGAGGTTAAGTTGAAATATGAATTAGAAAACAATGTGAATTTAGTAAAGTTTGAAAATCTTAGAATCGAAATTTCTTTTAACGAAAAACTCGATAAAAATTTTATTAAAGATTTAACTTACAAACTTAATGATTGGACCGGTGAAAGATGGATAATAACTTTAAGTAAGATAGCAGGTGAAATCTCACATAAGGAAAAATTGATCAGATATAAAAAAGAAGAAATTGAAAAAGTTAATAAATCTAAATTATTTTTAGAACTTAAAAAAAATTTTAATGATATTAAATTAGTAGATGTTAAAAATAAAGATGAGGGAGAGTGATGACTGATTTTACCAAAATACTTAATAAAGCAAAAGAGTTTGAAGCAAAAATTAGAGAGAGCCAAGAAAAAATAAAAAATATTAAAGCTGAGGGGATTTCAGGGTCTAATTCAGTCAAAGTAATTTTAGATGGTGAGGGCGAAATGTGTAAAATTGAAATTTCAGATGAAATTTTAAAAGGAGATAAGGTTATTCTTGAGGACTTGATAGTCGCGGCCCATAATAAAGCTAAAGTTGAGTTAAAGCTAAAGACTACAGAAGAGATCTCTAAGACAACAGGTGGATTTAATATACCTGGATTTAAGTGGCCTTTATAGGTAATGCAAAAAATAAATGAAATAGAGGAACTAATTAAAATTATTTCTAAGTTACCAGGTTTAGGACCTAAATCAGCTAAAAGAATAGTTTTAAAATTAGTTAACAACAAAGATGAGCTGGTAAAACCTATGGCCAAAGCACTTGCTGACGTATATAAAAATATTTTAAGATGTAAGATTTGTGGAGTATTAAAACCCTCCTCGATTAAATGTAGTTTCAATAATTGTCAAATTGTTGAAAAAAAATATGATAAAATTTGTGTTGTTGAGAATATTTCAGACCAATGGAGCATAGAAAGTTCTAATATTTTTAGAGGTTACTTTCATATTTTAGGGGGCACTATTTCCTCTGCCGGGTTAAAAAAGGATGACTTACTCATAAACTCTTTAATTGAAAGAGTAAAAAAAGATAAAATTGAGGAAGTAATTTTAGCTACAAGCGCAACAGTAGAAGGTCAAACCACTGCTTATTATATTCAAGATAGTTTAAAAAATATAAAAACAAAAATTACTAAATTAGCCCAAGGTTTACCAGTTGGTGGGGAAATAGAAAGTCTTGATGATGGTACTTTATATTCAGCATTTAAGTTTCGATCAGATTTAAATTCTAGTTCTGATTAGATTTTTTTTTTAATCGATTTAAATGTAACAAAGGTTCTGTATAACCAGAAGGTTGTTTTTTACCTTTAAAGATAAGGTCGCATGCTGTTTTAAATGCTATTGAATTTTCAAAATCATCACTCATTTTCTCGTAATTTGAGTCATTAACATTCTGTTGATCAACGATTTTTGCCATTTGTTTCATAATTTCTATTACCTGCATTTTTGTTGTCACACCGTGATATATCCAATTTGCAATATGTTGAGATGAAATTCTTAAAGTAGCTCGATCCTCCATAAGTCCCACGTTGTTAATATCAGGCACTTTTGAACAACCAACTCCTTGATCTATCCATCTAACAACATAACCTAACAAAGTTTGAGCAGAATTAGAAATTTCAGAATTTATTTCCTCCATTGACCAATTTGGTCTATCAGCTATTGGAATAGACAATAAATCATCAAGTTTAGCTTTTTCTCTTTTAGCTAATTTTTTTTGCTGATCAAAAATATCTATCTTGTGATAATGAAGACTGTGTAGAGCTGCAGCAGTAGGTGATGGAACCCAGGCACAATTAGCACCCGCTTTAAGATGATCTATTTTTTGATTTAACATATCTGACATTTTATCAGGCATCGCCCACATCCCTTTTCCAATCTGTGCAACTCCAGAGAAACCACATTCAATTCCAGTATCTACATTTCTGTTTTCATAAGCTGATATCCATTTTGACATTTTCATATCGCCTTTTTTTATCATTGGTCCAGCTTCCATTGACGTATGTATCTCATCTCCAGTTCTATCTAGAAATCCAGTATTTATGAAAAAAACTCTGTTTTTTAATGTTCTGATACATTCTTTAAGATTTGCTGATGTTCTTCTCTCCTCATCCATAATGCCTATTTTACAAGTGTATTTTTTTAAATTTAAAACCTCTTCAACTTTGGTAAAAATTAAATCAGTAAAAGCAGTTTCCTCTGGTCCATGCATTTTTGGTTTTACGATATAAATAGATCCGGTCCTTGAATTTCCCTTTTTTTTGATATCATGCAAACAAGCTGCTGTAGTTATGAATGCATCCAATATTCCCTCTGGTACTTCAGATCCATCCTTTAATATCACTGATGAGTTAGTCATCAAATGTCCAACGTTTCGATTTAATAGAAGACTTCTCCCATGCAATTTGAGTTTTTTACCGTTCTTAGAAATATAACTTCTGTCAGGATTTAATTTTCTTTCAAAAGTTTTTCCATCTTTCTCAAATTTAACATTTAAATTCCCTTGCATTAAACCAAGCCAGTTTTTATAACACTTTACTTTGTCTTCAGAGTCTACTGCTGCAACACTATCTTCGTTATCACAAATAGTTGAAACTGCAGACTCAACAATCACATCGCTTATTCCAGCAATGTCATGAGCAGCACTAAAAGCCCTAGGGTTAATTATAATTTCAATATGCAGATTGTTGTTTTTAAGTATTATTGCTGATGGTTTATTACTCGCTCCTCTATAGCCAATAAACTTCTTAGTATCTTTTAATTTAAATTTATTTTCATCTTTATAAATTATCAGATTACCTTTATTCACAATTAAATTTGAAATATTTTTCCAACTAGTGCCATTCACTGGAATATATTCATCTAAAAATTTTCTTACGTATTTTATAACTTCCTCACCTCTTGCAGGGTCATATCTTTCGCTTCCTCCTTCTTCTGACTTAATTATATCTGTGCCATATAAACTGTCGTAAAGGCTAACCCACCTAGCATTTGCAGCATTAAGAGCATATCTTTCATTCATAATTGGTACTACAAGTTGTGGACCAGCTATACTTGATATTTCAGAGTCTAAATTTTTGGTTTTGATTTTAAAATTATCTTTTTCCTTAACTAGATAACCAATTTCTCTTAAGAATTTTTTATATTCATTTAAGTTAAAATTTTCCCCCTTTCTTTTTTTATGCCATTCATCTATTTTTTCTTGAAGGACTTCTCTTTTTTTTATTAATTCAGCATTAATTTTAGCTAGTTCATGTACAGCTTTGTCAAATTTAACCCAAAAAATTTTAGGTGAAATGTCTAAATCTTTCAGTAATTCTTTTTGAACAAAATTTTCTAACTTTTTAGATACCTTTAGATTTGATATATTAGTATATTTTTCCATATTATTTAATTTTAGAAGAATAAATATATAGTTATTTATGTTAATTTTAAATGTTAGTTCAATATTAAAAAAAATCACACTAAAAAATCAATTAATGCAAAGATTTTATTATAATAATCATTTTATTGCCTTTTTTTAAAATTATGTAATTAATTAATTCTTAGATACTTATGAAAAATTACCTTAATTTTG
The DNA here is from genome assembly GCA_902524535.1 of uncultured Pelagibacteraceae bacterium. Taxonomy (GTDB): domain Bacteria; phylum Pseudomonadota; class Alphaproteobacteria; order Pelagibacterales; family Pelagibacteraceae; genus Pelagibacter. The sequence goes on from CABZDR010000001.1 coordinate 467,159, forward strand.
AATCAGAAATAAAAGATCTTGAGAATGAAATTGAAAACTTAAAAGATCCTTATCACAATAAAGAAGGTTTATCTGAGGTAGATACTGAGCAAATTAACAAAACTGAGAAAGAGTTAAATTTAAAACTTAAAGAAATTTATTCTAATCTAGATCCTTGGCAAACCACCTTGGTTGCCAGACATGAAGACAGACCAAAGTCAAAATTTTTTATAGAAAATTTATTTACAGATTTTATTTCTTTATCCGGAGACAGATATTATGGAGAAGATAAATCTGTAATTGCTGGTTTTGCTAAATTCGATCAGAGGTCAGTTTTAGTAATCGGTCAAGAAAAAGGAGACGATCTTGAGAGTAGAATTAATAGAAACTTTGGAATGATGCGTCCAGAGGGATATAGAAAAACAATAAGACTCATGAAATTAGCTGATAAATATGGAATTCCAATAATTTCTTTTATAGATACGCCAGGTGCTTACCCTGGAGTAGGTGCTGAGGAGCGAGGACAAGCGGAGGCTATAGCAAAATCAATTGAGTGCTGCATGAGCCTAACTGTTCCAACTTTTGCGATTATTATTGGAGAAGGTGGATCTGGTGGAGCGGTAGCTTTAGCTTCCTCAAATAAAGTAATAATGTTTGAAAATTCGATTTACTCAGTCATTTCTCCTGAGGGATGTGCAACAATATTATGGAGAGATCCAAAAAAAATGCTGGATGCTGCAAAAGCGATGAAATTGTCTGCTAAGGATTTGTTAGAATTAAATATAATTGATGAAATTATAATTGAGCCAACAGGAGGTGCTCATAGAGATAAGAATAAAATTTTAGAGAATGTAAAAAATTCAATAAACAAAAATTTAAAGTTATTTGATAATGTAAGTGGAGAGGAAGTTTTAAATCAGAGAAAAAATAAATTTTTAAAAATTGGAAGAGACAAAGGTTTTATTAGCAATCCTGAAGAAATAAGTGACTTAAATCAACCTACTAATAAATTTGATAAATACTTTAAATTATTTAAAAAAAACAAAGTCAAGGTTTTTTTTGGATTAGCTTTTATAATATTGTTTTCATATATCATTTTATAAGGCTCCACAGCAGTTTTTATATTTTTTACCTGTAGCTTCACATCTTTCATTTCTTGATATTTTTTGGCCTTTTTTAATTAAGAGTAAACATTTTGGGTTTCCAGAAATATCTTTATTTTTTTCTCTTACGATTGACTCTTTTTTTTCTACAACTTTTAAATTTAATAAAATTGTTAGATAATCTATTTTAAGTTTATACAAAAGATTTTCAAACAATTCGAAAGCTTCTTTTTTATACTCTACCAAAGGATCTCTCTGTCCATAAGATCTTAAGCCAATAACTTGTCTAAGTTGCTCTAAATATTGAATGTGTGATTTCCAATTTAAGTCTATGGATTGTAAGAAAATTCTTTTTTCAATTTCTTGAGCTTGTTTTTCACCTAATAATCTTATTCTTTCATTTCTTATAGATTCAAAATGTTTTTTAATCTCCTCTTTAAGATGGTCATTTGAATTATGGTTAAAAGAATTTATTTTTTCCTCATCAAAATTTTTACCAATTAAAGATTTCAATTTTTTTTCAAATTCGTTATTTTGAGGATTATTTAATTTTTTCGATTTTAATTGAATTAAATTATTAATCATCTCTTGTAAAAATTCGTCAGAAAATTCAAAAATATTAGTGGTAGTGATAATCTTTTTTCTCTGAGAAAAAACAACGTGACGCTGATCATTAAGAACATTGTCAAATTTAATAAGTGTTTTTCGTATATCAAAGTTCCTTGCTTCTATTTTTTGCTGTGCTCGTTCAATAGCTTTATTAATCCAAGGATGATCTATACTCTCACCATCTTTGAGCCCCAGCTTTTCTAAAACGGTATTCATAGACTCAGAGCCAAATATTCTCATTAAATCATCTTGAAGACTTACAAAAAAAATTGAACAACCTTCATCCCCTTGTCTACCAGATCTTCCTCTTGCCTGATTATCTACTCTCCTTGACTCCATTCTTTCAGTACCTATTACAAATAACCCACCTAAATCTTTAACAGTGTTTTTTTCTTCGTCTTCTTCTTTTTCATTTTTAGAAACCTCTTTTTTCCCTCCTAATTTAATGTCAACTCCTCTCCCTGAAATACTTGTAGTAAGTATCACAGAATTTTTCTTTCCAGCATTAGCAATGATTTCAGCTTCATTTGCGTGATTTTTTGCATTTAAAACAACATGTTTTATTTTTTCTTTTTGCAAAAGCTCAGAATAAATTTCTGATTTATTCACACTTGAAGTAAAAATAAGCAATGGCTGGCCACTTGAGTGACACTCTTTTATTTTTTGAATAATAGCATTATTTTTTTCTTGTTCTGTTCTAAATATTTGATCATTAAAATCTTTTCTAATCATAGGATTGTTCGTAGGAATGACAATTACAGAAAGATTGTAAATTTCAAAAAATTCTTGTGATTCTGTTACAGCAGTGCCTGTGCAACCAGATATCTTTGAATAAAGCTTAAAATAATTTTGATATGTAATTGAAGCTAAAGTTTGATTTTCTGCCTGGATTTCAATTTTTTCTTTAGCCTCTAGTGCTTGATGAAGACCATCTCCATAACGACGACCCTCTAAAATTCTACCTGTTAATTCATCAATGATTTTTAAAACACCATCCTTTACAAGGTAATCTTTTCCTTTGGTGAATAAGTGATTAGCTCTTAATGCCTGGTTTACATGATGAACTAATGTTAAGTTTTCAGGGTCGTAAAAGTTGTTATTTTTTAGAATTCCTGCTTCTGTAAAGATTTTTTCTACATTGTTAATACCACTATTAGTAAGCATAATATTTTTATCTTTTTCATCTATTTCAAAATCCTCATTTTTTAATCTTTTAATTAATCCATCAATCGCAAGATATTGGTTCGTCTTATCTTCAGCGGCTCCAGATATTATTAAAGGTGTTCTTGCTTCATCGATTAGGCAAGAGTCAATTTCATCAACTATTGAAAAAAAATGCTCTCTTTGAACCATTTCATCATTTGAAAATTTCATATTATCTCTTAAGTAATCAAAACCAAGCTCACTGTTAGTCGCGTAAGTAACATCACAGTTATAATTTTTTTTCCTTTCGTAATCGTCTTGTTCATTATTAATAAAGCCTGACGAAATACCGAGAAAATTATAAATTTTTCCCATTTCTATCGAGTCTCTTTTTGCAAGATAATCATTTACAGTTACGATATGAACACCCTTTCCATACAATGAGTTAAGGTATGCTGCTAAGGTAATGGTAAGAGTTTTACCCTCACCAGTTTTCATTTCAGCAATTTTGCCTTCGTGTAAAACTATCCCACCAACAATTTGAACATCATAATGTCTTTCGCCTCTTGTTCTTTTGGAAGCTTCTCTTACTAAAGAAAAAGCCTCAGGAAGCAATTTATTGATATCTTCACCTTTGTTAAGTCTCTCTCTAAGATTGTTTGTCTTTTTAGGGAATTCCCCGTCTTCCAATTTTTCTACTTCCTTTTCAAGTGTGTTAATATCCTCAGTAATTTTTTTTAGCCTATCAAGCTCTCTTTGATTTGAGGATTTGAAGATTCCAGAAATAAATTTGAGTGGATTAATCATTAATTTTTGATTTATTATACTATATTTAAGAGTTATATAATTATTAAATTAATATTTTAAACACAATGGGAATAAATTTTAAAAACTTTTTATCTTCTCAACAGAATCACAGTAAGATGGGTGATTACCAGAATCTTGATCACATAGATGGCGTAGCTATATCTACAATTTCTGCAAATTTATATAATAATTCAAGAGACGACCTAGTAATGTTCTATTTTAGAGATGGAGCGAATTTTGCATCATTATACACGCAGTCAAAAATAATATCAGAAAATATTAAGTGGAATTTGAATCAAAAAACAAAAAAAATATATTCTCTTATAATAAATACTAGAAATGCAAATACTTTTACTGGAATTAAAGGATACCAATCAATGCAAAAGATAGCAGATTTAGTTTCATTTAAATTGACTGAAAAACAAAAAAGTGACGATAACAACCCTGAAAAAATAAATTCTCGTCATATTATTTTTGGGTGCACAGGCACAATAGGTGAAACTTTTCCATTTGAGGTTATTAAAAAAAAATTACCGAACTTACTAGATCAAATTAAATATACACAAAATAAATATATCTGGACAAAAGCAGCACTGGGTATAATGACCACTGATACAAAACCAAAGCTAGCTATGGAAGAATGCAAAATTGGCAGCACTAAAGTTAAGATTTACGGTATTGCAAAAGGCTCTGGAATGATAAAGCCTAACATGGCTACAACTTTAGCATATATATTTACTGATGCAGACCTCTCAAATGAAATTTTGAAAAAATTACTTAAAAAAAATGTTACGAACACTTTTAACGCTATTAGTTGTGATGGTGACACAAGCACCAATGATATGATAACAATCTTTTCAACTGGTAAGGCTCATAATCAAAAAATCTTAAATTTCACTGACAAAAAATTGAACGAATTTGATATTTCTCTTAACAAAGTTTTACTAAATTTAGCAAAAAGAATTGTTTCGGACGGAGAAGGAGCTTCTAAATTTGTAACAATAAAAGTCAAAAATTCTAAAACAGAGGAAGATGCAAAAAAGATTGGGTTTTCAATTGCTAATTCAAAATTGGTTAAAACAGCTTTAGCAGGTGAAGACCCAAATTGGGGAAGAATAGTTATGGCCATTGGGAAGGCTGGAGTAGAATTCAATGTTCAAAAATTGTCCATAAAATTTGGAGATTTAAAAATTGTTAGTAGTGGTAAGTTGTATGAAAAATATGAGGAAAGTGTTGTAAAAGAATATATGAAAAATTATGCAATTGATATTGAGGTTGATATTGCCGCTGGAAAGAAAACATTTACGGTTTACACCATGGATCTTACTAAAAAATATATTGAAATAAATGCTGACTACAGAAGTTAATGGATATTGAAATTTAAGTATAAATAATTAAATAAAACTCATGATAAAATATCGATTAATTTGTGGTGATTGCAATTTAATTTTTGATAGTTGGTTTGCATCATCTAAAGAATTTGAAAAATTAAAAAAAAAGAGATTATTAAATTGTCACAAATGCAATTCTCTGCAGATTGAAAAATCACTGATGAAACCAAATGTGTTAAACAGAGGTAAAGTTCAAAAAGAATTTCTCTCAAAAGAAAATAATTTGATTATAAAAAAAACAGTTAAAGAATACCAAAATTTTATTAAAAAGAACTTTGATTATGTAGGAAATAATTTTGCTTATGAAGCGAGAAGCATTCATTATGATAAAAGAAAAAGAACAAAAGGTATTTTTGGAAAGGCCTCTAAGGACGATATAATAGAATTAAAAGAGGAGGGAATTGAAACTCAAACTATACCTTGGTTTGATGATAAAAATAATTAATTTTTAATAAATCTTCCTATATAATTTATAGATTTATCCTGACTTACTTTCCATTCATCTTTAAGTAAATTAAACTTCATACCATCTAAAGAATCTAATTTTAGATCATATTTTTCTAAAATTTTTACCAATTCATTAGGTTTTACAAATTTGTCCCACTCATGTGTCCCAATAGGAAGCCAACGCAGAATATATTCAGCTCCTATTATCGCAAAGAAATATGATTTTAAAGTTCTATTGATTGTTGCAACAAACATGATCCCGTTTTTTCTTAAAAGTTTTGAGCATGATTGCAGAAAAAAATCTATATCTTCAACGTGTTCTACTATCTCCATATTCAAAATAACATCAAATTTTACACTTGTATTTAGTTTTTCAGGAGACGCACATTGGTATTTTATATTTAAATTATCTTTTTTTGCATGAAATTTGGCAACTTCAATATTTTTATCTGAAGCATCAATACCCATCACATCAGCACCTAATCTACTCATAGGTTCAGACAATAAACCGCCGCCGCAGCCTATATCTAAAATTTTTACTTTTTCCAAAGGCTTTGCTTTTTCCTTTAGTTTAAATGAATTAATTATACTTTCTTTAATATATGAAATTCTTATAGGGTTAAATTTGTGTAAAGGTTTAAATTTACCATGTGGATCCCACCATTCTTCAGCAATTTTTGAAAATTTTTCTATTTCTTTTTTATTAATTGTGTTATTTTTCATTAGTTAGTTGACTTTATATTCAACATGTATTTATTCAATATTTTTTAATTTAACATAATTTAGCATGAAAATTGTAGTTTTAAAATTTGGAGGAACTTCAGTCGGAACAATAAAAAAGATTAAAAAAGTTGCTGAAATAATCATTAGCTATAAAAAAAAAAAATATAATGTCATAGTTGTCTCATCTGCAATGAGTGGTGTGACAAATGAGTTGATAAAGAAATCTTTGGAAATCAGCACTAATTTTTCAGACACTGAATATGACGTTCTGGTTTCATCTGGGGAGCAAATGTCTTGTTCTTTAATAGCAGGTAGATTGATTGATAGAGGTTATAAGTCAAGATCATGGTTATCTTGGCAAATTCCAATCATCACTAATGGTGTTCACAAGAATTCAAGAATAAATAAAGTTAATAGAAGTAAAATTTTAAAATATCTTAAAGAGGGTGGAATACCAATTGTTACAGGTTTCCAAGGTATCAATAATGACAATAGAATTACCACTATTGGACGCGGAGGTTCTGATGCCAGTGCAATTATGATAGCTAAATTTTTTAAGGCTGAAAAGTGTATAATTTATACAGATGTTGAAGGCATATTTACAACAGATCCAAATAAACTTACTAAAGCAAAAAAAATTAGAGTAATATCTTATGAGGAAATGTTGGAAATGGCTTCCTTAGGTGCCAAAGTAATGCAACCAGTTTCAATTCAAGATGCGAGACTAAATAGAATTGATATTGAAGTAAGATCATCTTTTGTAAAAAAGTCTGGAACAGTTATTACTAAAAGATCAAATATCATTAATAATAAAATTGTTACTGGGATTTCTACTACTCAAAATGACTCAAAGGTTTCACTTATAGGAGTAAAAGATAAGCCTGGTGTAGCAGCCTCTATTTTTAAACCATTATCAAAAAATTCAATTAATGTTGATATGGTTGTTCAAAATATTTCTGCAAATGGTAAAGAAACAGATTTGACATTTACTATTAAAACAGAAGATTTGAACAAAACAAAAAAAATATTGAAGGAAAATAGTAATATAAATTTTAGAAAATTATTACTTAAAAAAGATGTTTCTAAAATCTCCATAATTGGTGTTGGTATGATTACGACACCTGGTGTTACTTTTAGAATGTTTCAAGCATTGGCTAATAAAAGGATCAATATCCAAGTTATCTCTACATCTGAGATAAAAATCTCAGTTCTGATAGATAATAAAGATACCAAAAAAGCATTAATTGCTTTACATAAAGAATTTCAATTAGATGGCAGTAAATGAGCATTAGACCTTTTAGAGATATTAAGAGAAAGAAAACAAAAGAAATAAATGTTGGTCAAATAAAGGTTGGAGGAAACAATCCTATATCTGTTCAATCTATGACTAATACTCTAACAACTGATGTGGACGCAACTGTAAAACAAATAAACGAAATTCAAATGGAAGGCGCTGATATAGTAAGAGTTTCGTGTCCTGATGAATTATCAACTAAAGCTCTAAAAGAAATTGTCAAAAATGTAGATATACCTATTGTTGCTGATATTCATTTTCATTATAAAAGAGCTATTGAAGCAGCTAATAATGGGGCAAGTTGTTTAAGAATCAATCCAGGAAACATAGGGAGTGTAAATAAGATTAAAGAGGTTGTAAAAGCAGCACACGATAATAATTGCTCTATTAGAGTTGGTGTAAATGCAGGCTCTTTAGAAAAAGACATTTTAGAAAAATTTAAGGAACCTTGTCCTGAGGCATTAGTTGAAAGTGCATTAAGAAATATTAAAATTTTGGAGAATGAAAATTTTGATAATTTAAAAATCAGCGTCAAGTCATCTGATGTCTTTTTATCAATAGAGGCATACCGTCAGCTTTCAAAGGTCACTGATTATCCTTTGCATTTAGGAATTACAGAGGCAGGGGGGTTTGTATCAGGAAGTGTAAAATCCTCAATCGGATTGGGAACATTACTTTTAGAAGGCATTGGTGATACAATTAGAATTTCTTTATCAGATGATCCAGTTAAAGAGGTAAAAATTGGAAATGAAATATTAAAATCTCTAAATTTAAGAGAAAGAGGAGTAAAAATAATTTCCTGTCCTTCATGTGCGAGACAGGGTTTTGAGGTAATAGAAACTGTAAAAATTTTGGAAAAACGCCTTTCTCACATAAAAACTCCAATCACACTATCAGTTATCGGATGTGTTGTTAACGGACCTGGAGAAGCAGCTATGACAGATGTCGGTATTACTGGCGGCAAAAAAGGAAACAACATGCTTTATTTATCGGGCGTGCAATCAGAAAAAGTTTTAACAAATGATATGATTGAAAAAGTTGTGAGTGAAGTTGAAAAGAAAGCTCTAGAATTAGAAAATAATTGAGATGATACCACGCAAAACAATTGAGGAGTTAATAAATAAGCATTCATTATTAGAAAAAGACTTATCTTCTATTAATATAGATAAAAAACTTTTTGCTGAAAAATCAAAAGAATATTCAGAGATCAATGAAATAATAAAAGATGCAAAAAAATATTTATCCTTTGAGAAAGATAAAATCGAATTAGAAAAAATTTTAAAAGATAAGGATACTGATAAAGAATTTTTAAAAATGGCTGAAATAGAGCTTAAAGATTTAGAAAACCAATTTGAAAAAAATGAAAAAAAACTTAAATTATTTCTATTACCTAAAGATGAAGCAGATAAAAAAAATGCAATTATTGAAATTAGAGCAGGTACAGGAGGCTTAGAGGCAAGTTTATTTGCATCTGACCTTTTTAAAATGTATGAAAAAGTTAGTCACAAAAAAAAATGGAATATTGAATTAATTTCAATTTCTAGAAGTGAGGCAGGAGGATTAAAAGAGGTTATAGCATCAATTAAGGGTAATAACATTTATTCAACATTAAAGTATGAAAGTGGAGTTCACAGGGTTCAAAGAGTTCCAGACACTGAGACACAGGGTAGAGTTCACACCTCGGCTGCAACTGTCGCGGTTTTGCCTGAAGCAGAGGAGGTTGATTTAAAAATTAATGACTCTGATTTGAGGATTGATGTTTTCAGAGCAGGAGGCCCAGGTGGACAATCGGTAAATACAACTGATAGTGCTGTAAGAATTACTCATTTACCATCAGGCCTATCTGTGTCTCAACAAGATGAAAAGTCTCAACATAAAAATAAAGCCAAGGGTATGAAAATTTTACGTTCAAGACTTTACGAATTAGAGAGAAATAGAATTGATCAAGAGAGATCTAAAGATAGAAAAAACAAAATTGGCACTGGTGATAGGTCTGAAAGAATTAGAACTTATAATTTCCCCCAAGGGAGAGTGACTGATCATAGAATTAATTTAACTCTCCATAAACTTGAGGAATTTTTAGAAGGGGAAATGTTTGACGAAATGATTGAGTCTTTAACTTTACGTGCTCAAGAGGAGAGTTTAAGCAATTTATAATATTATGAATATTTATAGTGCAATAAAAGAAGGATCTAAAATTTTAAAAAAAAAAAAAATCAAGTTTCCAGATCTAGATTGTGAAATTTTAATAGCTAAAGTACTTAAGAAAAAAAGAAAATATTTGATACTTAATTTACATAAACCGATTAATAAAAAGAATTTCGAAACTTATAAAGATTTAATTAATCAACGATCTAATGGTAAACCAATAGCTTACTTAACAAAAAAAAAAGAATTTTGGAATTCTGAGTTTATAGTTGAAGAAGGGGCTCTAATACCGAGGCCTGATACAGAGGTTCTTATCGAGGCAACCATTGCATTGTTTAAAAATAAAGACTATGCTAATGTATTAGATGTGGGTGCAGGAACTGGCTGCATAATATTATCAATTTTAAAGGAAAAACCATACTTCTATGGAAAAGGGATAGATTTAAGTAGTAAATCTATAAGTTTAAGCAAGCTTAATGCAAAGAAATTACACCTTGAAAACAGAGTAAAATTTATAAAAACAGATGTTGACAATTTTTGCCACGGAAAATATGATCTTATAATTTCTAATCCTCCATATATAAACAGTAGTAAAATTAAATATTTGGAGAAGGATGTCAAAAATTTTGAGCCAAAATTAGCTCTTGATGGTGGATTAGATGGAACATTTAAAATTTTAAAAATAATTGAGAAAGCATTCACTCTTTTAAAAAGTAATGGAAAATTAGTTCTTGAAATAGGATACGATCAAAAAATTAAAACAATAGGTTTGTTAAAAAAAAGGGGATTTTATATAAACAACGTAATTAAAGATTATGCAAATAATGATAGATGCGTAATAAGTACGAAAATTAATTAAATTTATATGGTAACTTTTAGAAATAACAATAGAAGAAATAATTTTAGAAGAAGCGACAGAAACTTTAAGAGCAATGTTGGAGATAAGAATAAGTTTGGTTCAAATTTTTCAAATAGTGATAACTTTCAAAGAAAGTCTAGCGGAAGAAATAACCTCAATGCGTCTAAATTGCATGATAAGTATAATAATTTAGCAAGGGAAGCACTATCTACAGGTGATAAAATTTTGTCAGAAAATTACTTTCAACATGCTGATCACTTTAAAAGAATTCTCAATGATCAAGAGGAAATAAAAAAAGCAAGATCTAATAACCTAGCTGACACAGTTGAAAAAAAAATAGAGCTCACAGATAGTTTAGAAAAAAATGATAAAACTTTAGCTGATAAAAGCTTATCATAAATATTACTAATTTAATCCAATAATTTTTTCAGATTTTAAAACGTCTAATTTAATCTTTACTGTTTCAAATAATTTTCTATCATTACCCTTTAAAACTTTTCCTGATGGTAATTTTAATGTTTGAGAATTTATTTTTTTTCCATTTTCTATGACTTCGTAATGCAAATGAGGTCCAGTTGACTTTCCTGTAGACCCAACATAACCAATAATTTGACCCTGCTTTACTCTTACGCCACTTTTTACTCTATTTGCAAATTTAGACATGTGTGCGTAAATAGTTTGATAAACTGAATTATGTTTTATTTTAACGCAATTTCCACCTCCACCACACCAGCCTGCTTTTACTACCACACCGTCACCCGATGCCATAATAGGAGTACCCATAGGTGCAGCAAAATCTGTTCCTCTATGCATCTTATTAAAACCATCTATTGGATGTTTTCTCATCCCAAATGGTGAAGATAATCTTGCACCATTAATTGGTGTTTTCATTAAAGTTTTTACAATACTTTTGCCACTTTCATCGTAATGCCCCTCTAAATTTTTTTTGTTAAAAAAATATAAAGGATAATTAACACCCTGCACATTAAGATTTGCATACAAGATGTTGCCTTTTTCAATAATTTCTTCGTCTTCACTTTCAAAAATTTCGTACATTATTTGAAATGTATCTTTTTTTCTAATATCTCTCTGGAAATCTATTTCAAAACCATAAATTCTTGCAAATTCAACAATTATACCATCTGGTATTCCAACATCTATTGCAGATTTATACAAACTGTTCATGATGACATTTTCCTCATAAAGAATCTTTTTAACAAGTTTCGTTGTGATAATTTTTTCATTAAAAGTCTTAAAATCTTTACTTCTTGATAAGTATATTTTTTTTGTTTTCGAGATTGGATAAGATAATTCAATTATTTTTGAGTTTGATCGATCGACCGTAAATTCTAATAAATCGTTTATTTTGAGATTATTAATTTTATATTTTTTTATTAGGCTTTTTTGAATAAGTTTTAATTCATTTTTATTTACAGAGTATTTTTCAAGAATATTGCTTAAAGATTGACCTTTCAAAACAATGTGATTAACTCTCTCAAATTTTGGATTTAATTGATCAAATACACTTGATAGTGTTTTTTTAAAATAGATATTATTAATAAGATTTTTAATGTTTGTTTCATTTACGTTTTTTTTATAATTATGATAATTCATTGCAACAATTGATACAATCATCAGTAGTGTTAATGAAAAGATCGTTCTGTTACCTTTTTTGAATATTTGATTGATAATTTGCATATAATTGAATTTTTTATTTAGATTAATCTTAAACATAAAATATACAAAAAAAACGTTGAAATTTAACGTTTTTTTATCATTTTCTAGGCTTAAACTCTTGATTTCCCATGATTTTAGCCTATAAGCATCGAACTTTCTCTATAAAATTATTGTAAATGCAATAAACAAATGAGAGTCATTGAGATATTAAAAACTCAATTAGTTATTAGAAAAGTAAAAATTTAAGAAGAGAAGTGTGGACGGTTAAGGTTACCAAAATTTGTCGTACACACTTCAACATTATATAAATTTTATTCTTAGAATTTATATAGAAGCTAGTGTGCGCCGTTTTTAAACTTGAGAGTTTGATCATGGCTCAGAACGTACGCTGGCGGCACGCCTAACACATGCAAGTCGAACGAAGTAGCAATACTTAGTGGCAGACGGGTGAGTAACATGTAGGTATCTGCCCTTTGGCCTGGAATAACACGAGGAAACTTGTGCTAATACTGGATAAGTCTTTACGGAGAAAGCTTTATGCACCAATGGATGAGCCTGCACTTGATTAGTTTGTTGGTAGGGTAATGGCCTACCAAGACTATGATCAATAGCTGATTTGAGAGGATGATCAGCCACATTGGGACTGAGACACGGCCCAAACTCCTACGGGAGGCAGCAGTGGGGAATCTTGCACAATGGAGGAAACTCTGATGCAGCGATGCCGCGTGAGTGAAGAAGGCCTTTGGGTTGTAAAGCTCTTTCGTCGGGGAAGAAAATGACTGTACCCGAATAAGAAGGTCCGGCTAACTTCGTGCCAGCAGCCGCGGTAATACGAAGGGACCTAGCGTAGTTCGGAATTACTGGGCTTAAAGAGTTCGTAGGTGGTTGAAAAAGTTGGTGGTGAAATCCCAGAGCTTAACTCTGGAACTGCCATCAAAACTTTTCAGCTAGAGTTTGATAGAGGAAAGCAGAATTTCTAGTGTAGAGGTGAAATTCGTAGATATTAGAAAGAATACCAATTGCGAAGGCAGCTTTCTGGATCAATACTGACACTGAGGAACGAAAGCATGGGTAGCGAAGAGGATTAGATACCCTCGTAGTCCATGCCGTAAACGATGTGTGTTAGACGTTGGAAATTTATTTTCAGTGTCGCAGCGAAAGCGATAAACACACCGCCTGGGGAGTACGACCGCAAGGTTAAAACTCAAATGAATTGACGGGGACCCGCACAAGTAGTGGAGCATGTGGTTTAATTCGAAGATACGCGCAGAACCTTACCAACACTTGACATGTTCGTCGCGACTTTAAGAGATTAAAGTTTTCGGTTCGGCCGGACGAAACACAGGTGCTGCATGGCTGTCGTCAGCTCGTGTCGTGAGATGTTGGGTTAAGTCCCGCAACGAGCGCAACCCTCACTTTTAGTTGCCATCATTTAGTTGGGCACTCTGAAAGAACTGCCAGTGATAAGCTGGAGGAAGGTGGGGATGACGTCAAGTCCTCATGGCCCTTACGTGTTGGGCTACACACGTGCTACAATGGTATTTACAACAGGAAGCAAAACGGCGACGTTTAGCAAATCCTTAAAAAATACCTCAGTTCGGATTGCACTCTGCAACTCGAGTGCATGAAGCTGGAATTACTAGTAATCGTGGATCAGCGTGCCACGGTGAATGCGTTCCCGGGTCTTGTACACACCGCCCGTCACACCATGGGAGTTGGTTCTACCTTAAGGCAAGGTTTAAAATCCTTGACCACGGTATAGTCAGCGACTGGGGTGAAGTCGTAACAAGGTAGCCGTAGGGGAACCTGCGGCTGGATTACCTCCTTTCTAAGGATGAATGAAAGTAAAATTTCATTCTAAAAAATAAACAGGTTAATGTTGACCGTCCTCATTTCTCTTCTTGAAAATAGTGTTTCTCTTGAATGGGGGCCGGTAGCTCAGTTGGTTAGAGCACACCCTTGATAAGGGTGGGGTCGAAAGTTCGAGTCTTTCTCGGCCCACCAAGTTACAAAGACTATTGGGGGATTAGCTCAGCTGGGAGAGCGCCTGATTTGCATTCAGGAGGTCAGCGGTTCGATCCCGCTATCCTCCACCAAAACACTTAGTTATGAAAAATTGTTTATAAATAATAATTAATATCAATATCTATATCCGAACATTAACAGCAATATTAGTTAATGTTCATTTAAAAATTTGATTCTACACAGAATTTTTTTCTGTGCATAAATCAAGCGTTTAAGGGCGTGTGGCGGATGCCTTGGCACTGAAAGCCGATGAAGGACGTGATATACTGCGATAAGTTTCGGGGAGCTGTATGTAAGTTTTGATCCGAAAATTTCCGAATGGGGAAACCCACCACTTTATGTGGTACTTTAAACTGAATACATAGGTTTAAAGAGATAACCTGGAGAACTGAAACATCTAAGTAACCAGAGGAATAGAAATCAATTGAGATTCCGTTAGTAGTGGCGAGCGAACGCGGACTAGGCCAGTAGTTTTATTAAAAAAATCTGAATAGTTTGGAAAAACTAACCATAGAGGGTGATAGTCCCGTAAGAGTAATGTTTAATAAAATTCTTGAGTAAAGCGGGACACGTGAAATCCTGCTCGAATATAGGGGGACCACCCTCTAAGCCTAAATACTCTTCAGTGACCGATAGTGAACTAGTACCGTGAGGGAAAGGTGAAAAGAACCCCTATTAGGGGAGTGAAATAGAACCTGAAACTGCATGCCTACAATCAGTCGAAGCTCTTTTTAGAGTGACGGCGTACCTTTTGTATAATGGGTCAGTGACTTAATTTATTAAGCAAGCTTAAGCCATCTAGGTGTAGGCGTAGCGAAAGCGAGTCTTAATAGGGCGAATAGTTTAGTGAATTAGACCCGAAAACGAATGAGCTTACCATGAGCAGGTTGAAAGTAAGGTAACACTTACCGGAGGACCGAACCAGTTGACGTTGAAAAGTCTTTGGATGACTTGTGGTAAGGGGTGAAAGGCCAACCAAATTCGTAGATAGCTGGTTTTCCGCGAAAACTATTTAGGTAGTGCGTTGAATAAATAGATGTTTAGAGGTAGAGCACTAAATGGGCTAGGGGGAAGAGATTCTTACCAAACCTAATAAAACTCCGAATGCTAAACATTGTTCTTCAGCAGACAGACTGT
>CABZDR010000001.1:485000-605495 GCA_902524535.1 uncultured Pelagibacteraceae bacterium
CGAATTTTTGAAATATTGTGAAGGAAAATTTTTGGGCTTGAAATTAAATACCAATGCAACATTATTAGATGAAAAAAAAATTAATTTATTACTATCATCTGATCTACAAACTCTTGTACTTTCAATAGATGAAAAAAATAAAGAAAATTACGAGAAGATAAGAGTAAATGCTAAATTTGAAAAAATTATGCAAAATTTAGAATTACTTAAAAACATCAGAGAAAAAAAATATAAAAATTCTAAGATTAAAATAAGAATTTCTGGTGTTAAAATAAATACTGATCAGAGTGTTGATGAGATGAACCAATTTTATAAAGAATTTGCAGATGAAATTGCTTTAGTAGATTATTCTCCTTGGGAAAGTGCGTATGACAACGAGGTTAATAATATACAAGCCGAATGTTCTGAACTTTATAGAAGAATATTTGTTTGGCAAGATGGGAAAGTAAATCCATGTGACTATGATTATAAGTCTACACTTAGTAAGTGGAATGCAAACGAACATTCAATTAAGATGATATGGAATTCTGATTATTACAATGAAATAAGAAGACTTCATAAATTAAAAGAGAGAAAAAAAATTGAACCCTGCAACAGATGTATAGGCACTTAAAAGTTTGTATTATCGGAAACGGGACTCATTCTAAGAGAATTCAAAAAATTTTAAGAACTTTTAAAATCAAATACGATATTTACAAACCAGTTTCAAAAAAAAATTATAAAAAGAATAGCTTAAAACAATTAAAAAAATTTAATGTTTTTTTTATCATATCACCAAATCATACACACTATCATTATATAAAATCTTTACATAAAAAAGGATATATATTTTGTGAGAAACCACCAACTAATAATAACAGAGAATTAACAAGACTAAAAAAAATTGACTCTAAAAAAATATATTATAATTTTAATTATAGATTTAGCAAAATTTCGCAAATTTTAAAAAATAGAAAAAAATATAATCTTGGAAAATTAATTTATGCAAACTTAATCTCTGGAAAAGGACTTGCATTTAAATCTGACTACGAAAAAAATTCAAGATCAAATGCCAAGCTCTGTCCAAAGGGAGTATTTGAAATGGTAACAATTCATTGGTTAGATCTTCTTTATCACTTATTTAACGTGACGAAGATATATGAACCACAGTTGACAAATTTAAGTAAAGTTGGAACAAGTTTTGATAATAGTAATATTAAAGTGGAAATTGAAAAGAAAATAATTGCTGAGATATTTTGCACATACACAAGTCCTCTTATAAATAAGAAATTATTTGTTTTCGAAAATGGAATTGTAGAGCAAAATGAAAATATAATTTCAATTAAAGGACCTGCGATTAACTATGATAGGAATAAATTTTTTAAACAACCAAAAATTATTAAAAAAATAAGTATAAGTGATAAAAAAGATTATCAAGAATCCCTGGTTAAAAGTATTAAATTTTTTTTAGAATTTGTTCGAAAGAAAAAAGTTTTCTCAAAAAAAGAGAATACAAAATCTTTAGTAATAAATAAAATGATAATTTAACTTTTAACAGTAACAACTAGGTTGGACATATAAAATTAAAAATTGTCCCACGTGATAGGTTCGTCTTTTTGAATTTTTCTTTTTGTTTTTTTATTAATTATCACATCTAGATATTTTGGAAGTAAACCGCCCGCTGGCCCTTTAATTGTAACATTACTTTTTGTAAATTTCTCTCCTTTTTTAATGTTCCTATTAGCATATAAACTTTTCTTTTGTGAATTAATTGTTATGTATTCATTGGGCTGAATTTTTTTAACCCCATCACCTAAAATTAATTTAATTTGTTCTTTTTCCCTCTTTTTCCTTTTTTTAAACCAAATATCAAATTTATTATAAAATTTTTTAAACTTAACTAAATTTGATATTTCTATTCGATCAGAAGAAAGCATGTGATCAGGCCCCTCCATTTTTTTGTTTAAAGTAAAATGTCTTTCAATTATATCTGCTCCTAGAGTTATAGCAGATTTTGAGGCTAATAAGTCTGTTGTATGATCAGAAAATCCAACAGGAATTTTATAAAGAGACTTTAGATTTTCCATGAACTTCAGATTTACCTCTGAATAAGTAGAGGGATAAGAGGAATTACAATGTAAAACAGCTAGATTTTTATTCCCAGTCGATCTAACAGTTTCTATAGCATCATCAATTTCGGAGATTTTTGACATTCCAGTAGAAATTATTATTGGTTTATTTTTTTTGGCTACGTGTCTAATTAACGGTAAATTTACCAAATCAGCCGAGGCTATTTTATAAGCATTTACCCCAAGTTTTTCTAAAAAATCTGCACTTTTAATATCAAAAGGTGTCGAAAATATAAATATTCCTTTTTTTTTGGCATATTCAAATATTTTTCTTTGTGTAACAAAATTTAAACTTAGTCGACTAAACAATTGGTGTATGCTTTCTTGCGTACCTATGATTTTTTCTGAATATTTTTCAGATTTAACTTTTTTTGAAACTCTACTATCTGGCAGAAAAGATTGAAATTTTATTGCATCACATTTAGATTTCTTAGCTTCGTCAATAAGTTTTTTTGCAATTTTTAAACTTCCATTATGATTTAATCCAGCTTCTGCAACTATAAAAGTTTTATTTCCATTACCAATAACTTTCTTCCCTAATTTAAAAGATTTTTTAAAATCTACTCTATTTAAAATTTTAGTTTCATTAGAGAATAAATTAAATTTATTTGTTAAACTATTCACAAGATCAAAAGATTTATGAAATAAAATTTGACTATCAGCATAATTAAATTCACCCCCAGCTCCAACTGAATAAAGATTATTAAAGCTCTCAATAAAACTTTTTATGTAATACGTTTCACTTTTATAATCCATAAATTGCACAGGATAAACGTATGGCTCATAATTTATCGATGCATCTATCAAATTTCTTTTATCAACTAAATTTGTTTTAGTTACATCTTTGATCACTTGTGAAATGACATCTTTAGGATTTTTTTTTGAAAAATTATCTCCTTGAGTGTAGGTTATTTCTGCTGTTAAAAAACTTTGACTTTTAGGTGCAACAAATTTAGATAATTTTTTATTTTCTGTAATTCGATTAAACAAAGTTTTTTCTGAGTCAAAATACAACCAATGAATTTTTTTTGGTAAAATTACTTCTTGGTTATAAAATAAATAAACAGAGCAGACTCCTCTAAATTTTAAGTTATTTTTTTTACCAAGTAATCTTGAAGTAATACTTATAGGAAGTGTAGATATAACTATTTCATTTTCTCCAATTTTATATTTTTTTCTTGTTGTAAAAATTTCTGAAATCTTTTTATTTTCAGATTTTAAACCAATTACAGTTTGATTAAATTTAAATTCTCCACCAAGTTTAATAATCTTATCTCGTATTCTGTCATAAATGCATCCCGTGCCATATTTTCCCACAGCCGCATACTCTTCATGATAGAAAGGAAGTATCTTATCTCTAAATTTAATTCTATTAGGAGCCCAATCAGGAGTCATCTTATCGGTATCTACACCCCAAATTTTTTTGGGGTATTTTTCGTAAAACATTTTTCTTAGAGTGGGTCCTACAAGAGAATCAATATACTCTTTATAATTTTTTGCTTTAAATCTATTTTCAAGATTTTTACAATTGTTTAGCTCAGACTTTATTTTTTTTCTAATTTTGAAATCAAAATTATTGAGAGCTTCATTAGAAAATGGATAGTCATAAAACTCATTTAATTTTTCACCTTTTACATTCTTACAATAAAATTTTCCTTCTACTAACAAATCCTTAAAATTTGATTTCCAAAATTTTTTCAATTCTATATCAGGAGTGTGAAAAATATGAGGACCAGTGTCTAATATAAATTTGTTATGCTTCCATGATCGACATAAACCACCTGAATTCAGATTTTTTTCAATGATTAAAACATTCAAACCTTTCTCCAACAACTTCCAAGCAGTAATTAAGCCTGTTGGGCCTGAGCCTAAAATAATTACTCTATTTTTTTTCATTTTTTAAAATTTTTCTTTTGAGCAAATTATATTGCTTAACAGTTAAATTTTTTAATAAACCTTTATTTCCACAAATTCCTATAATTCTTCTAGGTTTTACAACATTATCTACTATTATATCACCACTGTTTCCTAATATACCTTTTTTAATTAATCTAAATTTTCCACGATTATTTATGAAACTACTATTAAAAAAATTTTCAGTAGATATTTTTGAGTCTATAAAAGAATTAAGAGAACTTTCAACATCAAGTCTAAAAACTGGCACTTTCTTACTGGATAAATGTTTGATATAATTTTTTGAGAACATACCTTGCCCAACATCAATTATCATTGGGTGTTTTTTGAAATTGTTTATTTTTTTAAATTTTACCTCTCTGTCTGTACATCCGATAATTATGTCATAACTTTCAAGTCTTAACTGATCCTTATAAATAATAGAACTTTTGGCCTCTGTATATGATGGTTTAATTATATTAAGAGCATTATTGATAATTCTAAGTTTTTTTTTACTTCTTCTTAATAAACTAACTAAACCACCAGACTCTAAAAGTCTTAAAGCAATCTTAGATCCAATATTTCCCGCTCCAACAATTAAAATTTTTTTACCCCCCACACCTCTCAAATCTTTTATAAAAAAATCTTGGATAAAATTTTCTATTGAATTAACAGTTATATCATTAGGTTTATAATTTTTTATAATGGATTTACTTATTGTTTCTTTTGTAGCTCTTTCAATATTAGTCAAGATATCTAGTTTACTTGATATTTTTTTTTCAATATCGACAAAAACATAATTTACGTTGCCATCAATTTTTTTTGCAATATCTTTTGCAGTTTTATTATTATTTACAATAGCACCCATATATATAGTTTTTTGACTTTCTCTATAGGGTGTTAAATAAAAATTGTTAGCAAATTTTTTTTTTGTGTTACCAATTAAAAAACAGGTTTTTTTTCTCTTTTTTTTAGCTTTTGAATTTATAAGTTTTAAAAAATAATTAATTTTATTGTATTTCATAAAATCTCTGTATTTTTATACTAAATTTTTAGTTATTTGTCTGATTTTAAAAAATTAAAATACTTAACAAATTATCAGACCCAATTACGAGGATTTACCCACCTTTTTTTTTGTTTAGAAAGATAGATTAGTTGCTTCATAATTTTTTTACTTAGGCGACGTTTTTTTTTAAATCTAATAATATTTTTTATATTTTTGAGGTCTACAGAGCCAATGATTGCATAATCTAATCTGCTTAGTGAAAATAAAAATCTATAAACTAGCTCTTCTCTAGATATATGATAATTATTACAAATATTGTCAATTTTTTCTTTATATTTTCTAATCTGGTTTTGAAAGTTTTTTCTGACTACAGAATTTAGCAAAGCACCTTGCAAAACAAGGGATCTAGCAACAATAGTTTTTTTACGCATTTTCTTTTTATATTCAAAAAAGAAATAACTGTCTGCTAAGTTCAGTGGAATTTGAATATATCTATAAAGATTATTGTTAATTGCAAATTTTAATTCATTCTCCGAGTAAATAGATACACCAAAATTTTTTACAATTTTGTCTTTTTTAAGTTTTTTTAAAACATTTAAGACTTTATAATTATTTATAATTTTAAGAGAATTTTCATGTAAATATAAAACTTTTATTTTTTTTGTGCTATGACTTTTATTATAGAATTTGATTTTATTTCTGAAATAATTTTCAATTGTTTTTTCACTTTTTTTAATTGGTAATTTAGAAATTTTAAAATGAATATCTTTATTTTTTAAAAATTTAACATGATCTATGGATTTTCTGTATATATCTGCACATTCAAAGATATGAAAATATTTTTTAATATGGGATAAAAATTTTTTTTTATCTAAAGATTTTGGCTTAGAGCCAAAACCATATTTCAAATTTGAAAATTTTGCTAAACCATAAATTAACTTAACCATTATATCTGGATTTTTTTAAATCTTGCATAGTATCAATATCCCCATAGGATTTAACAATTAGCGGTAGTACATAATTTCCACTTACAGAACCTTTAAATATGGTCTTTCTTTTAATCAATTCTATGTCGCCTGATTGAAAAAATAATTTAGGCAGTTGTTGTCGTGGAATATTATAAGGCTCTTTTTTATTTTTTATTATAGACTCCATTTTTCCATATTTGTTTATCTTCCAGTGCCTATAAGGATGAATTTTGGTATTTATAACAGATCTTACAGAGCTTGATTTTTTATTATTATGTAATTTTTTCAAACCCCTTTCTATTAACCTTGATTCTCTAAATGGAGAAGTTGGTCTTAGTAGAATTATATAATTAAATTTGGTCTTAAAAAATTTTTCCGATTTTATTAAACACTCTAAAATAACTGGATAATCCTGAATTTTATTCCCAGCCAACTTTCTTGCTCTTAGAAAAGGTACTTTTGCTCCAAATTTTTTTGCTATTTTTGCATATTTTGTAGATTCTGTGCTTACAATTATTTCATCCACTAACTTACACTTTTTAGCATAAATTATTGAGTAACTAAGCAGAGGTTTATTTTTTATTTTTATTATATTTTTATTTTTAATTCCTTTACTTCCTGATCTTGCTGGGATTATTACAAGGATTTTATTGTTTTTATACATGTAGAATATTTTTATTCTTAAGCCTTTTTTTTAATTATTAAAAAGTTTAAAAATTTTTGTATTTATCATGTTTATTATATAAAATGTAATATATATAGTTTTTATTTTTAACATATTTAAACATTTTAACATATGATATATTTGGGAATAAACGTAAGCCATGGTGCAAGTGCAGCATTAATGATTGATGGAGAGATTGTTATGGCTTTTCAAGAGGAAAGGTTCAATAAAATTAAAAACTTTATTGGTTACCCAAAAAAATCTATTGAAGAATGCATTAAATTTGTGAATAAAAACAATTTAAAGATAGATAAGGCTGGTTTTAGTACTATTAATAACATTGTATTCCCCTTCAAATATCCTATTGATAATTACTTAAATGTAGACGATTATCTGTCGTATTATTTAGATGATTTTTTTAATAAAAAATTAAAAATAAAAAAAATTAAACAAAAAATAAAAAATAAAAGAAAATTTAAAAAAATTGATCAATACTTAAACTATAGTAAAATTAAGGAAAAAGATTATTTTTCAAATTGTTCTATTTTTAGAAATTTACAAAAATCATTCTTAGAAAAACAGGCTAAAGGTTTGATAAATGAAATTTCTTTTATTGACCATCATACCTGTCATGCACATTATTCTGCTTTTGCACCAAATATTAAAGAAAATAAATCTGCTATAATTACTCTGGACAGTGAGGGAGACGGGATAAATCAAACATTTTGGATATTTGATAAAAAAAAAAATTCTTTGGAAAAAATAAACGAAAGTTCTGAATGTGATCTTGCAAGAATATATAAGTTTATAACTTTAATTTTAAAAATGAAACCCATGGAACACGAATATAAGGTAATGGGTTTAGCCCCGTACGCGAAAAATGAATATTTAACAAGTGTTTACAACAACATATTTAAAGATATCCTTAAAGTAAAAAACTGCAAAGTTTTACATAAAAACAGACCAAAAGACCTGTTTAGGTATTTATATCAAAAAACTAGGGAATATAGATTTGATAATATCGCAGGTGCAACTCAGATATTAGTAGAGAAGGTATCAGGTGAATTGCTGACTCAAATTTATAAAAAATACAAAATAAAATCTTTTTCTATTAGTGGAGGTGTTAGCATGAATATCAAAATGAATAAAAATTTATCAATGCTACCTTTTTTGAAAAAAATATATGTTGCTCCCACGGGTACAGATGAATCTCTTGCACTTGGAGCCTGCTATTATTTAAATAAAAAAAACAAATCAAATAAACCAATAAAAAATATATATCTTGGTCAGAATATATCTTCATTAAAAATCACTGATACAACGATTATAAAAAAATTAGCTGATCAAAAAAAATATATTGTAAGAAAAAAAGTTTCTCACGAACAAATTGCAAAATTACTTAAAATGGGTGAAATTATTGCAGTTGCTCGTGGAAAAGAGGAGTTTGGAGCTAGAGCGCTTGGTAACAGAAGCATAATTGCAAATCCATCGGTTGATGGGGTTGTACAAAAAATTAATGAACAGATTAAAAACAGAGATTTTTGGATGCCCTTCGCAATAACTATTTTAAGCGAAAAACACAAAAATTATATCTTTAATAATAAATCATTAGATTGTGAATTTATGACTATTGGCTTTGATACAAAATTGAATAATTACCAAAAAATTAAAAATGGCACTCATCCATACGATAAAACAGTCAGGCCTCAAATATTAAAAAAAAAATTTAATGAAAAATACTATTCTTTGATAAATGAATTTTATAAAATTTCTAATATACCTGCTTTACTGAATACTAGTCTTAATCTTCATGGTCTACCTATTTCATCAACAATTGACGATATACTTTATACATTTAAAAATAGTGGCTTGAGGTTTCTTTATCTTGATGACAGAATTCTAATTAAAAAGAGATTATCATGACATTAAATTCTAAAAAACTTTTCTGGTGTAAAAGTTGTTTAAATAATTCTCTCAGACCTAGAATTGAATTTGATAAGAAAGGCATTTGCAATGCATGTCAATGGATGAAAGAAAAAAAAAACTTTAAATGGAGCGCAAGAAAAAACGAACTTAAAAAAATGATAAAAGATTATAAATCAAATAGTGTTTACGATTGTATTGTTCCAGTGAGTGGAGGAAAAGATGGATCTTATGTTTCCTATAAAATTAAGCATGAATTAGGTTTAAACCCTTTAACTGTAACTTCTAAGCCCCCACTAGAGCTGGATGTTGGAAAAAAAAATTTAGAAAACTTTTTGAAAAAAGACTTTGATCATATCCATGTTACTTCAAATTTTAATGCAATGAGAAAATTAAATAAATTAGGATTTATAGAAAAAGGATCACCTTATTACGGTTGGTTAACATCAATTTTTTTGACTGTTATTAAGGTAGCCCTGATATTTAATGTAAATTTGATATTTTGGGGAGAAGATGGGGAAATAGAATATGGAGGATCAACAGAAAATAAAAATAAACCAATTTTTGACATTAAGTATATGATTAATAATTATTTTGAAGGTGGTTATCACGAAATTATTAAAAAATCTAAATTAAAAAAGGAGGATTTATTCTGGTTCGAACTTCCACCTATCGAAAGTATTAAAAATAAAAAAATTGGTCTAACTCATTGGAGTTACTTTGAACCTTGGGACTCATATAGAAATTATTTATTAGCTAAATCAAAATTTAATTTAGATGAACATAAAGAAAGTAGCGCAGGAACATTTACAAACTTTGCGCAAAATGATCAGTCATTATATGCCTTACATACATATTTAATGTATTTAAAATTTGGCTTTGGAAGAACAACTCAAGATGCTGGCATAGAAATTAGAAGAGGAGCAATGACAAGAGATCAGGCTAAAAATTTAGTAAATTTATATGATAATAGTTATCCAGAAAAATTTATTGCTGATTATTTAGATTATTATCAAATGAGTAGAAGTCAATTTGATAAAGTTATAGATAAATGGGCAAATAAATCTCTTTTCAAAAAGATAAACGGTAAATGGACACCAAAATTTAAAATTAAATGAAAAAGAAAATTGGCATTATAGATTATGGAATGGGAAATTTATGGTCAATTAAAAATGCTTTTGACTATTTAGGATATGAAAACCATTTTTTTAGTGATTATAAAAAAATAAATGATTTTTCTCATATAGTTTTACCAGGTGTTGGAGCTTTTAAAAAAGCTATCAGAAACTTAAAGGATATTAAGTTATTTAAACCATTAAAAAAAATTATTGGAAAAAAAACTAAATTATTAGGTATATGTTTGGGTATGCAACTACTCTTTGATAGCAGTACTGAAGGTGGATTTACAGAGGGATTGGGTTTAATAAAAGGTAAAGTGGAAAAATTTAGTACCAAAGAATTAAATTCAAAAAAGATTCCTCATGTAGGTTACAATCAAGTGTTTTTCAAAAAAAATAAGATTTTTAATGGAATTAAAAATAACGCAGATTTTTATTTTGATCATAGTTATAGAATTAAAGAATATGATGAAAATATTTTCCCCATTTATTCCAATTATGGGACAAAATTTCTTTCAGGTTTTATCTATAAAAATATTTATTCTGCACAATTTCATCCAGAAAAAAGTCAATCCAACGGACTTTTATTTTTAAATAATTTTGTAAATAGATAATAATGCTTAAAAAAAGAGTAATTTTTACACTTCTATATAATGATGGTTTTTTTGCTCAAAGCAGAAATTTTAATTTACAAAATGTAGGAGATTTAGAGTGGTTAAAAAAGAATTACGATTTTAGAAAAATTTCTTATTATATCGATGAATTGATAATCTTAGATGTGTCTAGAAAAAAAAAATTTTCAAATCAATTTGTTGAAAGTATTAAATTAATTTCAAAACAATGTTTTATTCCAATTACTGTAGGTGGTGGAATAAGAAACCTAAAACAAGCTAAAACATTATTTTTAAATGCATGTGACAAGGTATGCATCAATTCTAATCTTGAAAAAAAGCTTATTACTCAAATAGCAAATATTTATGGCCAACAATCAATTGTCGCAAGCTTAGATTTTAAAAAAATAAAAAACAATTATTATTTTTTTACTAGTAATGGTTCAATAAAAAAAAAAGAAAGTTGTCGAAATTATTTGAGGAAAATTTTGAAATTACCAGTAGGTGAGATCGTGGTAAATTCTATTGATAGAGATGGGACTGGAATAGGTTTAGATTTTGGTATTTTAAAATTTTTTCCAAAAAAAATTGATAAATCCTTAATTATATCTGGTGGTGTAGGTAACTTTTCTCATTTGTACGATGGTTTAAAAAATAATAGAATAGATGCAGTTAATACTGCAAATTTATTAAATTTTTTAGGAGACGGTTTAAAAAAAACAAGAGAAATGTTGATAAAAAAAAAATTAAAATTACCAACATGGAATTCTAAGATTATTGAAAATTTAAATTTTTCAAACCAATGAAATTAAAAAATTTTAAAGAATATTTAATTAAAGACACTGAAACAACTATCACATTTTTAATTAAACTTGAAAATTTATTTGATTATGGTTTTAAAGAGAAATATTTTAAAAAAAATTAGAATGCTAAATTTGTCCAAAAAGGTCTGTCTAATAACTGGTTGTAACGGTTATTTAGGTAAATCAATTTGTCAGTTATTTAAAAAATTAGGAGCAACAGTTATAGGTATTGATATCATCAATAAAAAAAATGACAATTTAGACAATTTTTTTAAAGTTGATCTAAATAATAAAAATCAAATAGACACTTTAATTAAAAAGATGAAAAAAATAAAAAAGATTGACGTGTTGGTTAACAACGCTGCTTTTTTAGCAAACAGCAAGACTAAAAATATAAAAGAGAAAAAATTATTTTATAATCACAAATATGAAAATTTGAATCTGACTAACACAATATATTTAACTAATTGCGTTATTCCATTTTTAAGAAAATCAAAAAATGGATCTATTGTAAATATTTGCTCAATTTATGCTTCTTTAGCCTATGATTATAATCTTTATAAAAATACAAATATGAAACCCTCACTTGCTTATGGAGTGAGTAAGGCTGGTTTAAAACATTATTCAAAAATTTTAGCGAGTATAGTTTCCCCAAAAATTAGAGTTAACTCTATTTCTCCGGGCGGCATTTTAAGAGGACAACCAAAAAAATTTATTTCTAAATATTTGAGCAAAACACCGATATCCAGAATGGCTAAAGAAAAAGATATATCAAACGTAGTTGCCTTTTTTGCTAGCGATTATTCAATTTATATTACAGGACAAGACTTGATTGTAGACGGAGGCTATTCTATTTCTTAATAGAGAATTGATGAAAAAAAAAGTTATGTATTTTTTTTCAAACTATTTTGTTAACAATGGTTCCCAAGTTGTCTTGAAATGTACAAAAAACATTATACTAATCTTTTAAAATTAAGGATACTTATTGAATATTTATATTAACATTGAAATTTCTGTTCGAGAGCTTGATGGTAAACTTCTATTAGGAACAATTGCGGCTGCAAGAGGTCATAATGTTATTATTTCCGATATGAGCGGTATCGATAGAGGATTACGAAATAAGTTTTTTGCACCAGGAATTTTTCATAGCAAGTGCATTACTCCGTTCGATGCTAAAATTAATGCCCACCAAACTATGATAAATAATGGCTTTGTTATCACAAGTCTTGATGAGGAAGCTAATTTACAGATGACAGGATATGATGAATTTTCAAAAAGTAGATATTCTGAAAAAACTATTGGACAATCCTCAGCTGTATTTTGCTGGGGAAAAGAAGATTTAAAAATGTTAAAACAAATTTATCCAAAACATGCATCAAAAATACACATGACTTGCTCTCCACGAGTTGATCTTTGGAGATCATTTTTTAATGATTATTGGGGAAAGCCTAATGGTATGCCAAAAAAGCCCTTTTTACTGATATCATCAAATACGGCTTATGCTAATCCTATTAAGCCTTTTTACGAAAATATTAATTTTACTGATAAAGCAGGCTATTACAAACGTGAACCAAAATTATTTGAGCAAGATTTTGGTAATGCATCTGAAGATTATCTTAAAATGTATTATTTTATAAAAGCTATCAAATATCTTTCTAAAAATAATAATGGTTACGATATTGTTTTGCGCCCACACCCTAGCGAGAATATTGAATCTTGGAAAGTTTTTTTAAAAGGAATACCGAATGTTCATGTAATTCAGGAGGGTGCAATAACACCTTGGGTAAACAAATCATTTGCTGTGATGCATAATGGTTGCACTACTGGTTTTGAGGCAATTGTTTCAAATAAACCCTTAATAACCTACGTTCCTTTCAAACAAAATTACAGTACAGTTTTATCTAATCAGCTTGGTTCACGCGTTGAAACTTTAGAAGAACTTTTAAAAACAGTTAATGATTTATTTTCTTTAAATAAAGAAGGTAATGATAAAAATATAAATAAAACTATGCCAAACCTAATTATGGATAAGCTAAATCTTGACGATGAGTTGGCAGCAGAAAAAATAGTGAAAATATGGGAAAGTTTAAGTAGAGATGGTTTATCAAAAACTTCAAATTTTAGTGCTTTCCAATTACTTAATAAGTTAGTCGAATTTAGAGATTCAATTGGTTTTTTCCTAAGAAAAATTTTCCCTGAGAGATTTAGTCGTTTTAGAAAAGATCTTAAATTTGAGCCACTTGAAAGAAATGATATTTATAATCGGGTAAATAAACTTCAAGGAATACTTGGAATTCAAGAGAAGGTCGAATGTAAACTTCTTGCCAAAAGAACAATATTAATTAAACCAAATAATTTAACATAAATATGTATCTTTTAGGAATTCATGATGGTCATAATGCATCAGCCGCTTTAATGAAAGATGGGGAAATTATAGATGCTATACAAGAGGAGAGATTCAATAAAATTAAAAATTTTGGTGGCTTTCCTGAAAATTCAATTTCTTATATTTTAAAAAAAAATGATTTAAATATAGATCAGATTGATAGATTTGTATTTGGAGGTTTATTATCAAATGCTGAGGGTCAAGAGAATAGAGAAAGAGTTTTGACTAAATATAAGAATAATTTTTACAATAAGCATTCATTTTTTCAATTTCTGAAAAAAAAACTTATTATTTTTTTTCCGCAGTTTCTATTAAATATTAGAAAGAATTTGAAAATAAAGTTATTACAAAAAAAAAGAATTAAAAATTTGTTATCCAAAGGTGTTAGTCTCAAAAAAATTGATTTTATAGATCATCATCTTTGTCATGCCTCAACAGCTGCATATGGATCAGGTAATAAAAAAGATACTTTAGTTATTACTCTTGACTCGACAGGAGACTTTTCTTCTGGATCTGTGAGTATTTTCAAAAATCATAATTTAAAAAAATTTCTGGATATACATTCAGATGACTCTATTGGTAGGTTATATAGTTACGTAACGTATTATTTAGGGATGGTTCCTCTTGAACATGAATATAAAATTATGGGGTTGGCTCCATACGCAGAAAATTCAATTCGCTCAAAAGAAATATCAAAGTTTTTTAGAGACATGTATTACTTCGAAAACGAAATCTCGTTTAAAATATCTAAAAAAATTTGGTCTGCAAAAAATTTGGGTAAATACATATTACTAGGATTGAAACAAAAAAGATTTGACAATATTTCATCTGGTCTCCAAATATTTTTGGAGGAATTTATTTGTGAATGGATAGAAAAATTAGTCAAACATACTAACATAAGAGATTTAGCTTTAAGTGGAGGTGTTTTTATGAACGTGAAATTAAATAAAAAAATTTCTGAATTAAAATGTATTGATAGTGTTTTTGTATACCCATCATGTGGAGATGAAACTAATTCTATTGGTGCTTTATATAGAAAATATTTTGAATTAACTGCAAAACTCCCAAAAAAACTGAACTCCTTTTATCTAGGAAATAGCTATAAAAATGAGGATATTAAAGAACAATATGAGAAATTTAAGTTTCAAAATTTTGAAACTAAAATTTGTTACTATGAAAATATAGAGGAAAAAATAGCTAAATTGATATTTGAAAACAATATAGTAGCTAGATTTAAAGGAAGAATGGAATTCGGAGCTAGATCACTAGGTAATAGAGCAATTTTATGTAATCCAAAAGACATTAGTTTAGTAAAAGAAATAAATTATATTATAAAAAATAGGGATTTCTGGATGCCATTTGCTCCATCTCTTGTTAATGATAAAAAATATTTAGTTAACCCAAAAAATGTAAACATGGAGTTTATGATGATCGCTACAAACTTTAAGAGCGATTTTGAAAATTTATTCATTGGAGTATCACACCCTTATGACTCTAGTTGTAGACCAAATGTTGTAAATGAAAATTCAAATTATGATTATTACAAATTAATTAAATATTATGAAGATTTATCGAAACACAGTATTATATTAAATACTTCTTTCAATCTTCATGGATTGCCTATTGTTTGTGAGCCAAGTGATGCATTTTATGTTTTAGATAACTCAGGCTTGAAATATTTAGCGATAGAAAATTATTTAATAGAAAAAACTTAATGGAAAATTTTAAAAAACTTTTATACCTTTTAACACCTCATGAGACTAAACAAGCCTTATATCTTCTTGTTATGATGCTTTTGATGGCATTATTAGAAATGATAGGTGTATTATCTATTTTGCCATTTATGGCAATCTTAGTCAATACAGATCTAATAGAAACTAATATAGTTTTAAATTATGCTTTTCAGAAATCGAGCATATTTGGTGTAGAGACAAATCAAGAGTTTTTATTCTTATTAGGAATTATTTTTTTTTTAATATTGATTACTTCATTGGCTTTTAAGTTTCTTACAGTTTATACTCAGTTTCGTTTCACTTCTTCACTAAATTATACCCTAGCAAAGCGATTAGTTGCAGGTTATCTAAATCAACCTTATAGTTGGTTTTTAAGTCGTCATAGTGCTGACCTTGGAAAAACAATACTCTCAGAGGTAAGTTTAGTTGTCAATCAAGGTTTGAATCCTACTTTAGACTTAATAAGACAAAGTGTTGTTACCTTTGCAATCATGATGGTGCTAATTTTTGTGGATGTAAAATTAACACTTATAGTAATTTTAACGCTGAGTCTAATTTACGGTCTAATCTATTTTTCCATCAGAGATTTTATTCAAAAAATTGGTCAAAAGCGTTTAGATGCTAATCAGTGGATATTTACGTCAACAAATGAAGCTTTTAGTGCCACAAAAGAAATAAAAGTAAGTGGCCTCGAGGAGGAATATATAAAGCGATTTTCTTCACCGGCAAAAAATCTATCTAAAATACAAGCCTTGGCTGGAATCATTAGTCAGTCCCCACGCTTCGCTTTAGAGGCAATTTCATTTGGGGGAATGTTGTTGGTGGTACTTTATCTAATGGCCAAAAGTTCAAACTTCGTAAATGTTGTGCCTGTAATTGCGCTATATGCCTTTGCTGGTTATAGACTTATACCCGCAATACAACAAATTTATGTTTCCACGACATTGCTGAGGTTCGTTGGTCCAGCCATCGATAATTTACAAAAAGATTTCAAAAGTATGCAAATACCCTCTTTAGAGAAAAATTCAGAGGTTTTACCATTAAAAAAAAATATTATTTTAAGAAACATTCATTATTATTATCCTAACGCATCTCAAAAAGCTTTAAAGGATATTGATTTTACTATCCCAGCTCATTCAAGTATAGGTATTGTTGGAGCTACTGGAAGTGGCAAAACTACAACTGTAGACATAATTCTGGGTTTACTTGAACCTCATAAAGGATCTTTAGAAATTGATGGAACAATAATTAAAAAAGACAATCTTAAGTCTTGGCAACGTTCAATTGGATACGTTCCACAACATATTTTTTTAGCTGATGATACAATTGCCGCTAATATCGCCTTTGGCATAGATCCTAAAAAAATTGATTATGAGGCAGTTGAACGATCTGCGAAAACTGCTAAATTACACGAATTTGTTTGTAACGACTTACCTCAAAAATATAATACCACTATTGGAGAACGAGGAGTCAGATTATCTGGAGGTCAAAGACAACGTGTTGGAATCGCTAGAGCTCTATATCATAATCCACAAGTATTAATTTTAGATGAAGCCACTAGCGCCCTAGATAATAATACTGAAAAACAACTAATGAATGAAATAAAAAAATTAGGCAAAGATATCACAATAGTTATGATTGCCCATCGCTTAAGTACTATTAAAGAATGTAATTCAATTATTTTATTGGAAAAAGGAAAACTTAAAGGACAAGGTACATTTGAAGAATTGTCTAAAACAAATGAAAATTTTAGATCGATGTTAAATTATAAATAATTGTATTATTTTTCTTTTAAACATCCGATCAAATAATTAGTTATTTGAACATTATTTAACCCTTCTGTTAAATTTTTTTCACACTTAATATTATTCTTAATAAGATTAAAAATTTTATTTCTTTTTCCATACTTTTTTTCTGAGAGTATTGACATTTGCCAATTATGATCTGATTGAAAAATTACCAAAGCATTTTTATCTGTTTCTTCAATAAAATTTATTATGTTTGTGATTTTTTTTATGACACACAAATATGAATTTTTATATCCTTCAAAGTTAGTCTTGCCGGGAAATTTTTTATAATCACAGTTTTTATCATGTCTATAAGGCCAATGAGGGTGCATATGATGTATAAAATAAAATATCGAATTTTTTTTCTGATAATTTTGACTAAGAATTAGAAATTTTTTCAATTTGCCTATTGCATCACCTCTATCATTAATCTGTAAATTTTTCTGTATAATTTCAGTTTCAGTTAACTTATTAAAAATTTGAGTTAAGGGAGTTTTTTTTAAAAATGACTGAACAATATACCAGTCAATATACTCCTCTTTCTTATTGCTTAAACAATATCTATAGTTATACCTAGAGCAATCTGCAAAATTATTTCCAATCCATTTAAATTCATAACCTAAATTTTCTAATTTCGAAATTAAAATAGGATTATATTGTTTTTTTAAAAGACCTGGAAAAGTTTTATAAATTCCAGGTTTATATTCATTCTTTTTTTCCTTTTTATAATCAATATAAATCTCTTCTTCTAAAAAAAATAAAGATGTTAAAGTTGCAACGGTATCGGGGTAAAGGTTTAGAGTATTTTTAAAGTATTTATATTTTTTTTCATCATAAAAATTTTTAAAATCTGATAAGTTTATCTTATAGTAATTTTCAAATTCATTTAATGGCATCATAGCGTCGAGTACAAAAAAATAAATATTAGGTTTTTTTGTATTGTCACTCTGAACCTTTTTATCTTGTTCAAATAATTCTATGACTTTTTTTTTGGAGTATAATTCAGTAGTTAATTGCAGAGCTGAAAAAAAAAAATTTAAACTTAAAAAAATTATAAAAAAATTTGAAATGATTATTTTTTTTTTTATAAAAATATAAAATAAATAAGTTAAAATTAATATAAAAACTAACGCAATTTCCGAAGAATATTTGGCTGATATATTTATTATATTAAAAAAGAGATTTATGTTAGATTTTAGAAAATTATGTTGAAATAATATCCATATAAAAATTGAAATGAATGATACTAATGAATATCCTGTCAACGGTGAAAAAAAAACAAAGATTAAGTAAATAAAAAATATTACAAAAAAATATATAGCTAATAAAATTATAAAATTATTATTAAATATAAAATCCAACTCATCCAAATTGGCGTTAACAAAATCTATCCATGGAACCAAAGTCAAAGTTAAGAGAATTAATACTAAAAAAATTTTTTTTAAGTATTTATTGAAATTTTCGACCTTTGATATATTCATTTATTTGTGAAAAAAATTTTAATCTTTTTTACTTATAATATTATAGCAATTTTCTTAATTGTTTCTAATGCTTATGCATATTTAGATCCTGGAACTGGAAGTTTTATTCTTCAAGCCATAATTGGTTTTTTAGCAGCTGTTTCAGCTGGTTTTTTATATTATTGGACAAAGGTGAAAAATTTTTTCTTAAAATTATTTAAGAAAAAAAATAATGACGAGAAAACTGATATTTGATGATGGATCATTTAGAGATCCAGACGCAAGAGTAGTTCATTACAATGATACAATTTATAGAATTGTTTATCATAATGGATTTAAGAAATTTGATTTAATAAAAAAACTTTTAAAGGATGAGGCAATTTCAAAATACTTAATTGAAACAAAAGAAGTAGACCAGCAAGAGTTAGATTCCTTAGAATTTGAAAATCAAAAAGATATAAAAGTTTTCAAACATAAAAAAGTTGATTTCATTTCATATCCTTATGAATGGAGTTTTCATAGATTAAAAGATGCTGCACTACATCACCTTAATTTACACATTAGTCTTCTTAAAAAAGATGCAACATTGATTGACGCATACAGTTATAATATTCAATTTAATAATTATTCTCCTATATTTATTGACCTTACTTCAATAAAAGAATACTCCGAGGGTGAATTTTGGAGTGGACATAAACAGTTCTGTGAAAGTTTTTTAAATCCTCTCGTTCTAAAATCAAAGCTTGGAATAAATTTCAATAATTGGTTTAAAGGAAATTTAGAGGGAATTGATACTGGTGAATTATCAAAATTGTTAAAATTTAGACATATATTTTCATGGAATATTTTTTATAATATTTTTCTTCTTAATTATTTTGAAAAAAAATACAAAAAAAAAGGAAATTTAAATATTACAAAAAACAAAAAATTAAAAAAAAACTATTACATATCTATTCTAACAAATTTAAAGAGTTTTATAACTAATTTAAAACCCAAAAAAGAGTCAACAGTATGGGGGGAGTATTCAAGAGATAATACATATAATGATGAGGAGAAAAAAAATAAATATGAATTTATTTCAAGTTATTTTAATAAAACTAAATTTAATAGAGTTTTGGATTTAGGTTGCAATAATGGAGAATATTCTAAATTAGCGATACAATCAGGTTGTAAGGGTGTTGTTGGTTTAGATTATGATCTTAATGCTATTGATGAAGCTTATTTGATTTCAAAAAAAGAAAGATTAAATTTTTTACC
This sequence comes from uncultured Pelagibacteraceae bacterium, assembly GCA_902524535.1. Lineage (GTDB taxonomy): Bacteria > Pseudomonadota > Alphaproteobacteria > Pelagibacterales > Pelagibacteraceae > Pelagibacter. Next base: position 504,718 of record CABZDR010000001.1, read on the forward strand.
TTTATATTTTGATGTTTCAAATCCAAGTTCTAACATTGGATGGCATCAAAAGGAACGAAAAGGTTTTATGGAAAGAGTAAACTTTGACTTTGTATTGGCCCTAGCGTTTGAACATCATTTGGCTATAGCAAAAAATATTCCATTAGAAGATGTGATAAACTGGATAACATCCTTAGCATCAAAAGGTATAATAGAATTTGTTCCCAAAAATGATGTTACTATACAATCAATGATAAAATTAAAAGGTGATATCTTTCCAAATTATAATTTAGAAAATTTTAAAAATTTCCTATCCAAAAAGACAAAAATAACTTCAGAAAAAATTGTTAGTAAATCTGGCAGAACTTTATTTTCTTTTGAAAAATAATAATATTTAATAGCGTTCTTATTTATTTTTTATCTAAAAGACTGTAATTTAATGGCTTTGTGTTGAAATTAAAAAATACAATATCTACAATCTTGAACTTTATCTAAATATTTATGATATTTAATTATTTTTTTTTGGATTTTCTATGGTAAATAATCTTTAAATGAAATTTACATATCGTCCAAAAATAAATAGTCTAACAGATTTTCAATAAAGTTTGTTTCAATAATATAAATGAAAAATCCAATTATAAATGAATTAAAAAGATTGAGATTAATTAATAAATCAAATTTAATTACAATAAGCAATAAAACTAGAGATAGAAAAATAAAAGTTTTTAAGGATAAAAAAACCAAAATTATTTTTTTAGAAAAGTATCTTGCTACCAAGGAATATTACACTTCTTTAAGATATAAAGACTATGATAAAAAAAATATTGAGAGTTTAAAAAATAAAACAACAAAATTGGTCTCTTCTGGTAATATAAAATTACCAATTATAGAGGACGACTACAGAAGGGTTTTTCAATTTAGTAAAATTTTAAAGAATAAAGATATATTGGATTTTGGCTGTGAATGGGGAGGATTTTTAAAATGTTTAAAAAATTATAAATCATTAAATGCTGTTGAAATAAGACCAGAATGCATAAACTATATCCAAGCAAATATAAAAAAGATAAATGTTTTTGAAAATATTAATTCTTTTAAAAAAAAATTTGACATAATTACTTTATTTCACGTTTTAGAGCATCTTCCATATCAAATAGAAACTTTAAAAGTTTTAAAATCAAAATTAAAAAATAAAGGAAAAATAATCATCGAGGTTCCTCATGCTGAGGATTTTTTAATTTTACAAGATGAGTTAAAAGAATTTAAGAAATTTACTTTTTGGAGCGAACATTTAATTCTCCATACTTATAGATCTCTGAAGACCATACTCACTAGATCTGGATTTAAAAATATAGATATTCAATATTATCAAAGATATAATTTTTCAAATCATCTAGGTTGGTTTTTAAAAAGAAAACCTGGTGGACATAACTTTTATAAAGAAATTGTAAGTGATAGATTAAATTCATCTTATTGTGAGAATTTAAAAAAATTACGTCAAACAGATACTTTAATCGCTATAGCAGAATAAATAAGGATTGCTGTCCTATGGATAATAGGAGAAATAGAGACAGACCGGAGCCTAGAGAGATAAAAATAAATTTATTTGCTTATTTGATAATTTTAAAACATAGTATACACATAATCATTAACTAATATGAGAAATAGACGAATGGTGTAACTGATAGACGTGCTGGACTTAGATCTGTCGCTAGAAATAGTGTGAGAGTTCAAGTCTCTCTTCACTCACTAAATTGAGCAAGGAATTTAAAAAGAAGAAATGAAAAAAATATTGTTTTTAGGAAGAAAACATTGCGAAAATACTTCAAGAATATTTAGATATTTAAAAAAGAAAACAAAAAATGTACAATTAATTTATTCTTATTTTCCTGGGGAGTCTTTAAATTTAAAAAAAATAGATAAAAATTATGACTACATATTTTGTTTTAGAAGTTTTTATATATTAAGAAAAAATATTCTCAAAAGAGCAAATTTTGCAGCTATAAATTTTCATCCCGGTCCACCTGAATATAGAGGTATGGGTTGTGTTAATTATGCGTTATATGATGAAGTAAAGAAATATGGTTGTACAGCTCATATAATGAATAAGCATATTGATCTAGGCACAATTGTAAATGTAAAAAGATTTGCAGTAAAAAAAAAAGATACCGTTAATTCTGTTTTAAAAACAACATATAAAAATATGGAAATTCAAGCTAAAAAAGTTATGAATTTATTGATAAAAGATCCAACGAATTTAAAAAAACTTATCAATAAATCAAAAAAAGAAAAATGGTCTAAAAAAATTTACAAAAAAAACAATTTAGATAAATTTTATGAAATAAAAATAAATATTTCCAAGAAGGATATAATTAAAAAAATTAGAGCTACAAATACAGAAAAATTTAAACCTTATTTACTAATTCATAATTACAAATTTATTTACAGTGAATAATTAAATTATGAAAGTTAACAAATTTTACAAAAATCTGAAAAAAACGTACATTATTGCCGAAATTGGAGTAAACCATAATAACCGTTTATCTTTAGCTAAGAGATTAATAAAAGAGGCAAAAATCGCTGGTGCAGATGCAGTAAAATTCCAAACCTTTTCCGCAGATAGACTTGTTATCCCAGGAACGCGGAAGGTCAAGTATCAAAAAAAAAATTATCATGATAAAGAAACTCATCATGAAATGATAAAGAAATTAGAATTGAGTTTTAAATATCATAAGATCTTATTTGATTATTGTAAAAAAATTAAAATTGAATTTATTTCAACACCTTATGATGAAGAAAGCGCTAAGTTCTTGACTAAACTAGGTGTCAAAATATTCAAGACGGCATCTGCTAATTTAACAGATTATGAGTTGCACAAATATTTAGCAACTACTAGAAAACCAGTTATAATTTCAACAGGTATGGCTACTATAAAAGAAATTAGCTCAACTTTAAAAATCTATAAAAACAAAGGTAACATTGCTTTGTTGCATTGCGTTTCAAACTATCCATGTTCTTTAACGTCATTAAATTTAAATTCACTTAAACTTTTAAAAAAATATTTTAAATGTACAATAGGTTACTCTGATCATAGCAGGGGTAATCTTGCATCATGTATATCGGTAGCTCTTGGCTCCATGATAATAGAAAAGCATTTCACACTTAATAAAAATATGAGTGGACCAGATCACAAAGCTTCGTGTACTCCTAGTGAACTTAAAAATATGATTTACGAGATAAGGAAAACAGAATTAATTCTTGGAAAAGAAAAAAAAGAAAAACAAAGAGAAGAAAAAGAAATGTCAAAAATTTCAAAAAAGAGCTTATTTTATAGTATGAATTTAAAAAAAAATTCTTTATTAAAAAAAAATAGTCTTATTGCTTTAAGACCTGGATATGGCGTATCGCCAATGAATATTCCAAGAATATTAGGAAAAAGAATTAATCTTGACGTAAAAATAAAAGAACCATTTAAATTTAAGCATATAGGTAAAAAATAATGAATAATTTTAAAAATGTATATGTTTCGACAGGATATTTCAAAAATTTAAATGGTACGCAAATGATTAAAAAATTTAGTTCCAATGGTATTTTTCAGTTAGAATTATCAGGAGGTAAATTTTCTAAAAATATTGAATCAAATTTAATCAAACTAAGTAAAAAATATGACTTGAGAATTCATAATTACTTTCCACCACATGACAAAGGGTTTGTGATTAACCTTGCCAGCACAAATAAAAATGTTTTAAACAAAAGTATCAAACATGTAATAAGTGCAATAAATCTAGCTAAAAAAATGAAAAGTAAATTTTATAGTTTTCATGCTGGATTCAGAATCGATCCAAATTTGAAATATTTGGGAAAAGAATTTTTAAAAACTAAATTAACCAAAAGATCTACAGCTTTAAAAAGGTTTAAAAAAAATGTTATTTTTTTGGAAAAAATTGCAAAAAAAAAAGGTATACAACTTTTTATTGAAAACAATGTGATTACAAAAAAAAATATTGAAAAATTTAATACAAATCCTCTTTTACTAACTAATCCAAAAGAAATTGTAGATTTTTTCAAAGATATGCCCAAAAGTGTTGGATTGCTTTTAGATGTAGGTCATTTAAAAGTTAGCTCATTAACAGAAGGCTTTTCTTTATCTGTTTCTATGAAAAAACTAAACAAATATATTAAAGGCTATCATCTTAGTGATAATAATGGCCTAACTGATAGTAATGATAGTTTTTCATCCAAATCTTGGTTTTTTCAATATCTTAAAAAAGATCTAAATTATTATACAATTGAAGTTTATAATAAATCATTTAAGGAATTAAAAAGGCAAAAAAAAATTATTGAAGATAATTTAAAAAATTAATTTTCTATGCAACCAAAAAATTACTCAATTCCTGAATTAAATAAATTTATTGTACCTGAAACCTGTAAACTAAAAAATTGCCTAAAGACATTAGATAAAAATGCAAACGGTTTAGTTTTTGTATGTAATAAAAAAAAGAAATTGATTGGCGTAATTACTGATGGTGACATTAGAAGATACTTAATTAGAAAACCTAATCTAAATTCTTTTGTAACAGAAGTAATGAAGAAAAATTTAGTTTCTTTACCTGTCAACTCAAAACCAGAAAAAATTCGAGAAAAATTTAGTTCTGAAATTAAATTCATACCTCTAGTTGATAGCAACAATAGAATAGTTGACATGGCTAGTATTTACCGATTTAGCTTACTTCCTTTGTATGAGCCATATTTGAAAGGTAATGAACGAAAATATATTAACAGATGTATTGATTCTGGTTGGATTTCAAAAGGTGAATACGTCAAAAAATTTGAAGAGGCTTTTGGCAGAAAAATTGGTGCTAACAACACAATTTCAGTCACAAATGGTACCACAGCTATACAGCTTGCACTTGTAACATTGGGAGTTGGTCAAGGAGATGAAGTTATTGTTCCTAGTCTTACTTTTGCTGCAGTTTACAACGCCGTCATATTTAGTGGAGCTAAACCAGTTATGGTAGATATTAATTTGGAAACCTTAGGCTTAAATCATAAATTAATAGAAAAAAAAATAAGTAAAAAAACTAAGGCTATTATACCAGTTCATTTGTATGGTTGTCCTGTTGATATAGAAAATATTTGTAAGATAGCAAAAAAATTTAATCTTTTTGTAATAGAAGATTGTGCCGAGGCGCTTGGGAGCTATTACAAGAAAAGACATGTGGGAATTTTTGGTGATGCTGGCACATTTAGCTTTTATGGAAATAAAACGATTTCAACAGGAGAAGGTGGTATGGTTGTGTTTAAATCAAAAAAAAATTTTAATAAAGCTATGCTTATTAAAAATAATGGTATGTCCGACAAAAAAGCATATTGGCATGAAGATTACGGATTAAACTTTAAGATGACAAATGTACAGGCAGGTATAGGTTTGGCGCAAGTAGAACAATTTTCTAAAATTCTTAATAAAAAAAAACAAATTTCCAATTATTATATTAAAAAGCTTTCAAAACTTAAGACTGTTCAATTGGTAAAAACACCAAAAGAATGTGTAAATTCTTATTGGTTATTTACAATAATTTTGAATGATCAATCAAAAATTTCTAGAGACAAATTAATAAAAAAATTTTTGCTTAACGGAATAGAAGCCAAAAGGGTTTTTTTTTCAGCCGATGAAATGCATGTATATAGAAAATATATAACTAGAAAAGAAATTTTTCCTAATTCTAAGCTAGTGTCTGCCAATGCTTTGTGTCTGCCCAGTTTTGTTAGTTTAAAAAAACCTTCTTTGGATAGGATTATATCTATAATAGAAAGAGAAACTTTGCAGAAAGTATGAATAATATTTTGTGCACAATATGTATGAGAGGCGGATCGCAGGGAGTAAAGAGCAAGAATATCAGATCGATTAATGGAAAACCGCTGATGTATTTTACAATAAAGCAAGCTATAAAATCAGGAATTTTTAACCACATAGTCATATCCACTGACTCAAAAAAAATATTGAATTGCGCTAAATCTTATGGTGCAGAAGGTTGGTTCATGCGCCCAAAGAGATTTTCAGATAATTACAGCTCAAAAATACCAGCAATTAGACATGCTTTGATAAAATCTGAAGAACGTTACAACAAGAAATTTGATTTAATAGTAGATTTGGATGTTACTTCTCCATTAAGAAAAGTTGAAGATATAATTAATGCATATAAATTTTTTACAAAAAAAAAAGCGGATGTTTTGATAACAGGAACTAAGTCAAGAAGGAATCCCTATTTTAATATGGTTGAAATAGTAAAAAACAGAGTAAGAAAAGTTAAAATCGCAAAAAAAAAAATTTACAGAAGACAAGATGCACCCCAGACTTTTGATATGAATGCATCTATTTACATATGGAATAGAAAAACTTTAATTAATTCTACTAATGAAATTAGGTCTTTAGAAAAAAATACAAAAAGTAAAACAATTTTTTATGAAATGCCTGAGGATAGATCATTAGATATTGATAGCGAGCTTGATTTTAAATTGGTAGAATTTTTACTAAAAAGTAGAAATAAAAAGATTATATAAATAAAAAAGATGATTAAAAATTTTTTTTTAAAAAGTGGATTTTTGAGAAGTCTTTATTGTTATATAAGATTTATATACTTTTTTTATTTACTTAAAAGGTATTCATTTTTTTATGAGGATAAATTAGAAAAATTAAATTCCTTAGATCCTAATCTTTTAGGTTACGATGGAAGTGAAAATATTGATACAAAAACATATTTAAGTAGAATGCAAGCTTATGAAAAACAATCATTAATCGATGCTGCTAGCATAAAAAATTTTAAATTTTTGTTCTCTGGGGATAGAACTTCTTTATTAATCAACCCTTTAATGTCTTGTAGATTCATTGATAAAAAAAATGCAAAAGTTTTATCAGTTGGACCTAGAACAGAGGGAGAAATATATAATCTAATTTGCAAAGGTTTCTCTCTCAAGAATATTACAGCGATAGACCTGCAAACTTATTCTCCTTTAATTAAGTTAGGTGATATTCACAATCTTGAGTTGCCAGATGATTATTTTGACATCATAATTTGTGGTTGGACTATAGCCTACTCATATAATAGAGCAAAAGCTGCCTCTGAATTAATAAGAGTTGCTAAAAATAATAGTTTATTATCAATATCAGGCACTTATAAAGAAAAAGAAAAAATCTCAATTACTATTGAGGAATTAAGTGATTTATTTAAAGATAATATTAAAAAAATACTATTTAATTTAGATCATAAAGATTTTTCAGATGGGGATAAAAGAAAACATGTTATTTTAACTGCTTCACTTAAAAAGTCTTAGTAAATATTATATTACTATTTTCTATGAAATACTTGATCTTTATATTTAAACACAGATTTAGAAGAAATTCTTTAAACAATATACTAAAGTGTAAAAAAATTAATCAAACTCACGTCATAGATCTTTCAGGACCTTTACTTTGTTTTTTTGGTAAGCTTTTGTATTTTTTTATAAGAAGTAAAAAAGTAGTCTTTATTTCTTGTGATGGTTTAGATTTTCTAAAAAGAGAAACAAATGGTATTAACTTTTGGTTAGGAGGAACCTCAGAAAAGATTCAAGAAAAGTATAGAAAATTTAAAAATAATTTCGTGATGGGGAGCACTGTATTCACTGACGATACAAAGATATTAACATTTTATCCAATATTAATTAAGAAAAGCAAATTAAATTTTGATTTTAAATTCGTTTATATTTCAGAAAATAAAGAAATTACTAATAACAAATCAATTAAAATCTGGGAAGAATATAAAAATACAATTTTAGATAATTTGGATTTAATTGATAAAAAACATTTTTGGAAAGATATAGTAGATGAGAAAAAAGAACCTGTTCAAAAAATATACATAGATATAAAATCCTTAATAAGGTTAGAACTTGTAAATGAGTTGATAAAGATTTTAGATGATAGACTCATTTTAATTGGATCTAATTGGAAAAGCATCTATTCTAAAGCACTTTCAAGCAACTACTCAAATGAATATATAGAAAATGTTTATAGAGGAAATATATGCGTGGATTTTGGTAGTAAAAATAGTGATAAATGTATTTATCCTAGAACTTCGAAAATTATCGAGAGTGGAGGGCTATTATTTCAGTCTATACATTCAGACAGTAAAGATATTTTTAAAGGTTTGTTTGATAAAACCTGTTTTACATCTATAGAGGATATGAAAAAAAAAATTTTTTTCTTTATAAAAAATTCTAATCAAACAAATGAACTTTTGATTAAACAGCAAAATAATTTTGAAAATGAAGAATTGAATTATAAAACTTTAAAAAAAATTGAAACCTTCATTAATTGATGAAAAAAATATTTTTAGATTTAGGAAGACAGCCATTAGCAAATAATTTTAGTAAAAATTACACTCCTCCGCTTTTTAGGCTTAAACTCAAATTTGATACTAATTCAAAATTAGTGATGATAAATAAGCATATGAAAAAAGAGAAAATGTTTAATAAATCTTATCCATATAGATCTTCAAAATCAAAATTAGTAAAAAAATTATTTAAAGAATTATCTAAAAAAATTAAAAAAAAATTAAAACCTGAAAATATTTTGGAGATAGGTAGTAACGATGGAACATTTGCATCAAATTTTGATAAAAAAAAAATTACATGTATAGAACCTTGTGGTGATGTTGCTATTGAAGCAAAAAAAAAAGGTTTAAAAGTATATGTTAAATATTTTGATGATTTGTTAGTAAAAAAGCTGCTCAAGGATCATAAAAAATTTGATACGATATATTCAGCCAATACTATAACTCATATTTCAGATTATGACTCTGTTTTTTTTAATTTATCGAAAATTCTAAGTGATAATGGTACGCTTATAATTGAGGAGCCTTCTTTATTGGAAACAATAAAAAAAAATTCATATGATCAGTTTTACAATGAGCATATTTATGTTTTTTCAACTATAGCGTTACAAAATATTTTGAGGAAAAATAGTTTAGAAATCTATGATGTAGAAAATATTAACGTGCATGGTGGATCCAACCGTTATTATATTAAGAAAAAAAAAAATAAAAAGATTAAATTCTCAAATAAATATAAAAAGAATTTAAAATTAGAAAAAAAATACGGTCTTCACAAATTCTCATGTTTTAAAAATTTTTCAAAAAAGGTCCAAAATTCAAAAAAAAATTTAATAAAATTACTAAAAAATATTAAAAAAAACAATAAAACGATCATTGGATATGGCGCATCCGCAAAAGCTGTGACAATATTGAATTATTGTAATTTAAAAGAGAATTATTTTGACTTCTTTTATGACACAACAAAACAAAAAATAGGAAAATTTTTACCAGGTACTAAAATCAAAGTTCTAAAATACAAAAAACTAAAAAACACCAGGACATATGTTTTTTTAGGGGCATGGAATTTTTATAAAGAAATAATAAAAAAAGAAAATTATTTTTACGCAAACTCTGGAAAATTCATTACTCACATACCACATCCAAGAATTATAGAGAAATGAAAAAAAATTTTTTTTGGTCACCACATATAGACCCACAAGTTGCTACATTAAGATCTGTTTCAAATACTTTAAATTTTTTATCTAAATATGAAAAAAAATCTAAAAATTTTTTGATTAATGTTTTTGGGGAATGGGATGATTATAATTCAAAATCAGTTGAAAAGATTGATTTAACAAATAATAAGTTTTTAAAACAAAAAAAATTCAAAGGATTTTTTCACTCAAGATTACTTTATTTCTTAATTTTTTTTTTTTCCTATTTTCCATTAAAAAGAATTTTAAATAATGATAAACCAAAATATTTGATAGTTCATTTAATTACTTCAGTTCCAATATTAATGTTCATTCTGAATAAATTTGAGACAAGATTGATCCTTCGAATATCGGGATACCCAAAGCTAAATTTTTTTAGATTTTTACTTTGGAAAATTGCTGCAACCAAAATTAGATACGTTATTTGCCCAACTGAAGAAACGAAAAGTTTATTATTAAAAAGAAAAATTTTTACAGAAGGCCAACTTATATTTATCCCAGATCCAATTCTTAACGTTAAAAAAGTAAATATTATGAAAAGAGAAAAATTAGAAAAAAAATTTACCAAACCTTTTTTCTTAGCAATTGGAAGATTTACAAAGCAAAAAAATCATATTTTTTTATTGGATTTTTTTTCAAAAAATTCTCATTACTTAGAGGACAATAAATTAATTATTATTGGCCAAGGTGAGCTAAAAAAGACATATGATAAAGTTATCAGAGAAAATAACTTAAAAAATAAAGTTGAGATTTTAAATTATAAAAAAAATATTTTTAATTATATTTCTAATGCGAAATGTGTAATCTCTAGTTCTTTATGGGAAGATCCTGGTTTTGTAATGGTGGAGGCGGCTTATATTGGAACACCAATAATATCATCGGATTGTCCTAGTGGACCAAAAGAATTTATTGGAAGAAATGAATGTGGATACATATACAATTTGAACGATGAAAACAGCTTTAAACTAGCATTAGATAATTTTATTTTATCCTCGACTAATAGTATTGATCTAAAATTAATTAATGCAAAAAAAAAATCTAAAATATATACATGTTTCTATAATTCAAAAAAACTATCTGATATTTTAAGAAATTGAAAAAATATAATATGATTAAAAAAATTATTATTTTAATTAATAATATAATTTTATATTATATTTTCTTGAGCTATGAATAATCAATTATGAAAAAAAAAAAAATATTAATAACTGGTGTGGCAGGCTTCATAGGTTTTTCACTAGCTAGAAAAATTATACAATATAAAAATTTTGAGGTAGTAGGTATTGACAATATAAACTCTTATTATAACAGAAAACTTAAACTAAAAAGATTAAGTCTTCTAAAAAATAAAAATTTTAAGTTTTACAAAATTGATTTAATAGAAAAGAATAAACTTTATAAATTATTTGAAAAAAATAATTTTGATATAGTTTTTAATTTTGCAGCACAGGCAGGTGTAAGATATTGTTATGAAAATCCAAAATCTTACACTGACTCTAATATAATAGGTTTTATAAATCTTTCTGAAATGATTAAAAATTTTTACGTAGATAGATTTATTTTTGCTTCTTCAAGTTCTATTTATGGAGATCAAAAACCATTTCCGAAAAAAGAAAATTCTGAGGTAAATCCAATTAATTTATATTCGCTATCTAAATTTTCAAATGAGCAATTTGCAAAGTCAATCAGCAAAACAATAAATACAACTATGGTTGGATTAAGATTTTTTACTATTTATGGTCCATGGGGAAGGCCAGATATGATGATTTTAAAATATCTTATTTCAGCTTATAAAAAATTAAGTTTTCCTCTTTTTAACAATGGTGATCACTATAGAGATTTCACATATATTGATGACGCCATTAATATTTGCTTCGCTTTATTGAATAAAAAAATGATAGGTAAATTTGCAATTTTTAATATTTGCTCTTCAAAACCAATAATTATTACAAAAATTTTAAAAGAAATTAATAAATACTCAAAAAAACCATTAATTAAAAAAAAACCTAGAGACAAGGCAGATGTTTATAAAACTTATGGAGATAACAAGAAAATAAATAATTTCTTAAAAAAGAAAATAAAGTTCACAAGTTATACTATAGGAGTAAAGAACACTTGTGACTGGTTTTTGAAAAATAAAAATCTCTTTAGTTAAATTAAAAAAAACTCTTTTATTTGCCACTAAAACAGTTATTTATTGAAAGTCTCATTTAAAAAATTTTGTACTTTTTTTCCTGATTTTCCATCAACAATACCAAGATAATATTTGAGCGTTTTTTTGTCCTCATGAGAAAGATTTCTATTTTTATATTTTGAATTTAAATAAAAATTTATTTTTTGATTGAACTGTTTTTTGGTATTAACAAAATATTCTTTGTTAGTTATTTTTAGTAACAAATTTTTTTTTTTTATATTCTCTTTATTGAAATTTGGGATGATTAAATTTCTATTACTTGCGATCGTCTCTAAAACTATGGTTGAATTGAAAGCAATAACAACAGATGCGTCTTTTAAAAATTTTTCCCCCGTTCCACCTACAACGAAGCTACAATTTTTAGGTAAAATTTTTAAATCTAAATCATTAATTTTATGAGAACCGATTTTTCCCTTAAAAATTATTTTTACAGAAGGATTTTTTTTTGCAAAATCTATTAGATATTCAAGTGTTTGATCGTAAAGCTTTTTCCAATTTATATTAGATTTTTTTAAGATTATGTCATTTCCTCTATATTTTTCAATCAAGTAATAAACTAAGATATTCTTTTTTGGTTTAGTTTTTCTTAATCTAAAAGAATAATCTGATCTTGGACATCCATTAATATGTATCTGTTTATCTTTAGCAATTTTACTTTTAATCAAAATTTTTCTTTGGTTTTCCGAATATACGGAAATTTTATGTGCTAAAGACTCAGTGTTGTATCTTTTATAAACTCTTGTACTATTTATTTCTTCTATCGGTGTAAATGTAGACTCTTTATGTAAAATAATAAACTTTTTACCTAGATTTTTAAAAACTTCCTCTAAATATTTTTCAGTATAATTAAAAATATTAAAACTAATAAATCCATCTAATTTTATAAATTTATCTAATATAGAAAATGTGTTTGTTAAATATTTGATATATTGATTTTTATAATAGGTTTCAAGCAAATTAGCAGGTTTTGTGAAATAATTTCTTTTATCAATATTCTTAAAATAGTAAGAAAGAAATTTTCTTAGGAACCGCCTTGGCAATATAAAAAAAGCAATGTTATTATTATTTTGATTATAATAAGATTCTATCAAGTCTTCATATCCACCACTTTTTGGAAAGACTAAAACTTTTTTTAAGTTTTTAGATTTATATTTGATTATTCTTACTTTTCGAATATTTAGCCATATTATGAATGCAGAAATTCTGTAACTGTTAATTCTCATAGATAAGTCTATTAAAAGAGAGGAAATAATTAATATTAATTGATATAACTTTTTTTTGATAATCATTAGCATTTTTACTTAATATATATTTCTTTTGAAAAGTGAATAATTCTTTGACAACGTTTATCCCATGTATATTTTTTTACTGTTTTATAGGCATTTTGTCTTAAATACGTATTTTTGTAATTTTTTTTAAAAGCTAGTTGAATTGCCTTAGACCATTTCTCATCTTCATTTACATTTACTAATATGCAATTAAAATCATTCTTAAGTATGTGTTTGTAAACTTTGAGGTTTGAAGCAATTATTATCATATTAGCAGCCATGTAATCGAACATTTTTAGAGGAGACATATAGTTTTGTAACCAGATGGAACCTCTGCCTTTAACTTTTTCTTGATAAGGCATTAAAGCTACATCATACTTAGATAAAATTTTAGGTATTTTTGAATAATTAACGTAATTAAAAATTCTTATATTTTTTTCTTTTTTCTTCAATTTTAGATATTTCTTTTCTCCATAAAGATGAAACGTAATTTTTCTATTTTTTTTAGCTAATCTAAATATTTGTTCAATACCTTTACCCTCAAAAAAACTTCCAATATAAACGCACGTTTTTTCCAATTTTGAGTTATTTTTGTATTTAAAATCTCCCAAATTAACAGCATCATCCAGAATTATAAAATTTTTTTCTTTGATCTTGTATATGTGATTTAGATTTTTATTCAAAAATATAAACTTTAAATTCTTAATCAAATTAAGATTTTTAAATAATAAATATATTATTTTTGAAAAACCTGTTATCTCATGATGTAATTCTAATATTATTTTCCTTTTAAAAAAACTTGCAAATAAACTAAAAATAATACTTCTCGAAATAAATAAAGCATCTTGATCAATTTTTTTTGAAAGAATTTTTAAAGAAAATATTATTCTTAAAATAAAATTGAGTAAAATAAATTTATTAAAAATTGAAAAAATTTTAAATTTATTATTTATGTTATAAATTTTATTGATTATTTTTATATCTTTATTATTTATAACAAATAAATTTATGTCATAATTTAGCTTTGAAAATGCTTCACACATTTTCATAACATGTATAGAGTAAGCCGATTTACTTGGAAGGTTTAATTCAGCAACATAACAAATTTTCTTTTTCTCTTGCATATGTAATTAAGAGCTGTTTAGTTTTACATGTTTTTCAAAATAAAAAAAGATTAATGTGTTTTAATGAAGCTAAAATAAATGAATAAAGATTTGGTATCAATAATAATTCCTTTTTACAAAAAAAAAGAATATATATTTAAAACAGTAAATTCAATTTTGAACCAATCTTATACTAATTATGAAATTATTATAGTTTATGATGATGAAGATTTGTCAGATTTTGATTATCTAAAAGAATTTTTTAAATCTATAAATAAAATTAGGATGATAAAAAATTTACAAAATATTGGAGCAGGACTATCAAGGAATAAAGGTATTGTTAATGCCAAAGGTAAATTTATTGCATTCCTAGATGCGGATGATATTTGGAAAAAACACAAATTAAAAAACCAAATTAATTTTATGAAAAAAAAGAACTTAAAATTTACACATACTTCATACGAAGTTATTGATAAAAACGATAAAGTTTTAGGAGAAAGGATCTCACGAAATTTTGAAAAAGTAGATGATTTAATTAAGTCCTGTGACATAGGATTATCAACAGTAATTATTAAAAAGGAAATAATAGATCACCAAACTAAATTCCCAAATTTAAAAACTAAAGAAGATTTTGTTTTATGGCTAAAAATTCTTCAAAAAAATATTTCAATTAATTATTTTAATGAAACGTTATCATCATGGAGAAAGCTTGACAATTCTCTATCTAGTTCTGTTATACAGAAATTAATAGATGCTTTTAAAGTTTATAATTATTACATGAAGTTCAATTTTATAAAATCTTTCTATTACACTATATGTTTAAGTATTAATTATTTAAAAAAATAACATGTATTATTTATTTTTTTTTTTGATCCCAGTTTTAATCTATTTTACAAATACTTTTATTGTTAAAAATAAATATCTTTTAAATTTTTCTGGTGAGACTCACCAAAAAATTTTAGGAACAAAAAAAACACCATTATCTGGTGGGATTTTTCTAATAATTTTTTTATCAATTATTCTTATTGAAAGAGATCAAATATCCTATGTTTTTTTTATTTTTATATTTATATTAGGTCTATTCTCTGACTTGAAAATCTTATCTGTTCCATCAAGAAGATTATTTTATCAATTTATATTAGTCTTATTATTTGTTCATTTTTTAAGTTTAAACGGAATTTCAACTAGAATTTTATTTATTGATAAAGTTTTAGAAAATTATTATTTAAGTGTTTTGTTTAGTACTTTATGTATAATGATTTTAATCAATGGAACCAATTTCATTGATGGATTAAATGGTTTAGTTCTCACATATTACTTTATAGTTCTAGTTCTACTTTATAAATCAAACCTTTTAATTGGCATAAATTTTACAAACTTTAATTTAATCTATTTGTGTTACCTTTTATTTGTTCTTCTTGTCTTTAATTTTTTTAATCAATTATATTTAGGAGACTCAGGTGCATACTTATTAGGGTTATTCATGGGTTATTTATTAATTGAGTTGCATAAATATCATCCTAATATTTCACCTTTTTATATTGTGCTATTACTATGGTATCCAAGTTTTGAAAATTTATTTTGTATTATAAGAAAATTTAAATTAGGCAAATCACCAGTTTCTCCAGATAGTAAACATTTTCATCATCTATTATTTTATTTTTTAAAAAAAAAATTAAAATCTAACAATTTAGTTTGTAATAATTATTCAAGCTTAATTATTAATTTCTACAACTTTGTAATTTTATTAATTGGAACTCAGAGTATTTATAATACCCAAATTTTAGTAATATTAATTTTAATTAATATCTTAATTTATACTATAATTTATCTAAAATTATTTAAGTTCAAATACAAAAGCGTTAATTTCTAATGACAAATAGCTTAATCATTTGCATTAATATCATGAATCCATCTTTAAATGCGTTAACTTTCTTTTTCCCTCCAATTCTTGATCTTTCATAAGCTTTGGAAGTGGCTAATTTACAATTCATTCTTTTGGCTTTTATTGGTAGTTCGACACAAATTCTAAAATCTTTAGATATTAAATGTAAGTCTTTAGCTCTAGTCGTCTTTCCTATTACATAAGTATATAAAATATCAGTAATATTCAAACCAAAGAATAGATTTCCAATTTTAGTAAAAACAAAGTTACCAATTAAAGTAATTATAGTGTCATCATCACTACCACAGTTTTTTTCATATCTAGTTCCAAAAATAAAATCAGCTTTAGTGTTATTCATCTGCTCAGTCATTTTTGAAAGTTCTTTTGGATCAAACGAACCATCTGCATTAAATATGCAAAATAATTCTGTTTCTACTGAGTTAATTCCAAAAATTAATGCATCACCGTAACCTTTCCCACTTTGATAAAGAATTTTGCAATTATATTTTTTTGCGCATTCAATGGTTTCTTCATCTTCCCTTTCTAAAACGATCAAAATTTTAAGATTGAAACTTTTTAATTCTTCTAGCACTTTGGGTAAAGATTCTTTCTCATTTTTAGCTGGAATTACTAGTGTAAGATTGTCCACAAAAACTCTAAATATTTATTATTTTATGTTAATAGTAGTTAAATTGATTTATCCTAAAATATAGACTTTTTAAATAAAATAATATCAAAAATTTTTTTGACAAAATTATTTATATACAAATAAAAATATTAATGAATTTGACAATTTATTTATCGTATTACGTAATAATAATAACATCGATAATTGGTTATGGTTTATTGTTTTTAAAAATATTTAAAAACACTATAGATATTGAGTTTGAGTATAATTTACTTGGGAGCTTACTTTTTTTAATATTCCTATCATTCTTTACTCATTTTTTTTTAAGTCACGGGTATATTCATAATTTGATAATTTTATTTATAGGAATTATTTCATTTTTATTAAATTTTTCAAAAGAAAAAAAAAATATTAGAAATCATATAAAATACATTAGCATAATTTTTGGAATTCTTATCATAGCGCTTTTAACGCACAAAACTCACGATGATTTTCCCTATTATCATTTTCCTTACACTTATTATTTAACACAAGAAAATTTAGTAATAGGAGCTGGTCAACTTGTTCATGCTTTTAGAACACCTTCATCAATTTTTTATCTTAATTCTTTATTTTACCTACCAATTATCGAATATTTTTTATTCAATATGGGTGCAATATTGATACTAGGATTTTCTAATTTAATATTAATTTTTAAATTAAAAAATGATTTTAAGAGCAAAAGATACGATTTTATTTTCTTTTTAACTCTCTTATCTTTTTTGTTTATTAATATATTTTTTTACAGAATAGCCGAACATGGGACTGACCGATCTGCTCAAATATTAATTTTAATTTTATTTATTGAAGTTTTAAATTTTTACAGAATGTCAATTAATAAAGAAAAAATTTTTACTAAAATTTTTATACTATTAGGTTTAATTATTACATTGAAAGCTTTCTATGTTTTATACTTATTGATTTTAATTCCAATATTGATCGAAATAAAAAAAAGTAGATTATTTTTAAATTTTTTAAAGAATTTTTATTTTTATATTTTTTGTTCGGTTGGGTTTTTTCTAATATTAATCAATATTTTCAATTCTGGTTGTTTTTTATACCCTGTAGCCATTACTTGTTTTACAAATCTCGAATGGTCATTATTTTACGAAGCAAAATCATCAAATGATTGGTATGAACAATGGGCTAAGGCCGGTGCTGGTCCTAATCATAGAGTAAATGATCCAGAAAATTATATTAAAGGTTTTAATTGGGTTTCCAATTGGGTGGAGATGTACTTTTTTAATAAAGTAAGTGATTTTATTCTTGGTCTAGTTTTTTTATTGTTAGTAGTTTTATTTACGTTTTATTCAAAAAAAAAAACTTATAAAAAAATAAAAAAACAAAATTATTATATCTATCTGATAGTTTTAATCTTGTTTTTTGAGTGGTTTTATAATCATCCTAGTCTTAGGTATGGAGGATATAGCTTAGTAGCACTAATAATGTTTATGCCTTTCTCTATATATATTTCACAATTTATCTCAATTAGGTTTTTAAAGGAAAAAATTGTTTTTTTAATTGCGTTATCCTTGATAATCTTTGTTGGAAGGAATGTAAATAGAATTAACTATGAAATACAAACATATGACTATAAGATTTTTTCATATCCTTTTTATTACTTGGATCAAGCTCATTTCAGAGTAGATAAATATTTTAATAGCATGTTAGTAAATTATCAAAATTGTGTAAAAAATAATGAAATAAATTGTGAGAGTTTAGAAGGATTGTCTCTAAGTAAAAAAAATATTTACTATATCCTAAAAAGAGATAAATGATTATATTTAGAATATTAATGTACTAAAAAAATAAACTTTTAAAAAATGAAAAAAAAAGTCGCTTTAATTTTTGGCATCACTGGCCAAGATGGATCTTATCTTGCTGAAATATTATTAAAAAAGAATTATATAGTTCATGGAGTCAAAAGGAGATCTTCAAGCATAAACACACTTAGAGTAGATCATATATACCAAGATCCTCATGATAAAAATTATAGGTTCAGACTTCACTATGGGGATGTTACAGATTCTCTATCAGTATCAAATATTATAAAAAAAATAAAACCAGATGAGGTATACAATTTAGCTGCCCAATCTCATGTTGCTGTATCTTTTGAGGTTCCTGAGTATACAGCAAATGCTGATGCTCTAGGAGCTCTTAGAATATTAGAAGCAATAAAATTTCACAAATTAGAAAAAAAAACAAAGTTTTATCAGGCAGGAACTTCAGAAATGTATGGCAAAGTACAGAGCAAACCTCAAAATGAAAAAACTTCCTTTTATCCTTTAAGTCCATACGGTGTTGCAAAATTATATGCCCATTGGATTACTAAAAATTACAGAGAAGCCTATAAAATTTTTGCTTGTAATGGAATTTTATTCAATCACGAAAGTCCAAGACGAGGTGAAACCTTTGTTACAAAAAAAATTGTTTCTGCGCTTTGTAGAATTAAAGAAGGAAAGCAGAAAAAGTTATTTCTGGGTAACTTAAATTCAAAAAGAGATTGGGGTCATGCAAAAGATTATTGTTATGCAATGTGGAAAATGCTTCAACAAAAAAAACCTGATGATTACGTTATAGCTACAGGAAAACAATACTCTATTAAACAATTCATAAATTTAACATCAAAACAATTAAAGATGAAAGTTATTTGGAAAGGAAAAGGAATGAAGGAAAAAGGGTATAACGAGTTAGGATTTCCAATAATAGAGTGTGATAAAAATTATTTTAGACCGTTGGATGTAAATACCTTATTAGGTGATGCGAAAAAAGCAAGAAGACTGCTTAAATGGCAACCTAGAAGTGATATCAATTTATTAATTCATGAAATGATCAAATCAGAATATGAAACATTAAATGCAATTGAATAAAAAAAGCAAAATATTCATCGCAGGTCATATAGGCATGGTGGGTTCATCCATTGTAAGACACTTTAAAAAAAAAGGTTATAAAAATTTAATCTTAATAAATCGTAAAAATCTTGATTTAATAGATCAAAAAAAAACTTACTTGTTTATTAAAAAAAAAAAACCAGATTTTGTTATTATTGCTGCTGCAAAAGTGGGAGGTATCTCTGTTAATAGTGAGCAAAAAGCAAAATTTATTTACGAAAATATCATGATACAAACAAATTTAATTCATTCATCCTTTTTAGCAGGTGTAAAAAAACTTATCTTCTTAGGATCTAGCTGCATTTATCCAAAGCATTCCAAACAACCAATTAAAGAAGAATATTTAATGACAGGCAAACTTGAAGAAACAAATGACGCATACTCTGTTGCTAAAATAGCCGGTTTTAAAATGTGTGAGTCTTACAACAAACAATATAAAACAAATTATATATGCTTAATGCCGACAAATTTATATGGACCTAATGATAATTATAATCTTAAAACATCTCATTTTTTTCCAGCTCTAATAGCAAAAACACATCTTGCTATAAAAAAAAATCTTAAAATGATAAAAATTTGGGGGGACGGAACTCCAAAAAGAGAATTAATGTATGTAGATGATCTTGCAGATGCTTGTGAATTTTTTTTAAAAAAAAAAACAAAACATTCATTAATCAATATTGGAAGCGGTGAGGAAAAATCAATTTTGGGATATTATAAATTTATTGCAAAAAAGCTTAATGTAAATTTAAAGATTAGTTTTGATAAAAAAAAACCAAATGGTACTCTAAGAAAAAAACTAGATTCAAGTCTAGCAAAAAAATATGGATGGAAATCAAAATATAACTTAAGTAAAGGTTTTGATTTAACTTATAAGGATTACATAAAAAAAGTTAATAGTTAGTAAAAATGAAAAAAGTTATAGTTGTGACAGGCGGATGTGGTTTTGTTGGAAGTAATTTAATAGAATATTTAATTAGAAAAACTGATAAAGATATAATTAGTTTAGATGATTATTCATCTGGAACAAAGAAAAATCATATTAAGTCTAAAAGAATAAAATATATCAAAGGAAATACTAAAGAGATTGATAGAATTTTAAAAAAAAATGTTTCCAAAATTGACTCATTATTTCATTTTGGTGAATTTTCAAGAATTTATCAAAGTTTTTTAAACATGAATAAGTGTATACAATCTAATTCAATTGGATCTAACGCGGTTTTTGATTTTTGTTTAAAACATAAGATTAGACTGATCTATTCAGCAACGTCTGCGTCTTTGGGTAATGGTGGAAAAGATAAAAATCTTTCTCCATACGCATTTACTAAAGCAAAAAATTTGGAACTTTTAGACAATTTAAGAAGATGGTTTAATTTTAAGTATGAAGTAATATTTTTTTACAATGTTTATGGTCCCGGTCAAATTAAAAGAGGAAACATGTCAACTGTAATAGGAATTTTTGAGGATTGCTATATAAGAAACTTGCCGTTGCCAGTAGTTAAACCTGGTTCACAAACTAGAAGATTCACACACATAACTGACACTATTAAGGTATGTTATAAGGCTTGGAAAAATAACAAATCTAGATTTTATAGTATCTCAAATAGAAACAGCTATACCATTCTAGAGGTCGCAAAAATGTTTGGAAAAAAAATCAAATTTTTACCCCCTAGAAAAGGTGAGAGATATGCATCAGCTTTATCGAACTTGAGTTTGTCAAATAAGATTTTTCGAACTTATGGCAAAATAAACTTAAAAGATTATATTAGGAATTTTGTAAAAAATACTGAAAAATAGTGATTTTTTTTGATTACAAAACTTTGTTTACATTAAATAATTTATCTATATAAGTTTTCCGCCGGTAATTATTGCGAAAGTGTTACACCCGATTCCATTCCGAACTCGGAAGTTAAGCCTTTCAGCGCCGATGGTACTTTGTCTTAAGATACGGGAGAGTAGGTCATTGCCGGCATAAAAATCTTATGAAAATAAAAAGTTCATTAAAATCTATCAAAAAAAGAGACCTCAACTCTAAATTGGTCAGACGTAGAGGGAGAGTTTATATAATAAATAAAACTAATCCAAAGTTTAAAGCAAGACAGAAATAGTTAAATGGATAATGAGGATCATCAGAAAACTTGGAATAATTTCACGAAATTTGTATTGTGGGGAACTGTCGCTGTTGTAATAGTTTTGGTTCTAATGGCAATTTTCTTATTATAAGGTAAGTTATTATGAAAATAGCTTCTCTTTCTGAAAATTTGAATCTTGAAAAAAGAGTGGCCATAACTCCAGATATAGTAAAAAAATACAGCTCCCTAGGTTTTGAAGTATTACTCTCAAAAGATTATGGTATTCATTTAGGTTTCGATAATGATGATTATATATCTCAAGGGGCAAATATCTTTGAAAATGACAAAGATCTTTTGAGCAATTGCGATATAGTATTACAATTAGGCTTACCATCTGAAGATAATCTGTCTTTATTAAAAGAAAATCAAAATTTGATAGGGGTTTTAAATCCTTTCTTAAATAAAGAGAAGTTAGAAAAATTATCAAAAAGAAAAATAAATAATTTTTCATTGGAGTTGCTCCCAAGAATTACTAGAGCCCAATCAATGGATATTCTATCATCTCAAGCCAACCTTGCAGGATATAAAGCAGTAATCGAGTCATTTGCTAATTTTGAAAAAGCAATACCTATGATGATGACTGCTGCTGGAACAGTACCTGCAGCAAAAGTCTTGGTTGTCGGTGCGGGTGTTGCGGGTTTACAAGCTATAGCAACGGCAAAAAGAATGGGCGCCATTGTTTTTGCTACAGATGTTAGAATGGCATCAAAAGAACAAGTTGAGAGTTTAGGTGGTAAATTTTTAACTGTAGAGGGATCTGAAAATCTTGAAACTGAGGGAGGTTATGCAAAAGAGGCCTCAGAAGAATTCAAAAAAAAACAAGAGGATTTGTTAAGTGAAACTTTGAAAAAAATTGATATAGTTATATGTACAGCATTGATACCTGGTAAGAAGGCCCCAGTAATAATAAAAGAAAATATGATTAAAAATATGCAAATAGGATCTGTAATTTATGACTTAGCAGCCGTTCAGGGAGGAAATACAGCATACACGGAGGTTGATAAAATAATTGATCATAACGGAGTAAAAATAATGGGGGAAATGAATATTTTAAATAAGCTACCTATTTCTGCATCAGCTTTGTACGCAAAAAATTTGTTTAATTTTGTATCAAATTTATTAGATAAAAAAACTAATAAAATTAATATAAATTTAGAGGACGAGATAATTGAAAAAACTTTAATTAAGTAAATTATGGAAATTGATCCCTTTATTTTTAGATTAAGTATATTTATTTTATCAATCTTTGTCGGATATTATGTCGTTTGGAGCGTAACACCATCTTTACATACGCCCTTGATGTCAGTAACTAATGCTATCTCTTCAGTCATTATCGTTGGCGCTATAATTGCAGCTCTTGCTAGTAATGAAGGGGTCATTTTTACCTCATCGACTTTTTTTGGATATCTAGCAATCACTTTAGCAGCAGTAAATATTTTTGGTGGCTTCTTAGTTACTCAGAGGATGCTAGCAATGTATAAAAAAAAAAAGAAAGATAAAAAATGATATCGGCAAATTTATCTGCAACCTTTTATTTAATTTCAGGAGTGCTATTTATTCTTGCATTAAGAGGTTTATCTTCTCCAGAGACATCAAGACAAGGAAATCTTTATGGTATAATTGGAATGGTGATAGCTATTACTGTTACTTTCCTCTCTGTTGGTAACTTCTCTTCTGGATTTTTTTATGTAATGGTTTTCCTTCTTGTTGGTGGTGCTATAGGAGCATTTATAGCATTTAAAATTCCAATGACTGCAATGCCTGAATTAGTGGCCGGCTTTCATAGTCTTGTCGGTCTTGCGGCGGTTTTTGTGGCAATCTCAGCTTTCATTAATCCTGAGGCTTTTAATCTTGGTTTCCCAGGTAAAATCAAACTTGCGAGTTTGATTGAGATGTCTATCGGAGCAGCTGTGGGAGCAATTACATTTTCGGGTTCAATTATAGCTTTCTTAAAACTTCAAGGCATCATGTCTGGCGCACCCATTACTTTTAAAGGTCAACATCTACTGAATGCATTAATATTAATTTCCATTGTAATTCTAACTTATTTTTTGTGTATAACACAAAATTCTAATTTATTTTGGATCTTGATAGGCATTTCCTTCTTAATTGGTTTTTTATTGATAATTCCTATTGGAGGAGCAGATATGCCTGTCGTTATCTCAATGTTAAATTCTTATTCTGGTTGGGCTGCAGCAGGGATCGGATTTACTTTAGAAAATACCGCTCTAATCATTACCGGTGCTCTTGTTGGATCATCTGGGGCGATTCTATCATATATTATGTGTAAAGGAATGAATCGATCATTCTTCAATGTTATCTTAGGAGGTTTTGGTGCTACAGATCAATCTTCAAAAGGTAAAAATAAAGAGCAAAAACCAGTCAAAAGTGGTAACGCAGATGACGCAGCTTTTTTAATGAAAAATGCATCCTCAGTTATTATTGTGCCTGGATATGGTATGGCAGTCGCTCAAGCTCAACATGCTTTAAGAGAGATGGTTGATACTTTAAAAAAAAATGGCATTAAAGTTTCGTACGCGATTCATCCAGTTGCAGGTCGTATGCCAGGACATATGAATGTATTACTTGCTGAAGCTAATGTACCTTATGATGAAGTTTTTGAATTAGAGGAAATTAATAACGATTTTGCTAATGCGGATGTCGCATTTGTAATTGGAGCAAATGATGTAACAAATCCTGTAGCAAAAACAGATCCTCAAAGTCCAATTTATGGAATGCCAGTTCTTGATGTTGAAAAATGTAAATCAGTTCTTTTTGTTAAAAGAAGTCTATCGCCAGGTTATGCAGGGATTGATAATGATCTTTTTTATAAAGAAAATACCCTCATGTTGTTTGCTGATGCGAAAAAAATGACAGAAGATATCACAAAAAATCTATAACAATTAATGAATACAAAGATATATTGCGATATTGCAGAACTAAATCAAATTAGAAAGTTTAATAAAAAGAAAATAGTAAAAGGTTTTACTACTAATCCAAGTTTAATGAGAAAAGCTGGAGCAAAAGATTATAAAAATTACTCAAAAAATATTTTAAGAATTTGTAAAAAAAAGCCAGTATCACTTGAAGTTTTTGGTGATAAATTTGATGAAATGATTGAACAAGGTTTAAAAATAAGCACTTGGGGGGAAAATGTCTATGTAAAAATACCTATTGTTAATTCTAGGGGAAAATTTACAGGCAAAGTTATAAAAAGATTAAACCAAAAGAAAATAAAATTGAATATAACTGCAGTCTATAATTCAAACCAGACAAAAAAGATTTTGAATGTAATTGATAAAAAAACTCCAGTTATTATATCAATTTTTGTTGGTAGAGCCGCAGATGTTGGTAAGGATCCAATACCAGAGATTAAAAGAAGCATATCTATTTCAAAAAAACACAAAAATGTCAAAATTTTGTGGGCTAGTGTAAGAGAGCCTTATAATTTCATACAAGCCAAAAAATTAGGATGCAGCATAATAACAATACCTCCATCAATGATTGAAAAAATTGAAAAGTTTGGAAAATCTTATCAGGATCTAACAATTAATACTGTAAAAGCTTTTTTAATTGATAGTAAAAAATCTAAATTTAGGATTTAAAGAAATTGGAAAATGTAAATTTTAAAGAAAAAATTTTTTTATTTTTACTATACACATCTTTATTAATTGGGTTCTATTTTGAAGAAAACTTAAATTCTGGATCATATCTAGATTGGGTAAGAGCTTATAATCCTGTTCTTAAAGATTTATCAAAAGATCTCAAAAATACTCTTTTAGAATATGAAAGTTATGGTCAAAGACATTCACCTGTTTATATCATTTTCTTATCATTTTTTCTTAAACTTGGTTTAAGCTTTGATTTTATAAGATTAATTCATTTACATATTTCCTTAAGTTTAATTTTGGTTTTTTACAGTTGTCTTAAATTAAAATTTAAGGATACAAATCGAATTATTCTAAGGATATTAGCATTATCAATTTTTCTATCACCAACTTTCCGTTCACTAGCTATCTGGCCCGATAGTAGAATGCCTGGTCTGATCTTTTTTATATTATCAATATACTTTTTTTTGAAATTTTTATTAATGACTAAAAATCAAAACAAATTTGCATGGTATACTTTATTTTCATTAATAATTTCGTCTTATATTAGTCCAAATTTTTCATTGTTTTTTATTTTTTTTATTTATCATTTTTTTCAAAAACTAAGACTGCAAGAATTTTTGTCATTAATTCTATTCAGTTTTATTGCATCAATACCAATGATTTATTACGTCTTTTTTTTAGATATCAATTTTATTACAGCTGGAAAAACACCTCTTGGTTCAGACGGGATTGCGACAAGTTTAAGTTTTAATATATCTAACAAAATAATGATTATTAGTTCAATAATTTTATTTCATCTAATACCAGTATTATATTTTTTGTTAGATCGAAAAAAACTAATTTCATTTTTTAAAAAAAAGATATTTTTTATTTTAATATCTTTTTTAATCTTAGCCTATTTCTTCAATTATCAGTTAACTTTTACTGGTGGAGGAGTTTTTTTCCAATTATCACAAATTTTACTTAATAATAATTTGATTTTTTTTATTATCAGTTTTT
Source organism: uncultured Pelagibacteraceae bacterium (assembly GCA_902524535.1). Classification (GTDB taxonomy): domain Bacteria; phylum Pseudomonadota; class Alphaproteobacteria; order Pelagibacterales; family Pelagibacteraceae; genus Pelagibacter. The sequence goes on from CABZDR010000001.1 coordinate 531,006, forward strand.
TTAGTTTTTTTATAATCATATATTTATCGAGTTTGCATAAAGATAATTTTATTTTAATTTTTTTGTTAATCTTATCTAATTTGCAAAACACTATTTATCACAAATATTATGAACCTTTAATTTTGATTATAATTTTTATTTTATTCAACAATTTAGATTACAAAAATTTTTTTTCAAAAAAAATCAATTTAATTTACTTATATGGTTTTAGTTTTTTTTATGTCTTTTTGAGAGTATTTAAAAATATCTATTTGATTTAATTTGATTGGTTGCGGGGGACGGATTTGAACCGCCGACCTTCAGGTTATGAGCCTGACGAGCTACCAGACTGCTCCACCCCGCGGTGAACTTAAATTCTATTTTTAAGTTTATTTAATTTTTTTACCCTTTTAATGTTTTCTTGAAGAATTCTTTTCTTTTTTTCTGAAGGTTTTTCGTAAGTGTTTTTAAGCTTTATAATTTTAAAAAAACCATCTCTTTGAAGTTTTCTTTTTAAGACCCTCAAAGCTTGCTCAACATTATTATCTTTAACTTCTATCTTAATAAATACCTCCAAAAAAGCGCCTAGATATCACTTTTAAAAAAATATGTCTATAATTTTCATTTTTAAAGAGCATTAATCTTTTGTTGTTTTTCCTTTTCTTTTTTTTCTCTTTTTATGCGTCTTTCAGCCCTCTCAATTGCTTCAACTAATTCTTTTTGAGAAAAAAGATTTAAAGCAACAGGGTCTTTTGGATTAAGATTATTAAAATTCCAATAACTCTTATTTCTTATAGAAGTAACTGTATTTTTTGTAATTCCTACTAATCTCGATATTTGAGAGTCTTTTAGAATATTATGATTCTTAATTAACCACAAAGCGGAGTCCGGTTTGTCTTGTCTTTTTGACAAAGGAACATATTTTTTTATTTTTTGATCATTGGAAGAAATTTCAATATCAGTGTTTTTAATTTGTAGAGGCCTATTTTCGTCATTGGAAGATAATTCAATTTCGTCTCTAGAGAGTTGACCTGATATTATAGGATTATATGCTTTTATACCTTTTGCAACTTCCCCATCGGCTATACCTTGAATTTCTACTTCGTGCATATTACAAAAATTTGCGATTTGCTTAAAAGTTAATGTAGTATTTTCAACTAACCAAACAGCAGTTGCCATAGGCATTAATGGAGTATTAGACATTAGTTTTTCTTTTCAGATTTAAAATTTTGAAATTTTTTGTTGAATTTGCTGATTCTACCTTTATCCATCAATTTTTGCTTTCCACCAGTCCAAGCTGAGTGAGATTTTGGATCTATTTCTAACTTCAATATTTCACCTTCTTTTCCCCATGTTGATTTTGTTTCAAATTGACTACCATCGGTCATTTCAACTTTAATTTTGTGATAGTTTGGATGAATATTTTTTTTCATGCGAGACTTATAACAAAAGAAATTTTTAAAACAATTAAAAGTTAGTCAGTTTTTCTAACAATTTTGAACTAATATTGCTACTTGATGCAATAATTTTAATATTTTTATTGGTTGATAGATCTATATCATTTAGTATGCCCCCGGCTTCTTTTATTAAAATTAGACCAGCAGCAATATCCCAAAGACTCAAATTCTTTTGAAAATAGCCGTCATACCTTCCCGCTGCAACGTATGCCATATCTAATGCTGCACATCCAGATTTTCTGTAATGCAGATCAGGCTCATTATTAATTTTTCCTCCGGTAACAAACAAACAGTCATTTATTTTATTTTTTTTTGAAACTCTTATTCTTTGATTATTAAAATATGATCCGTTGTTCTTTTCAGCATAAAACATTTCATTCTTTATTGGATCAAATATTATTCCAGAAATGATTTCTTCATTTGACTTTAGAGCTATTGATATTGCAAAATGAGGCACTCCATGTAAGAAATTTATAGTTCCATCTATAGGATCTATTATCCATGTATTATTTTTATCTTTATTATTTTCAATTCCATTTTCCTCGCTTATTATCGAGTAATTTGGTTTCGCCTTTTTTAATTCCTCAATTATTATTTTTTCAACTTTTAAATCAGAGTTAGTAACAAAATCATTTGGACCCTTTTTGGAAACTTGTAATTTTTCAATTTCACCAAAATCTCTTATCAAAATTTTTGAGGCTTTTTCAGTAGCTTTAATCATAATATTCAAATTTGCGGAGATTGAGTTCATAAATTTAAATTTTTTTTATGTATTCAAGACTTCGACTATCGACTATTACTTCATCACCAGACTCAATAAATGGAGGCACTTGTATATTTAAACCATTAACCAGCATTGCTGGCTTATATGACGAAGAAACAGTTTGACCCTTTAGGGCTGCATCGGTTGTATCAATCTTACATGTTACTTGATTTGGTAAGTCGACTGATATAGGTAAATCATTATAAAAACTTATTGTAACTCCTAAATTTTCTGTGAGTAATTTTCCTTTGTCGCCAATAATATTTTTTTTAATTTCTATTTGATCAAACGATTTTGTATTAATAAAAAAATAATTATTTTCATCTTCATATAAAAAATTAAACTGTATTTCTTCCAAAGATGCTTTTTCTACAGTTTCGTTAGATCTAAATCTCTCATTTAATTTTGTATTCTTATTTACACTCTTCATTTCTACTTGAGCAAATGCTCCTCCTTTACCAGGTTTTACATGTTGAGTTTTAAGGACTTGCCATAAATCATTTTTATGTTCTAAAAGCATCCCTACTCTTATTTCACCAGCATTAATTTTCATTTTAAATTTTTAATTGCTCTAATTGGTTTAAGTTTTTTATTATTCCAAATGTAGCCTGAGATAGCTAAAAAGTTAGCTTTATTCAATAGAAGTTTTTCATAATTTTTTGAATCGATCCCTCCAATAGCAACAATTGGAATTTTTGTTATTTTTTTTACTTTTTTAAGTAAGTTAATCGTAGCTTTATACTTAACTTTTTTAGTTTTTGAAGGATTGAATGCTCCAATCGCAATGTAGTTAGCTTTATCTTTGGCAGCTTTTTTTGCTAACTTAATTGAATTATTACAAGTAATTCCTATTATTTTATTTCCAATAATTTTCCTAGCTTCAAAAATATTCATATCTTTTTGTCCCAAATGACATCCATCTGCATTTAGTTTTTTTGCTAACAAAACATCATCATTTATTAAAAATTTAACGTTGAATTTTTTACATATTTTTTTGATTTTTTTTCCAATTGTAAATCTTTTTCTAAAACTCTCTTTTTTTAGTCTTAATTGAAAAAAACTAACTTTTTTTGAACTTAGAATTTTAATTAAATCATTGTAAAAAACTTTGTTAACTTTTGAGGGAGAAATAAGATAAACGAATTTTTTTTTATTATACTTCAAGATCTTTAGACCATTTACCTTGAGCTGCTAAAGTATTCATTCTTGCTCGATGGTTAAAAACCTTTTGAGTACCTTCTATGTCTTTGATGTTTTTTGACCAAAATTTCAGAGCACTTTGTTGAAGGGCTCGTCCAAAAGAATAACTCATTTTAAAATCAGTATTATTGTATTTATTTATTAAGTTTAAATTTTCTGTTGCTTCGATTTCAGATTGCCCACCAGATAAAAAAGCAATTCCAGGAACTTCAGAGGGTACAGAATCTTTTAAACATTTAAGTGTCAATTTAGCAACCTCCTCATTTGTAATTATATTCTTAGATTTATTACCAGCTAAGATCATATTAGGTTTTAAAATAATTCCTTTCAAATCAACTTTATGTAAAATTAACTCTTCAAAACATTTTTTTATTACTTCTGAAGTTTTTTCATAACATTCTTTAGCAGAATGATCACCATCCATTAAAACCTCAGGCTCAACTATTGGAACCATTCTACATTCTTGAACAAGTGCAGAATATCTTGCTAATGCATGAGCATTGGATTGTATTGATAGTTTGCTAGGAAAATTTTTTGTTATAGTATAAACTCCTCGCCACTTAGTAAATTTTGCACCAAGTTTATAGTATTCTTTTAATCTCTCTCTTAATCCATCTAGGCCTTCTGTAATTTTTTCCTCAGGTGATCCAGCTAAAACTTTTGCACCGGTGTCAACTTTAATACCTGGAGCACTTTTCATACTTGAAATTAACTCTGGAATTTTTATTTTTTTTGAAGTCTGTTGTTTAATTGTTTCATCATACAATATTACACCTCCAATACAGTCAATCATACTTGATGAACTAAATAATATTTCTCTAAATAATAATCTATTCTCTGGGGTTGATGGAACATTTACATCATTTAGTCTTTTGGTCATTGTTCCAGTGCTCTCATCTGCCGCTAAAATTCCTTTTCCTTTTTCAAGAATTTTTAAAACGATATTATGTAATTCAGACATTTTGATTTAAGGCTTTTATACCAGGAAGTTCTTTTCCTTCAAGATATTCTAAAAACGCTCCACCAGCAGTTGAAACAAAGTTAAAACTTTGAATTATATTTAATTGGTTTATTAAAGATATAGTATCTCCTCCACCTATTACAGAGTAGATTGAGTCTTTTTTATTTTTTTCTACAATTGCTTTTGCAATCTCGTGACTTCCATTCGCAAAATTTGGATTTTCAAAATAACCTGCTGGACCATTCCATAAAACTGTATTGCTTATTTTTATTACATTTTTTATTTTTTGAATTGTTTTTGGTCCAATATCTAAAATTAATTCATCGTTATCAATATCACCTAGTTCTTTAACTTTTGAATTATCATTTATATTTTTTCCAACTAAAACATCCTCAGGAAGAATGATTTCACAAGAATGGTTTTCAGAGGTTTTAAAAATCTCTTTTATTGCTGGTTCACAATTAAACTCTTTAATTGATTTACCAATGTTGTGCCCTTTATAGTTTATAATATTGTTAGCCATTCCTCCGACAATTATTATATTATTAAATTTTGGTATTAGATTTTTAATTATACCAATTTTTGTTAAAATTTTTGATCCTCCAATAATACAAGTAATCGGTTTTTTTATTTCTGTTGTAACTTTTTTAAGTGCATTAATTTCAGTTTCTAATTGCAGACCAGCATATGAGGGAAGAAATTCTGTAATTTTGCATACAGACGCATGTAATCTATGAGAGCAAGAAAAAGCATCATTCACATATAAATCAGCAAAGCTCGCTAAATGTTTTGCAAAAGACCCATCATTTTTTTCCTCTTCTTTATAAAATCTTATATTTTCTAAAAAAACTATTTGATCTTGAGAACTTTTAAATAAATTTTCTTTTTTAAGTTGAAAAATATTATCAGTTAATAACCGAATTTTTTTCTTAAACCTTTTTTCTAAATTTTCACAAATTGGTCTTAATGAAAAAATTTTATTTATTTCTCCTTTCGGCCTCCCAACATGTGAGATAATTATAATTTTTGATTTTTTTTTAATTAAGAATTCTACGACAGGTACAATTTTATCTATTCTAGTTTCATCAGTGATAAAGCCTTTATTTAATGGAACGTTTAAGTCCAGTCTTAGCAAAACCTTTTTTTCACTTAGATTTTCTTGGTCTTTTATATTATTCATCAAGAATTCTTGTGAATGTATTCAGCTATGTCACACATCCTATTTGAAAAACCCCATTCATTATCATACCAGGCTGAAATTTTTCCCATATTATTTCCAACAACTTTAGTTAAGTTAGAGTCAATAATTGACGACGCTGGATTATGATTAAAATCAACTGACACAAGTTTTTCTTCAGTGATTTTAAGAATCTTATTTATTTTACTAAAGTTACGAAATGCTAAATTAATTTTTTCGACACTCAGATCTTTTTTTGTGCAAAAAACAAGTTCAATAATAGAAACATTTGGAGTAGGAACTCTCATCGCAATACCTTCTAATTTCCCCTTTAAAGATGGTATAATTTCACCGATTGTTTTTGATGCTCCAGTTGAAGTTGGTATAATAGATTGGCTTGCTGAACGTGCCCTTCTAGGGTCTTTATGAGAATTATCCAAAATTCTTTGATCAGTGGTAAAAGCATGGATCGTTGTCATAAAACCTTTTTCGATTCCAAAATTTTCATTTAAAACATAAGCTATTGGAGCAAGACAATTTGTTGTACATGAAGCTGCAGAAATTATTTTGTCATCTTTTTTTAATTCAGCCTCATTTACACCAATTACAATTGTCTTATCTGCTTTTTTACAGGGAGCTGAAACTATTACTTTTTTTGCTCCATTTTTTAAATGAGACTCTAACAGGTCTCTTGAATTAAATTTTCCTGTACATTCAAAAACATAATCAACATCAAATTTTTTCCAATTAATTTTCTTCAAATTTGTCTCTTGACTAAATGTTATTTTATTTTTGTTTATTATTAGATGTTTGTCATCGTAACCTATGTCTGCATTAAATTTTCCGTGTACTGAGTCATATTTTAACAGAGCAGAACAGGCTTCCGCATTCGTTCTATTATTAATGTGTTTAATCTCTATTTTATTATTGTTATTTTCTACTATGGTTCGAATTATCATTCTGCCAATTCTTCCCATTCCATTTATTCCAATTTTTATTTTCATAGTCTATTTTTAATTCTCGTAACTATTTTATCAGTATCCAAGCCGAAGTGATTATAAATTTCTCTGTATGGTGCACTTTTTCCAAAATTGTTAATTCCAAAATTTAATCCTTTAGTGCCTGTGTACTTTTTCCAATAATTTGTTTCAGAAGCCTCTATTGAAACAATTAATTCAGTTTCATTTAATATTTTATTTTTATATTCTTTACTTTGTTGATCAAATAATTCCTGACAAGGCATTGATATTATTTTGGAGTAAATACTCTCTGTGGCCAATTTATGACCCACATCTCTCGCTAAAATAGTCTCCGATCCGGTTGCTAGAATTGTGACACTTATATTTTCTCCGGTTCTCAAAATTTCATAAGCACCAGTAGAGGATAGATTTTTAGGTGAATTTTTAAGCCTCACAGGATTAATACTTTGTCTAGTTAAAGCAATCACACTTGGTGTGTCTTGGCTTTCAAGTGCTAATTGCCAGCATTCAAAAGTTTCAATAGTATCTGCGGGTCTGAAAACATTTAAATTCGGAATTGATCTTAAACTTGTCAATTGCTCAATTGGTTGATGAGTTGGACCATCTTCACCTAATCCAATAGAGTCATGAGTAAACACGTAAATTACCCTTTGTTTCATCATAGCCGCTAGCCTTATAGATGGTTTACAATAATCACTGAATATCAAAAATGTACCCCCATATGGAATTAAATTACTATGTAACGCAATACCATTCATTATTCCACACATCGCGTGCTCTCTAACTCCATAATGAATATAGTTTCCAGAAAAATTATTAGGTTTAATAATTTTATGATCTTTGGTTTTTGTATTGTTTGATCCAGCCAAGTCAGCTGAACCACCAATTACATTTGGAAGTTTTGTTAAAATATTTAAAAACATTTCAGATGATTTCCTTGTTGCGATAGGCTTTGAATCTTTTAAATAATCTTTCGTTATTTTTTCAATTGAATTTTTTAATGAGTTTGTGTCTTTGAAATTAGATAAAACTTTTTTATATTTAATTTCATGCTTTTTTGCTTTTTTCGACGATTTTTCTCCAATTTTTTTCCATTCACCCAATAATTCAATAGGGATCTTGAAAGGCTCAAAATTCCACTTAAGTTTTTTTCTAACTAGTTTGATTTCATTTTCGCCCAAAGGACTTCCATGTACTGAAGCCTTTCCACTTTTATTTGGTGAACCATAGCCAATTTTAGTTTTACAAGAAATTATAATTGGCTTGGTGGATTTTTGAGCTTTCTTTAATGCAATTGAAATTTCTCTATAATTATGACCATTAACTTTTAAATAATTCCAACCATAACTTTTAAATCTTTTTTCATGATTATCAGAAACTGCTAAATTAGTTGGGCCGTCAATGGATATAGAATTATCATCAAATAAAAGAATAAGATTTTTTAATTTTAAATGGCCTGCTAAACTAAAAGTTTCATGACTTATTCCCTCCATTAAGCATCCATCACCAGCTAATACATATGTTTTATGATTAATTATCTTTTTTCCAAATTTTTTTTTTAAAATTTCTTCTGATATTGCAAAACCAACAGCATTAGATATTCCTTGCCCAAGTGGACCAGTCGTAGTCTCTATCCCGGTATTCGGGTGATATTCTGGATGACCAGCACAAATACAATCTAGCTGTCTAAAATTTTTAATATCATTTAAAGAAACACTTTTATATCCAGTTAAATATAAGAGACTATAAAGTAGCATAGATCCATGACCTGCAGAAAGTACGAATCGGTCTCTATTAATCCAATCAGGATTTTTTGGATTAAAATTTAAAAAATCTTTGAACAAAACTGTCGCTACATCCGCCATACCCATAGGCATTCCTGGGTGTCCAGAATTAGCTTTTTGAACAGCATCGATTGACAAAAATCTAATGCAATTAGCTAAATCTCTATATAGTTTGCTCAAAAATTATCCTGTCTAGACTAAGAAGATTCTATTTAATAATATGATTATATATATATGAATTCTGTAAACGAAAAAGAAAAAAGATTAACTTTAGCGTTAACAAAATTAAAAAATTTGAATTTCAAAAATTCGAATGTAAAAAAAAACATAGAAAATTTAGACGAACAGAAAAATCAATTAGAAATTGAAAAACAGGAATTAGAGGAAAAATACAAAAGATTACTTGATGACTATAATAGTTTAAGCGATAAACTAAGCAAAATTCAAGACCAAGAAAAAAATGAGATAAAAAAACAAGAGCAATTTTCTCAAAAGATTGATGAATTAAACCAAGAAACAGATAATTTATTAAATGAATTTGATAAATGGCAAACGTAAGTATTAAATTTAACGGAAAAGAGTTTTTATTGTCTTGCGATGATGGTCAAGAGGAACATCTTGAGGAATTATTAATCCAAATTAATCAAAAATTTAACCAACTTAAAAATGATCTGGGAAGTCTTGGAGAAAACAAGCTTTTGTTAATTACGGCAGTGAAAGTAATGGATGAATATCATGAGACTAAAAAAAAAGTTGAACAAAAAAAAAATGAATTAAAAAATCTTTCAGATAAATTTAAAGAATTGAAAACATTAATTTATGAATATAGAGATAAAAAAGAGGAAGAAATTAGAGAAATAAATAAAAATCATAATAAACTAAAAAATGAAATTGATTTAAATCAAAAAAAATATGAAAAATTAATAGATGAAGCTGCTAACGAAATATCAAGTTTTGTTGAAAAAGCAGGTCTAGAGGATTTATCAAAATAATTTCCTGTGAATAAATCAGAAATTAGAAAAAAAATATTAAAGATTAGAAAAGTAAATAATCATAAAAACCAAAAAATTGATTTTAAAAATCTATTAAAAATTATTAAAAACTCAAAAATAACTGGCAAAGTGATAGGAGGGTATTACCCGTATAATTACGAAATTGACGACATAGAAATTTTAAAAAAACTAGAAAAATTTAATTATCATTTATCACTACCAAAGATTAGAAAAGATTACCAAATGGATTTTTTTCAGTGGTCAACAAAAGATCCATTAGAAATAAATAAATTTGGTATACCTGAACCTCTTTCAGATTCTATTCAATTACCAAATATCTTATTAGTGCCTTTAGTTGCTTTTGATAAAAATCGAAATAGAATTGGTTACGGCGGAGGATTTTACGATAGATATATTAAAAAATTAAAAAAAAAAAAGAAGATTTTAACAATAGGCTTAGCTTATTCATTTCAAAAAGTTAAAAAAATACCGATTACTAAAAATGATATTCAGTTAGACTTTATTGTAACAAACACCGTAAAAGGCAAAAATTAATGAGAATATTATTTTTAGGTGATGTAGTTGGAATTTCTGGCTGTTCTAAGATTACGAATAATCTTCTCGAGCAAATCAAAATTAATAAAATTGATTTCGTAATAGTGAACGGTGAAAATGCTGCAGAAGCTGGAGTAGGTCTAACAAAAGAAATATGCGAAGATTTTTTTAATTGTGGAGTTAATGTAATTACAACTGGAAATCATGTATGGGATCAGAAAGAAATAATGAATTACATTGATAAAGAAAATAGATTGCTAAGGCCAAAAAACTTATTTGAACCTGCACCTGGATCAGGATTTGAAATTTTCAATATTCAAAATGATGTTAAAATAGGTGTCCTTAATTTAATGGGAAACGTTTTTATGAAAAAATGTGATGATGTTTTCGAAACCTCAAAAAAATTTTTAGAAAAGTTTAAATTAAAAGAAGACTATGATTTACTTGTCGTTGATTTTCATGGAGAAATTACAAGTGAAAAAAATGCGATTGGCCACTTTTTTGATGGTAAAGCTACTCTAGTAATTGGAACTCATACTCATATACCAACTAATGATGCGAGAGTATTAAAAAATGGAACTGCATTTCAAACAGATGCAGGAATGTGTGGCGATTATGATTCAGTAATAGGAATGAATAAGCATAATTCATTGAACAAATTTATGAAAAAAGACTCAATTAAACATTTTCCAGCTAAAGGTGATGCCACTTTAAGTGGCGTAATCGTAGATTGTGATTTAGAATCTGGACTTGCTTCAAAAATAAAAAGTTACATTTATGGAGATTTAATTAATAGCAAAATATAATTTATGGCAGGGCATTCACATTGGGCGGGTATTAAACATAAAAAAAGTAAAGCTGACAAACAAAGGTCGAAAATTTTTTCAAAATTATCCAAAGAAATCACTGTAGCCGCAAAGCTTGGGGATAAAGATCCAAGCATGAATCCAAGATTAAGATCTGCAATACAGGCAGCAAGATCTGCCAACATGCCTAAAGACAACATTGAGAGAGCTATAGATAAATCATCATTAAACACAGAATTGAATTTTGAAAGTTTAAGATATGAGGGTTTTGGACCAGAGAAAATTGCAGTTATCGTTGAAACTCTTACTGATAACAAAAATAGAACTGCATCAAATATAAGAACTATTTTTCAGAAAGCAGGTGGCAGTCTTGGTACCCAAGGATCTGCCTCTCATAATTTTACTCAGCTGGGTATAATTAAAATAGATAGAAAAGAAATTTCAGAGGAACGTATTTTTGAAATAGCTATAGATGCTGGAGCAAATGAATGTAAATCAATCTCTGATTTTCATGAAATTCAATGTTCAATTAGTGACATTTACAATGTAAAAAAAGAATTAGAAAAAGAAATTACAAACTTTATATCCACAGAAATAGCTTGGATCCCTTTGAATAAGATTAAGCTTCCTAAAGAAAAAAATGAAGATCTAAATAATTTTTTTATGTCATTAGAGGAGGATGATGATGTACAAAATGTTTATTCAAATGTAGAATTTAGGAATTAAGTTATGCTGATTATAGGAATAGATCCTGGTATTTCTGGTTCAATTTGTTTTTTTGAGGATGGTAAAATTATTGATGTAGTAGAAATGCCAACAATGATAGATGGAAAAAAAAGTAAAAGACAGGTCAATGGTTCACAGATATACAATGAAATATCGAAAAGAATAAGTAAATTTGAAAATCATAAAATCAGAGTTGTAATTGAACAAGTATCAGCAATGCCAGGCCAGGGTGTTACAAGCATGTTTAATTTCGGTCAATCCTTTGGAATCCTAAAAGGCATTTGTTCTTCAATGCAATTGCCAATGTATTTTGTAAGACCAACTAAATGGAAAAAATATTTTAACTTAATAAATTCTCAAAAAGATGCTAGTAGAACTAAGGCTATTGAGATATTTCCTTATTTTTCTCAACAATTATCAAAAAAAAAGGACTGTAATAAAGCCGATGCTATTTTAATTTCAAGTTTTTATTATGAAACTTACAAAAAAGACGATTAATAGTTTAGAAATAAAGTCAAAATCATGACACATTTAAGTGTGAGAAGTCATCATGGAAGCAGATATTTCTACCCAAGCAGTTGGCTTAGCGTCAAGCGCTGATTTTTCTTTAATAAATTTATTTATAAGAGCAGACATCATTGTAAAATCTGTAATAGTTCTTTTAATTGTTTGTTCAATATACTCATGGGCTGTAATAATTGAAAAATTAAGACTGTTTAAAAAAATAAATCAATCCTCTGAAGAATTTGAAAAAAAATTCTGGAATTCTAAATCTGCAGAGTCAATGTATAATAGTTTACCAGCAAACCCTGAGGATCCAATGGCATTAGTTTTTAAAGATGCGATGCAAAATTTACTTAAAAGAAAATCAAAAACAGATTTAAATTCAAGAATGACAACTATGCTTGAAACTGGAATAGAAAAACAAATGTCAAAAATTAGTAAAGGTTTTACATTTTTGGCGACTGTAGGTTCAACAGCACCTTTTATTGGATTGTTTGGAACAGTTTGGGGTATCATGAACTCATTTCAGTCAATTGCAATTTCAAGAAATACTAGTTTAGCAATTGTTGCTCCTGGTATTGCGGAGGCACTTTTTGCAACTGCTCTTGGATTATTGGCCGCGATACCTGCTGTTATTGCCTACAACAAGTTTAATTATGATTCTATAAAATATTCCCAAAAGTTAGAAAATTTTTCTAAACGATTTTTAACAATAATTTAAAGATGTCTTTTAAATTTAATCGTTCAACAAAAGAGCCAATGAGTGAAATAAATGTTACACCCTTCGTAGATGTAATGTTAGTACTCCTAATTATTTTTATGGTTACTGCTCCTTTATTAACCGTTGGAGTTCAAGTTGATTTACCAGAAAGTTCTGCTGACTCACTCCCGGAGGAAAATGAACCTCTTACTTTAACCATAAATTCCAAAGGGGAAATATTTATTCAAGAATCTAAAGTTGAATATGAAAAAATAATTGCAAAGGTTTTGGCTGTTTCAAAAAATAGAACAGACACAAGAATTTATGTAAGAGGTGATAAAACTATAAATTATGGACGGGTACTTGAAATTATGGGTCTTTTATCTGGATCTGGTTTTACGAAAGTAGCACTTATTTCTGAACCATATAAAGAGAGGTAAGTTAAATTGAGCAGAAGTATAATTATATCTTCAGTTTTACATTTAATATTAATTTTAATTACGGCTATGAGTTTACCTTTTTTAGCAAAAAAACCTATAAACTTACCTCCAATAGTTTCAGTTGAGTTAATACAAATATCAGAAAAAACAAACATACCTTTTGCGCCAAAAGCAAAAAAAATAATTGAAAAAATCAAAGAAAAAGAGGAAAAGTTAGTTTCTGAGCAGGCACCACCAAAAAAAGTTAAAAAAATAAAACCTGACTCAATTCCAATGCCAGATGAGAATATTGAGAAAATCAAAAAAGTTGAGGAGGACAAGCAAAACCCAGAAAAAATTGACAACGAAGTAAAACAAGTTTCAGAATTTGAAAAAAAAGAATTATTTGACCCTAATAATATTGCGGCACTGATTGATAAATCAAAAGTTGAAAGTGCTGAGACACTAAAAAAAACGGATAAGATTAGTCAAGATCAGGATAGGAATATCGAAAATGCTGGCCTGAGTTTAAGTGAGGAGGATGCACTTAAAGCTCAGATTTTTGGATGTTGGAGTATACCTTTAGGTTTGCCTTACAATGAAAACTTATTAGTCAGAATTAAATTACAATTAAAACCAGATGGCAGTGTTATAAGTTCAGAGATTTTAGATCACGCCAGGATGAATAAGCCAGGACAGGGATTTTATAAGGTCTTAGCCGAAAGCGCTTTAAGGGCAATAAAACTCTGCCAGCCTCTAAGAGTCCCATCAACAGGATATGAGAGGTGGAAAGATTTACAATTAAATTTTGATGCAAGAGAGATGTTAGAGGGATAAAATAAATTATGATAAAAAAAATAACTCTTTTTATTTTTATTCTTTTCCCCTTAAATGCATGGGGTTTGATCAAAGTTGATATTACAAGGGGTAATTTAGATCCCCTGCCATTAGCAGTTTCGCCATTAGCAATAGACAATGATTCAAGAACTAAATTTCAAAAAATTCTTAATAAAAAAGATATTGGGTCTGAAATATCTAAAATTGTGGAAAAAAATCTTAAGACCTCTGGGCTATTCAACCCATTAGATAGGGAGGCTTTTCTTCAGAAACCAGACATTGCAAATTTGAAACCGAGATTTGAGGATTGGAAATTAATTAAGGCTCAAGCATTAATTACTGGTAAAGTTAATTTTATTGATGAAAAATTAAGAGTTGAATTTAGATTGTGGGATATCTTAGCAGGAAGAGAGATGATGGCACTAGCTTTCACAACAGTGCCCACAAATTGGAGAAGAGTTGGCCATATAATTTCTGATAAGGTTTATGAAAGATTAACAGGAGAAAAAGGTTATTTTGATACAAGGATTATTTATGTAGCTGAAGAGGGACCAAAAACTCAAAGAGTAAAAAAATTAGCAGTTATGGATCAAGATGGTTTTAATAATAAATTTTTAACTCTTGGAAACGAGTTGGTGCTAACACCACGATTTAATAAAACAAGCCAAATGGTGACCTATCTCTCTTATTTTAGAAACCTACCAAGAGTTTATTTACTTGATATAGAGACAGGCACTCAAGAAGTAGTAGGTGATTTTCCAGGCATGACTTTTGCTCCAAGATTTTCTCCAGATGGGAAAAAAATTATTATGAGTTTTGCCAAAGATGGTAACTCAGACATTTTTACTATGGACTTAGAGAGTAGAGTAGTCGACCGTATCACAAATCATCCATCAATTGATACTTCACCTTCTTATTCTCCTGATGGAAAATTTATCTCTTTCAATTCAGATAGAAGTGGTTATCAACAAATATATGTCATGGAAAGTAATGGAAAAAATGTAAAAAGAATTTCCTTTGGAAAGGGACTTTATGGAACTCCCGTTTGGTCTCCAAGAGGTGATTTAATTGCTTTTACAAAATTACATAAAGGTAAATTTTATATTGGTGTTATGAGAACTGATGGATCAGGTGAGAGATTGCTAACAGAAAACTTTTATCAAGAAGCACCATCATGGTCGCCAAATGGTAGAGTTTTAATTTTCTATAGAGAAACAAAAACTGATGATAAAGGAAAGGGCTTCTCAGCTAAATTATGGTCTATAGACCTCACAGGCTACAATGAGCGTGAAGTCAAGACGCCTACAGATGCTTCAGACCCATCTTGGTCATCTTTATTAAGCAATTAGATAAATTAAATTAAGTAATTAGATAAATTAGCTTGATTTTTAGACTTGAAACATCTATCTAATTGTGGAAGATTAAACTTAAGCAAATTGATCAAGGAGTTTTATGGAATTTAACAAAATTTTAAAAAATGCACTTTTGGTAATTGTAGCATTTTTAGCACTTTCTGCTTGTGCAACCAAAAAAGCAGGAACAGGTCAAATGCAAGGAGATGTTTACACTGGCACAGACACAGTTGAATATCTAGCCTCAGGTGTTCCTGATAGAGTATTTTTTGCTACAAATGAGTCAGTTTTAACCACTGCATCACGAGAAACTTTAAGAAAACAGGCTGCATGGTTAAGAAAAAATTCAAAAATAAATATTGTCTTAGAAGGTCACGCTGATGAGAGAGGTACTAGAGAATATAACTTGGCTTTAGGTGAAAGAAGAGCTAATGCCGCTAAAGATTACCTAATGACTTATGGTGTTTCTTCAGACAGAATTTCAGTTTTGAGTTACGGAAAGGAGAGACCAGTTGACTCTGGTTCCAATCCACTATCATGGTCTAAAAACAGAAGATCAGTAACTGTAAAAGCTAATTAATAAAATTAAAATATTAAAGACCCTTAGTTAGGTTACTGAGGGTCTTTTTTTTGCCATCATTGTCTTTTCTATTCATATTTAATGTATTTTAAAAAAAAATTATCATTTTTAATTATATTATTGAGTTTAAATTTTTTAATTAATTTTAATGTTAGAGCTGACAATCCTGATGTGTATAAGGTTTTAAGTTTAATTCAAAAAGATCTCAAAACTCTTGAAAAAGCTGTTTACTCTCAGTCAAATATTACATCAGATGAGAATTCTAATATTTCTGTCAACTCTGAATTTAATTCAGAAGATGTTTTGACAAGACATTTGCTTAAACTTTCTGAAATTGAAAGTCAATTTCAAGAACTAACAAATAAGTTTGAAGAGATAAATTTTAAATTAGATAAGCTATCGAATAGATTATCCAAAGTACAAGCTGATAATCAAATTAGATTCCAGGATTTAGAAAAATCAACTCTAGATAATGAAACAGAAATTAAAGTTTCTAAAAAATCTGGTAGCGAGCAATTACCTGGAAGTTCTCAACCTCAAGATTTAGGTTCAATATCTTATAAAGATACAACTACAGAGGAAAAAACTCAAAAAATAGAGTCAATTGAGACAACTGCATCCATTGTTACAGAAACTTTTCAATCGGAAGAAAAAATATTACCTGAAGCAACAATAGAAAAACAGTATGACTTCGCTACTAGCTTCTTAAAAAACGGAGATTATACAACGGCCGAAAGAGCATTCAGAGAATTTGTTTTAACAAATCCAGAACATAAATTAGCTGGTAACGCACAATATTGGTATGCAGAAACATTTAGAATTCGACAACTTTATACTGATGCTGCCTCTGCATATTTGGAGGGATATCAGAAATATCCTAAAGGAGAAAAAGCCCCTATAAATTTATTAAAGCTTGGTGTATCAATGGTTCAGATTGGAGAGAAAGATCAAGGTTGTAAAATGATTAATGGTGTTGAAAATCAGTACCCAGAGGCAAACCAATCAGTAATTCAAAAAGCTAAATATGAGTCTCAAAAATTTGAATGTAATAAACAAAATTCCTAAGACTTTAGCAATAAAATTAAACAATCAAAGAATTAAAAAATTTTATAAAAAATTTAAAAAAAATCTCGACATTTCAGAAGATTTCATTGTAGCAGTCTCTGGAGGGCCAGATAGTTTAGCATTAGCATTTTTAGCCAAAATATACTCAATAGAAAAAGGATTAGGCGCAAAATTTTTAATAGTAGACCATAGACTGAGATCAGAATCTTCTAAAGAGGCAAAAAAAACTCATAAAATTTTAAAAAATAATCATATCGACTCAAAGATATTAACTTGGGTAGGTAGGAAACCATCTAAAAATATTCAGTCGATAGCAAGAAAGAAAAGATACGAATTGTTATTTTCACAGTCTGATAAATTTAAAATTAAGAACATTCTACTTGGGCACCACGAAAATGATCTTTTTGAGAATTTTTTTATCAGGATGTTAAGAGGAAGTGGTTTAAAAGGATTAGTATCTTTAGACAAAAAAGTAGAAATAAATGGAAAAAATTTATTGAGACCTTTAATAGATGAAAAAAAGGAAGACCTCAGATTTATCGCAAAAAAAGTTTTTAATTTTTATGTGAATGATCCTTCAAATGAAGATAAAAAATATCTCAGAACTCAGATTAGAAAACTTATAGAGGAACTTAAAGAAAAGGGCCTTGACCACAAAAAATTAAGCACAACAATTAAAAATTTAAAATATTCAAATAATCTTGTAGAGCACTATGTCAGTAAAAATCTTAAAAAAAACACTTTTTTTTCATTAAAAAGAAAAAAGTTAATTCTTAAAAATGAATATTTCAAGCAACCATTTGAGATAATTTTAAGATCTCTATCAGAATCAATTAAACTTGTAGGTCAAAAAGGTCTTCCTGTTAGAGGCAAAAAGTTACAAAAAATTATCTCAAAAATCAAAAATCACGCTTCTTATAAGCAAACTATAGGTGGTTGCATTATAGAAAAGGTCAACGAAACAATAATAATATCAAAAGAGCATTGAATTTTTTAAACTAAGACCAAAATTGTCACTTGTTTAATCCATAATAATTCTTATTTTATACGTATGAATTTAAAAAATATTGCAATGTGGGCAATAATCGTTTTCCTAACGATAGGTCTATACAATATGTTTAAAAACCCTCAGACAAATTCTTTAGAGGGTAACAAAGTTATTTTTTCTGAATTTTTAACTTCAGTTGAGAATGGTGAGGTTGTAAAAGTTGATATTCAAGGTAACAATATTAAAGGTGTCTATTCTAATGGAAATACTTTTTCCACTTATTCACCTGAAGACCCAAACCTTATAGAAAAACTTTCTGAAAAAGGAGTTAGTATCTCCGCAGCACCTATTGATGAAAAGATGCCATCTCTTTTTGGTGTTTTGCTATCGTGGTTTCCAATGCTTCTACTAATTGCAGTTTGGATTTTCTTTATGAGGCAAATGCAAGGTGGGAAAGGTGGAGCAATGGGTTTTGGAAGATCAAAAGCAAAAATGATGAACGAACTTAAAGGCAAAGTTACTTTTAATGATGTAGCGGGTGTAGAGGAGGCTAAAGAGGAAGTAGAGGAAATAGTTGAGTTTTTAAAAGATCCTAGGAAATTTAGTAGACTTGGAGGTAAAATACCGAGAGGTGCATTGCTCGTCGGTCCACCAGGTACTGGAAAAACTTTATTAGCTAGAGCTATAGCTGGGGAGGCTGGGGTTCCTTTTTTTACTATTTCAGGATCTGACTTTGTTGAAATGTTTGTTGGAGTTGGTGCTTCAAGAGTAAGAGATATGTTTGAGCAAGGGAAGAAAAACTCTCCATGTATAATTTTTATTGACGAAATAGACGCGGTTGGAAGAAGCAGAGGAGCAGGTCTTGGAGGAGGTAATGATGAGAGAGAACAAACTCTTAATCAATTGCTCGTCGAAATGGATGGGTTTGATACCAACGAAGGTGTAATTATTATAGCTGCAACTAATAGACCTGATGTTTTAGATCCCGCATTATTAAGACCAGGAAGGTTTGACCGTCAAGTAGTAGTTTCGAATCCAGATATAATCGGAAGAGAAAAAATTTTAAAAGTGCATGTCAAAAAAATTAAAATAGCACCTGATGTGAATTTAAGAACTGTTGCAAGGGGAACACCAGGATTTTCAGGAGCAGACCTTGCAAATTTAGTTAATGAGGCCGCGTTATTAGCTGCAAGAAAAAATAAAAGAATAGTAACTTTAAATGAGTTTGAGGATGCAAAAGATAAAGTAATGATGGGAGCAGAAAGACGTTCAATGGTTATGACCGAAGATGAAAAAAAATTGACAGCTTATCATGAAGGTGGACATGCTCTTGTATCTTTCAATATGCCAAGTTACGATCCTATTCATAAAGCTACCATTATTCCAAGAGGAAGAGCTTTAGGGATGGTAATGAATTTACCTGAAAGAGATAAACACGGCTATTCAATCAAATACTTGAAAGCAAGATTGGCAGTATGTTTCGGCGGAAGAGTTGCAGAAGAGATAATTTTTGGAAAAGATAATATTTCAACTGGGGCCGGTGGTGGAAACGGTTCTGATATAAATCAAGCCACACAACTTGCTAGAGCAATGGTAACAAAATATGGAATGAGCGAAGAAATGGGTCCCGTTGAATACGGTGAAAATCAGGAAGAGGTATTTTTAGGGAGATCAGTCACACAAACTCAATCTGTTTCTGAGGAAGTAGCTCAAAAAATAGATAAAGAAATTAGAAAACTGGTCGATGAAGGTTACAATAAAGCTAGAGAAATATTGACTGAAAAAGTCGATGATTTGCATAAAATTGCCAAAGCACTGATGACTTATGAAACCCTAACTGGGGAAGAAATTGAAAATATTATAAATAAAAACATTTATCCGACTGATAAAGAAAACTTCAAAGCTGAAGAAGATAAAGGTTCTGCTATGGGAGCATTAGGTCTTAAACCAAAAATTGTACACTAATTTTAATGTTTAGATATTACACAAGAGCGTGTAATTTCTATTACGGTAATCACTCAATAAAATTAGTTAATAAAAAAAAAACTTTACCATTATGTCAGAGAAAAGATATTTCATTTGATCAAATTGAAATATTAACTAGAAGATCTAAAGAAAGAATTTCTATAGATCAAATAAAAAAATTATCAAAATCACTAAGAAAAAAAATAAATTTTGATTTAAAAAAAATTAAATCAAAAAAAAAAAATTTTTCAAATTTTAATTTTAAAAAGACTAATTTGTTAGGTGTGTTAAATTTAACACCTGATAGTTTTTCTGATGGCGGGAAATTCAATACAAAGAAAAAAGCAATTTATCATGCAATTAATTTAAAAAAGGATGGAGCAGATTTAATTGATGTTGGCGGTGAATCAACAAGACCAGGATCAAAGGCAATTTCGGAAAGACTAGAATGGAACAGGATAAACAAAATTTTAAAATTGTTAATAAAAAAAAAAGTACCATTATCTTTAGACACTAGGAAATCAAATATTATGCGGAAAGGTATAAAACAAGGTGTTCGATTGATTAATGATGTTTCAGGTCTAGATTTTGACGTTAACACAATAAATGTACTAAAAAAATATAAAGTTCCGTTTGTTATCCAACATACAAAAGGCCTTCCAGAAAACATGCAAAAAAAACCAAGTTATAAAAATGTGTTATTAGATATATATGATTTTTTTGAGAATAAAATTAAACTAATTAGATCAAAGGGTATCAAGCATAATAATATAATTTTAGATCCTGGTATAGGTTTTGGAAAAAATTTGAAACATAATATGAGTTTAATTCACAATATTTCTATTTTTCATTCTCTAGGTTTTCCTATACTTGTTGGTAATTCAAGAAAAAGGTTTATTAAAGATTTGTCGGGAATAAATGATAGTAAATTTCGGGTCGGAGGCACAACAGCATCAGCAATCTACTTAATGATGCAAGGTGTTCAAATTTTAAGAATTCATGATGTAAATGAAATAACACAAGGCTTGAAGATTTTTAAAAAAATTATGAATAATTAATGACAAAAAAATATTTTGGTACCGACGGTATTAGAGGGGCCGTCAACAGCAAAAACATAAATGGTGATATGTTTTTTAAATTTGGTTTAGCAAGTGGAACATATTTTAAATCTCAAAAAAAAAGAAAACAAATTGCAGTAATTGCTAAAGACACAAGATTATCAGGTTATGCTTTAGAACCAGCACTTGTGTCTGGATTGGCATCAGCAGGTATGCACGTATTTACTTTAGGACCTTTACCAACCAATGGTCTTGCAATGCTAACAAAAACTATGAAAGCAAATATGGGGATCATGATTACAGCTTCTCACAATCCACATAATGACAACGGTTTAAAGTTATTTGGTCCAGATGGGATGAAATTGTCAGATAAAATAGAAAAAAAAATAGAAAGTTTAATAGAAAAAAAAATTGTTAAAAATCTTTCAAAACCTGAAAAATTAGGAAGAGTAAAAAGATTAGAAACTGGAACTAAAGATTATATTAAAATTTTAAAAAAAAATTTTACTAAAGAATTTAATTTAAGAGGTCTCAGGATTGTGATTGATTGCGCAAATGGCGCCGGATATAAAGCTGGACCTGAATTGTTAAAATCTTTAGGAGCTAAAGTGATCGCAATTGGGGTAAATCCGAATGGTTTAAATATTAATAAGAATTGTGGCTCTACATTTCCTAGAAAAATAAGATCAGCTGTCAAAAAATATAAGGCACATATAGGAATTTCATTGGATGGAGATGCTGACAGAGTAATTATGTGTGATGAAAAGAGCAATATTATTGATGGTGATCAAATTATTGCTGCCTTGGCAACAAGATGGAAAAGTAAAAAGATGTTGAAAGGTGGTGTTGTTGGAACGCTAATGTCAAATTACGGTCTTGAAAAATTTTTAAAAAAAAAAGGTATTAAATTTATCCGTGCTGACGTAGGTGATAGATACGTTAAAGAAAAGATGCAAAAAAATAAATTTAATTTAGGTGGCGAACAGTCAGGTCATATCATTCTAGGTAAATTTGCAACTACAGGAGATGGTTTACTTGTTGCTTTAGAGTCTTTATTTGCTCTAAGAAAAGGAAAAAAAGCTAGTGTTTTTTTTGATAAATTTAAAAAGACACCTCAGATATTAAAGAATATTCAGGTAAAGGATAAGAATATTATCAATAAATCAGAAATAAAAAATACAATAAAATTAGCAACTAAACTTATAAAAGGTCAAGGAAGAATACTCATAAGAAGGTCAGGCACAGAGTCAAAAATAAGAATAATGGGAGAAAGTGAGAATAGAAATCTTCTTTTAAAATGTGTTAAGATTGTATCAAAAAAAATTAAATAATTTGAGAGTAAAATCAAAAATTCTTATTATTGCAGGATCTGACTCATCAGGAGGCGCTGGTATTCAAGCAGATATAAAAACTGCCACTTGTTTAGGATCTTATTCTATGACTGCTTTAACTGCTGTAACCATTCAAAATACGCATGGTGTGAAATCAGTAGTTTCGATACCTTCAAATGAAATTTATAATCAAATAATTTATACCACAAAAGATATAAAACCAGATGCTATTAAAATTGGAATGCTACATTCCGCACAAGTGATTAATAAAGTTTATAAGTCTCTAAATAAAATGAAAATAAAAAAGATTATTTTAGATCCAGTAATGATAGCAAAAGGAGGTTCTAAACTGATAAATAACCAAGCAATAAAAGTGATGAAAAAAAAATTGCTAAATAAAGTATCATTAATAACGCCCAATATACCAGAGGCAGAGATATTAACCGGAATTAAAATTAAAAACAAAAATGATATGATTTTTGCTGCAAATAAATTAATTGAATTTGGTGTTCCAAATGTTTTGATTAAAGGGGGTCATTTGGAATCGAACAATTTGTATGATATATTTGTTAATAAAAAGGAAATTAAAATATTTTCAAATAAAAGATTGAAAACAAAAAATACTCATGGAACTGGTTGTACGTTATCAACTGCTATTACTTCTTTTTTTTCATGTGGAAAAACCTTAAAGAAATCTTGTGAGTTAGGGATTAAGTATGTAAATTCAGCAATATTTACTAACCCTAAAATTGGAAAAGGACATGGTCCTATTAATCATTTGAATTCCATTGATTTAAAAAAAATATTTAGATAATGAGAAATATTGCAGTTGTAGGTTCGCAGTGGGGAGATGAAGGAAAAGGAAAAATTGTAGATTGGTTGTCTGAGCAAGCAGATGTTGTAATCCGATTTCAAGGAGGACATAACGCTGGACACACTCTTGTGATAGATGGAATAACTTATAAATTAAGGTTGCTTCCATCTGGTATTGTTAGAAAAAACAAAATTTCAATAATTGGAAACGGTGTTGTTGTAGATCCTTGGGCTTTATTAGATGAAATTAAAGAGATTAAAGATAAAGGTGTAGATGTAAATCAAGAAAATTTCATGATTTCAGAGGCTGCAAATTTAATTTTACCTTTTCATCGTGAAATGGATGAGATTAGAGAGGATGCTGCCGGTAAAAGTAAAATTGGGACTACTAGAAGGGGTATAGGACCTGCTTATGAAGATAAAGTTGGGAGACGCTCGATAAGAGTTATGGATCTAAGATCTGAGAAAAATTTAGATCAAAGATTAGAAACTGTTCTATCACATCATAATGCAATTAGAAAAGGATTGGGAAAAAAATTATTTGAAAAAAATCAGCTAAAAAAAGATCTTCTAAAAATCGCCCCAGAAATTCTTAAATTTTCTGCACCCGTATGGCTTAAAATTGATCAATATAAAAAAGATAAAAAAAGAATATTGTTTGAGGGTGCTCAGGGTATTTTACTTGATGTTGATCATGGCACATATCCATTTGTAACTTCTTCAAACACAGTTGCCTCAAGTGCTGCCACAGGAACTGGTTGTGGACCAAATTCAATTAACTATGTATTAGGTATTACTAAAGCATATACTACTAGAGTTGGTGAAGGACCATTCCCTACAGAATTGGTGGATAAAATTGGTGAATTATTAGGGAACAGAGGTAAAGAATTTGGAACTGTTACTAGTCGTAAAAGAAGATGTGGGTGGTTTGACGGTGTTTTAGTTAGACAAACAATTAAAGTTTCAGGAATTGATGGTATTGCATTGACTAAACTTGATGTACTAGATGAGTTAGATAAGATTAAAATGTGCGTTGAATATGATTTAGACGGAAAAAAAATAGACTACCTACCTGCAGCTGTTGAAGATCAAATAAAGATAAAACCTATTTACAAAATATTTGATGGATGGAAAAGTTCAACTAATGGAATTAAAGATATTAATGATTTACCAG
The DNA here is from genome assembly GCA_902524535.1 of uncultured Pelagibacteraceae bacterium. Classification (GTDB taxonomy): domain Bacteria; phylum Pseudomonadota; class Alphaproteobacteria; order Pelagibacterales; family Pelagibacteraceae; genus Pelagibacter. The sequence continues at coordinate 555,172 of CABZDR010000001.1, forward strand.
ATAATGCCAAAAAATATATATATGCAATTCAGGATTTTATAGGGGCAAAGATTTCTAGTATATCAACTAGCCCAGAACGTGATGACACAATTTTAGTTGAAAATCCTTTTGAGGTTTAATTAATAGGCAAAAGATTTTTAGACTTAGCTAGTAGCAACATATGTTTTTGTAGCTTTTCAAATGCTTTATTTTCAACTTGTCTCACTCTTTCTCTACTAATTTTATATTTTTTACTTAAATTTTCAAGAGTAGATGGAGTATCATTTAATCTTCTTGCGTATAGAATTTCTTTTTCTCTTTCATTTAATACCTTGATAGAATTTTTTAATAAATCTTTTCTTTGTTCCATTTCTTCTTGGTGAGCAAATTTAAGGTCATGATCTAATTCTTTATCTACCAACCAGTCTTGCCATTCATCGCCATCCTCACCAATTTGAGCATTTAATGAAAATTCTTTTCCAGACAACCTTCTATTCATCGAAACAACTTCTTCTTTGCTCACATCAAGTTTATTAGCTATTTCATCTACTTGTTCACTTCTTAAATCTCCCTCTGATTGAGGTGCGATTTGGTTTTTAATTTTTTTTAAATTAAAAAATAATTTTTTTTGAGCAGTTGTAGTACCTATTTTTACCAAACTCCAAGATCTTAAAATGTATTCCTGAATTGAAGCTTTAATCCACCACATTGCGTAAGTTGCTAATCTAAAACCTTTTTCAGGTTCAAATTTTTTAACTGCTTGCATCAAACCAACGTTACCTTCAGATATCATCTCATTTACTGGTAAACCATACCCTTTATATCCCATTGCTATTTTTGCAACCAATCGAAGATGACTTGTAACTAATTTTTCAGCAGCCTTGACATTTCCATTATTTTTCCAATTTTTAGCTAGCATATACTCCTCCTCAGCATCTAACATTGGAAATTTTTTGATTTGTTCTAAGTAAGCAGATAATCCACCCTCGCTGCTTAATATCGGAAGATTGTTTTTAATAGCCGTATTCATATCAGTCTATCTAATTAATATTTAATTTTTTTCAATATTTTATTTGCTTGTTTTTCTTAGCATTTTGAGAATAGTTTCAAGTTCTTTGGGTAAAATAGAATTAAATATCATCTGCTTATTTTTTTTTGGGTGAATAAAGCCAATTGTTTTTGCATGGAGAAATTGTCTTTTTAAGTTAATAATTTTTTCTTCTAATAAAGGGTTGATATTTTTTATTTTTTTAAATTTTTTTTTATATTTATCATCTCCAATAATACTATTGCCCAAGAAATTCATGTGGACTCTTATTTGATGAGTTCTTCCTGTTTCTAGTTTACATTCTAATAAGCTTAAAGTTGGAATACTTTTATTTTCAAAAAGTTCTATTGTTTGATAATTAGTTACAGCTCTTTTCCCTTTTGAATTACTTACCATCATCATTTGCCGATTTTTCGAACTTCTTGTAATCAAAGTTTCTATTTTACCTTTTGATGGCCTTATTTTTCCCCAAACTAACAATTGATAAATTCTTGTAATTGAATGTTTGCTGAATTGAAGTGATAGGTTTTCATGAGATTGATTATTTTTTGCTATAACAACTAGACCTGAAGTATTCTTGTCAATCCTGTGAACAATCCCAGGCCTTAATTTATCTCCAATACTTGATAATGAATCTTTATCGTAATTAATTAAAGCGTTGACAATTGTGTTGTCAAAATTTCCAGCTCCAGGATGCATAACAATTCCTGCAGGTTTATTCAAAACAATTAAATCCTCATCTTCATACACAATATTTAATTTATATTTATAAGGTTTTAGAGAGCTTTTTTTTGGCTCAGGAATTATTAAACTAATTTTATCACCAGTATTAAGCTTTTTTGCAGGATCTAAGATAATCTTATTATTTATTTTTAATTTTTTATCTAAAATTAAATTTTTTATTCTAGTACGACTTATCTCTTTGCTATTATTACTGATAAAAACATCTATACGAAAACTTTTATCATTTTCTTTTACTTTCAAATTTATTTTTTTTTCCATAAAATGTTATATTAATATTATATGCGCTTGTAGCTCAACTGGATAGAGCGCCTGACTTCGGATCAGGAGGTTCTGGGTTCGACTCCTAGCAGGCGCACCAATTACTCACCCATATTGATTAAAGTACCTTTGATACGTGCTTTTAAAAAGGAAAAATAAAACAAACTAATTCCACAAACTAGATATATGATATTTAAAACGTAAGCCTTAGTTAAATTTTCATAACTTATTAAGCCATTTAAAAGAATATTTCTTGTTTCATCAAAAATGTAAACTAAAGGTAAACTCTTTGCTATGGTTTGAAAAAAAGTTGGAAGAATTTCAATTGGGTAATAAATGCAACCAAGTGGAGCTAATAAAAATAAAGATGACCACGCAATATTTTCAAACGAAGGACCAAATCTCATTAGGCCAGCGCTTACAAATAAACCAAGAGTTATTCCAAAAATGTATAAACTTAAGAATAATAGAAGAAGGGGAAGACCTAATTTTAATATAGAAATACCGAACAAAGGTGAGGTTAATAATATTGCTGGCACCAATCCAATTAGAGTTCTAATTAAAGCTGTAAAAATTAAAGATGAAATTATCTCTTTAAGTTTTAATGGTGCAATAAATAGATTAGTAAAATTTCTGCTCCAAATTTCCTCTAAAAAAAGCATATTAAAACTAATACTGGATCTAAAAAGAATGTCGTAAAGAATTGCGCAAGTGAGAATTACTCCAAGCGTATTATTGTAATAATCACTATAAATAGAAAAAAATTTAGAAATGAATCCCCAGAGAACTATTTGTATTGTCGGCCAATAAACAAGATCTAGAATTCTTGGTAATGAACTTTTAATTAGATAAAAATGCCTCAGAAAAAGTCCGTACATTTTATTAAAATTCATAGTTTTCCCTCGTAAGTTTCAAAAAAACTTCTTCCATATTTTTTCGACCATGTTTTTGAATTAATTTTTCTGGACTTCCTTGGTCAATTATAGATCCATTATTCATCATTAATACCGAAGAGCATAATCTTTCTACTTCTGACATATTATGTGAAGCTAGTAAAATAGAAGTTCCTTTTTCTTTTTGATAACTTTCAAAAAAACTTCTAACAAAATCTCCTGTCTCAGGGTCAAGAGATGCTGTAGGTTCATCAAGTAGTAAAACTAATGGATCATTTATAATAGATTTAGCAAGACTTACTCTATTTTTCTGCCCAGATGAAAGTTCTCCAGTGAGTTTGTTAATTATATCACCAAGTCTCAGTTTTTCAGAGAGATATTCAATTTTTTTTTTAAGGTCTTTTATGTCATAAAGTTTGCCATACACAATTAGATTTTGTTTTACAGTCAATTTTTTCGGCAATTCTATATATGGAGAAATAAAATTTAAATTATTTAATAATTGAACTCTATTTTTTTCTATTTCAATACCATTAATTAATATTTTGCCACTTGTTGGTTTTAATAATCCTAATATCATTCCAATTGTTGTTGTTTTTCCACAGCCATTAGGTCCAAGTATCCCTATAATTTCATTTTTATTTAATCTAAATGAGATGTCTTTTACAGCATTTTTTTCATTATAGTTTTTTGATAATCCAATAACTTGAAGAGTTGCTTGCATTAGAATTTTGATGCTCTGGTCAGTCTGTCGTTAATAGTTTTACCTATTCCTTTATTTGGAATTTTAGCAACAGCAATAGACTTATATTTGTTTTTTTTAATTTTTCTTAAAGTGCTGTATAAATTTTTTGCAGCTTCATTTAAATTTCCCTTTTTAGATAAAAAATAATAATTTGATTGTGTTTTTTTTTTTTTATTTATAAACAAAAAAGCTTCCTTATTTTTTGCTTTTTTGGCTCTCAATCTGATAGGAATTCCAGGGGAATAGTGAATTTTTGATTGACCAGGAGCAGAAATTTTAGCAGGACTATTATTAACTATAATTTTTTTATTTAATATTTTTTCAATATTTATTACGTCTATACCTCCTAATCTTAAAATTTTTGGTTTATCTCTAATATCAATTATTGTTGATTCGATACCAATAGATGATCTTCCACCTTCAAGTACAAACTTAATTTTTTTACCAAAATCTTCCTTTACATCTTTTGAACAAACTGGGCTTAATCGAGATGAAATATTTGCACTAGGAGCAGCTAATGGAAAATCAATCTTTTTCAGTAAATTTCGAGTGACAGAATGTTTTGGGAATCTAACTGCAAGCGCCATTTTTCGATTAGTTGCAATCTTTGAAATCTTTGATTTTTTCTTTAAATTTAGAATAAATGTGACTGGACCAGGACAGAATTTTTTATACAATTTAAAAAAATTTTCGTTAAGAATACAATCATTTTTTAAATTATTGTAATTATAGTAATGGACTATAAGAGGGTTAAATTTTGGTCTTTTTTTTAATCTAAATATTTTTCTGCACGCATAATCGGAATAAGCGTTTCCTGCCAATCCATAAACAGTCTCAGTTGGTATTGCAATGCATTCATTTTTATCAAGGTATTTTTTTGCTTTTTTAATATGTGTAAGATTAATTTTCATGTATTAATTTAAAGTATTATATGAAAGAAAAAAATTTAACAAATAATAATTATAATACTTTATCTATTGAAGAATTAACAAAACTAGCTAACAAAATAATCGAAGATCTAGAAAATCAAAAAAATTTAGACGACTCTATTGAAAAATATCAAAAATTGTTAAAGCTTAACAGTATTATTGAAAATAAATTTAAAGAAAATGTTAAAAATATCAGCAAAAAAACTAAGGAAAATATATTAAAAATTATATTAAGAAAAAATGCAAACAAAGCTAAATAAAATCGCCAGAGATACAAATTTATTTTTAAAAGGATTTATAAAAAAACAAAAAAAATCTGAATTAATTACCCCAATGAAATATGGTCTATTTTCTGGTGGAAAAAAAATTAGATCAAAAATTCTAATTGATGTTGGTTCATTATTTAAAATAGATTATAAATCATTGATTATAATAGGTTCAGCAATTGAATGTATTCATGCATACTCCCTTATACATGATGATTTACCTTGTATGGATAACGATACTATTAGACGAGGCAAACCTTCAGCACATATAAAATTTGGAGAATCAACTGCCGTTTTAGCTGGTAACTCTCTTTTAACTTTAGCTTTCGAAATTTTAAGCCATAAAAATTTTAATGTTTCAGAAAAAATTAAAATTAGTTTAATAGATAAAATTTCCAGATGCTCAGGTCATCTTGGTATCGCAGGTGGTCAATTTCTAGATTTAAATTATGAACATAAAAAAATTTCAAAAAAAAAAATTATTGAAATGGAAATCAAAAAAACAGGAAAACTTTTTAGTTTTGCTTGTGCAGCCCCATTAATTTTAAAAAGTAAAAGTAAAAAAGAAATAAAGAAATTTGGGGAAATTGGTGCAGAAATAGGATTACTATTTCAAGTTGCTGATGACTTAATAGATTACAAAGGAAAATTAGTTGTTGTTGGAAAAAAGACAGGAAAAGATAAAAAGAAAGGTAAAGCGACTCTAATTAGTTTATTAGGATATAAAAATACTATTAAATATGCTAAATATTTAATTTTAAAGATTAACAAAAAATTAATAAAATATGGATCAAATTCAAAAAATTTATCTGAAACTTTAAACTATATTTTGAATAGAAAAAAATGAAAAAAAAAAAGTACGAATTCTTAGATGAAATAAATTTTCCATCTGATTTAAAAAAAATTCCTGAAACAAAATTACAAAAAGTAGCAGATGAATTAAGAGAGGAAATGATTGATGCAGTTTCTGTTACTGGTGGTCATTTAGGTGCAAGTCTTGGAGTTGTTGAGCTAAGTATTGCATTGCATTATATTTTCAATACACCAAATGATAAATTAATATGGGATGTAGGCCATCAATCTTATCCTCATAAAATTTTAACAGGAAGAAAAGATAGAATTCGAACTATAAGACAAGGAAAAGGTCTTTCTGGATTTACGAAAAGATCAGAGAGTGAATATGATCCTTTTGGAGCAGCGCATAGCTCAACTTCAATTTCCTCAGCTTTGGGTATTGCTGTAGCAAATAAACTTTCAAACAAATCCGATAATGTAATTGCAGTAATAGGTGATGGAGCAATGAGTGCTGGCATGGCTTATGAAGCAATGAATAATGCAGGTGCCTCTAAAACTAAAATTATAGTCATACTTAATGATAACGACATGTCTATTGCTAGACCAGTTGGTGCAATGAGCACTTATTTAGCGAAAATTTTTTCAGGAAAAATTTACTTTAGCTTAAGAGAGACTTTAAAATTAATTATGTCAGCTTTTTCAAAAAGGTTTAGTGCTAAAGCTGGAAAAGCAGAGGATTTAATTAGATCAGCAGTAACAGGGGGGACTTTGTTTAGTTCATTAGGGTTCTATTATATAGGTCCTATTGATGGTCACGACTTAAATTCTTTAATTCCAATTTTAAAGAATGCTAGGGACACAAAACACCAAGGGCCAATATTAATTCATATTAAAACAAAAAAAGGTAAAGGATATTCATTTGCAGAAAAAGCAGAGGATCATTATCATGGAGTATCCAAGTTTGATGTGAAAACAGGCAAACAAATTAAAAACGACAGCAAAATTCCCTCCTATACAAAAGTTTTTTCAGACACTTTGATAAAGCACGCAAAAAAAGACAGTAAAATTGTTGCTGTAACCGCAGCAATGCCTGATGGAACTGGTTTAGATAATTTTCGTAAAGAATTTCCAGATCGAACTTTTGATGTAGGAATTGCTGAACAACATGCAGTCACATTTGCAGCAGGTTTAGCGACTGAAAATTATAAACCTTATGCAGCAATTTATTCAACATTTCTTCAAAGAGCTTATGATCAGGTAGTCCACGATGTAGCAATACAAAGCTTACCTGTAAGATTTGCAATAGATAGAGCTGGACTTGTAGGTGCCGATGGTTCTACACATGCTGGAAGTTTTGATGTAACGTATTTATCAACTCTTCCAAATTTTATTGTGATGGCACCGAGTGATGAAGCTGAACTAGTTAAAATGATTAATACATCTATTGAAATAAATGATAAGCCTTGTGCTTTTAGGTATCCAAGAGGAACAGGATTAGGTTCAATTCTGCCCTCAATAAACGAAAAAATTGAGATAGGGAGATCAAGAATTATAAAAGAAGGAAAAAAATTAGTTATCTTAAATTTTGGAGCAAGACTGAATGAAACTTTGAAAGCTACAGAAAATTTATCAAAAAAAGGTTTATCAATAACAGTTGTTGACGCTAGATTTGCAAAACCTTTAGATGAAAACCTCATTTGGCAATTAGCTACAACTCATGAGGCGATCATGACCATTGAAGAGGGTTCAATTGGTGGTTTTGGATCTCATGTGGTAAATTTTTTGACGAAAAAAGGTTTAATGGACTCTAATTTAAAATTTCGATCATTAACATTACCGGATATTTTTATAGATCAAGACACTCCAGAGAAGATGTATAAAGTGGCAAGTCTTGACTCAGTTTCCATTGAGGATAAAGTTTTAGATTTACTAAATTCCAATATAGTATTGAAAAAACAAAATTAAAAAATTAACCACACTGAGCTTTATGTAGAAGATAATGATCTAATAAAACACAAGATAACATTGCTTCACCTACAGGCACAGCTCTAATACCTACACAGGGATCATGTCTACCTTTCACTGATATACTTGTATTTTTTCCAAACTTATTAATTGTTTTTCTACTTTTTAAAATTGATGAAGTTGGCTTTACAGCAAAAGAAACAATTATTTCTTGACCTGAAGAAATGCCCCCTAGAATACCTCCAGCGTTATTAGATTTAAAATTTGTTTTTTTTCTATTTTGAGAAATTTCATCTGAATTTTCCTCACCTGACAATTGTGCTGAGTTCATACCCGAGCCGATATTAACTCCTTTTACAGCATTTATACTCATCATAGCTGATGCTATGTCAGAGTCTAATTTTGAGTATATAGGTGCGCCTAATCCAGCGGGAATACCGTTCGCTCTTACTTCGATTATCGCCCCACATGACGATCCAGCTTTTCTAATACTTAATAAATATTTCTCCCAAATTTTTAACATTGATTTATCTGGGCAAAAAAATGGGTTTTTAGAAATTACTTTATCATCCCATTTACTGGTATCACATCCTATTATTCCAAGTTGGGTTACAGCTCCAGTGATTTTAAATTTTTTTCCTAATTTATTTTCTAAAACTTTTTTCGCCACAGCACCTGCTGCAACTCTTGCAGCTGTTTCTCTGGCAGATGATCTACCACCGCCTCTATAGTCTCTTATTCCATACTTTTTAAAATATGTGAAATCAGCATGTCCTGGTCTAAACTTGTCTTTAATATCATTATAATCCTTTGATCGCATATCTTCATTATAAATTATTAATGATATTGGGGTCCCAGTCGTTTTTCCCTCAAAAACTCCTGAAAGAATTTGAACCTTGTCACTTTCCTTCCTTTGAGTGGTAAATTTAGATTGTCCAGGTTTTCTTTTGTTTAATTCTTTTTGAATATCAGCTTCTTTTAACGGTATTAACGGTGGACACCCATCAATGATACAGCCAATAGCTGGACCATGGGACTCCCCCCAAGTTGTGAAACGAAAAGTCTTTCCAAAAGTATTAAATGACATTATTTATATTGTATAGATTATTTTGTTTAAATTATGAATCAAAAAAACTCACTAGGGCTTAATAATTGCTTTTTAGATCTAGATAACCCATTTGAACTATTTCAAAAATGGTTTGAGGAAGCTAAAAAAAAAGAAATTAATGATCCGAATGCTTTAGCACTCGGTACTGCAAATAAAGAGGGTATTCCCTCAGTAAGAATGGTTCTACTTAAAGATCATAGTGAAAAAGGATTTGTTTTTTATACAAATCTAAATAGTCAGAAAGGAAACGAAATTAAAGAAAATCCAAATGCTACAATGTGCTTCCATTGGAAAAGTTTACTAAGACAAATAAGGATAGTTGGAACGTTGAAACAAGTAGATGATCAAACTGCTGACGAGTATTATAACACTAGAGCATATGATAGCAGAATAGGTGCTTGGGCTTCAAAACAAAGCAGCATTCTCCAAACCAGAGATGAACTTTTATATGCTTTAGAGAATTATAAAAAAAAATATAATGATAAAGACAATGTACCAAGACCAAGTCACTGGTCTGGTTGGAATTTAATACCTTACTCGATTGAATTTTGGCTAGATGGAGATAATAGAATACATGAAAGATTAAAGTACTCTTTAGATAAAGATGGTAGTTGGATAAAGAGTCTTTTAAGTCCCTAAAAATCCCTTGACAAACTAAATGAAGTTAAATTTTCAAGAATATTTCTTTCATTACAGTCTTTAAATATTGATAACGAGTTTGACGCTAATTTTATGTAATGATTTGCTTTTTGATAACATTCTTTAATAATTTCATATTTTTTAATTAAAGATAATGTATAATTAAAATTATTTTCATCTCTACTATTTTTTAAAAAAATACCTTTGAGGCTTTCCTTTTCTTTAAGATTTGCTTTTTGAAATAACAAGATTATTGGTAGAGTAATTTTCCCTTCATAAAAATCTTTGCCAATTTTTTTTCCAAATAATTTTGACTCAGAATTGTAATCTAAAGTATCATCAGCTATTTGAAACGTTAATCCCAAATTTCTTCCGTAAAATTCCAAAGCCTCCTTCTCTTTTGATGTCACATCTGACAAAATTGCACCAACTTTGGTAGCTGCTGCAAATAATTCAGCGGTTTTCGCAGATATTATTCTTAAATAAGTTTCCTCCAACATATCCACCTCACCTCTATGTTGCAATTGAAGAACTTCTCCTTGAGCAATCTTTGAGGAAGTTGAGGATAATAATTTTAAGACCTCAATATTTCCATCATCTACCATCATTTCAAAACATCTACTAAGTAAATAATCTCCAACTAAAACAGAGGATTGGTTATCCCAAACTTTATTTAAAGTTTCTTTACCTCTTCTAATAGATCCATTATCTATCACATCATCATGCATTAGAGTTGCAGAATGAATAAGTTCTACACAAGCAGCTAAATTTATGTCTCTAGTTCCTTTTGAATATCCACATAATTTCGAGGAACCTAAAGTAAGTAAAGCCCTCAATCTTTTTCCACCTGTATCAAGGTGATACTTTGTCATTTTACGAACCAAGTCGACATTGCTCTCTAATTTAGACTTTATTTTTTCTTCAACTAACATCAATCTATCTTCAACTGAATTTTTAAGTTGAAAATATGAATTATTAATTTTATTTTTTAGTTGTATGACACTTCCCATTTATCAAGCAAATTAGTACAATAAGTTGCTTTTGATACTTATCAATTGACGCACCTGAATCTTCAATTATAAGGTGTCTTTATATTCTTAAAAAAATTCTATAAATATTTAAAATGCTCTCTTTTTTTAAAAAGAAAAAAATAATTCCACATATAAAGTTAAGTGGTGTAATCGGAAATGTTGGTAAATTTAAACAAGGTATAGATTTTTCTGGCCAAGAAGAGATTATTTCAAAAGCTTTTTCGGTTAAAAAAGCACCATGTGTCGCTATCACAATAAATTCTCCTGGAGGCTCTCCAGTCCAATCACATTTAATTTATAGCCTAATTAGACAACAAGCAAAAAAAAACAAAAAGAAAGTAATTGTTTTTGCCGAAGATGTAGCTGCTTCAGGAGGATATCTAATAGCATGTGCTGGAGATGAAATTTACGCAAACTCGAGCTCAATTATAGGCTCGATAGGAGTTATCTACTCTTCTTTTGGTTTTACTGAATTGATAAAAAAGATAGGTGTTGAGAGAAGAGTGCATACTGCTGGAAAAAATAAAAGCACATTAGACCCATTTCTAGATGAAAAAAAAGAGGACATTGAAAGATTAAAAAATATTCAATTAGATTTACATAAAGATTTCATAGAGGTAGTCGAAAGAAGCAGATCAACAAAACTTAAAAAATCTGAAGTAGAATTATTTTCAGGTGAATTTTGGTCAGGTAGAAAAGCCAAAGATCTTGGTTTAATAGATGAGATAGGAAATGCAAATCAGGTATTAAGAGAAAAATTTGGAGAAGATGTTATTATTAAAAAATTTGAAAAATCAAAAAGTTGGCTTAGTAAAAAATTATCGTCTTCAAGTGACCATGTCGATCAATTATCAAATATATTAGAGGAAAAATCAGTTTGGCAAAAATATGGCCTCTAAAAAAAATAAAAAAAAACTAAAATTTCAAACTTTCCAAGATACAATTATTAATCTTCAAAAGTTTTGGAGCAAAAATGGATGTGTAATTTTGCAACCTTATGATTTGGAAGTTGGGGCTGGAACATTTCACCCAGCTACTACTTTAAGATCACTCGGGCCTAAGCCATGGAAAGCAGCATATGTTCAACCTTCACGAAGGCCTACAGATGGAAGATATGGAGATAATCCAAATAGACTTCAGCATTATTATCAATTCCAAGTTATAATAAAACCCTCTCCATTAAATATTAAAAAACTTTATTTAAATAGTTTGTCAGTAATAGGAATTAATCATAAAGATCACGATATTAGATTTGTTGAAGATGATTGGGAAAGCCCAACTCTAGGAGCCGCAGGTCTTGGGTGGGAAGTATGGTGTGATGGAATGGAAATATCTCAATTTACATATTTTCAACAAATGGCAGGTTTCGAATGTAAACCAGTGTCTGTGGAGATAACCTACGGCCTTGAAAGAATTTGTATGTTTACTCAGCAGAAAAAAAATGTTTATGATTTAGTTTGGAATGATGATGGTATTGATTACAGGAAAGTTTTTCATCAATCAGAAAAAGAATTCTCAGCTTATAACTTTGAGCATGCTAATATAGAAAATTTATTTAAAATATTTGATATGCATGAGAGTGAGGCAAAATCATTAGTTGAAAAAAATATATCTTTACCTGCATACGATCAATGTTTGAAAGCAAGTCATATATTTAATGTATTAGATGCTCGTGGAGCAATCAGTGTTGCTCAAAGAGCAGAATATATTGGTCGAATAAGAGAAATCACAAAACAAGCTGCTACAATTTGGGTAGAGTCGCAAACATAAATGTCAGAATTTTTTTTAGAGCTATTTAGTGAAGAAATTCCAGCAGGCTTACAGAAAAATTTAAGAGAAAAAATTTTTGAAGACTTTAAAAATTTATTTGAGGAAAAATCAATTAAATCAAAAAAAAATTTTTCTTTTTCAACTCCAAATAGATTAGTTTTAGTTTTTGAAGGGCTAGATAAACAAATTAAAATTAAATCTAAAGAGATTAAAGGCCCTAAAACTAGCGCTCCAGATCAAGCGTTGGAGGGTTTTTTGAGATCAAACGAAATTGACAAAAAGGATTTATTTAAAAAAAAAACTGAAAAGGGCGAATTTTATTTTTACAAAACTGTAGCTACTTCATTAAAAACACATGACTTGCTCACTGAATTCATTCCAAAAATTTTGAGCAATTATCAATGGAAAAAATCAATGAAATGGGGTGAATTTGATTTAAATTGGGGAAGGCCATTAAAATCAATTTTATCAATATTTGATAAAAAAATTGTAAGTTTTAAATTTCACCATTTAGCTTCTTCGAATTGTACTTTTTTAGATAAAGATTTTGAGGATAAAAAAAGATCTTTTGAAAATTTTAAGAAATATGAAAAATTTTTTGAGGATAATGGAGTTATTATTAATCAAAATAAAAGATTAAAAATAATCAATAAATCTTTTTTAAAGATATTACGAAAAAAAGGATTAAAAGTTAATGAAAATCCTAAATTAATGGATGAGGTTGTAAATATAGTAGATAGCCCAAATGTTTTATTTTGCAAATTTGATAAAAAATTTTTGTCAGTTCCTAAAGAGATTTTGATCTTAACAATGGAGTCTCACCAGAAATATTTTCCAACATTTAATAATAAAATTGAAATTACAAATGAATTTATAATTGTAACAAATAAAAAAGATAAAAAAGGACTTATTAAAATAGGTAATGAAAGAGTAGTTGATGCAAGACTAAGCGATGCAGAATTCTTTTGGAATAAAGATAAAACTCAAAATTTAGTAAAAAAAGTGTCAGAATTAAAATCAATGAATTTTTTTAAAGGTCTTGGATCTTATTTTGACAAAGTACAACGAATGAGAAAAATTGGTGGAATGATCTCAGATGAATTATTAATTAGTAAGGAAAAAGTTGAGTTGTTAGCATCTATCTGCAAGACCGATCTTACCTCTGATCTTGTTAGAGAATTTCCGGAACTTCAAGGACTTATGGGAGGATATTTTTCTGAGCATCAAGGATTTGATAAAGATATTTCTTTAGCTATTTCTGAACAATATTTACCAGTAGGCCTTAATTCAATCGTACCAAAAAAACCATTCAGTATTGCATTATCAATTACAGATAAGATTGACACCTTAGTGGGCTTTTTTGGTATAAATGAAAAACCTACAAGTTCAAAAGATCCATTAGCATTAAGGAGAATTGCCTTAGGTATAATAAGAACCATCGTTGAAAATAAAAAGAATTTAAAAATAAATGATCTTTTAAATTATTCTTCACGCCTTTACAATGACCAAGGATACAATCTTGTTAATAAAGATTTACAAAATGAATTACATGGTTTCTTAAAAGATAGATTTAGATACTATCTTAAAGAAAAAGAAATACGTTACGATATAATCGAAGCAATATTATCATCATTTTCATTAAATAAATTATTTTCATCTTTTGAAAAAGCAAGGTGTCTTAACAAGGTAATTAACAACCAAATTGGTATAGATATTAACTCTAGCTATAAAAGAGCTTCTAACATTCTAGATCATGAGATGAAAAATAATAAAATTGAAATAAATGATACAACTGATCCTGGTATTTTTAAAAGTGAATTTGAAAAAAACTTATACAAAAAAATAAATTATATTAAAAAATATTATTCTAATATAAATAGTGATGAAAACTATGAGAAATCATTATTAATTTTAGCTGAAACTAAAAAAGAAGTTTTTGATTTTTTTGATAACGTGAAAGTTAATGAGGATAATGAAACTTTAAGAAAAAATCGTTTGGAACTTATTAGTATGTTATGTAAAACATTTCAAAATTATACAAATTTTCAATTTTTAAAAGTCAATAATGAATAAGTTGGTACTGAATTTTAAGTCTAAAGAATCAAAAAAGATAAAAAATCCAAAAAATTTTTTAGGCGGTAAAGGAGCTAATTTATCTGAAATGGGAAGAATGGGTTTACCCGTACCTCCTGGTTTTACCATCTCAACAAAAGTTTGTGAAATTTTTTATAAAGATAAAAAAAAATTAAATTTAAAATTAATAAGGCAAATTAAGAGAGAAATTAAGATAATAGAAAAGGATGTATCAAAAAAATTTGGAGATTTAAAAAATCCCCTTCTTTTATCAGTTCGATCTGGAGCAAGAGTTTCAATGCCAGGTATGATGGATACAATTCTAAACCTTGGACTAAATGATAAAACAGTAGATGCTTTAGCTAAGAAAACTTCGAACGGAAGATTTGCAAAAGATAGTTATAGGAGATTCATTCAAATGTATGGAAATGTGGTCATGGGTGTTGAAAGTTATTATTTTGAGGACCTAATAGAAAACTTCAAGTTAACTAAAGGTGTATTGTTAGACACAGATCTTGATGAACACGACTGGGATGATTTAATAAAAGACTTTAAAAATGTCGTTAAAGAAAAAACAAATAAAGATTTTCCTCAAGATGTGTTTGAACAGTTATTTGGAGCAATAAAAGCGGTATTTTTATCTTGGGAAAGTAATCGCGCAAAAGTTTATAGAAAATTAAATCATATTCCAGTTGAGTGGGGAACTGCAGTAAATGTGCAGTCTATGGTATTTGGGAATATGGGTGATGATTGCGCTACAGGAGTAGTATTCACAAGAAATCCCTCTAACGGATTTAATGAAATTTACGGAGAATATTTAATTAATGCACAAGGTGAAGATGTAGTTGCGGGAACAAGAACACCTCAATACATAACAAAAAAAGCCAAAAAAGATGCTAATACAAAAGAACTTTCAATGGAAGAATTTATGCCAAAAGTTTATAGAGAACTTGTAAATATCTTAAAGAGACTTGAAAATCATTACAAAGATATGCAAGACGTTGAGTTTACAGTTGAAAATCAAAAACTTTGGATATTGCAGACTCGTTCCGGTAAAAGGACTTCAAAATCAGCTGTGAAAATCGCAGTTGATATGGTTAAAGAAAAATTAATTTCAAAAAAAGATGCAGTTTTAAGAATTGATCCAAATGCATTAGACACTTTACTGCATCCTACACTAGATGAAAAGAGCTCAATTAATATAATTGCCAATGGTCTACCAGCATCTCCAGGCGCAGCTAGTGGAAAAGCTGTTTTTACGTCAGAAGAAGCGGAAAGACTAAATGGAATGATGCAAGATACAATTTTGGTAAGAATAGAAACATCGCCAGAGGATATTCAAGGAATGCATGCTGCAAAGGGGATTTTAACTGCAAGAGGAGGGATGACAAGTCATGCTGCGGTTGTAGCAAGAGGAATGGGAAGACCTTGTGTTTCAGGATCAAGTGAAATTGATATTAATTATGATAAAAAGGTTTTTAAAACTAAGTTTGGAGAAGTAAAAGAGGGTGATACAATTACAATAGATGGTTCGACAGGAAGAGTTATTTTAGGAAATGTTTCTACGGTTAAGCCAGAAATTTCTGGGGATTTTTCAAAGTTAATGGGATGGGCTGATAATATTAGAAAATTAAAAGTTAGAACAAATTCTGAAACTGCAATAGATACCAAAACAGCCAAAGATTTTGGGGCAGAAGGAATCGGTCTTTGCAGGACCGAGCACATGTTTTTCGATGAGGAAAGAATATTATCTGTAAGAGAAATGATTTTATCTAAAACAAAAGAAGATAGAGCTAAAGCTTTGAAAAAGCTTTTGCCACACCAAAAACAAGATTTTTCAAAAATATTTAAAATTATGCAAGGTTTACCAGTAACTGTAAGGTTACTAGATCCACCATTACATGAATTTTTACCAAAGTCTGATAAAGAAATTTTAGAGGTAGCGAATGCTGTTGACTCTGATAAAAAAGATGTAGAGTCAAGAATACTTGATCTCCACGAACAAAATCCTATGCTTGGACACAGAGGTTGTAGACTTGGTATTTCCTTCCCAGAAATTTATGAAATGCAATGTAGGGCAATCTTTGAGGCTCTCTCAGATTTAAAAAAAAAAAAACAAAAAACAGCTCTTCCAGAAATAATGATTCCACTAGTATCCACTGAGGCAGAAATAAAAATAATGAAAGATCTTGTGATCAATACTGCAAAAAAAGTTCAAAATGAAAATAAAATTAAGATAGAATTTTTAGTTGGAACTATGATTGAATTACCTAGAGCAGCTATAAAAGCTAATGATTTAGCTAAACATGCAGAGTTTTTTAGCTTTGGAACGAATGATTTGACCCAAACCACCTTTGGTATAAGCAGAGATGATAGTGGAAAATTTTTAAATGATTATATCGATAATAAAGTTTTTAGTATTGATCCTTTTGTTTCAATTGATGAAGGTGTAAAGGATTTGGTTGAAATAGCTGTTGAAAAAGGAAAAGGTCAAAATAAAAAAATTAAATTAGGTATTTGTGGAGAACATGGTGGAGATCCCAAAAGTATATATTTTTGCTCAAAAGTTGGGTTAGATTATGTATCTTGTTCGCCTTATAGAGTTCCTATAGCAAGATTAGCAGCTGCCCAAGCTGAGTTACTTAAAAACGAGGAAACTTAATATCAAAATTTAAAATGTTCTTCTACATATCCTCTTCTTAACCAATATAAATTTTTATTAAACTCTTTAGTCTTTATTTTAGAAAATAGATCACCTACTTTATTTTTATTGGACTCGTGATTAATAGAATAAAAATATTTTGTATTTTCTCTGATAAAATCCACATATTTAATTTGTGACAACGTATCTATTTCAGTAAACGAATCTGAATTAAAAACTAAGTCGTATTTAGTTCTGTTATTGAACAAAAATTTTGGTGAAACTACTTTTATTTTATTTTCTAAGTTTTCCTTATTTTGAATTTGAGACTCATTTAATATATTTTCTTCATTTAATACTCTTGATAAGTAATTCAATTGACATACTCGTGGTATTAACAAATCTGCAATCGTGAAATCTTTAATCCCAAATCTATAACAATAATAAGCTGTCCGTCCCAATCCGCCTCCAATTTCTAATATACGTTTATAATTATTTTTCTTAGATATTTCTTTAATTTGATAGGCTTGATAAAGTGCTTGTATTTCTCTACTAGAAATTATTCCTTTTTGAGTTTTTACCCCTTTTTCTCCGGGAAAAACATTTTTAAATTTAAGTTCAATATTAATTTTTTTTTCTATTTCACTAATAAGAACATCCAACGAAGTTTTTTTAAAAATTATTCTATATTGCTCTGGGTTGTTGTGTCTAAGTATCCCCAAAAATTCTCCGAAATTTAGTATTTTATCAATTAATAATTTGTCATTTTCAAAGTAATCAATATATCTTGGATTTTTTTTATTAAATTCACAATTATTATCAAAACCATAAAATAAATTATATTTTGATGGATTATCTAAAATATCTTCAATTTTAGATTTATCTTTTTGAATTATTTCAATAATATTTTTATGAAACTTGTTAAAAATCTTTAACCATGAGCTGTCTTGATTAATCTCATCTGAATGATTGAAGATATCAAGAATATTTTTATAAAATTGATTAGATAGTTTTGTTTTTTTTTTAGAAATTTCAATTTCATAATTTAATTTTAGTAGGGCCTTCCTATGAAAAAAATGATAATTTATTCCAAGATATTCACATAAATAATCTCGTAATTTTTGGTAAATTTTACTTTTTTTTATCATAGCTATTAAAAGTTCATTTAAATTGAAATGATGAGTTATACTATACAATTGCAATTCAGTTACACAAGTATAATTGAAAAATTTAGATACAATTTTTTCTGAAAGTCTAAAACTCTATTTTAAAATCAACAGCAGGAGCGCTGTGTGTAATGCTGCCAATTGATATTCTGTCAACTCCAGTAGATACAATTGACTTAACCCTTTTTAGGTTAATATTTCCAGACGCTTCAGTTTCATAATATTTTTTGGCAATTTTTACGCCTGCTCTAAGCGTTTCAATATTCATATTATCAAATAAAACTGTATTAAATTGTAAGCCAATTATTTTTTTTAGTTGTTTTAAATTGTCAACTTCAACAGTAATTTTTTTATTTTTTTTAATCTTTATTGCTGATTTAACAAAATCTTTTAAATCTTCGATTGCAATATGATTATCTTTAATCAAGTATTCATCGCTCAAATTAAATCTATGATTTGTCCCCCCTCCCAACCTTACAGCATATTTTTGAATTACTCTTAAATTTGGAATAGTCTTTCTTGTGCAACAAACTTTACATTTTTTTTTAGTTAATTTAACAAATTGATTAGTTAGTGTTGCAATGCCCGAAATGTGTGACAAGAAATTTAAAGCAACTCTTTCTGCAATTAAGATATTTTTAGCATTCCCTTGAATAATTGCAATTACAGAATTTTTTTTTACAAATGATCCATCTTTTTTTTTGATTATAAACTTAATTTGATTATCAATTAAATAAAAAGCTTTTTTTGCAAACATTAAGCCTCCTATTACAGCTTTTTGATTTGATTTTACTTTAGCCTTAATAATTTTATTACTTTTAATTAAATTTGATGTGATATCCCCTGATGGATGTAAGTCTTCATGAAGAGCTGTTTTTACTGTGTTCTTGATAAAACTATCATTAAGTTTAATTTTAGGCACAAATTGTTATCTACCAATAGCAACCATTTTTTCAACTGATAATCTTGCTTTATTGATTGTTTCATGGTCCATTTTAATTTCACCAGTTTCATTTTTCAAACAATCTAAGATTTTTGGAAGAGTAATTTTTTTCATATGTGGACACATATTACAAGGTCTTATAAATTCAACATTTGGATTTTCTACTTGAATATTATCACTCATTGAACATTCAGTAACCATCATAACTTTTTTTGGTTGATTATTTTTTACATAATTAATCATACCTGAAGTTGATCCAGCAAAATCACTTGCTGCAATTACCTCAGGAGGGCACTCAGGATGTGCAATTATTTTTATTCCAGGATTATTTTTTCTGATATTATTTATTTCATTCTCATTGAATTGATCATGAACTATACAAATACCTTTCCAAGATATAATTTCTACATCAGTTTGAGAGGCAACATATTTGGCTAGATAATCATCAGGTAGGAAAATTACTTTTTTAACACCTAATGATTTAACAATTTTAACAGCGTTCGCCGATGTACAGCAAATATCGGTCTCAGCTTTTACATCAGCAGAAGTATTAACATATGAAACTACAGGGACACCTGGGTATTTTTGTTTTAGCAATCTAACATCCTTACCTGTGATCGAAGATGATAATGAACAACCTGCTTTCATATCTGGTAATAAAACTTTTTTATTTGGGCTCATAAGCTTAGCTGTCTCAGCCATAAAATGTACTCCAGCCATTATGATTATATCAGCAGAAGTTTTAGAAGCCTCTACTGCAAGCGCTAATGAGTCTGCAGAAAAATCTGCTATACCATGATAAATTTCAGGTGTTTGATAATTATGTGCCAAAATTACAGCATTTTTTTCTTTTTTAAGTTTATTAATTTCGTAAATATAAGGAGCATGAATTGACCATTCAATTTCAGGCATAACCTTCGAGATCCTCTGATAGATTGGATCAGTTGCATTTTTCACTTCTTGAGTAAATTCCATTATTAAATTTATCAATTTGAAACCTTCTTGTCATTGTTTTAATGTGGGTCATATTGCGGTCATGCTGAAATTGGTAGACAGGCACGGTTGAGGGCCGTGTGGACTAAGTCCATGAGAGTTCGAGTCTCTCTGACCGCACCAAAGTTTGGAATTAAATAATAGATTTAATTCACGGGGTTAATACTAAAAACCCATATTTGACCAATTATCTTTATCATTATACCTATCAAGCTCTTTTTTTGTTACTGGTCTAAACAAAATCCAAATTACTAGTA
Organism: uncultured Pelagibacteraceae bacterium; assembly: GCA_902524535.1. Taxonomy (GTDB): domain Bacteria; phylum Pseudomonadota; class Alphaproteobacteria; order Pelagibacterales; family Pelagibacteraceae; genus Pelagibacter. The sequence continues at coordinate 575,415 of CABZDR010000001.1, forward strand.
TAGCTAATAAAAAAAGTATAATCGTTTTCATATGATATAATTAATTTTTTGTCAGAAATATTCACTGTGACTTAAAGTCATTTAAAGGGGCGTTCTGTTGCCAGGTGCCCCAAACCCCGTTTACTTAATTAACAAAGTTAATTAAGCAGCAAGTGCGTAACTTTCGTTAGCAATTATAAAATAGCCCTTTACGGAGGAACAATTCCGAACGAAAGAATAACCTTTAGTCATCCGTCGAATCTAGTTCACCCCCATAAGTTGTAAATGGTGGAGGTGGTGGGTACTGCCCCCACGTCCGTAATGGTTATTACGAGATTCGTTTATCGTCATAGTTGGAAAACCAACATGATTAATATAAAAGTAATTGTTAAAGATTCAATAAATTATTCATGAAATTAACTAAGGAACAACAACAAGAAATAAAGGATCAACAGTCTCAAGAAAATAAAACTAAAAGAGTTACAGTTGCTGAACTTGAAAATATTCTCTATGAGGCTATCCCTATTTTGGATCATGGTTTTATAAGAGTTATTGATTACATGGGGGACGATACTTCTATCGTTCAAGCAGCTAGAGTTTCATACGGTAAAGGCACAAAAAAAGTTTCAACAGATGCAGGACTTATAAAGTATTTAATGAGACACTGGCATAGTACTCCATTTGAAATGTGTGAAATAAAGTATCACGTTAAGCTTCCGATTTTTATAGCACGTCAATGGATTAGACATAGGACAGCAAATGTAAATGAATATTCTGCAAGATATTCTATTTTAGATAAAGAGTTTTATTTACCAGCAGTAGAGAATTTAGCTGCACAATCTCAAAGTAATAGACAAGGAAGAGGAGACGTTCTTTCAGGTGATCAAGCAAAAAAAGTTTTAGATTTATTAAAAAAAGATGCAGAGCAAACTTATGATAATTATGAAACTATGCTTAATGAAAGATATGATGGCTCTATAATTGATGAAAAACAAGTTGGTTTAGCAAGAGAACTAGCAAGGATGAATTTAACACTTAATACTTACACTCAGTGGTATTGGAAAACTGATCTTTTAAATTTAATGAATTTTTTAAGATTAAGAGCAGATCATCATGCACAATTTGAAATCAGAGCTTATGCCGATGCTATGTTAGATACTGTTAAAAGATGGGTACCAATTACTTATGAAGCATTTTTGGATTATAGAGTGGGAGGCACCGAAGTATCCTCAAATGGTAAAGAAATAATTAAAAAATTAATTAGTGGTGAAAAAATTAATCTTGAAAAATCAGGATTATCCAAACGTGAATGGAATGAGTTAATGACTGCTTTTGATTTAAAAGATAAGTTGATATAGTTTCCAAAAAAAAATTAAACTAAGGTCTCTAATGAATACTAGTTTTTTTTTAAATTGTAATAAATAATAAAATAAATTGCTGCTAATCCATCTTTCCACGTAATCTTTTTACCTTCCTCATATTTTCTACCAAAATATTTTACTCCAACCTCATAAATTTTAAGATTTTTTTTAGATATTTTAGCCGTTACCTCTGGTTCAAAACCAAATCCATTTTCTCTCAAATTAATATTTTTGATAACGTCTTTTTTAAAAACTTTGTAACAGCATTCCATGTCGGTCAGATTTAAATTGGTAAACATGTTACTTAAAAGAGTTAAAAATTTATTTCCAATTGTATGCCAAAAATATAATACTCTAGTCTCTTGCCCTCCTTTAAATCTTGATCCATAAACAACATCAGCGTGATTATTTAAGATAGGCTCTATCAAATTATTATAATCGGATGGGCTATATTCTAAATCTGCATCTTGGATTAATATGATGTCTCCAGTTGCTTCTTTAAGCCCTTGTTTTACGGAATACCCTTTACCTTTGTTTTGATCGTTTAAAATTAATTTAATTTCATTATCTTTTTTGTAATTTTCTAGAATTTTCCTAGAATTATCAGTTGACAAATCATCGACAACGATAATTTCTTTTTCAATAGTTTTCTCATTTTTCACTCTGTCTAAAATAACCGAAACAGTATCTTGTTCATTAAAACAGGGTATAATGATACTAAGTTTCATAAATTGATTTTATTCATCTTAGGACTTTATTTCATTAATTATCTAAACAGCAAGATATTTTTAAAAAGGTATTATCTTAGTTTGTAAATATTAAGACGACCAATTTCTTTTAATAAAATAATTTTTTCTTTTTTTAATGGAGGATTAGATATGTTGTAAGTAATAATATAATCATTATCTATAATTGATCTGTTTTGAATTCCTTCTTGGTTATTTTTTAAGTTATAGGATCTCATTAAAATATAATCGTACTCTCTACCCCTAACATAAACTCCAGGATAATATTTTTCATATTTTTTTCCAAACCTGTTTACCCAACTATATCTTTTATCATTAAAGCTGTATCCAACTTTGATAATTTCATCATTAGAGTTTTTTTTCCAATCTTCAGCAATATATTTTATAACCTCTTGTTTTTGAATTAAGGGAACATCTGCATCTGTTAAAATTTTTCCCTTATAATTTTTATGATCATTATAAATAAAGTACCCACTACACAAATTAACAACAATGAAAGTCATTAATAAAGATAAGGTGCAAAATCTTAGATATTTATTAAAAGTTTGTGAAAACTGAATTATCCAAGGAGTTAAAAACCAAATAATAAAAAATAATGGTAATAAGTGAACTTGCATATCTAATCGCTCACCTTTAACCCAATTAGGTGAACCCAAAATTGCACCAAATAATATTACAAAAAATATGAACAAATAAGAGGTGAGGATAAAGAATAAGATTTTTTTATCTGTGACGGTAAAAAATCTTCTAAAGAATAGATAAAAAATTATTAATAGATAAGATATTATTGATTGGATAATTAAAATAAAAGAATTAATTTTAAGAAGTAAAATTGAAATTTCAGATAGTGGACCATCATAAATAATTTTTAACTCCCGCAACTGTTGCTGGCTATAATGAAAGATGCTCCAAAAGGGTGAAGAAATTGTATCTAAACCATTGTGTTTAAAAGTTCCAGTGATATCTCCTGCAGCATAAAAAATACTCCAATAAGGATAACCAATTATAATACTAAAAAATTCTTTTAAATTTATTGATTGGTCTAAATAACCAAACAACTTAATATCATTGATGATAAGATTTTTTAAAAAAGGGTACCATATAAAATAGGAAAATAAAATTATCATTACAAAGATTACGAGGAAAGGTTTTAGTATCTTTTTAAAATTAATTTCTGATGGATAAAAGAAAAAGATAAAAAAGGAGGAAAATAAATATGCAATCGAATTAGAAATTCCCGATAAATAAATAGAGGGAGCCATAAAAGCAGGTAAAGCTAAAATTGCAAATTTATTAATACTTGGTTTATTCAGATATAAGGTTATTAGAATTAAAAATAAAAGATTTACCAATGTTAATACCCATTGATTAGAAAGATGAGCAGAAATTGATCTCAAACACAAACTAAGTATTAAAGGTATGATAATAAAAAGAAATAGTTTCTGATTATTTCTTGATAATATATATCCAAGAACACATATTAAAATTAATTGTAATAAACTTAAAAAATAACTACTTAGCCATAAACTTGGAAACTGATTTAATAGTTTTGAAAAGTAGATCATTCCATTAGGATTTGGAATATTTTCAGAACTTATTAATCCAACCGGAATTTCAAAAAAAGGATATTTCAAGCTAATCCACATAGTGGATGCTTCATCAACTTGCCACTGTGAAATATTTGACCATAAAGTTCTATCGTATAATGAGAAAATTAGAATTAAGAAAAAAATTAAAAAATTCTTATTTTTTAATAATATTTTTCTCATTTAGAAAAAAATTGATTTTAATTTTTTAGCTAAATCTAAATAAATTTTTGATATTTCATGTTGAGGATCTTTTTCGACGATAGGTAAACCAAGGTCTCCTTGTTTTCCAATTTCTGGATTGATAGGTATTTCTCCTAAGAAATCTTTATTAAATTCTTCTGCAGTTTTTTTTACCCCACCTTTTCCAAAAATATTATATTTTTTTCCATCATCCCCAACAAAGAAACTCATATTGTCAATTAATCCTAAAACTTTCACATTTAATTTATCAAACATTTTTATTCCTCTTTTAACATCTAAAAGGGCAACCTCTTGCGGTGTGGATACAATAATTGCTCCATCCATTTCAATGCCTTGAGAAAAAGTTAGTTGGGTATCACCAGTCCCAGGGGGCATATCTACAATTATAAAATCTAAATCTTTCCAATTGACCTGTTGAGTAAACGTTTTAATTGCACTTGTAACCATTGGACCTCTCCATATCATTGGAGTTTTTTCATCTGTCAGAAAACCTATGGACATACATTGAATATCATATTTGATAACAGGCTCTAACTTTTGACCATCACTTTTTGGTTTCTCATTTATCCCAAACATTTTTGGAATAGAGGGTCCATATATATCAGCGTCCAATAATCCGACTTTACAGCCATTTTGTTTTAAAGCTAAAGCAAGGTTGGTTGCAAAAGTCGATTTTCCGACACCCCCTTTGGCACTTGAAATTGCGATGGTAAATTTAGTTCCGTTAATTGGCTTTTTTTCACGTGAGCTTCCACTCAGTTTTCTTCTCATTGCGTCACTTAATTCTGGCTTTTCCTTTGGCATTTGATGATCTTACCTTGTTTTTCCTTATAAAGACATTATATAGATTGGCACTATGCCAGATGATTTTAGACAAAGCGGTGGAAGCCCATGGGGCAAGCCTCCAGGAGGAGGAGGAAGTGGAAATGGTTCACGTAGAGGTCCAACTCCACCAGATATTGATAAAATCATAAGAGAATTTCAAGAAAAATTAAAAAAGTTTTTACCAGGAGGAAGTTCGTCTGGAGGAAAACAAGCTATATTAGTTTTAATCATTCTTGGTTTTGTTTGGTTAGCAAGTGGTCTGTACAGAGTATTACCAGATGAACAAGGAGTGGTTTTAAGATTTGGAAAGTTTGTAAAAACTACTCAACCAGGATTAAATTACCATATACCTTTTCCAGTAGAGTCTGTACTAACTCCAAAAGTTACTAAAGTTAACAGAATTGATATAGGTTTTAGATCTGAAAGAGATAGTGGATTTTCTTCTCAAGGAGGAGTTGCTGATGTTCCACAAGAAAGCTTAATGTTAACTGGAGATGAAAATATTGTTAATATAGATTTTTCTGTTTTTTGGGTAATTAAAGATGCAGGAAATTTTTTATTTAAAATTCAAGATCCAGAGGGCACTGTAAAAGCTGCAGCTGAAACCGCAATGAGAGAAGTTATTGCCCGATCAAATATTCAACCTATTCTTACTGAGGGAAGGTCTTTAATAGAAACCGATACACAAGAAATAATTCAAAAAATTTTGGATGAATACACAAGTGGTATTCAAATTACACAAGTTCAAACACAAAAAGCCGATCCACCAGATCAAGTAATTGATGCCTTTAGAGATGTCCAAGCTGCGAGAGCTGACATGGAAAGATCTAAAAACGAAGCTGAAGCATATGCAAATGATGTAATACCAAGAGCTCGGGGTGAAGCTGCAAAAATATTGCAAGCTGCTGAAGCATATAAAAAAGAAGTTGTTGCAAAAGCAGAAGGTGAAGCGAGTAGATTTTTAGCAATTTATAATGAGTATAAAAATGCAAAATCAGTGACACAAGAAAGAATGTATTTAGAGACAATGGAAAAAGTTCTGGCAGACATAGATAAAGTAATTATTGAAAAGAATGCTGGATCAGGTGTAGTGCCGTATTTGCCACTGCCTGAATTAAAAAAGAAAGTGACTAATTAAATTATGAATATGGGAAAAGTTATTGCTGGTATAAGTGTTGCAATTGCAGCTACATTATTTTTTTCAATCTTTATTGTAAAAGAAGTAAATCAAGCTATCGTTTTACAGTTTGGAGATCCAAAAAGAATAATTGTAAAACCAGGTTTGAATTTCAAAATTCCATTTATCCAAAACGTGGTATTTTTAGATAAAAGAATTTTAAACTTAGACACTCCACCAGAGGAAGTAATTGCCTCAGATCAAAAAAGATTAATTGTGGATGCTTTTGCAAGATTTCAAATAGTTGATCCTTTAAAATTTTATATTTCTGTGGGTAATGAACGGGTTGCTAGATCAAGATTAGCAACAATTATTAATTCAAGAATAAGAAATGTTTTAGGTCAGCAAGAACTCCAAACTTTATTATCTGAAGATAGAACAAAGCAAATGGCTTTAATTCAAGAGGGAGTTAATAATGAAGCTGAAAACTTTGGTATAAAAATTAATGATGTTAGAATAAAAAGAGCAGATCTTCCTCAAGCAAACAGTGATGCGATCTTTAGAAGAATGCAAACTGAGAGGGAAAGAGAAGCAAAAGAATTTAGAGCAAGAGGTGCAGAGATGGCTGTAACAATTACCTCAACAGCAGACAAAGAAGTAACCGTAATTTTAGCTGACGCACAAAAGAAATCAGAAATTATGAAAGGTGAAGGCGATGGTAAGAGAAATAATATATTCGCTAGTGCCTTTGGTCAAGATCCAGAATTCTTTGCATTTTATCGAGCAATGCAAGCATATGAAAAAGCTTTAATTGGCGGTGAAACATCTTTAATTTTATCACCTGACAGTGAGTTCTTTAAATTCTTTGGAAATATAAAGCAGCCCCAATCTAATTAAACTTTTATGAGGGAATTGATCATAGCTTTTGGTCTATTCTTATTTATAGAGGGTCTTTTATATGCCATATTTCCAGCAAAAATGAAAAGTATGTTAAAAAAATTGGAGTTAATTAATGATAATCAGCTTAGAAGTGCTGGACTAATTTTTGCATTAATTGGGTTTATCATTATTTACTTTATTAAAAGCTAATATGAATAAATTAAAGATACTCTTTGTAACAACTCTATTAATTTTAAGTTTCCAAGTAAAATCTTTCTCTAAAGAAATACCAGGTTCGTTTGCTGATTTAGCAGAAAAATTAATGCCGTCAGTTGTTAATATTTCTACGACAACGACAATTACAACTCAATCAAATCCGTTTCCTTTCCAATTTCCTCCAGGCTCACCATTTGAGGATATGTTCAAAGAATTTGGTGCACCTCAAGAAAGAAAATCCTCAGCCTTAGGATCAGGATTTATTATAGATGAAAAAGGTATAGTGGTTACAAACAACCACGTAATTCAAGATGCAGAGGATATAATTATAAGAGTGAATGGAGATAAAGAATTCAAGGCAAAAGTAATAGGTTCTGATCCATTATCAGATATTGCTATTTTACAATTAGAAACAAAAGAAAAGTTTACTCCAGTAAAGTTTGGTAACTCTGATAATGCTAGAATTGGTGATTGGGTTATTGCAATTGGTAATCCCTTTGGTTTAGGTGGAACAGTAACTTCGGGAATAATTTCAGCAAGAAATAGATCTATTGGTTTATCAAGATATGAGGATTATATACAAACAGATGCATCAATAAATTCAGGAAACTCCGGTGGTCCTTTATTTGATATGAATGGAGATGTGATAGGAATTAATACAGCGATTTTAGGAAGAAGCGGTTCTATTGGAATTGGTTTTGCTATTCCATCCAATAGTGCAAAAATTGTAATTGACCAATTAATCGAATTTGGTGAAACAAAGAGAGGATGGTTAGGAGTAAGAATTCAAGACGTTACAAAAGAAATTGCTGAGGTAGAAAAATTAGATGAACCACGAGGTGCACTTGTTGCAAGTGTTGCAGAAAACAGTCCATCAGATAAAGCAGGAGTTAAAGCCGGAGATATTATTTTAGAGTTCAATGGTGAAAAAATTAAAGTAATGAAAGAACTTCCAATGATAGTCGCAAGAACAGAAGTTGGCAAAAAAGTGAAAGTCAAAATTTGGCGAGATAAAAAAGAGATAACTAAAACTATTACACTTGGCAGGCTAGAGACATCAGAGGACTTTAAAGTTGCAGAAAAAAAATCTAAACCTAAGGAAACAAGAATAGAAAAATTAAAAATAACAGTAAGAGAACTTAATAAAGAAGATATTAAAAATAGGAATTTACCAAATCAAACCTCTGGTTTAGTAATAACTCAGATCGAAGCTGATAGTCCTTTGGCAAAATCGCTTGATATAAATAGTATAATTTTAGAGGCTCAAAAAAAGAAAATAAGATCGATAGATGATTTAAATCAAGCTTTAGATCAAGTGATGAAAACAAGTGAAAAAACTTTGTTATTAGTTATTTATAACAGTCAAAATCAAAGAAGATATATTGGTGTCAAATTGAATTAGTTTATGGATTTAAGATCCAAAATTATCTTAATTTATGGTCCAACAGCATCTGGAAAATCGAATTTTGCTATTAAACTTTCAAAAAAAATCAATGGTGAAATTATTAATGCTGATAGCATGCAAGTTTATAAAGAACTTAAAGTCTTGTCAGCAAGACCCTCTAAAAATAAATATAAAAAGATAAAGCACCATCTTTTTGGATTTCACAGTGTTAAAAAAAAATTTTCTACTGGCGATTGGTTAAAATTAGCTAATCAAAAAATTGAAGATATTAAAAAAAGAAAAAAAGTTCCAATTTTAGTAGGAGGCACAGGTTTATATTTTAAATCCCTAACGGATGGTTTAGTGAGCATTCCAAATATTCCTATCAAATTTAGGGAAAATGTAAGGTCTTTGCACAAAAAAATAGGGAATAAAAAATTTTTTTCAAAATTGATTAAACTTGATCCACTAGTCAAAAACCGAATTAAATCCTCTGATGCCCAAAGATCAATAAGAGCTTATGAGGTAAAATCTTTTACTAAAAAATCAATTTACGAATGGTTTAAAAAAACAAAATCAAATTATCAACAAAAGGATTTTTATAAAATTTATATAGATTTTCCTAAAGACAAATTGGTAGAAAGAATACATCTTAGGACTCAAGAAATGATAAAAAAAGGTGCAATTTCAGAGGTAAAAAAATTTAATAGCCTCAAAGTCAGAAATGATAAAACAGCCTTTAAAGCTATAGGTATTAAAGAAGTAAATGAGTATATCCAAAAAAAAATTAAAATTGCTCAGGTTATTGAGAAAATATCAATAAAGACAAGACAATACGCCAAAAGACAAAGGACATGGGCAAACGGAAATATGCAAAATTGGAACAAAATAAATCCAATTCAGTTAACTGACTTTCTAAAAAAGATTTAGATATTACCTACTTAGTCTTGACCAATTAGCACAACTTCAGCTAGATTGGTTTAATGTCAAAATTATATTCAGGAGCTGAAATTGTATTTAAATGTCTTGAAGATCAAGAGGTTGAATTTATTTTTGGTTATCCTGGTGGAGCAGTTTTACCTATTTATGATGAGTTAAAAAACCATTCATCAATCAAACATATATTGGTTAGACATGAACAAGGAGCAGGACATGCTGCAGAAGGATATGCAAGATCATCCGGTAAACCTGGTATAGTTTTGGTTACTTCTGGACCAGGTGCAACTAATGTTGTTACAGCTTTAACAGATGCGTATATGGACTCAGTTCCTTTAATTTGTATTTCGGGTCAAGTGCCAACACATTTAATTGGCACAGATGCTTTTCAAGAATGTGATACAACTGGTATCACAAGACCCTGTACAAAACATAATTGGTTAGTAAAAGATATTAAAGACTTGCCAAAGATTTTACATGAAGCATTTGAGGTTGCTACAACTGGCCGACCAGGACCAGTGTTAGTTGATATTCCAAAAGATATTCAATTTGCAAAGACAAATTATTCAAAACCAAAAAAAATTAAAAAAGTTAATGGCAAGTCTCATAACAAATTTACTCAGAATGAAATTAATGAATTAATTAATTTAATTTCAAAAGCAAAAAAGCCAATGATTTATACTGGAGGCGGTGTTATAAATTCTGGACCAAAAGCAAGCGAAGCATTGAGAGAATTTGTAAGACTAGTAGGTTTTCCTATTACATCTACACTTCAAGGTTTAGGGGCGTTCCCAGGGGATGATAATCAATTTATTGGAATGTTGGGAATGCATGGAACTTATGAAGCAAACAATGCAATGCACGATTGTGATTTGTTAATTAATATTGGGGCTAGATTTGATGACAGAATAACTGGTAAGATCGATGAGTTTTCTCCTAAATCAAAAAAAGTTCATATTGATATTGATCCATCATCAATTAATAAGATTATTAAAGTAGATTTAGCTATAGTTGGTGATGTAAACGAGGTTTTAAAATCGACTATAAAAAAGATTAATCAAAAACAAAATGGTATTAAAGTTTCAAATAAACAAAAAATATCAAAATGGTGGGAGCAAATACAAAAATGGCGTGAGAAAGACTCTTTAGGTTTTATCAATAGTGATAAAACTATAAAACCTCAACACGCTGTACAAAGATTATATGAACTCACAAAATCTCAGGATACTTTTATAACTACAGAAGTGGGTCAACATCAAATGTGGGCAGCACAACATTATAAGTTTAATAAACCAAACAGATGGATGACATCAGGTGGTCTTGGGACTATGGGCTACGGACTTCCAGCGGCTGTAGGTGTTCAAATTGCGCACCCAGATAAACTAGTTATAGATATTGCAGGAGAAGCATCTGTTTTAATGACGATGCAGGAAATGTCCACTGCAGTTCAATATAATTTACCGATTAAAATATTTGTCTTGAATAATCAGTATATGGGAATGGTTAGACAGTGGCAGGAATTGCTTCATGAAAAAAATTACTCTGAGAGTTATTCTGAGGCATTACCTGATTTTGTAAAATTAGCTGAGGCCTATGGTTGCAAAGGTATTAAAGCCTCTAATCCTCAGGAACTTGATGAAAAAATAAAAGAAATGATTGACCATAAAGGTCCAGTAATTTTTGACTGCCAGGTAGACCCAAATGAAAATTGTTTCCCAATGATTCCATCAGGTAAACCACATAATCAAATGATTTTAGGACCTAACGATAAAGAGGAAAATAAGATTACTGGAAAAGGAAAAGCTCTAGTTTAATGGCAAATCCAAAATCAGCATACAGCATACCAACAAAAAAAGGTAAACCAGATACACACATTATTGTGGTTTGGGTAGACAATGAAGCTGGTGTATTAGCAAGAGTGGTCGGATTATTTTCTGGAAGAGGATACAATATAGAGTCTTTAGCAGTTGCTGAAATCGATGCAGCAAAAAATATTTCCAGAATAACTATAGTAACCACTGGAACACCTCAAGTAATTGACCAAATAAAATTGCAATTAAAAAAATTAGTTCCTGTTCATAAAGTAGCAGATTTTAAAAGGGAGGATAAAAAAGTAATATTTAAAGAGATGGCTTTACTAAAGGTTGTGGGAAAGAAAAAAAAGATAGAAAAATGCCTTAAAGCATGTAAAACTTACAATCCAGTTATATTGGATAAATCGAGCAAGTCAGTCGTTATTCAAATCACTGCATTAAGACGTGAAATAGACAAAATGAGTAAAAAATTAAAATCTCTTGGCTTAATAAGCACCTCCAGAACAGGTGCAATTGCAATGACTAGAGGAGCAGACGTTTTTAAATAATTAAATAGGAGATAAAAAATGAAAATGTTTTATGAAAAAGATACTGATGTAAATCTCATTAAAGATAAAAAGATTGCAATTTTTGGATATGGAAGTCAAGGACACGCTCATGCATTAAATCTTAAAGACAGTGGAGTTAAAGAAGTTGTTGTAGCTTTAAGAGAAGGTTCTTCAAGTATCGCAAAAGCTGAGTCTAAGGGATTAAAAGTTATGAATTTATCAGATGCTGCAGAATGGGCAGATGTTGTTATGATTTTAACTCCTGATGAATTACAAGCATCTATATATAAAAATCATATTGAGCAAAGGGTTAAAGAAGGAACTTCAATAGCTTTTGCCCATGGTTTAAATATTCATTATGATTTAATTAGTGCTAGGAAAGATTTAGATGTATTTATGGTTGCACCTAAGGGACCAGGACATTTAGTAAGAAGTGAATTTGAAAAAGGTGGAGGAGTTCCTTGTTTATTTGCAGTTCATCAAAATGGATCAGGAAAGGCAAGAGATCTTGCTATGTCTTATGCTTCGGCTGTAGGAGGTGGTAGATCTGGAATAATTGAGACAACTTTTAAAGATGAAGTAGAAACAGATTTATTTGGAGAGCAGACTGTTCTTTGTGGGGGTTTAGTTGAATTAATTAAAAATGGATACGAAACTTTAGTTGAAGCAGGATATGAACCAGAAATGGCTTATTTTGAAACAGTTCATGAAGTAAAATTGATCGTCGATTTAATTTATGAAGGTGGCATAGCTAACATGAACTACTCTATTTCAAATACTGCAGAATATGGTGAATATCAGTCAGGACCAAGGATTATTAATAAAGAAGAAACAAAAAAAAGAATGAAAGAAGTTCTAGATGACATTCAATCAGGAAAATTTACCAAGGAATGGATGGAAGAGTGCAAAAGTGGTCAAAAAAACTTTCTAGCAACTCGAGCTAAATTAGCTGAACACCCAGTGGAAAAAGTTGGTGCTAATCTAAGAGCAATGATGCCCTGGATAAGTAAGAAGAAATTAGTAGATAGCGACAAGGGTTAATTTCTAGTCCCATAATCGGCAAAATTGGGTAATTTATTTTGCAATCTAAACGATAGGTTGTATATTCCATTTTGAAAAATAATTTACATATGCCGGATAAAGACAAAGTAATAATTTTTGACACAACAATGAGAGATGGTGAACAGTCACCAGGTGCCTCTATGAGTGTTGAGGAAAAAATTCAAATTTCTAGAGTTTTTGACGAAATGGGAATTGATATTATTGAAGCTGGTTTTCCAATATCATCACCAGGTGATTTTGAGGCAGTTAGCGCAATTAGTAAAAGTGTAAAAAATTCAATTCCATGTGGATTAGCACGCGCTACCAAAAAAGATATTGATGCTTGTCATGAGTCTTTAAAATTTGCAAAAAAATTTCGAATTCATACTTTTATCTCTACTAGTCCAGTTCATATGAAACATAAGCTTAATATGAACAACGAGCAGGTTTTAGATGCAATCAAAGAAAGCGTTACATATGCCAGAAAATTTACGGATGATGTTGAATGGTCTTGTGAAGATGGAACAAGAACAGATTTAGATTTTATGTATAAAACAATTGAACTTGCAATTAATTGTGGTGCAAAAACAATAAATATTCCTGATACAGTTGGCTATTCTATACCAGAAGAATTTGCAAAAACTATTACATCAATAAAAAATAATGTGCCTAATATTGATAAAGCAATTCTTTCTGCACATTGTCATAATGATTTAGGACTTGCAGTTGCCAATGCATTATCTGGACTTTCAGCAGGTGTCAGACAAATAGAATGTACTATTAACGGTATTGGAGAACGTGCGGGAAATGCTGCTCTTGAAGAAATTGTAATGGCAATTAAAACAAGAGAAGATCTATTGCCTTATGAAACAGGTATTAAAACAGAATTAATAAGTAAAGCATCTAAAATAGTATCAAATGCAACAGGTTTTCCTGTTCAATTTAATAAAGCAATTGTTGGAAAAAATGCTTTTGCACATGAGTCTGGAATTCATCAAGATGGAATGCTTAAAAATAGAGAAACATATGAAATAATGACACCTGAAAGCGTAGGTGTAAAAAAAACATCTTTAGTTATGGGAAAACATTCTGGAAGACATGCTTTTAAAGACAAATTGAGTGATTTAGGTTACTCAGATGTTACAGATGACGTTGTTCAAGCTGCATTTGGAAAATTCAAAATTTTAGCGGATAAAAAAAAACATATCTACGATGAAGATATTGTTGCATTAGTTGATGATAGTCTAATAATTGATAACAAAATTAATGCAATTAATCTTAAATCATTAAAAGTTTTTGCTGGAACAGGAGAGCCACAAAAAGCAGAAATGACATTGGATGTTTTTGGCGATATTAAAAAAACTTCACAAACAGGTGATGGACCAGTCGATGCAATATTCAAATGTATCAAAGATCTTTATCCACATGATGTGAAATTATCTCTTTACCAGGTTCATGCTGTAACTGAAGGGACCGATGCCCAAGCAACAGTAAGTGTTAAAATTGAAGAAAATGATAGAACTACTGTAGGACAGTCTGCAGATACAGATACATTAGTTGCATCCGCAAATGCATATTTGAATGCTTTAAATAAAATGCTTATTAAGAGAGAAAAAAAATCTCTTTATAAAGATATAGAAAAACAAAAAATAAGAGGAGGAGTTTAAATGGGAATGTTTGAAAAAATAAAAAATATTTGGAGCCAAGATATGGCCATTGACCTTGGAACAGCTAATACACTTGTAGTTGTTAAAGGTCAGGGAGTAGTTTTAAATGAACCATCTGTTGTGGCAATTGTAGAAAACGGTGGTAAAAAAAATGTATTAGCAGTAGGGGACGAAGCTAAAACTATGCTTGGTAGAACACCTGGAAATATAAGTGCAATTAGACCTTTAAGAGATGGTGTCATTGCAGACTTTATAGTCACAGAAGAGATGATTAAACATTTTATTAAGAAAGTACATAAGGGAAGCAGTTTTGCTAACCCAAGAATATTGATTTGTGTGCCAACAGGTTCTACACCTGTTGAAAGAAAAGCTATTCAAGATAGTGCTCTTGCAGCTGGTGCAAGACGTGTTCAATTAATTGAGGAACCAATTGCTGCAGCTATCGGCGCGGGTCTTCCGATTTCTGAGGCAACTGGATCAATGGTTGTTGACATCGGGGGAGGCACAAGTGAGATAGCAGTCATGTCTCTTGGAGGACTTGTTTACTCTAAATCTTTGAGAGTTGCTGGAGATGCAATGGATGCTGCGATGATTAACTATATGAGAAAAGAGTATAATTTAATGATTGGGGACAGTACTGCAGAAAAAATTAAAAAAGAAATTGGCACGGCAATTCCATCTAATAATAATACTTACGCTGTTAAAGGAAGAGATTTAAGATCTGGTACTCCTAAGGAAGTTAATATTACAGAGGAAGATACTGCTGAAGCATTAAATGAAATTTTAAGAGATATGGTAAATGGAATTAAAGATGCTTTAGAAAGCACTCCGCCAGAATTATCTGCAGACTTAGTCGATATGGGATTAACTTTAACGGGTGGTGGTTCATTATTAAAAAATATTGATAAAAGGTTTTCAAAAGAAACTGGGTTACCTGTTCATATAGCAGATGATCCATTATCATGTGTTGCAATAGGGACTGGAAAAGCACTAGAGCAAGAACAAACCTTTTCTACTATGCTTACTGAATACTAGGAAAAATGAATGTAAGCAGAGATGACTTTGTTATTGCAATTAGATCTGCTTTTTTAAAAAAACAAACTAAACAAAAGTTTTCATTATTATCCTTAATAACTTTATCTATAATCATATTAATTTTAAGCAATTTTGATTATAAGATTATAAAAACTATAAGATCAGGAATTAATGAAATTATTTATCGAGGATCATTTGTAATATCGGCTCCTGAGAAAATTGTAAAAAACCTCAATACTGAAATAAGAAATCATTTTGGGCTTTATAGTAATTCAAAAAAGCTGGAGAAAGAGTTAAACGAATATAGATCACAAAAAATTTCTTTAGATATCCTTAAATTCGAAAATCAAAAATTTAGACAACAGCTGGATGACTATTTAATTTCAACAGAAATAGTTTTCTCTAAAATTATTATTGATAACAAAAGTCCTTTTTTAAGATCAATAGTAATTAATAAAGGATCCAGAGATGGTATTAAAAGTGGCATGGCAGTTTTAGATCAACAATACTTAGTCGGTAAAGTAATCGAAGTAAATTTTGGAACTTCTAGAGTTTTATTATTATCTGATATCAATTCAAATATACCTATTACTATTTCTCCAGGTAATCTATTAGCTATAGCCACTGGAACTGGTAAAGATCAAGCAAAGGTAAATTTCTTAAAAAAAACTCATTTTGATAAAATAACAAACGACTCATTAGTATATTCCTCTGGGACAGGAGGTTTAATAAAAAGTGGAGTTCCAATCGGACGAATAACAAATTTTGATTCAAAAATTGATGAAGACATTAATATTGAATTTTTTAGTGATTTTTCACAATTACAATATGTGTCTGTTGTTGCTTTTGACAAAGTAGAAACAAAAGTGACAGAAAAAATAGATGTAGAAACTTTAGAAAATGAAAATGATGAAGATATAGAGCTACCAACATTAAAAAAGAAATTAGACTTATTAATAAAAGAGAAGGAAATTAATGACCAGATTACGAATAAAATTAAGACTGAAAATGAGAATTTAAAAGAACAACTCTCAAATAATCAAATCGAAATAATCAATAGACAACAGATTATAGAAAAACAAAATAAAATAATTAAGTCTCATAATATTGACAAAGATGAATTAAACTTTCTAAGATTAAACTTAGAATATGGTGAAAGATGTAGAAAAAAAACTTTCTCAAAAAAAGGATTTAAAGTTGGTACACCTGAATACAAAAATTGTGTGTTAAAAAAAGGAAGATTATAAAATGAGTTATCTGAAAAAAAGTGGGTTCTTAAAACACATCTTTAAATCAGCACCTTTAATAATTTTATTCATTGCAGTCTTAAATGAATTTGATGCAAATTACTTTGGTGTCCCATTTTTATCAGTTAATTTAGCTTTCATTTTAATTTTCTTTTGGACATTAAAAAATATCGAGCAATTTGGCTATGGATATATTTTTTTAGCAGGAATTATAAATGATGTTGTGACAGGCTCTCCTTTAGGTTTGAGCAGTTTTTTATATATGCTCATTTGTGTAGCAACAGCTTATTTCAGAAAAATTACTCTACGACCTAATATAACTAAAGATTGGTTATTTTTTTTAATAACTATTTCGTGCGTCAATTCGATTTATTACATCATATCATCTTATTTTTTCGATGTAAGTATTGACTACAGATTCTTATTAACTAATAACTTAGCTACATTTTTGATATTCTTTTTATTTTATATTATTTTTAACGCTTACTATAAAAAATTTTTTAGGAAATCTGATGTTTGATGAAAGTGATAATGTTCGTAAAATAAATACAATTAATAGAAGACTGTTTATAATTACAGCTGCAAAAATTTTGGTATTCTTTGGACTTACATCAAGATTATTTTCTCTCCAAGTTAAACAAAATAATAAATACCTAACCCTTTCTGATAAAAATAGAATAAGAGAGTCCAAACTTCATCCAGTTAGAGGAGAGTTTAGAGATTATTTTGGTAATGTGATAGCAGGAAATAATGAGGTTTATCAGCTTCATATTGTGCCAGAGCAAGTAGAGGATTTTAGATACATCACTTTAAGACTAAAGAATATACTTAATTTATCTGAGAGAGAATTTCAAAAAATACATAAAAAAAGAAAAAAAATAAAAGCCTGGGAAACTATTGTTGTTTCTGACAATCTATCTTGGGAACAGTTTTCAAAAGTCAATAATTATTTACACGAATTAATTGGTGTTAAGACTGTTTTGTCAATTTCAAGAATTTATCCTTTTAATGAAAACTATACTCATGTGTTAGGCTACGTCAGTCAAGCAAATGAAAAGGATATAGTTGACAACAAAAATATTAAAGAAAAATTTGTACCGGGTATTAGAGTTGGAAAAACTGGTTTAGAAAAAACTTTTGAAAATGTTTTGTTAGGAGAAAATGATATCCAAAGATTTGAGGTAAACGCATATGGAAGAAAGATAAGCCAATTGAATTATCAAAAAGGTTCAAAGGGTCAAGATCTTAATCTTACAATAGATACTGAAATTCAAAAGTTATGCACTGAACTTTTAAAAGATAAAGCGGGCTCAATATGTGTGATGGATATTTTTTCTGGAGAAATTATTGCTATGCAATCGTCACCATCCTTTGATCCTAATTTATTTTTATTTGGTATTAATCAAGATGATTGGCAATTAATTAGAAATAATCCAATGAAACCTTTATTGAACAAAACAATTAATGGAAGGTATTCACCTGGATCGACTATTAAACCTATTGTAGCACTATCAGCTTTAGAAAATGAGGTTATTAATCCAGAGTTTACTGTTCATTGCAAAGGACACAAACATCCTTTGGAATTATATGGTCAAACTTATCATTGTTGGAAAAAAGAGGGGCATGGATTTGTTAATTTGAAAGAAGGAATGAAACAATCTTGTGATACTTATTTCTACGAGATATCTAGACGACTTGGTGTAGATAGATTAAGTGAAACTGCTAAAAAATTTGGTTTGGGAAAAAAAGTATTTGGAGAATTATTTGAAAATGAAAAAAAAGGCTTGGTGCCAAATACGATATGGAAAAAAAACGCTTTGGGACAAAGTTGGGTACTTGGTGAAACTATTATAACTGGAATAGGTCAAGGATTTATTCAAACAACTCCAATACAATTATGTTTGATGACAGCACAAATTGCAAATGGTGGATATAAAATTTATCCAAAAATAGTTTTAAACAATAATCAGCAATATTTAGATAAATATAAACCCCTATTCAAAAATTCAAAAAATATTAAAATAATTCAAAAAGCAATGTTTAGTTCAACTAATGAAGTTAGAGGAACTTCTTACAAATCTCGAATTGATGATCCCAAATACCGGTTTGCAGGCAAAACTGGGACAGCGCAGGTCAAAAGAATAACTGAGAAAGATCGTGAATTAGATCTTAAAACTTTTGAAATCCCCTATGAAGAAAGAGATCATGCATTATATGTTGCTTTTGGACCTTATAAAAACCCAAGATATGCTACCAGTATTGTTATTGAACACGGAGGATCAGGTGGAACTACCGCAGCGCCAATTGCAAAAAAACTTTTTAAATTAATAATTGATAGGCATAAATTAAGACAATCAACCAAAGGAAAGAAATATTTGGATATATAAAATGTCGTTCAATAGTTTTTCACATGAATTAACCCTTTTTCAAAAAATTAAAAATTACGATTTTATATTATTGTTTTGTATTCTTATCCTTGGAATAACGAGTATTTTTACGATGTATTCAACTGACGGAGGAGAAGTATTGTTTCATACCAAAAGTCATTTTATTAAATTTTCAATTTTTTTTCCAATGATGATTATACTGTCATTTATCAACATAAAATATTGGCATGCAGGCAGTTACCTTTTTTATGTACTTATTTTAGGTTTATTAGTTTGGGTCGCTTTATATGGTGTAACAGCCTCAGGATCTAGAAGATGGATAAATCTGTACTTTCTAAATTTACAACCCTCTGAGCTTATGAAAATAGCTGTCATACTTTGCCTTGCAAAATTTTTTCATAGAATTCGAACAACTAGTGCTAATTCTTTTACGTCAATACTAGTTTCTTTAACAATAATTATAATACCTTCTATCTTAGTTATTACTCAACCTGATTTAGGGACAGCAATCTTAATATCTTTTTCAGGTTTAATAATTTTATGGTTTTCTGGTTTAAGAATTAAATATTTTATTTACTCTTTTTTAATATTTATAACTTCATTACCATTTATAATTTCTTTTTTAAAACCATATCAGAAACTTAGAATATTAACTTTTATTAATCCAGAGAGGGATCCATTAGGATCAGGATATCAAATTATCCAATCCAAAATAGCCGTCGGATCAGGAGGACTTACCGGCAAGGGTTTTTTAAAAGGGACTCAAAGTTATTTAGATTTTTTGCCTGAAAAACATACTGATTTTATATTCACTCTTTTTTCTGAGGAATTTGGATTTGTAGGTTCTATTCTATTATTATTATTATATTCAATTATTATTTATAGAATTATCCGTGCTGGTTTGATCTCAAGAAGCTTCTTTTCTAGACTTTTTTGTTTTGGTTTCTCTTTTGCAATTTTTCTTTATGTTGCAACCAATATATCAATGGTTCTAGGTCTTCTACCTACAGTTGGATCTCCTTTACCAATCATGTCCTATGGAGGTTCATCTTTATTAGCTACAATGATTGGCTTTTCTATAGTTCTGAGTGCAAGCATAAATCACAGACAGAATATCTCATAAAGATTGCATAATTTGTCACTGCAAAAATTTTGTTAATTAATTATATAATTATCTAATGAATAAAAATTTAAACGTTGGAATTATTGGTGCTGGCATACAAGGAATTTCAAACGCTTTATTTTTACAAAAAAAAGGCTTTAAAGTAACAATATTTGATCGTGATGAACCAGGTAGTCACGCTGCATCTTATGGTAATGCAGGACACTTCTCACCTTATGCATCTTTATCATTAAATAGAACAGACGTTCTTACTGATGTACCAGCAATGTTGTTAAGTTCTACAGGCCCTTTGGCATTAAAGTGGAACTATGTACCAAAAATGATCCCTTGGTTTATAAAATTTATTTTAAACACAACTAAAAGCAAAATGATGCATACAGCTAAAAATATGCATCAAATACTAGATTTAGCCTTACCAGCTTATGATGAATTGTTTGATGAAATCGATTTAGAAGGGTTGGTAGAAAATAAAGGCATTCTTTATATCTGGAATGAAAAAGATTTAAAGAGTAGAGAATTAGAAATTAGAGTAAGAGATGAATTAGGAGTAAAACAACAACTTGTAAATAAAAAAGAAATTCATGATTTGGAGCCAAATTTAAAACCTTTTTACCATGGAGGTGTATATTATCCATATGCAAGACATGCAAGAAATCCAAAAAAGATATTACTTAAATTTTTTGAGCTTTTTTTAAAGAAAGGCGGAAAATTTGAAAAACGAGATGTCAAACAAATAGAATTTAATAATGAACTTCCTAAAATAAAAACTGACAATCAAAATTTTAACTTTGATAAAATTATAATAGCTTGTGGTGCTTTTTCAAAAAGACTAACTGATAAATTAGGTGAAAAAATTCCATTAGATACTGAAAGAGGATATCACATCCATTTTAAAAATTGCGATCATCTATTAAGTAGACCAGTAATTTTTTCAAACAGAGGTTTTGGAATTACGCCGATGGAGCAAGGATTAAGAGTTGTTGGTACGGTTGAATTTGGAGGATTGGATAATCCATTATCCAAATCAAGAATAAAAAATTTGATTAACAATGCAAAGTATATGTTAGATGATCTTCCAGAACATGAAGATGAATGGTTAGGATTTAGACCAACTTTGCCTGACTTCTTACCAGTGATGGGTCCTTCAAAAAATCACAAAAACGTATTTTATTGTTTTGGTCATCATCATTTGGGATGGACATTAGGTCCAATTTCTGGAAAGATCGTCTCAGGAATGATAGCTAAAGAAAATACAAATTTAAACTTAGGCCCTTATAGTTCGACAAGATTTTCATAATTTTGTGTCAAATAAAAACTATTCAGCTTATTTATTTTTAGTACTGGCAACATTTTGTTGGTCAGGTAATTTTATAGTAGGAAAATTTGCAACCCTTTATGAAATTCCCCCTTTAACTTTAAATGTTTTTAGATGGATTTCTGTTTGGTTTATCCTAATCCCTTTTACTTACAAAGAAATTTTTAAAAATTTACCTTATATCAAGAAGAATTGGCTCGTAATTAGTTTTATGGGAGTGATTACAATTAGTACATTTAACTCTGTAGTCTACTTTGCACTTAATTATACACAAGTAATAAACGCTGTGTTGATGCTTTCTGCTATTCCTGCTGCAACGATTGTTCTTTCCTCCTTAATGAAAATTGAGGAAACAAATATTTTTCAACTGTTTGGATTAGTACTATCAATTATTGGCATTGGATCAATTATTTCAAATGGAGATATTCAAAAAATTATCTCTTTAGATTTTAATAAAGGGGATATGTGGATGCTAGTTTGTGTAATTACTTGGTCTCTATATTCAACTTTACTTAAAAAAAATAACTTCAAGTTATCACAATTTACTTTAATACAATTAATGGTCTCAGTAGGTATACTTTTTTTAATTCCTCAATTTTTTTATGAAAAATCAATTGGTTTAGAATTAAGTTTGGATAAAAACTTTATTTTGATACTTATATATGTAGCAATTTTTCCAGCCATAGCTGCCTATTATTTTTGGCAAAAAGGAATTGAAATAATTGGACCAAATCGAGCATCTATGTTTATTCAATTAATGCCTTTATTCAGCGCTGTCATGGCAATTATTATTTTCAAAGAAAAATTTGAACTTTATCATTTTGTAGGAGCTATTTTTATATTGTCTGGGATTTATTTATCTAATAGAAAAGTTTATGCTTAAAGTTGCAATATTAGATGATTATCAAAATGTATCTCAACAATTTGTAGATATTGAGAAGCTATCTGGAAAATATGAGTTTAAAATTTTTAGTGAGGCCTTTGCAGATGAGGCTGATGCTATAGAGCAATTATCGGATTTTGAAGCATTATTAATTATGAGAGAAAGAACACCGATTACTAAAAATTTAATAGATAATTTAACAAAATTAAAATTTGTCATTACCAGTGGTTTAAGAAATAGATCAATAGATCTAGAAACTGCAAAAAAGAGGAAAATAATTGTTTGTGGTACTGAGATGAATATAAATCCAACACCTGAGCTTACTTGGTCGTTAATTTTGGGTTTAGCAAGAAATTTTAAAGAGGAAATTGATAATATGTATCAAGGTTACTGGCAAACAACTTTAGGTGTTGAGCTTAAAGGAAAAATTCTTGGTCTTATTGGTCTTGGAAGAGTGGGTACAGAAGTTGCAAAAATTGGTAAAGCTTTTGGTATGGAAGTCATGGCTTGGAGTGAAAATCTTAATTTAGATAAATGCAAAGAATTAAATGTTCTTCCATGTAGCAAAGATGATTTAATTAAAAACTCTGATTTTTTATCTATCCATGTACAAGGTGGCGAGAGATATAAAAATTGTATTACGATTAAAGAATTAGATAAAATGAAAAAAACTGCTTTTTTAATAAATACCTCAAGGGGACCAATCGTCAATGAGGATGATTTAATCGTTGCCTTATCAACTAATGAAATAGCTGGTGCAGGTTTAGATGTTTATGAAAAAGAACCATTACCGGAAAATAATAAGCTAAGATTTTTACCGAATGCATTGCTCACACCACATATTGGATATGTGACAGCTGAAAATTATAGTATTTTTTACACACAAATGATTGAAGCTTTAGAAGCTTGTGTAAATGGTAAACCAATCCGTGTAATAGAGTAAAATGGATCTTCCGGTTGTCAATCATGAAGATTATTTTGCTAAGATAGGTGATGATCATAAATTTCCAATTAATAAGTTTGGTGAACTAGCAAATTATTTGATTAAAAATAAAATAGTTAAAAAATTTCATAAACCTTATCCATGTTCTGATGAAACTTTAAAAAGAGCTCATTCAGAAAAATATATTAAAGATATAAAGAACAAAACATTAGACGAAAATGGTGTAAAAAAAATAGGCTTTCCACTAGTTGATAGCGTTGTTCAAAGATCTCTAGTTGCAACAGGGGGAACAGTTTTAGCCGCAAAACTTGCGATGAGTAATCGTTTGGCTTGTAATACTGCTGGCGGCAGCCATCATGCAACTTTTGATAGCGGCGCTGGATATTGTGTTTTTAATGATGTGGCCGTTGCTGCTCAATATTTACTAGACAGAGATTTAGCAAAAAAAATATTAATTGTAGATCTAGATGTTCATCAAGGAAATGGTAATTCAGATATATTCAAAAATAATAAAAGCGTATTCACTTTTAGTATGCATTCAAAATCTAATTATCCTGCAAAAAAATCTATTAGTGATCTTGATGTTGAACTTGAGGATAATATTGAAGACTTAGAATATACAAATTCACTTAAAAGTTGTTTGGATCAGCTTAATAAAGAAAAATTTGATTTTGTCTTTTATATTGCTGGGGTTGATGTTCACTTTAATGATCGTTTAGGTAAATTAAAAATTTCAGATGAAGGTATCAAAAGTAGAGATGAAATTGTTATAGAAAATTTTTTTTCAAAAAATATTCCTCTGTGTGGTGTTTTAGGGGGTGGATATAATAAAGATTTTAACAAACTTGTTGAGCTACACTCTTATTTACATCAAGTGTGTGCTGAATTAATATCGACGCATGGATAAAAAAAACCCTTACCTTTCTCCAGTACAAAAACTAGTTATGTTTGAAGATGGCACAGAGCCTCCAGGTTCTAGTGAATTAAATAATGAGAAACGTAAAGGCAGTTATCACTGTGCTAACTGCGGAGTAAAATTATTCGATTCTCAAACAAAGTATGAAAGTGGATCGGGTTGGCCATCTTTTTACCAATCATTACCTGATGTTTTTGAAACTAAAACAGATCATTTGATTGGGTATGCCAGAACTGAATATCATTGCAAAATTTGTAAAGCCCATCACGGACACATTTTTGATGATGGACCAAAGCCAACTGGTAAAAGATATTGTAATAATGGAGTTTGTTTAATTTTTAAAGAGTCAAATGAGTAAGATAAAGATAGTCTTTTTTTTAGCTTTAGCTTTTATTGCATATAAAGGATTTGTTGCCTTTAAGAATTTTGAAATAGGTGTTGATGATAGAGTGGCACAATTAGAGGAACTCGCAGATTATGAGAAGGAAGACGAGGTAATAGGTTTAATGATGTATTTAGGCGATCCACCAGAATTAAAAGAGCATTTACTAACAAAAAATAGATCTAAGTGTTTAGAAATGAAACAAATAGCCGAGGAAACCTCTTTTGCTTATTACGAATGTGCAAGAGTTAATGCAGTTATTAGAGGTGGAAAAATTTTGAGTATCATCAATGAAATTGAGGTTATCAATTGATAATAAAATATATTACGTTCTTAACAGGAATAGTTTGGTCATATTCAATAATAAAAACACAATCAGTTTTTGATAAAAAAGCTGGATTAATCTTTAAATTATTTATATCAAAAGTTTCTTGGCTTACATTAATTGCCGCTTGTTATTTTGGCTATAAGAATTTTTCAATTGGGTCTACAGTAATTGGGATAGTTTCTGGGGTATTACTGGTTCATATAGGTTTTTATTTTTTAAGGAAATTTTTAATTTCGAAGTTTAGTGAAAAAAATCTCCTACTATTCAAAACCTTTCTTGAGTATTCTTTAATTGCTTGGGTGATTTATTATATTTTTTTTTAAATTAAAACTTACGGCTTAAATTAAATGATGCCTCTTCGTAATCGTCAGGTCTCATTAAATGATTTGTTAATTTAAAATCAATTAGGAAATCATTGATGTTTTTACTAATAACATAATTTGATTTTGTATTGTCGATACTATCAAGTTGTATAGAATAATTCGTGTTTTTATTTGGTAAATAGCCAATTGCAATATGTAAATTATCTGTATGTCCGTAATCAATGGCTTGGTCTCTTTCGTATATTATAAAAATACTATAATTATCAGGAAAGACGATATCTATTCCCAATTCACCACTTATATTATGCAAAGCTCCCACATGTAATGTATCGGTTAAAGTTCCGGCATCTCCTTTATATTTATATTTAAAATCAGATGATCGATCTATATCAGCACGGTATTCAATTTTTCCATGGCGTTTCATGGTATATTTGTCATTTGATATATCTTCGACCGCTGCAAGAGATGCCCTGAGATTTTTGGTTCTGACATGTTGCTTCTCAACAATAATTCCGCCAACACCAACTTCTTCATAGTCATCAAGCAAAGTATGTCCAATATCAAATCGTCCAGAGGGGATGAATATAAAATTATCTTTTTTAATTTCATCTTTAATCCTAATTGTTCCAAATATCTGTTTTCCTCTTCGATTAGCTGTTAATTCATTACCATCTAATACCGTCAGTATATCAGAGTGAATTTTGCCAATACCAATTATTGTATCAACAAATTTTTCATTATCTTTCATTGGTGATGTACTGTAATAGGTAAGATTATAAGTATCAGCATCGACGTTGCTACCCTCGGTACCGACATCAACATTATTTCTTCCAACACTAAACGCTAAACCTCTTAAGGCTTTATCATCTATAAATCTATCAGCTCCAACTGTTATCCTGTTGGTGTTAATTTCTTTAGTAGATGAAATACGGGTATCTCCCACTCTGCCAATAGCAACACTTCCTTCGCTCCAATAAAATACATCTCTTTTCTCATCTTTATTTTTTTCTTTCTTTTTCACAGCAGAAGTTCGGACAACTTCAGTTAAAGAAGCTAATCTTTGATTATCAAAATTAAAGTCTATATTTAGATTAGTTAAATTTTGTTTATCTTTATTTCTTCTAATCCACTTCAATCTATTTAAAGCGGTATCGGTTGATTGATCAATTGTTCGTTTGGCAATTTCTATTTGAGCCATTGCTATTCCTGTTCTGTCACTATTCTCTGTAATTGGGGGACACTTACCTGAAATAATATTAAAAGGGCAAACTAAATGATATTCCTCAACTTCTCGAGTATCATCACCACCAACAAACATTTTTAAGCCATTAGTACTAAATGCAATTCCTGAAGGTTGAGCGTTATTAGCAGAAATTGAAACTGTACCATCTATCGTAAATGAAGCAGTTGAAAATGCTACATCAAGAGAAATTTGGGTTATATCTTTACCAGTTGCATCATTTTGATGATCAACCGTCCAAAGTCTTTTTCCATCTGGACTAAATCTCAGTCCTTTAGGGTTTGCAGTTTGAGCTTGTAATTCTATACCTGCAGTTAAAACTAATGAGATGGTGGTTAAATCAAAAGGAGTTGAAAGCTGATATTCTAATAATCTTGTCTGATCTGGGGTTCCCCCAAACTCATGAAAGATTGTAAATAATTTTGTTCCATCATTACTAATTTCAATACCTCGGAGTACATTTTTTCTTATTGCAGCCTCTCTATCTCCAGCATTACTTCCATTTTGTAAAGCAAGTGTATCAAGATTTGAGGTCTGGTTCACAAAAGAACATGTTGAAACATCATAAGGTGAAGTTAAATCAAATCTGTATACTCTATCGCCATCTGCTCTACCATTTAGAGCACCATTACCCACAAATATTTTCATTCCATCATCGGTAAAGTCTAAACCAAAAGCGGTATTTGTATTTAGATCATCATCTCCACCGTTAGTTAAAATACATCGTTCACTATCACCGGTATAACTTTTTGTAGAGATATCAAAAGGTTTACTTAAATTGTATTCATATATAGCTGCAAAGTCATCTTTATTGTTTTGTGATAACAAAAACATTTTAGTTCCATCAGGATTAAAACGAATATCACCTACAGCAAAATTTTCATCATCAAGATCCGTCTCTTGAACATAACTAAACATAGCTGCAAATGAATGTGAGATTGGCAGTGACAAGAAAAGGATAATCAGAATTCTTTTGAGTATAGACATTATAATATAGTAGCGTTAAATTTTAGTTGGTGAAATATAACTAAAATTGTTGATAATTAAAAACTTTAATTTTTTACTAGAATTTACGTCTTAAATTAAAAGATGCTTCCTCGTATTCCTCTGGTCTCATTAAATGGCTTGTTAATTTAAAGTCTATAAGGAAATCATTGATATTTTTACTAATGACATAATTTGTTTTGGTATCATCAGTGCCATCCAAAAAGATAGAATAATTTGTCTTCTTGTTAGGTAAATAGCCAATAGCAATATGTAAGTTATCTGTATGACCAACGCCTAGGGCTTGGTTACGTTCATATATTAGAAAAATACTAAAATTTTCTGGTAAAATTATATCAACTCCTATCTCACCATTGATGTTGTGTAGTGCTCCAGAATATAGTTTATCATTAAATTTTGTGCCGCCATCGCTAACATAATTGTATTTAAAATCAGATGAACGCTCGATATCTGCAACATACTCTATTTTACCATGTCTTTTAAAAGTGTATTGATTATTAGATAAATTTTCAACTGCCGCTAATCCTGCTCTAATTTTTCTTGTTCTAATGTGTTGTTTATCAACAGCAATTGCTCCTTGACCAGTCTCTTCATAACTTCCTAACATAGTATGACCAATGTCAAATCTTCCAGATGGGATAAAAGTAAAATTATTTTTTTCAATTTCATCTTTAATTCTAATGGTTCCATACAATTGATAACCCGATCTATCTGCTGTTAGTTTTTTGCCATCCAAAACAGTCAATAAGTCTGAATTTAATTTACCAAAACCAAAAATTTTATCTAAAAATTTGGTATCATCTTTTATAGGAGTGGTATCGTAATAAGTAATATTATAGGTATCAGTATCTAGGTTGCTACCCTTGGTACCAACATCAACATTATTTCTTCCAACACTAAATGCCAAACCTCTTAATGCTTTATTGCTAATAAATTTATCAGCTCCTAACGTAATTCTATTTGAATCGATTTTTTTAGTTGAAGAAATACTAGTATCGCCAACTCTGCCTATTGCGATACTACCCTCACTCCAATAAAACACATCGTGATCTTTTTTATTCCTTGCAGTCTTCTTATTGTTAGCTGATGTTTTAATAACTTCGGTTAAAGAGGCTAATCTTTGATTGTTAAAATTAAAGTCAATATTTAAATTAGTTAAATTTTGTTTATCTTTATTTCTTCTAATCCACTTTAAACGGTTTAATGCAGAGTTTGTCGAATGATCAATATTTCTTTTTGCAATTTCTATCTGAGCTATAGCCATTCCAGTTCTATCTTTATTTTCAGTAATAGAAGGACATTTACCTGCTATAATATTGAAAGGACAAACTAAATCATATTCTAAAACTTGATCTAATCCAGCATTAGGATTACCACTTCTATCTTTAGTAAGATACATTTTTAGTCCACTTGAATTAAACGCGATACCTCTTGGCTGCGAGTTATTGTATGATGCGTTGCTTAAATCATAATTTCCGTCAATCACAAATGACGATGTATCATATGCATTAGTTAAAGAAATTTGAGTAACTCTCTTTGTGCCTCCAGGAGCATGACTAGTGACAAATAGTCTTTTTCCATTAGCACTAAATCTCATTGAGGCTGGGCCGTGTGCACCAGTAGATGTATCTTCACTTAATATAATTCCCGCATTCAGAACCAATGACATTGATGATGATGATAAGTCAAATGGAGTTGAAAGATTAAATTCATAAATTCTTCCTCCTACATCATCACTTGCGGTATTATCCATAAAAAGTAAAAATAATTTACTTCCATCTTCATTTATCTCTATACCTTCTAATCGATTTTTACTTAAATTACTCGTTCTTCCCGCATTACTTCCAAGTAAAAAGGCGTCACTATCTATGTCCGTAGTTGTGGAACTTCTTTGACAAGATGATATATCGTAAGGCGAAGTTAAACTAAGTACATATGCATGGTCATCGTCTGCATTAGCTTTTGCATTTCTAGTAACCGCTAACATTTTCATTCCGTCATTAGATATTTCTAGGTCGTATAATCTGTGATTAGTTAATTGTCCAACATCTCGATCAAATGTACATCTTTGACCGTCACCTGCATAAGTCGATGTTGAGATATCATAAGGAATAGACAAATTGTATGTATTAATAATTAAAGGATCTATTTCTCCAGTACCGTCAAAATTTTGTGAAAAACTGACAAACATTTTTGTTCCATCAGGATTAAATTCAATACCAGCTGCTATTCCCCAATCTGCATCATCTGAACCAGTTCCTCCTTTATCGGTCTCACCTACTTCGTTTACAGTTACCCTTTGGTTGAAAGTCACCATCTCTGCAAATGAGCTAGAGATTTGAAATAAAAGGAAAAAAACAACAAGAATTTTTTTTAACAAACTCATCAGATTCTATCATTTTTATGTAAAATTAGTCCATCTATACACTTAAATTGATAGAAAATTTAGCATGTTTTTTTGATAAATTAGTCCTAATTTATTCATATTTTACAATGATAACAAATTTGAAAACAAATATTTTAGTTTTATTTTTTACAATAATTATTCTCTTCTTAATCTATCCAAAAATTCTCTATGAATATTTTGTTTTTCAAATGCCTTTTAGCGATCAGGCGCCACAGTCTTATTTTGCTGATTGGACCGTTATTAT